>JBEKVJ010000045.1:0-26055 GCA_049514105.1 Acidimicrobiales bacterium
TGTAGCTCGTAGCTCTGCGCGACCTAACAGAAGCGCGACGACAGCCGGGCTTGTGCCCGGCTGTCGTCGCGCTTGGCCACAAGGGGCGAAAGGGCGACGCCTCGCCCTGACTTACACTGCGCCCGTGGTCCGACAAGTGATTCCCAGACCGCCCTGGGCGAGACGGGTCGAGTCTTCCTTGGGCCCCGACATCTCAGACGCGACCGTCGGGCTCAGCCTGGCGGACCTGCGCCAGGCGTTTTCCGCCCAGGCCCGGGTGCCGCGCACCATGCTCGTGTCCGAGGACTCCGAGCGAGGCGCGGCTGTCCTGATCGTGCTCATGGCCGGCCAAAGTGACGCTGGCCTGGCGCCAGACGCGTCCGACGACAAGGTCGCAAGCTCGGTCGTGCTGATCCGGCGCGCAGGGCACCTGCGGACCAATCCGGGAGAGATCGCCTTTCCGGGCGGGCGCATCGAGCCGGAGGAATCACCGCTGTCCGCGGCCTTGCGAGAGGCCCTCGAAGAGGTGGCACTGCCGCCCGACGCGGTCGAGGTGGTCGGCGAGCTCCCGATAGTGCACGCTTCGCGGCGCTCTGTCCCGGTCCTTCCCTTCGTGGCGCTGGCAACTGGCCGCCCCGAGCTTAAGGCTTGCCCCGACGAGGTCGACTGCGTGCTCGTGGTCAGCCTCGCTGACCTCGTCGCCCCTGGCCACTACTGGCAGGAGCAGTGGGACCTTCTCGACGACCCGGCCTGGGTGATGCACTTTTTCGACCTGGGCGAGGACGTGATCTGGGGCGCAACCGCCCGCATGCTCTACGAGCTGTTCGTGTGCCTTGTCAGGCGCGGGTCCGGCGGGCAAATAGATGAGCCGCGAGCGGGCCGAACACAGCCAGCATCCCGATCGACCACAACAGCGTCGTGACGATTGGGTGCTGCATCGGCCAGACGTGCATGGCCGCAGAGGGGTTGGGATTGTTGAACAACTGTCGGGCTGCGGCCGTCACGGCGCTCACGGGGTTCCAGTCAGCCACGAATCTGAGCGCCGCGGGCATGCGGGCGGTCGGAACGAGGGCGTTGGAGACGACCGCGAGAGGGAACAAGATGACAAGGCCGACTCCTTGAGCGGACTCGGGTCCCTTGCTCAAGATGCCGATGCAGGCACATCCCCACGAGACGGCGTAGCTAAAGAGCAAGAAGATGGCGATGCCACCAACGGTCGAGATCGCGCTCGACTCTGGACGCCAGCCGACGAGCAGACCGGTGACAAGGACAAAGAAGGTGCACATCGTCGCCGTCAACAGGTCCGTCACGGACCGTCCCACCAAGATCGCCGGCCGCCACATCGGCAAGGAGCGAAATCGGCTGATGATGCCACCGTTCAAGTCGTTGCTGAGACCGACAGCGGTCCCCATTGCCGACGTGGTCAAGTTGAGCGCCAGCATGCCGGCGATGGCGAAGTTCGCGTAAGTGCCGCCGTTGGGCAGGATCATCCCGGCCCCGAAGACGTAGACGAAAAGGGCAGTGAACAACACGGGCTGGATCGTCACGTCGGAGAGCTGCAAGGGTTCGCGCGAGATGTGGCGCAAGTTGCGACCGGTGAGCACGACGACGTTGCTCAGCTGGCGTAACAAACGATCTGCCAATGACGCCGCCCGGGCTGGGGCGACACTCGCGGTGATGACGGTCATCTGAAAGCGACCTCCCTCTCGGTCTCGGGTGGCTCGTCAGCCCGAGCTGTCTCGCTTTGTGGAGCTAGCTGTGTGGGCTCGGTGTCCGGGGATTGATCGGCCGGGTGCCCCGTGAGGGCGAAGAAGACGTCGTCGAGCGACGGCTGGTGCAAGGTCACGTCATCGACGGTGATGCCCGCCTCGTCTAGGGCCCGCACGATCGTCGTGGCGAGGCCGGCGCCGCTTCGAACCGGTGCCCTGAGGCGCCGGCCATCGTGGCTTACATGGATCTCACCGGCGACGAAAGGCGTGAGCGTGCCAATCGCACTCGGGTCAGCAGCATTCAGAGTCACCTCGAGGCGGGCCCCGCCGACTTTAGTCTTGAGCTCGGCGGCAGTCCCCGCCGCGATGACCACCCCGTGGTCGACGACCACGATTCGGTCCGCGAGCTCATCGGCCTCATCGAGATACTGCGTCGTGAGGAGCAGCGTCACACCGTCCGCGACCAGAGAGCGGATGATGCCCCACATCCTCACCCGGCTCGTGGGGTCTAAGCCCGTGGTCGGCTCGTCCAAGAACAGCACTGGCGGGCGCGTCACCAATCCCGCGGCGAGGTCGAGGCGCCTGCGCATGCCGCCGGAGTAGCCCTTTAGAACTCGGTCAGACGCCTCGGCGAGGTCGAACTGATCGAGCAGCTCAACCGCCCTCGAGCGCGCCTCGGACTTGTGGAGTCCGCAGAGGCGCCCGATCATGGCCAGGTTCTCGCGTCCTGTCAGCATCTCGTCCAAAGTGGCGTCCTGTGCGGTCACGCCGATGTGGCGGCGCACCTGGGCCGCCTCGGCGACGACGTCGTAGCCGGCGACGCGTGCATGGCCTCCGTCGGGGAGAGCGAGCGTCGTCAAGATGCGCACCGCAGTCGTCTTGCCGGCCCCGTTCGGCCCGAGCATCCCCAATATCGAGCCCGTCGGCACGTCGAGATCGACCCCGGCTAAAGCGATCGTGGCGCCGTAGCGCTTTTTCAGCCCTTCGGCTTGGATCATCGAGTCGTTCGGCATCTCTTGCTCCAGCCCTCGTCAGATCAGCTAACTTGCCGTATGGTAAGTGCCCTACTTACCGGTTGTCAAGTAGAATGATCGGAATGGTCAAGCCAACATCGGAGACGGGCCTGAGCGGGCCGGAAGGTGGCGCCGAACAGGAGAGCACGCGCGAGCGCATCTTGGACATTGCCATGGAGCTGTTCACCGAACAGGGCTACGAGAAGACCTCGCTTCGCCAGATCGCGGAACGGCTCGGGTTTTCGAAGGCGGCGATCTATTACCACTTCGCCAGCAAGGACGAGATCCTGCTCGCCCTGCACATGCGCCTGCACGAGTTCGGGCGCGGCGCCCTAAGCACCGTCGACCTCGGTGATCTCCGATCCGGCGCGTGGCTGGAGCTGTTGAACGGACTCGTTGAGCAGATACTTCGCCACCGCAGCCTTTTCGTGCTGCACGAGCGCAATCGGGCCGCGCTCGAACAACTGCACCGTCAGGGACATGACGCCGAGCATGAGGACCTCGACATCCTGTTCCGCCAGGTGCTGGCCAACCCAGCCCTCTCGGCGCGCGAGCGCGTGCGCCTTGCCTGCACCTTCGGGGCAGTGATGGGGCCCCTCGTGCTCTCGGGCGAGGTCTTCGCGGACATCCCGACTGATCAGCTGGGTGCTCTGGTGCGCGAGGCCGCCCACGACCTGCTCTTGCCTGTGGCACCTGTTTGAGCGGGCCTGCGAGGCTTCAGCCGAAGGCCGCATTCAGGGCATTGCCGGCCAGGCGTATGGGGGCGATGTCCTGCGCGTCAGGCATGTTGAAGATCATGCCGTCGAGACCGGCCTCTAGGAACGGAGCAATCTGCTCGCAGACTGAGTCCGGGTCTCCGACGAACATGAAATCGCGAAGCGCCGCCACCTCGAGGCCGCGTGCCCCGGCCATCAAGGCCGCTTTGTGATCAGCCTCGGCCGTGGTCTCGCCGACGAGGATCGTGCCGAGACGGGTCTTGGTTATCTCGCCCGGGTCCCGGCCGACGGCCTCGCAGTGGGCCTCGAGCACCTCGAGCTTGTGGCGGACCATCGCGAGGTCACCGAATATGTTGCAGGCGTCCGCGTACTTCGCCACAAGGCGGAGCGTCTTGCGCTCGCCGCCGCCCCCGACGAGGATCGGGATGCCCTCGGGCCGGATTGGCCGGGGCCGGTTCAAGACCGCGTCGATGTTGTAGTAGCGGCCGGCGAAGCTCGGCGTCTCCTCGCTGAACATCGCCCGGCAGATCAACAGGGCCTCCTCGAGGCGCTCCATGCGCTCAGACACCGTTGGGAACTCGAAGCCGTAGCCGGCGTGCTCGTCGTCGTTCCACGCCGCCCCGATGCCAAGGATTGCCCGGCCCGAGGAGATGACGTCGAGGGTTGTGACGATCTTTGCCAAAAGGGCCGGGTTGCGGTAGGTGACGCCGGTCACCATCGTGCCCAGAGAAGCCCTCCTCGTCCGTGCCGCGATCGCACCGAGCAAGGTGTAGGCCTCGAACATGGGGTCGGTTCGCGGCCCGACGTGCTGGATCTGGTAGAAGTGGTCCATCACCCACACCGAGTCGAAACCTGATTCCTCGGCGGTCACCGCGATCTGGTCGACCTTCTCGAAAAGCTCCCCGTCCTCCACGCCGGGGAAGGTGAAATTGGGTATCTGTAAGCCGAAGCGTGTTACCTGCATGGCACTGGCCTTTCCGGGGAGAACCGCCACGCGCGTTCAACGCCGCGGCGGCGCCGAGGGGTTGGTGTCGACGACGAGGCGACCCTACTGCCGGTCCGGGCTGAGTGCACAGGCGCAAGCGCGCGGGGACCAACAGTGCTAAAAGGTCGCGTCTGGCTCGTCTTGGGCGTAGCGCTCGGCGTCGGCATCGGGATCGGCAAGCTGCCGTATTTCGCCGGCGCGGCCACCTCGCTCTCGGACACAGCGCTTCGTATCGCCGGCTCGGGCGGCGACACCCTGGTGCGCGACGCCGCCAGGCATGGCGCCTCGCGTCGCGTGGTCGACGGGATAACCGCGATCGTCTCGGTTCTCGTGCCCGGAGTAGCAGCGCTCCTGCTCGTATATGCCGCCCGGGCGACGCTGCATCTGCGGGCTGTCATCGCCCTGCTTATTGCCGCCTTGGGCGTTGCCGCCTTCTTCTACCTGCCGCACGGGACCGCGATTGGAGTGGCGGTGCTCGCCTTCGCTGCCGCCGGGATAGCCGTGGCAGCAACCGGCCCGCTTGTTGCCGCGCCCTTAGCCGCGGTGGCGGCGCTGATCGCGACCTCGTTCCTGCCCCGCATCCTCGCGAGCCACAGCACGCTTCCCAACGTCCCGGTCTCGGCCATCAACGCGGCCTTCTTCGCCAGCGCGGGGTCGCCCTACTGGCTCAGGATCGTCGTGCTCGCGATCGCGGCGCTTCCATTCGCCATCGCCGCCCGCCTGATCGTGCGTTGAGGCCTGATCGTGCGTTGAGGCCTGATCGTGCGTTGAGGCCTGATCGTGCGTTGAGGCCTGATCGTGCGTTGAGGACGGTCTCGCGTTGTCCGAGGTCGAAGCAGGATCGCAAGGCGACCGGAGTGCTTCGCATTAGGTTGATGAGTTCCACGAACGCACCACGCACAGGAGGCAACCGGTGAGCGAGATCGAGATCGGGATCGGCAAGTCCGGGCGACAGGCCTATGGCTTTGACGACATCGCGATCGTCCCCTCGAGACGCACACGAGATCCCGAGGATGTCGACATCTCCTGGAAGATCGACGCCTACGACTTCGAGCTGCCCTTGATGGCCTCTGCCATGGACGGCGTCGTGAGCCCCGCGACGGCCATAGAGATCGGCCATCTTGGCGGCGTCGGCGTGCTCAACCTCGAGGGCCTGTGGACGCGTTATGAGGACCCCGAGCCCCTCCTTATTGAGATCGCTGAGCTTCCAGCGGACAAGGCCACCGCCCGTATGCAACAGATCTATCTCGAGGAGGTAAAGCCCGAGCTAGTCGGCCAGCGCATCCGCGAGATAAAAGAGGCCGGGGTCACAACCTGTGGGGCGGTCACCCCGCCGAGAGCCGCCCGGCTCGCCGCGGCCGTGCTCGGAGCCGAGCTCGACCTGCTCGTGATCCAAGGGACGGTGGTCTCAGCTGAGCACGTCTCGAAGAACTCCGAGCCGCTCAATTTGAAGAGGTTCATCCGTGAGCTCGAGATCCCGGTCGTGGTCGGCGGGTGTGCCTCCTACCCGGCCGCCCTGCACCTCATGCGCACCGGGGCTGCCGGGGTGCTGTGCGGTGTCGGTCCCGGCAACGCCTGCACGACCCGGGGCGTGCTCGGCATCGGCGTGCCACAGGCGACGGCGATCGCGGACGTGGCCGGGGCGCGCTCGCGCCATTTGGAGGAGACGGGCGTCTACGTGCAGGTGATCGCGGACGGCGGCATGAGCCGTGGGGGCGACATCGCCAAGGCCATTGCGTGTGGGGCCGACGCCGTCATGATCGGCTCTCCGCTCGCGGCTTGCTACGAGGCGCCCGGGCGCGGTTATCACTGGGGCATGGCCACGTTCCACCCGAGCCTGCCGCGGGGAGCTCGCGTGAAGGTGGAACAGCGCGGCACGCTGCGCGAGGTCCTGCTAGGCCCAGCGCACGAGAACGACGGGCGGATGAACCTGTTCGGGGCATTGCGGACCTCCATGGCGACGTGCGGCTACGAGACGATCCGCGAGTTCCACAAGGCCGAGGTCATGGTGGCCCCGGCGCTGCAGACCGAGGGCAAGCAGCTACAAAGGGCCCAGTCCGTCGGCATGGGCAGCTAGCGGCCGGGAGATGGCCGCCGATTACGACACGGTCCTCGTCGTCGACTTCGGGGCGCAGTACGCGCAGCTGATCGCCCGGCGCGTGCGCGAGGAGCGCGTCTACTCACAGATCGTCCCTGCCTCGATGTCCGCGGCCGAGATGCTCGCCCGGAAGCCTTGCGGCATCATCTTGTCCGGTGGGCCGAGCTCGGTCTATGCCCCCCAGGCCCCATCTGTGGACGTGGGCGTGTTCGACTCCGGCTTGCCGGTGCTCGGCATTTGTTACGGGGCGCAGCTGCTTACCCAGATGCTTGGCGGGAGCGTCGCGCGCACAGGCACGGCTGAGTTCGGCCGCACCGCCTTAAGGGCGCAGGAGCCTTCGGTGCTGATGGACCGCTGGCCCGCCTCGGCCGAGGTGTGGATGAGCCACGGGGACTCGATCGTCGCCGCGCCAGCGGGCTTCAAGGTGACGGCGTCCACGGCTGATGTCGCCGTGGCCGCGCTCGAAGACCCCGGGCGCGCCATCTACGGCGTGCAGTTCCACCCTGAGGTGGTCCACACCGACAGGGGACAGGAGCTGCTGCGGAGGTTCCTGTTCAACATCTGTGGCGCGAGGCCGTCGTGGACGCATGCGTCGGTGATCGAGTCGCAGGTGGAGGCGATCCGGGCCCAGGTGGGCTCGGGCCAGGTACTGTGCGCCCTTTCGGGCGGGGTCGACTCGTCTGTCGCGGCCGCTCTTGTTCACAAAGCGATCGGCGACCAGCTCACCGCGGTCTTCGTCGACACCGGCCTCATGCGCGCCGGGGAGGGCGAACAGGTCGAGACGACCTTTTTGAACCAGTTCGCCGTTGACCTCGTTCACCTGAAGGCGGCGGAGCGATTTTTCGAGGCGCTCGCCGGCGTGAGCGACCCGGAGGAAAAGCGCAAGGTCATCGGCCGACTGTTCATACGCCTGTTCGAAGAGGTTGCTCTCGAGCACAAGGATGCAAAGTTCCTCGTCCAGGGGACCTTGTATCCCGATGTGATCGAGTCGGGCACGGCGCAGGCGGCGACGATCAAGTCGCACCACAATGTCGGGGGACTCCCCGAGGAGATGGACCTCGAGCTCGTCGAGCCGCTGCGCCTGTTGTTCAAAGACGAAGTCCGCGCGATCGGCGAGGAGCTCGGCCTGCCGCCAGAGATGGTCTGGCGCCAGCCCTTCCCGGGACCAGGCCTCGCGGTGCGCATCGTCGGCGAGGTGACTCCCGAGCGTGTCGAGATCCTCCGAAAGGCAGATGAGATCGTTCTCGAGGAGATCGCCCGCGAGGGCCTCGACAAACAGCTGTGGCAGTGGTTCGCAGTCCTTCCTGCGATCCGCTCGGTCGGGGTGATGGGCGACGAGAGGACTTACGCCTACCCGATCATCATCCGGGCGGTCACGAGCGAGGACGCCATGACTGCCGACTGGGCCCGCCTGCCCTACGACGTATTGGAGCGCATCTCGAGCCGGCTGATCAACGAGGTCCAAGGCGTGAACCGCGTCGCCTACGACGTGACCTCGAAGCCACCGGGGACCATCGAGTGGGAGTGAGCGCCAGGCACACCGCGGTCACAAAACGCCTAGCGCCTCTGGCCGGCGCCGGTCATGCCCGGCTGCATCCTGGTGGCAAGCTCACAATCGGTGCTGGACCCTAGACTCAGCCTCGGTCCGGGGCCTGATCCATGCCAATGCCTGCGGGGACCGGCTGGCAACTGCGACCAAGGTGAGCAACTGGGCGCCGTTTCGGCCGATGGCCTTTGTCATGGTTTCGAGATCCCGCTTCGTAGAGGCGCCATTTAGCGCAGAGAGGAGGCCCGTCGGTGTTCGCGGGCTTCGGTACTGACCCAAGCGGCGCCACCGCGGCGGCGAGATTGGAGCTCTCGCGAGGTGGCTCGGGCTCGCGCCTTGCCGGTCAGGACAGGGCCTGGCAGGTCGTAGTTGACGGGAGGCTCGCTGGTTCGATCTCGAGTGGTCAGCGCCTCGAGCTGTCAGTCGAGCCGGGACATCACCACCTGCGGGTCCGTTCGATGCGGTATCTCCTAAGTCCCGAGAGGCCCTTCGAGGCGCTTTCGGGCCAAGCCGTCGCCTTCTCCTGCCGCGCTCGGGCCCGTAGTCCCTTCATCGTTCAGCGATCGCTCTTCTTGTTGCTCGCAAGTCTTCTCAAACGCGATCTGTGGATCGCTCTCGAGTCCGCTGATCTCGAGGCGACGGCCAATGGCGCCACCAGAGCGATCAGCCCGGCCGTGACGCCGAGGGAGCGTCCGGGCGCTGGCGCGCTCGTGCGGACCGGCCCGCGGGCGCCTGGCCCAGGCGCGCCGGCTCGGCCGGTCACCGCGGCGCGGGCGCTTGAGGTAGACAAAGACAAGGCGGCCCTCGTCGTCGATCAGCTGACCAAGCGCTTCGGTTCCAGGACAGCTTTCTCCGAGGTGTCCTTCGAGGTCGCCCACGGGGAGGTGTTCGGCTTTCTCGGCCCGAACGGCGCCGGCAAGACGACTACGGTGCGCGCTCTCGGCACCTTGATCACCCCGAGCTCAGGCACGGCCACGATCGCGGGGATCCCGCTCAGACCCGAGAACGGGGTGGAGATCCGCCAGCGCATCTCGATCATGCCGGAGTCACCTGGGCTCTACCTTCGACTGACTGTGACCGAGAACCTGGAGTACTTCGCCGGTCTCTACGGTCTGGCGAAGCCCAAAGCGCGTATCGCAGACGCCCTCGAGGCCGTGAACCTGAGCGACCGTGCGGGAGATCTATGCGGAGGGCTCTCCAAGGGACTGCGCCAGCGGGTGGGACTGGCGCGAACGCTCTTGAGCGACCCGGTGATCATGTTCTTAGACGAACCCACCTCGGGCCTTGACCCCGTGGCGGCTCGAGAGGTTCACGAGCTGATCAGCGGACTTCGCCAAAAGGGCGTGACGATCTTTCTCACCACTCACCGACTCGAAGAAGCCGAGAGGCTCTGTGACCGGGTCGCCATCTTGAACACGACGCTGCGCACGGTCGGCCGGCCCGACGAGCTGAGGGCGCAGCTGTTCGCGAACGCGCTTGTCGTGAGAATCCTCGAGCCACTTGGGGACCCTGAACGGCTCTTTGAGGGCGCCGAGGGCGTCGAGGGTTGGCACAGCGACGACCCCGGCTCCTATGTGCTCTCAGTTTCCGATCCGAGGCTTGCTGCGCCGGAGCTGACTCGTGCGCTGGTTCGAGCCGGTGCCGATGTCCTGTCCATCACAGAGGCCCGGCACTCGCTCGAGGACGTGTACCTCGAGCTGATCGACGACGACGTCGAGGCCCGCAGGCAATGATGGAAATCGACGCCAAACGCGTGCGCGCCGTAGTCGCGAAGGAGCTGCGCGACTACCGCCGCAAACGGTCGATCGTCGTCGCCATGGTCATCCTCCCGGCGATCTTCCTCATCCAGCCCGTCCTCGCGGTCTTTCTAGGCTCGCCGTCCGAGCCGGTCGGCAGTTACTACAGCCTTCCCCTCCTCTTATTGTTGCTGATCCCGGTCATCACGCCTTCCACACTTGCCGCCTACAGCGTCGTCGGCGAGCGCGAGCAGGGGACCCTCGAGCCGTTGCTCACCACGCCCATCCGCCGACAGGAGTTCATCTTGGGCAAGGCGGCGGCGGTCATGATCCCTACCTTGGCCCTCTCCTATGTGGTTTTCGGGGTCTTCCTCGGTGCCGTTGGGCTCTTCGCCAACCCAGTGAACGCCTCAGCTGTGTTCGACCAGGGTCCGATACTACTGGCACTTGCCCTTCTCACGCCGTTGTTGGCCGGCTGGGCCATCGTGGTCGGGATGGCGGTTTCTGTCAGAGCGAGCGAGGTCCGAGTCGCCCAGCAGCTCGGGATGATCGCGAGCTTCCCGCCCCTTGGGATGGTCGTGCTCCTCGGGACCAATGTGATCCAGGCGAGCTTCACGGTCGCAGTCTTGTTCGCGCTCGCTCTGGCGGTGATAGATGCGCTGGCACTGCGGCTCGTCGCTCGGATGTTCGATCGGGAACGTCTCGTGACGGGCGCGAAGGCGGCCCGATCCTGAGCCGGCGCTCTTGCTGGTCGGTCCGCGCGCACAGCCGGCACGTTGCATGCGCCGAGGGGCCAGAGGGCCAGTTTCGCTGCGGTCGGTGAATCAAGCGCGGTGAGCCACCTGGATGAAACGGTCGGGCGGAGGCTCACATGATTGAGGAGCACGTCCGCCATCTTGGTCATGGCGAGGTTCTTCGCGAGTCGGTGGAGGGACTTACTGGCGAGGATCCGCCCGCCGAGTGAGCTCCGCGCAACCCAGCCACGACGGCTGGTGGCCGTGTTAGGACGAGCGGTCGAGGTATTGCTCAACGCGGCCTTTTGCGAGCTGGCTGGTCAACCGACCGAGCGCGTCGGTGGACTCGTCGAGCTTGCCCATAAGCGGTGCCGGGCGCCGGTAGTGTCGGGTCTGATGTCGTCTGCGCCCCCACGGTCTCCCGCGAACTGGGGAGACGAGGAGTGGGACCTTCTCGGAGATCTCCCCCCTATTGGCGGTCGCGCGCGCCCAGAGAGACTGCCGACGCTTCCCGATGCCGAGGGACGCCTCGAGGGCGGAGGAGCTGAGGGGACCTTCGGGTCCGGTCGCGCGCCGGAGGAGGTCATCGCCGAGCTCGTCGCGGACCTGAACGGTCCCCAGCGCGAAGCGGTGCTTCATGACGACGGTCCGCTCGTTGTAATTGCCGGTGCCGGCTCGGGCAAGACCAGGGTGCTCACCCGACGCATCGCCCGCCTGGTCGCGACGGGGGTCGCGCCGTGGCGGATCCTAGCCATCACCTTTACCAACAAGGCGGCCGACGAGATGCGGCGCCGGGTGGTCGAGCTCGTCGGTCCACAGGCCGAGAGGATGTGGGTCTCCACCTTCCACGCCGCGTGTGTCCGCATGCTGCGCCGCAACGTCGAGCGGATCGGGTACCGGCCGGGCTTCAGCATCTATGACGACGGCGACTCGCGCCGTCTCGTCGAGCACGTCCTAGACGACCTCGGAATCGACCACAAGAGGTTCCCTTCCCGGGCCGTGTTGGGTGTCATCAGCTCGGCCAAGTCCGACCTCGTCGACGCGGACGCCTACCTAGCACGGGCGGGGACCATCTACGAGAGGAAGATTGCCGACGCCTACGGCGAGTACGAGCGGCGTCTCGTCGCGGCCAACGCCATGGACTTCGACGACTTGTTGGTGCGTACCGTGCGCATGTTCCGCGAGCACCCCGACGTGCTCGATCTGTACTCGGAGCGTTTCGAGCACGTGCTTGTCGACGAGTACCAGGACACCAACGTCGCCCAGAACGAACTCGTCATCCAGCTCGGCCAGGCCCGTCGCAACGTCTGTGTCGTCGGCGACACCGACCAGAGCATCTACCGCTTCCGCGGGGCCGAGATGCGCAACCTGCTCGAGTTCGAGCGGGCCTTCCCCGACGCGACGATGATCATCTTGGACCAGAACTACCGCTCCAGCCAGACGATCCTCGACGCCGCCAATGCCGTAATCGGCAACAACCTCTTGCGCCAGGAAAAGCGCCTCTGGAGCGCCCTCGGTGAGGGCGACCGCATTCGGCGCTACCGCGCCGGGGACGACCGCGACGAGGCTTGGTTCGTCACGACCGAGATCGCGACCTTGCATCGCGACGAGGCGATCAGCTACGGCGACATCGCCGTTTTCTACAGGACCAACGCCCAAAGCCGTGCCATCGAGACGGCGCTCGCGGACCGCGGGATCGCCTACAGCGTGATCGGGGGGACGCGTTTTTTCGACCGACGCGAGATCCGCGACGTCTTGGCCTACCTGCGCGTCGTTGCGAATCCCGGTGACGAGGTCTCCCTACGCAGGATCATCAACACGCCGCGGCGCGGGATCGGGGACACGACGGTCGGGCGTCTCATCGCCTTCGGGGCAGGGCATCCGCTTGGCTTTGCCGGGGCGCTCGCACGCGCCGAACAAGCCGGGGTGACGGGCAAGGCCCTTTCCGGCGTGAAGAGCTTCTTAGGCCTGTTGGAAGAGCTTCGTTCCGGCGAGCTCATAGACGGCCCGCCGGACAAGCTCATCGAGCTCATCTTGGAGCGCACGGGCTATCGGGACCTGTTGGAGGCCGAGATCGACATCGGCGGCTCGCGGGCCATCGACGCCGAAGGAAGAGTCGAGAACCTCGCGGAGCTCATGAACACCGCTTCGGAACATGTTGATCTCGAGTCCTTCTTGGAGTCGACAGCACTGGTCGCCGCGACCGATGTGGCCGACGACGAGGCGAGCGTGTCGCTCATGACGCTGCACTCGGCCAAGGGTCTCGAGTTCCGCGTCGTGTTCCTCACAGGGATGGAAGAGGGGCTCTTTCCGCATTCGCAGTCATTGAGCGAGCCTGACGAGCTCGAAGAAGAGCGCCGGCTCTGCTATGTCGGCGTGACGCGCGCCCGCGAGCGCTTGTACCTGACTCACTCGTGGAGCCGACTTCTTTTCGGCAGCATCCAGCAGAGCTTCCCGAGCAGGTTCTTAAAGGAGATCCCCGACGAGCTCATCGAAGACGTGGGGGAGGGGATAGTGATCGGCACCGGCCGTCCAAGCGCGAACAGCCCGCGTTGGGGCGGGTTTGAAGGCGGGGAGCGCAACTTTGCCCGCGGGCCAGCCACGCCCGCCAGCCGTGCGGCGTCCTCGGGCCCTTCGAGCAGCGGCGCCGAGGATCTCGGCCTCGTGCCCGGCGATGCGGTCGTGCATACCCGATTTGGCCAAGGCGTGGTCATAGAGGTGCAGGGCGCGGGCGAGGACGCACGCGCCACGATCTGTTTCCCCACCCACGGCGAGAAGCGCTTCTTGCTCGCTTTGAGCCCGATTGAGCGGGTCGCGCAGGTGGCTGGCGAGCCTACCGACCAGTAGGTAGTGTGGCCCCCGTGGTGCGGGTGGCCCAAGCGAGCCTGCCAGGGGCAGAAAAGACCAAGCCGTTACTTCGCGGGTGGTTCCACCTCGGTGCCTCGGTGGTGATGTTGGGTGTCGGACCGCTCATCGGGCTCGAGGCGAGCGGGACCAAGGCCGAGCTGTGCGCAGCTGTGGCGTGCTTTGCCGTCTGGGCGATGTTGAGCACGAGCGCGCTCTATCACCGGGTCCACTGGTCCGACATCGCCCGCCGACGGATGCGCCATGCCGACCATTCCATGATCTTTGTCTGCATCGCCGGCACCTACACCGCCGTGGCGGGCCTCACGCTTCCCGACACCGACGCCTGGATCGTGCTCGGACTGGTCTGGACGGCCTCGCTGGCCGGGGTCGTGATGCGCTTTGTCTGGCTCGACGCCCCGAAATGGGCGGTGGCACTGCCATATGTCGCCGCCGGGTGGATCGCCGTCGGCGCCATGCCCGAGTTCTTCCATTACCTGGGTGTGGCCGGTTTCTCGCTCATGATGGCAGGGGGCCTGCTTTACACGATGGGGGCCGTGGTCTACGCTCGCCGGCGCCCCGACCCGTGGCCGAGAGTCTTCGGGTACCACGAGGTCTTCCACTGCTGTGTCGTGGTGGCCGCTGGCTTGCACCTGAGCCTGATCGCGTTTGTTTTGCTGCCGGCGCTAAAGCCCTGAGGGCCCGATTGGTCTCAGGGCATGGTTTACTGCCTAGTATCGCCTTGGGATGGAACGTCGCTACCGTATCGTCGTGGCCAAACCAGGCCTCGATGGCCACGACCGGGGGGCGAAGGTCATCGCCCGTGCCTTGCGTGACGCAGGTTTCGAGGTGATCTACACGGGCCTGCACCAGACGCCCGAACAGGTCGTCCGGGCCGTGATGCAAGAGGACGCGGATGCGGTCGGCCTCTCGCTTTTGTCCGGAGCGCACCTCACTTTGGTGCCGAAGGTTATCGACGGGCTCAAGGCCGAAGGACTCGAGGACGTGATCGTCGTCGTGGGCGGGATAATCCCCGAGCGCGACATCGAGGCATTAAAGAGCGCTGGTGTGAGTGCGGTCTTCACGCCCGGGGCTCACTTGCCCGAGATCGCCTCTTGGCTCGAAGATGCGCTCGACGCCCGAGAGCGAGCAGGTGACGGGCAACCGGGGGTCAACAGCGATTGAGCTGAAGCTGCCGAGGTCCGAGGACCGAAGCGACCAACAGGAAGGTGACCGGTGGACCTAGTTGAGTACCAAGGAAAGCAGTACTTCGCGCGATACGGCTTACCCGTCTCGCCGGGCGAGGTAGCCGACACGGTGGCCGAGGCCGAGGCCGCCGCCGAACGGCTCGGCTACCCCGTGGTCGTAAAGGCGCAGGTTCAAACCGGCGGCCGGGGCAAAGCGGGCGGGGTAAAGCTCGCCGCCACCAAGGCCGAGGTGACTGAGCACGCCGCCAACATCTTGGGCCTCGACATCAAGGGACACGTCGTGCGGCGCTTGTGGATCGAGCAGGCGACCGACATCGCCAAGGAGTACTACGCGAGCTTCACGCTCGACCGCTCCGCCAAACTGCACCTCGCGATGGTCTCGGCCCGGGGCGGGATCGAGATCGAAAAGGTCGCCGAGGAGGACCCGGACGCGGTCGCCCGACTGCATGTCAACCCGCTCGACGGCATATCAATCGAGTCGGCCCGTGACCTAGTCGAGCGCGCGGGGCTCGATCCTGAAGCCCGCGAAGGCGCGGCCGTGATCTTGTTGAAGCTCTACGAGTGCTACATCGACGGCGACGCGGACCTCGTCGAGATCAACCCGCTTGTGCTCACGACCAACGGCGAGGTGCGCGCGCTCGACGCGAAGGTGACCTTGGACGACGATGCCGCTTTCCGTCACCCCGAGTGGGCCGAGATCGACAACCTCGGCGAGACGAGCGAGCGCGAACGCCTCGCCAAGTCAAAAGGGCTGTCGTACATCGCCCTTGACGGCTCTGTCGGGATCATCGCCAACGGAGCCGGCCTTGCCATGAGCACGGTCGACGTCGTGAGCCAGGTCGGCGGCGCGGCGGCGAACTTCTTGGACGTCGGCGGCGGCGCCGACGAAGAGGTAATGGCGGGCGCGCTCGAGGTGATCAACCTTGACCCGAGCGTGCGCTCGATCCTCGTGAACATCTTCGGCGGGATCGTGCGTTGCGACGAGGTCGCCCGCGGAATCGTGAGCGCTCTCGCAAGGGTCGACATCGCGGCCCAGATCGTGCTCCGCCTTGATGGCACCAACGCCACCGAGGCCCACAGGATCATCGCCGAGGCCGCCTCGGAGAAGATCATCAGCGAGAAGACCATGCTCGGCGCAGCCCGACGCGCGGTCGAGCTCGCCGCCGCCGGATCTGAAGGAGGTTCGAAGCTATGAGCATCTTCGTCGACGAGACGACCCGCGTGATCGTGCAAGGTCTTACCGGCAGCCAGGGCCGTTTTCACGGGCTGCGCAACCGCGATTACGGCACCTTGGTCGTAGCCGGGGTCACGCCCGGCAAAGGGGGCCAGGACGTGGACGGCATTCCGGTCTTCGACACCGTCGCCGAGGCCGTCGCCGCGACAGGAGCGACGGCGAGCTTCATCGCCGTGCCGCCAAAGGCAGCTCCGGGGGCGATCATCGACGCCGCATCGGCGGGCATCGGCGTGATCGTGTGCATCACCGAGCACATCCCCGCCAAGGACGAAGCGCTCGTCAACGCACGGCTCACCCGCGACTTCCCCGGCGTCCGGCTGATCGGTCCGAACTGCCCGGGCATCATCTCTCCGGGCAAGTGCAACATCGGCATCACCGCCGGCGACATCGCCCTTCCGGGCGGACCTGTCGGGGTCGTGAGCCGCTCTGGCACTTTGACCTACCAGGCGCTGCACGAGCTTTCCCAGCAGGGCGTCGGCCAGACCACCTGCGTCGGCATCGGAGGCGACCCGGTCCCCGGCTCAAGCTTCCTCGACGTCTTGAGCGCCTTCCAGGCCGATCCCGAGACGCGAGCGGTGCTGATGATCGGCGAGATCGGCGGGGATGGAGAGGAGCGGGCGGCTGAGTTCATCGCCTCGTCTATGGACAAGCCAGTCGTCGCCTACATCGCCGGGGTGACAGCACCCCCCGGGCGCAAGATGGGCCACGCCGGTGCGATCATCTCCGGCTCCAAGGGCACGGCCAAGGCCAAAATGGAGGCCCTGTCGGCTGCTGGGGTGGCCGTGGCCAAGAACCCCACCGAAGCCGGCGAGCTCATGGTCGAGCTCGTGCGGGCCTTCTAGGGGGCGCGGTGGGCGAGGGCGAAACGACGCCAGAGATCGGGCTCGAGGAGATCCGGACCGCACGCGTAGCCGTGCGGCGCATCGCGATCGAGACGCCGATCTTCAAATCAAGGGTGCTCAGCGAGCTCACCGGAGCCAACGTCGTCCTCAAAGCGGAGAACCTGCAGCCGACGGGGTCGTTCAAGATCCGCGGCGCCTCGGCCAAGCTCGCCGCCCTCGGCGAGGGAGCCCAACCCGGCATCGTCGTCGCCTCGGCCGGCAACCACGCCCAAGCGGCCGCCCTCGCCGCCCGCAGCGCGGGCGTGAGCTGCGAGGTCTACATGCCAGCGGAGGCGTCGATCTCCAAGGCCGAGGCCACGATCGGCTACGCGGCTTCGGTTCACCTAGAGGGTGACTCGCTCGACGATTGCGTCGTGTTGGCCGAGGCACGTGGTCGCGAGGCCGGATTGCATTTCGTGCACCCTTTCAACGACCCCGCGATCGTGGCGGGACAGGGGACACTCGGCCTCGAGCTCGTAGAGGAGGTCGACGACCTGGCAATGGTCATCGTCCCGCTCGGTGGGGGCGGGCTTGTCTCGGGTGTCGCCTGCGCCATCGACGCCCTTGCTCCCGATGTGCGCGTCGTCGCCGTTCAGGCCGCAGTCTGTGCCCCCTTCCTCTCCGATTACGAGAGCTACCGCACGGCCGGTTTGACAGGCGGCGCCACCCTCGCTGACGGCATCGCCGTAAAGCGCCCCGGAGGCATCACCATCGAGCTGATCAGGCGTCATGTCGACGAGATCGTCGCTGTGAAAGAGAACGAAATTGCCGACGCCATGGTGAGTTTGATGATGCGCTCCAAGCTCGTCGTCGAAGGTGCCGGCGCCGTCGGCGCCGCGGCGCTCATGACGGGCCGGATCAAGCCGCCAGCTAGCGGTACGACGGTCGTGATCCTCTCGGGTGGCAACGTCGACACGGGCCTTTTAGCCCCGGTCATCCGGCGCCAGGAGACCAACGCCGGACGAAGGGTCGTTATCTTTGCCCGCATCCCGGACCGGCCCGGAAGCCTCGCCCGCCTGCTCACCTGCATCGGCCAAAGCGGCGCGAACCTCGTCACCGTCGCTCACCTGCGCGAGGGCTACGACCTGTCAGTGCGCGAGACGGCGGTCCACATCGTGTTGGAGACCCGCAACCGCGAACATGCCAAAGAGGTGCTCGAGGCGGCGCACGACGCCGGCTTCGACGTCCGCTTCGCCGGCGAGTCCTCCCAAGGAGCCATCGAGATCGATTAGCCCGACGGGGCCGAGCCCGTCGCTGAACTGATTAGCAAAGCTAATGAGCTATGCTAAGGACATGATCGCATCAGCTGACAGATTGGCCGCAGAACCGGCGACCGAGATCCACGAGCTCGCGAGCACGCTGCGCGTCGGTGTCATGCGCCTCGAGCGTCGCCTGCGTAGTGAGCGCAGCAGCGAGGGACTTACGGTCAGCCAGCTCTCTGTCCTCGGCATCTTGGGCCAAAGAGGCCCCCTTTCGCCGACACAGCTCGCGGCTGCTGAGCGTGTGCAGCCGCCGTCGATGACCCGGGTGATCGGGGCTCTCGAGGATCTCGGCCTCGTCGACCGCCACGCGCACGAGACCGACGGACGCCAAAGCGTGATCGCGCTCTCCGCTGCGGGGCGGGCGCTGCTCGCCGAGGACCGTAGCCGCCGCCAGGCTTGGCTCGCCGGGCGGCTCGCGCAGCTTCCCCAACAAGAGCGCGACGCGCTTGGTCTCGCGGCCCCGATCATGCAAGCCCTCGCGGAGTCATGAAGCGCACGTTCGCCTCACTTCGGATCCGTAACTACCGGCTGTTCGCAGGCGGCCAGCTCATCTCGCTCACGGGCAGCTGGATGCAGCGCGTGGGCCAGGACTGGTTGGTGCTGCGTCTCACCCACAACAGCGGGACGGCGATCGGGATCACGACCGGGCTTCAGTTCCTCCCGATCCTGCTCTTCGGCCTGCAAGGCGGGGTGATCGCTGACCGTTTCTCCAAGCGCAAGCTGATCCTTGCGACACAGGTGACGATGGCCCTTTTGGCCCTCGGGCTCGGATTGCTCGACCTGAGCGGCGCGGCGACTCTTTATGACGTCTATCTGTTCGCGTTCCTTCTCGGGATGGCTACCGCGCTCGATAACCCGACCCGCCAGGCGTTCGTGTCCGAGCTCGTCGGCCCCGACCAGCTCCCGAACGCGGTCGGCCTCAACAGCGCCACCTTCAACGCCGCCCGCATTTTCGGGCCGGCTGCCGCGGGCCTGCTCATCGAGGGCGTCGGCACGGCGTGGGCCTTCTTGGGCAATGCGGCCTCGTTCATAGCGGTCATTGCCGGCCTTGTCATGATGCGCCCAGCCGAACTGTTCCCCGCCCCGCGCCTTGTGCGCCAGCGGGGCAACACGCGCGAGGGCCTTTCCTACGTGCTGGCGCGCAAAGAGCTCCTTTTGCCCATAGTCCTGGTCGGGATCGTCGGCACCTTCGGGATCAACTTCCAGATCACCCTCGCTCTGATCGACAAGGTCGTGTTCCATCGCGGGGCTGCGGCTTTCGGACTGCTGTCGTCGCTCTTGGCGGCCGGGGCCTTGGTAGGGGCGCTTTTCGGGGCCAGACGACAGCATCCGACGACGCGCCTTGTGATCTTCGGGGCGATCGCGTTCGGAGTGCTCGAGATCGCGGTGGGCCTCATGCCCAGCTTTGTTCTTGTCGCCATATTCCTCGTGCCGCTCGGGCTCGCGAACATCACTTTCTCCACGGCAGCGAACTCGAGCGTGCAGCTCGCGTCCGCCCCGGAGATGCGCGGGCGCGTGATGGGTATCTACATGCTGGTATTCGTCGGCGGAACCCCTCTTGGAGCGCCTCTTGTGGGCTGGGTATCCCAGGAGCTCGGTGCCCGCTGGGGCCTTATCGCAGGGGGCGCCATAAGCCTTGCCGCCGGAGGAGTCGTGCTCGGGTTGTCGGCGCACAAGGCCGGGTCGCGAGCCAAGGAGCGTTCCGAGTCGGCGACCGGCGCCGTCCCGCTAACGGCCGGGCTCCGCTAGCTTTGGCCGGGATGTCGCCCGCTGACGATCCCCTCTTCGAGTTGAGCCTCAGCGAGCTCGACGCACAGGTGGGCGCGGCGCTCAGGGGTGAATTGTCCCGTCAGCGCCACATGTTGGACCTGGTCGCGTCCGAGAGCGTGCCCCCCCGGGCCGTGCTCGAGGCACAAGGCTCCGTGCTGACGGCCAAGTACGCCGATGGCTACCCGCAAAGGCGCGACTACGACACCTGCGAGTGGGTCGACGAGATCGAGTCGCTCGCGATCGAAAGGGCAAAGTCCCTCTTCGGTGCCGAGCACGCCAATGTTCAGTCCTACTCGGGCGCGAGCGCCAACGCCGCTGCGCTGCACGCCTTGTGCCAGCCCGGCGACGTCGTGCTCGGTTTCGACTTCGGCCATGGAGGCCACCCGAGCCAGTGCGGGGAGGCAACCTTCGCGGGACGCAACTACAGGGCCCTCTCCTACCATGTGCGCCGCGACAGTCGCCTTGTGGACATGGACGAGGTCGCGGACCTGGCGCGCCGCCACGGCCCAAAAGTGATCTTTGCCGGTTGGTCCTGCTATAGCCGCCACCTCGATTTCGGTGCCTTCCGAGAGATCGCTGATGAGGTAGGGGCCGCCCTCGTCGTCGACATGGCGCACTTCGCGGGCCTGGTCGCCGCCGGAGCGCATCCCGACCCGGTCCCGTTCGCGGACGTGTGCACGATGACGACCCACAAGACCCTCGGGGGCGCCCGGGGAGGTGCCATTTTGTGCCGCGGCGATATCGCCGGGAAGATTGACGCTGCGGTCTATCCCGGCGAGCAAGGCTGTCCTTTGCCGCAGGTGATCGCGGCCAAGGCCGTCACCTTCAAGCTGGCCGGGACCGAGGCCTTCCGCGAGCGGATCCGGCGCACGCTCGAAGGTGCGGCGACGATGGCGCGCGCGCTCGTGAAGGCCGAGGAGCGGACCCGGGCCCATGTCGTCACGGGGGGCACCGACGTGCATCAGTTTCTCGTCGATCTTTCGCCCGCTGGCGCCGAGGCACGGGCGACACTTTCGCGCCTCAACAGGATCGGGATCTCGGCCAATGCCATCTCGCTCGCCTACGACGAGCGTTTGGAGCCCGAGTGCTCCGGACTTCGCTTCGGGGCGATGGCGCTCGCCGGCAGGGGCTTTGGCCACGAGCAGTTCGCCGAGGTGGGCGAGATCATTGCCGACGCCCTGGCAGCTGGTGGCGCGCAACGCCACGAGGTCCTCGAAAAACGGGTCACCGAGCTCACTGCGGCGATGCCGCTTTACAACTACCTCGCCTGAGCACGCGCCCAGCGCCGGGTCGCTGCTCAGGCGTTCGGCGAGCGCAGCCGATCTGCTCGGGTCGCGAGAGCCACGAGCACCCTTGCGGCGGTGAGCTCGGGCAGGGCGGCGCCCTTGGACGACACGACGAAATACACCTGCGCTCTGCCTTCGGCAAAGGATGTGACCTGGCAACGTAGCGGGATCGAGGTCTGCCCGACGGTCTCGGTGCCCTGCATCTGCATCGCCCAACCGTTTGGCTTACGAGCGAGCTCAGGCATGGCGCGCGGCATGACCGTCATCATCACGAGGGAGCCACTCGGCAGCTGGGCTTGCAGGCTCGCGGACCAAAAGCGCGCGACACAGCTTTGCGCACTGGCCTTGGTGAGGACAGATTGCATCCTCGCCACGTCCGAGTTCACCTCGCCTGCGCTCGTATGAAAGGCAATGGCGTCGGCGATATTCCACTGGCCACCGAGCGGATTTGTCGTGCTCGCCTGGGAGTAAGCCACGGCAGTCACGTTGCCAACAGACGGCGTCATCGCAGAGCTGACGGCGTTCAGGTCCGCAGAGCAGGCCTTGTTGCCAGCCAGCCAGGTCTGAACGACACCAGGTGAGACAAGAGGCGAGCTAAGGCCGAACGAGCTCGGCGCGCTCTTGGCCGTGGTTGCTTGCCAGCCGACCGGGAACTGGGCGCTGGTGAGGACTGCGCTGTTGGAGGCAGCCTGATCTTGGACGACTGTGGAAGGCCCCGGCGGAGTGACCGGGCCCCGAAAGGCGGCGATGCCCGCCGCCACACCTCCTGCTGCGAGGAAGAGCACCACTATCGCGATCGCCGAGCCGTAGCGTCGGATGATGCCCGGGGGCTTGGCGCCGGAGTCCTTGCCACCGGTTGCGCCCTTGGTCGTCTCGCCTTTGCCACCTTGTGACTCGGCCGAGCGCGGGCTTTGTCCACCAGAGTCTGACGCGGCCTCGTTCAAGTCCTGGGCCACCCCGGCCGCGACTGCTTCTTGGAGGGCCGCAGGCAAGGGTTTGCGGGCCTGACGGGCAGCCGAGCGTCTCTCACCGAAGGCGAACGGCGACTCCTCGACGGTGTCATCTGTGATCGGTGCCGAGCCCGTACCGGCGCGGACCTCTGACACCGGAGCCTCGAGGGCTGCTTGCTCAAGAACGAGGTTGGCTTCGGCGGGGACCGCAGTCATCGGAGCCTCGAGGACTACCTCTTCGAGGAGCAGGCTGGCTTCGGGCGCGCCCTCCGCCTTTGGAGCTACGACGGTCGTGTGCGCGAGAGGCTCATGTTCGGACCGCTCCCGCTCGAGTACAGCCCCACCGGGCTCCGGCGCGACGAGGGACTCGTCTTGGGGGGAGCCTTGGAGGGCTATCTCTCCGGTTCCCTCTTCGATGACCCGTTCCTCGAGCAGTGAGTCCTGCGGCACCAAAGCCTCGGCGAGCATGTCCGAAGCGAGCCCATCAGGCACCACCAGGCCCGACTTGCCTGGCAGTTCTGGGAAAGCGTCCGCGCGCTCGTCGGCGAGCGGCTGGTTTGGCGGCGCCGTCTCCTCCGCAGCGGGCGAGTTGATGAGGGGGGTCGAGTTGTGGCCACTTTCACCCGGCGGCACGGCGCCTGAGGCTTGCTCGCCGGCTAGTCGCGCGTATTCCGTAGATGAGTCAGACTCGCGTTGTGGACCAGGGACCTCAGGTGATCCGAGCACCGTCTCGGTCTCGAAGACAGCGACGGTCGGAGCATCCTGGTTTGAGGCTATGTCGCCAAACGCGCCGTTCTCTTCAACATCGACGCGCCGTGCGAGAGCCGGAGGCGAAGTCGCGTCCGAGTCGTCCTCGTCGTCTGGGCCGTGGGGGGCAAGCGGTCCTTGGGCGGCGGCACGGGCCACCGCACCGGCGACGGCGTCGCGCAGGTCCGAAGTCGATCTGACCCTGGCGGGGCGCCGCCGTGCACTCGGCGGCAGGACTCGGCCCGCCGGCGAGCCGCTCTGCTCAGATGGCCGAGGCCCGCCCGGGCCCCCTTCGGCAACATTCGCCTGTGTTTGAGCGAATTGTGAGCTGGACCGGGAGGCCGGCTCTAGCAGCTCAGGCGACAAAGGAGCAGCTTGAGCGGCTGGCAGGGAAGTAAGCGGAGCTTGCAGTGCGGCGAGCGCGGCCTGTAAGAGCGGCGGCGGAGGCTCGGGCGACGAAGACGGCGGCGGCGGCGGATCTGTCTCAAGAGCTGGCATCGGCTCAGAGGCTCCGCCCCGAGCTGGTGGCCAGGTGCGCTCGGGTGTCGGCGCGGACTGTTGTCGCGCCACGCTCGGCGCGGAAATTGTCGTGGCCTGGGCTGGCGGTAAAAAGGCACTGCGGCGCGGTGGCTCGGGTGGGACCATGCCCGGTCGGGAGGTCGCGCGCGGCGACGGCTGGCCCCGGCCCCGGGTTCTCGGCGCCCACCCGGGCGCTGGTCTCGGTCGCGTTGCTAGCGAGGGCTCGTTGGGCTCGTTCGAGGTTCTCGGCCGGAGCGTCTCTCGAAAGCGCGGGAGGGGCTCGGCGCCGTGACGCAGAGAGCGGCCACGATCCGGGCGGCGGTGAGGTCCGCTTTCTGACAGCTCGGAGCCCGTCTCGCCGGAACCGGGCGCGAGCGAGTGCTCGATCACACGCTCACCGCGGATCTCGGCGAAGACCCTTTCGCGGACGCGGGCGACTCCGATCGTGGCATTTAGGAGGGCCTGGTTGCGGCCCTGTTCGTCGGGCGCGTCCGCGCGAACATCAGGATGCAGGTCCGGCGGGTACCACCGGCCGTCAGAGGCGAGCCACCATCTGTTGCTCTGGAGGTCCTCGCTCAAAACATTTTCCTCGCTATCCCGATATGTCTCGGAACTATCCCGATATGTCTCGGACAGATCGTAGCGAGCGCGTTGCCGAAAACAATGCGCCCGACGCCGGTTCTTGCCGCCCTTATGGCCCTACTCGGAGCCCCACAAACCTTACTCTCCCAGGGCTCGAGCCCTTGAACACTCGCCGGTGGGCTGTTTGGAGCCGATCCACAGCCCAAGAGCCGACTAGAACCGCCCGCGCGTCGCCCTGGTACGGTCTGGCCTTGGTGCGCGCGTTGCTTTCTGTATACGACAAGACCGGCCTCGTGGAACTTGCCAGCGGGCTCAGGGCCCTGGGCGTGGAGCTCGTTGCCAGCGGTGGCACGGCAAAGGCGCTCGAGGCTGCCGGGATCGCCCACAGCGAGGTCGCCGAGATAACCGGAGTGCCCGAGATGCTCGACGGCCGCGTGAAGACCCTGCACCCGGCCGTACATGCCGGCATCCTCGCCGACCGGTCGCTTCGCTCCCATCTCGAGGACCTGGCCGCGCAGGACATCACCGCCATCGACATCGTCGTGTGCAACCTGTACCCTTTTGAGGCGCACCCCTCGGTCGAGACGATGGACATTGGCGGTCCCGCCATGATCCGCTCGGCGGCGAAGAACAGCTCGCATGTCACCGTGATCGTGCATCCGGGGGACTATGGCCTCGTGCTCGACGAGCTCCGAAGCGACGGGATGGTGAGCGACTTCACGCGGCGGCGTCTCGCACGGGCCGCTTTCACCCACACCGCTGCCTATGACGCGGCGATTGTCAATTGGCTCGATGAGAGTGAGGATGCCAACGACTCCCTCCCTCCGACGTTGCACGTCGTGCTCGAGCGTGCGAGGGATCTTCGCTATGGCGAGAACCCGCACCAGCGCGCGGCCCAGTACAGGGCAAGGGGGCACGCCGCGGGCTGGTGGGAAGACGCTGTCCAGCACGGCGGGCGGGAGCTTTCCTACCTGAACGTTCTCGACGCCGAGGCGGCGTGGAGACTCGTCCACGAGCTCGTGGGCCCGGACGGGCTCAGCTTCGCGAGCGGACTCGAGGCGGCTGTGATCGTCAAGCACATGAACCCGTGCGGGGCCGCGCTCGACGCCGACATCGCACGTGCCTACGAGCGGGCCCTCGACGGCGATCGGGTGGCGGCCTTCGGCGGGATCGTGGCCCTGTCCGAGCCTGTCGACGAAGCACTCGCGAGAAGGATCGTCGAAGGCCCCCTTTCTGACGTGCTCGTCGCCCCTGCCTTCGAGGAGGCCGCGCTGGCGCGCTTTTCCGAGAAGCGCAAGAACATGCGTGTGATCGCCGCGCCCGCGCCTTCAAGAGCGAACCTGAGCCTTCGCCAGACCGATGGCGGCTTCCTCGTCCAAGAGTGCGACAGCTTCCGGTCGCCACCTGAGTCGTGGCAGGTAGTTACCAAGCTCGCCCCGAGCGTGCAGCAGTGGCGCGATCTTGAACTTGCCTGGAGGGTGTGCGGTCTCACTTCGTCAAACGCCATTGTTTTGGCCTACGGTGGGCAGGTCGTAGGTGTGGGCTGCGGACAGCAGAGCCGAGTTGACGCGGCCCAACTTGCCGGCAGCAAGGCTGCCGGCCGTGCACAAGGAGGAGCAGGAGCAAGTGACGCATTCTTTCCATTTCGGGACGGGTTGGACGCGATGATCGACGCCGGTGTCACCGCTGTGGTGCAACCGGGGGGGTCGGTGCACGATCACGACGTGATCGAGGCCGCTGACGAACGTGGGATCTCTATGGTGCTCACCGCCGAGCGCCACTTCCGCCACTGATGGCCGCCATCCTGCTGGACGGAGAGGCGCTCGCAGCCAAAGAGCGCGCCGAGCTGTCGAAAAGGGTCGCCGATCTAAAGGCCGTCGGTGTCACGCCCGGGCTCGGCACGATCCTCGTTGGCGAGGACGGTCCGAGTGCCCGCTATGTGGCCATGAAGCACCAGGACTGCGCAGAGATCGGTGTGGAGTCTGTGCACGAGGAGCTGTCGGGCGACATCAGCCAGGCCGAGCTCGAGTCGGTCGTGCGCTCTGTCAGCTCGAACCCGGATGTCGACGCGCTGCTCATACAGCTTCCATTGCCGAAGCACTTGAACGAAGAGCGGGCACTTTTGGCCGTCGATCCCGACAAGGACGTCGACGGGCTGCACCCGGTCAACCTGGGGCGTCTCGTCATGGGTGCTCCCGGGCCACTTCCCTGCACGCCGGCGGGGATCGTGGAGCTACTGCATGCCTACGACGTTCC
>JBEKVJ010000046.1:0-25868 GCA_049514105.1 Acidimicrobiales bacterium
GCGCAGGCATGCAGTGGTCGGAATTCCTCTACCTCTCTTCGAAGCTTTCGCAGGTGGTTAGGAAGCCTCTGTTCCCATCCCCGAGCGGGACCGTGCCCACCCTCGACGGCGTCGTGACTCAAGGAGACTCGGCCCAGATCTTTGGTCGCAGCGTCTTCTTAGTCGGGTCCGGGGGTGCCAGCTGTGATGACCCGCGCACCGGCAGGTTCATAGCGGGCGCCCCGTTTAGCGAGATGAATGGCGGCGGCTTCGAGTCGTGGGAACCGTTCGCCGCATGGCACGGTGTCCTTTACGGCGCACGTTTTGCGGCTTCTCTGAGGAGTCTCGAAGTATTGCGGATTCAAACCCCGAAGGCCTGTCGCGCGTGACGCGCTCCGCGTCGCAATGTTTTTGCACGACCCTCGAATCAGGACCCTCGGGGCCAGGTCAGCCAGCTGATCTAAGTCTCTTCCAGCACGATGGGACCGAGGCACGGCAACTTGTGCGTTCTGCGTTGCCCGAGCGCATGAGCTTTGGGCGATGGATGCTGTTTCCGGCCGCTCAGTCCCTGAGTCCACCATGTCGATTCGCTGCTGGAAAGAACCGTCGGCTCGGCATGGCTATTGGGACCTCGGCGCTGTATGCACGGTCATTAGCATCTGAATCCAGGATCGAAAGCCCAGCTCGGGTAGTTTGATTTGAGGAGGGCCAGGTGCTCGTCCCAACTCGCCGACTCCAAGGCTGCGGGCCCGGAGATCGTTATGTTGCCGTCCGCGACGTCGAAGCCCCAGCTGAAACCCGCGACGGCTTGAACGCGACGAGTCAGCACGGCGTCGGGTGAAACACACAGAAAGCTGTGCGCCTGCCAGACCATGTCGATCCTGGTCTCACGCGATGGAGCGTCGAACAGCGTCGGCTTGAACCCGTACCATGCGAAAGGGGTTGAGACTTCCGAGTAGATCGCTATCGGATCCATCGCGTATTCGCCAACACCACCACTATCTGTGGAGGTCACCATTTGAGTCCAGCCGAAGACGGCTGCATAACCGTCTGCTGGATACGCGACGGCCGCTCGACACACCGGGAAGCCCTCGGCGAAATCCACGGGTGACCCACCGCTCAGCAACACGTAGCCGAGTTTCCTGGGATCGCTGTTGGCAGTGACCGAGGTCTCGATCACTCCCTGAAGATCGCGAAGCGAGAAGAGTATGTCGACGCTGCCCGGATCTGCCATTGCGCAAGCTTGCCCCGATCTGCTGGGTTCCGCGCCCGCTACCTCGCGCCAGCAGATCACCCAGTCGGCATGTCGGCACTCCCCTGGCTGGTCGCGCTATGCGTCCCGCCGCTCGAGCACCCAGAACGTGATGCCGAGCATGACAGCCGCGAGTACGACGAAGATGGCGGTCTCGATGCCCTGGAAAGCCCAGAAACGGCTGGCTGGCTGATAGGTCACGTACCCCTTGTAGCCGTGGGACGCCATGCAGGACATCACGCTGCCGGGACCGCCCGTGACGTTCTGGCAGGCGGGCGGGACCGGCAGCCCATCGGACACGATCCCGTAGAGGCCGGACGGCACGAAGGCCTTGCCGCCCGGGCCCACCATGCCCTGACCGATGCTCAAGTAGGACCCCGTCGGCGTGAATTGCGTCGTGAGCTTGTAAATCGCCGTGACCGGAGTCATGTAATGCAGGCGGAGCCATAGCGCGACTAGCGCCCGGAGCCCGACGAAACCGGCCACGGTCACAGCCAGCGCCGGGAGGGTGCGTCGTAGCAGCGTGCCTGCGCAGATGCCAAGCGCCATCGCGAAGATCGCGTAAGCCACCAGCACGATGTCGGTGATGTCGAACCTGTTGACCATGAAAGCGTCGGCATTCAGGGCGTTGCTCGGGCCTGACCACCAGGTGACCACGGCCGAGACCGCTCCGGCGAGCCCGGCGGCGGCGAGCAGCAGCCAGCCGGTCCTGACCGCCAACCAGTGCCGCCTGGTGATGCTCTGGGTCCAGGCGAATTGGTTCGTTCCGGTCTCGAGCTCGTGCGCCACCATCGGGGTGCCCAGGAACAGCCCTGGTAGCAGCGGCACCACGGACGTCGCGACGACGAGCGCCGCGACGGTGGGGGTGGCGAGGGAAAGACTCGAACCCCCTAGGTTGGCGCAGGAGCCGTCCTTCAGGCACCTGGCCAGGACGGAATGCCATACCGACGCCGCGTGCAGCCCTGTAATCAGCAGCAGGACGGCCAGCGAGCCGAGCAGTGCGGCGGCGAGGACGCCCGGGTAGCGGTACTGCCGCCAGGTCACCCAGGTCATCGGTCTCCTCCTATAGCCGACATGCGGGCGGCCGCGGGACTGGTGCTGCGACTGGCCTCGTCCTGACTCATGTAGCCGAGCACTATCTCTTCCAGGTTCGCTTGTTCGACGGTCCAGGCGGGATCGATGACCGGGCTGTTCAGCCGGACAAGAAGCGAGGTCTGTCGCGTGGTGGTTTCCTCCACCACGATGGCGTGCGTTCGCGCAATTGCTGTCGTGTCCTTGCGCGGGCCGATAAGGACTCGGTGCTCCGCGAGCAACGTCTCGATCTCCTCGCACAGCTGCACGCGGGAACTGGCGAGCAGGATCAGGTGGTCGCAGAGCTGCTCGATGTCCGCGATCAAGTGCGAGGAGAGCACGATCGTCAGGTTGCCGCCCGCCGACGCCTCGGCGAGCGTGGCGAGGAAGTGTCGCCTGGCCAGCGGGTCGAGCGCGGCGAGCGGCTCGTCGAGCAGCAGCAGCCTCGGCCGCTTGGCGAGCGTGAGCGCGAGCGCGACCTGGGCGCGTTGGCCCCCCGACAGCGTGCCCACAGCCCGGTCCAGCGGTATGTTCAGGCAGCCGAGGCGCTCCAGCACCAATTCGGCGTCCCAGCGTGGGTTGAGGTGCGCGCCGATACCGATGTGTTCCTGCGCGGTGAGCCGCCGGTACAGCGGGATGTCCTGTGCCAAAAAGCCGATCTCCGCCAGGTACGCGGGGTCCTGGCGCGGCGGTCCGCCGAGCACGGTGGCCCGGCCTGCGGTCGGCGCCGCGAGCCCGACGAGTAACCGCAGCAGCGTGGTCTTGCCCGCGCCGTTCGGTCCGACGAGCGCTGAGATCCGGCCCTCGGGAACGCTGATCGTGCAGCCGTTCAGCGCAGTGACCCTGCGGTAGCGCTTGGTCAGCTCGTTGGTCTCGATCGCGGCCGTCACGCGATGTCCTCCTCGGCCCGCGCCTGCAGAGTCATCCTTAGCAGTGACTCGATCGCCTCGTCGTCGAGCCCGGCGCCACGCGCCTCGCTCACCCACGCCGCCAGCTTCCGGCCGAGGCGCGAGTGCGTATCAGGCGGAGGACCTGGGGGCAGAGCCCGGACGAACGTGCCGTGCCCGGTACGGGCCTCGACCAGACCCTCGCGCTCCAGGTCGCGATAGGCCTTCAGCACAGTATTTGGGTTGATAGCCGTAGTCGCGACCACTTCCCTCACGCTCGGGAGCTGGTCGCCGACAGTGAGCACCCCCATCCGTAGCGCTTGGCGCACCTGCTGCGCGATCTGCAGGTAGGGCGACACTCCGGACCGCGCGTCAACCCGGAATCTGATCATGTCAATGCTCCAGTGTCCTAGAACTCAGTGTCATAGAACACTAAGACACCTCCGGACCCCCGTCAAACGACGCGTATCCGGTTCCTTCCGGTAGGTGGTGTTGTTTCCCAGTCGTCGCCCACCGGACGGCGGGTGCGGTCACCTCGGAGGCGAGGCTCCGCGCCGTCGGCCCAGCTGGACCGTCCTCAGTGTGTCGACCCAGATGACGTCGGACCCTGAGAACCTCTCCACTCATG
The DNA here is from genome assembly GCA_049514105.1 of Acidimicrobiales bacterium. Taxonomy (GTDB): domain Bacteria; phylum Actinomycetota; class Acidimicrobiia; order Acidimicrobiales; family Bog-793; genus Fen-455. The sequence goes on from JBEKVJ010000046.1 coordinate 3,818, forward strand.
ACGTCGAGACGGCATTCGCGTCGTCAAGCGTCACGGGTAAGTAGCACCAGCCAGCCGGCGAGCATGGCCCCTGCGGCCCAGGCTGCGAGAACGCCAAGGCCGGTCCATGGTTGGATCGGCAAGACATTCAGGCCTTTTGTTGCCTGAATGGCAAGCCCTGCCGGCATCGGTCCAACCGCCTCGTACCGACGCTGCCACGTGAGGCTGCCTGTCACTTTCGCTAGCAGTGGAAAGAGGTAGAGCAAGCCGAGCACGCTCGCCACCGCTGAGGCGGTGTTGCGCAAGGCGGTGGCGATGCCGAGGCCCAGCAGAGCGATCAAGGCGAGGTAGAGGACCGAGCCGACGCCGGCGCGAAGCGTCGGCGCGTTGCCAAGCGACAAAGCCGCAAATCCGTGCGCCGCTGTGAAACCGCTCAGGGGGAGGATGAACCGGCCGGCGACAAAACTGCCTCCGACGCCGAGAGCAGCGGCGACGAACACTATGGCGATGAGCAGGAGCGCTTTGGCGGCGAAAACGGTGCCTCGCCGAGGCATCGCCGCGAGCGTCGTTTGGATCATGCCGGTGTCGTACTCGTCGCTGATGGCGAGCACCGCCACAACGGCGACAAGAATTTGCCCGCCCCAGATACCTGAAAGGCTCAGCTGAGCGGTGTCCTGAGTGCAGCTCATGACTTCCGGTCTGCAAGTAATGACACTGTCAGCGACAGCGCTGATCGCCACTGTGACGAGCACAGCGCCTGCGAGGAGCCACCAGTTGATCCCCGCCGTGCGCAGCTTGGTCCATTCAGCATGGAGCGCCTCAGCCATGTCTTGCCATTGAGAGCACTTGCCTGCAAGTTCCGTCTCCGACGCAAGATGTTCCTCCGCGTGGGGTTCGGGAACCGTGTGCATCAAGCGTCTCTTTGTCGCAGTAGGGCGAAGGCAATGCCCGACGACGCCGCCGCGTAGAGGGCGAACACGCCCAGCCCTGCCCAAGGCGACAGAGGAAAGCAGCCCTTGGTCGCATAGCAGGCCACTTGCTGGTAATGCGGAATGCTGCTTTGGATGCCCAATGCAGCAGCTGGGGTGTATTTCTGGACCCATTGCGCCGCGCTCTCAGGCAGCGTGAACATGAGGATGATCGGAAGCACCACTACGACGAAGGCAGCGGTGACCGCGGCGGCGCTGCGACGTGCGATGGCCCCGATTGCGATGGTCAACACCGCGGCGATGGCGAACAGAGCACCCGTGCCGAGGACGATCCGCAGCCCGGTGCCACTGGTGAGGCCGGCGCCGGTCAACCACCACGGCGGCGCGTAGGAGTGAGAGCGCAGAAGACGCTCGGTGAGCGGGAGGGCGATTGCCGCGGCGACGAGCCCGATGGCGAAGGCGCCGACGGCGCCGACGATCGCCTTGGCCGCGAGCACGCGCCCACGGCGGGGGCTCGCCGAGAACGTGGTGCGAATAAGGCCGCGTCGGTACTCGGCCGTGATGTAGAGCGCCACAACCGTGATCACGACGATCAGGGCGATGATCATACCGAGGAGGCTGTTCCCGAGCGCGTCGTCGGGGGGTAGGTAGGGGCCGATGTCGCCAGAGCCAGTGACATTGAACGTGCCCCCCGACTGGCTGAATTGCCCAGGCCGCGGCTGTTGCCCCGGTTCGAAGAATCCCGTTTGGCCACGGGGATGTCCCGCACCAACCTGGGTGCCTCTCCACTCCCCGTCACCCTGACCCCCATGCAGACTGGCATGTTCGAACACACCGCTCGCTGCTGTCACCATTCCTGCTTGATGTGGCTCGGCGGAGTCAGGTGAGGCGACGAACATCCCCGTCTGCACCCTCTGTGGAAGCCCGCTCAAGACCGCGGTTGCGATCTTCGTCCAGTGCGTGCCGTCGGCGGAGGCGTAGCCCGTCAAGGTGTCGCCGGAGCGGGCGAGTCGCAGCCATTCCGCTGATGTTGAAGACACGGTAACGGCCGGGCCCGCGATGTCGTGGGTGTAGTCGTACTGCATTCGCACTCCGTGGTTGGCCGTGACCATGACTGCGCCATAGGCCGCGCCTTGCTTGGTGCTTGTCGTCACGATGAGTCCCGCCTTGGCCCACGGCTGGGTCGTGTCGCTCACCGCCACGTTGTCGGGGAGGAACCCATGGGTGGCGTTGGTCAAAGATGTCACCTGCACGGTGATGCTCCCATTGCCCTGTTGAGGCTGGTGGACGAAGTAGTAGGAGTCGGCGACTCGCTCGCCGCCGGGCCCGCTTGGTGGTGCCTGGCCGTTGCAGATGGGTCGGCCTCCGGGAGACGTCCCCGAGCAGTTGGCCCCGTTCGAGGAAAGAAAGAGGCAAAAGCCCAGTGCGCCAGCCGTCGCCAGGATCACGGCCATGCACCAGGCCGGTACCGTGCGGAACTTGGTCCACTCGGCCCGCAACAGCGCGCCGAATCCGTCCGATCCCTGCCGGCGCTGTGAGAGGTACGAGGTTATGGTCGAGTTCATCTCGCCTCTTCCTGAGTGTCGCCGGCTGTCTCGGTGGTCTTGAATTCGACGTCGTGTTTGGTGAGTTCCATGTAGGCCTCTTCGAGCGTGGCGCGATGGGCAGCAACCTCGGAGAACGGCACTTTGTTAGTGCTGAGTAGGGCGATTACCTGTTGGGATGAGAGACCCGAGACGGTCATCGCGTCGCTATCGGAGACAGCCACCGTGGCGCCAGCATTGGTGAGCAGGTTCAGTGCCTCCATCCGAGCAGTTGTGCGAAGGCTGACTCGGTCTCCTGAGGCGGCTTCGATCAACTCCGTCACGCTGGTGTCCGCCACGATGCGTCCCCGACCTATCACAACGAGGTGGTCGGCGGTATCCTGCAGCTCGCTCATGAGGTGGCTCGAGATCAACACGGCGCGCCCCTGGGTCGCCAGTGACTTGAGCAAGCCCCGCATCCACACGATGCCCTCGGGGTCAAGTCCGTTGACCGGTTCATCGAGCATGAGCACGGGAGGATCGCCGAGCAACGCTGCCGCGATGCCGAGACGCTGCTTCATGCCGAGGGAGTAGCCGCCGGCTCGGCGCCGCGCCGCCGTTGCCAAGCCGACGAGGTCGAGCACTTCGTCGACTCGACGAGCCGGCAGGCTGTGCGAATGAGCGAGCCACAGCAAATGGTTGCGGCCGCTCCGGCTCGGCTGTAGCGCCGAGGCGTCGAGCAGTGCGCCCATGTGGTTCAGCGGGTGGCGCAGGCTCCGGTAAGGCTGCCCTCCCACGAGGGCAGTCCCCTCATCGGCAGCATCGAGACCCAAGATGACTCGCATCGTGGTCGTTTTGCCAGCGCCGTTCGGCCCGACGAACCCCGTCACCTGGCCTGGCGCCACCGCGAAGCTCAATCGGTCGAGGGCGACGGTCCGTCCGAAACTCTTGCGCAGTCCCGCCACTTCGATCGTTGCATCCATGCGAGCAACGGTAAGAAATCGGTGGCTTCGTGTCGTCACCCTACAGAGGGGTCTTTGGAGCGCCGTCGAGCGGGACAGCCACACCCGTGTCCCTCTGGAGAGGGATGCGCCGGGTAGCCCTAATGGGTGACGTCACCGGACTTGCCGACTGGGACAATGGGTTAGGTGAGAGCGGACTATGGGCGCAGCAGATGGGCTGGGCGAGCACGGCGGATGGTCGCCGCCCCGCGCGCGCCAGCGATCGGTGCGGGGATCCTGGGTCTGGTTGTCTTGATCGAGACGGTGACGCGTGGCGTCACCGTCTCCCAGTCAGCAGGTGTCGGGGGCCAAGCCCCCTACTTTTTTGCCTTTGGTCTCGTCGGCTTGGCAGGCACGCTGCCGCTGGCGGTGCTGCGGAGCAGCCCGTTCGGGGCGGCCGTGGCCATTTCTTCAGCCAATATCCTCTTCCTCGGCCTGTTCCAGACCTTGACGGTGGCGGCCCTGATCGCCGAGGTGATCGCTCTCTACGGGCTCGGTCACGCAGGGGCCCAGCGCCTGGCCGGCGCTTTGACGGTGCCGCTGGTCGCACTGGCGATCATGGCCGCAGCGGGTCTGTATGGCAATCGTGAGACTGACGTCCTCACCGTGTTGCTGGCTTCGCTGGCTCCTCTCGCGGCGTGGGCTGGGTCAGCGCGCCTGGCACGTGCTGACGCGATGGCGCACGACGCTGCGGCACGGTCGATCGAGGGTACGGTGCTCGAGAACGCGACACGCGGTGAGCGGGCTCGAATTTCTCGAGAATTGCACGACGTCGTTGCCCATCACGTCTCGATGATCGCGGTGCAGGCTGAGTCAGCCCGTTTGACCGTCCCCGGCATGCCCCCTGCGGGGGCGTCGCGACTCGCTGATATTGGCGATACCGCCCGGACGGCCCTGACAGAGATGCGCCGGCTGCTAGGAGTGCTGCGCGAGGACACCGCGGCTCTCGAGCAAGATGCTGAGGCTCGGCGAGTCCCGCAGCCGGGTCTGGCCCAACTCAACACGCTGGTCGATACCGCTCGTGACGTCTCGGGTGCCGGAATCCGTCTCATTGTGTCCGGCCCGCTAGGTCGCCTTGACCCGGGGGTTGAACTCGCTGCATACCGAATCGTGCAGGAGGCGCTGACCAACGCTCGCCGTCATGCACCAGGGTGCGCGGTCGATGTGGAGCTGCGTTTCGGCCACCGGGACCTGCGGGTCCGGGTACGGGACAACGGTCCCGGTGCGCTCCAGGTGCATTTGGGCCGCGGGCAGGGTCTGCTCGGAATGCGAGAACGAGCGGCCGCTGTCGGCGGCGACTGTCGCGTCGGCCCGGCCCTTGATGGCGGGTTCCTTGTCGATGCCGTCCTGCCAGTCAAACCGGAGACGGATGATCTATGAACGAGATGTCGAGCGGGGCACATATGCCGGACCGAAAGCCCGGCGGTTTCCAACAGATCATCCGGATTGTTGTCGCAGACGACCACGAGGTCGTACGGACCGGGTTCGCTGAGCTCCTTCGGACCCAGGAAGACTTCGCGGTAGTCGGTGCAGCTGGTGACGGTGTCGAGGCGGTTCGGGTGTGTTTGGAATGTCGACCAGATGTCGTCCTCATGGATGTGCGCATGCCCATGATGGATGGCATCGAGGCAACTCGAGAGCTCGTCGAGTCCTGCGGAACCGGCCCGAAAGTCTTGATCCTGACGACTTTCGACCTCGACGAGTACGTCTATGCCGCGTTGTGCGCAGGAGCGAGCGGCTTCTTGCTCAAGGATGTCACCGCCGAGCAGCTCTTCGACTCGGTTCGCATCGTCGCACAGGGGGACGCACTGCTCGCCCCCAGTGTCACGCGCCGTCTAATCCGCGAGTTCGCACGTCTTCGCTCGTTCGAGGCCAAAGCGGCGACTGCCACTTTCGACATACTCACTTCCCGCGAGACCGAGGTGCTCAAGCTCGTCGCCGAAGGGTTGTCGAATACCGAGATAGCTGTCCGCCTAATCGTCAGCGAAGAGACGGTAAAGACCCATGTCAGTCACATCCTCAACAAGCTAGGTCTTCGTGACCGAACTCAGGTCGTAGTGGCCGCGTATGAGTCCGGTCTCGTTGCCCCAAAGAGAAGTTCAGGCTCACGATGAGCCGCGGTGGCGGAGGAGGTGGGTGCACGCTCGGACCAACATCTCTGGGATCAGATCAGTTCGTCGAAGACCTCCCTTTGATGAGCCTATCTGAGCGATTCCCGGACCTGTGAGTGCGATGTCAAGCAAAGTGGAGGGCTTAAGGGTGTTGTAAATCCAGTCCGGTTCGGTCCTTCATGATTACCGCTCCGCTCTTTTCGCGACCCAGATTGATCCTCTAGCTCTACAGACCGACCTCGGGCGTCCACCCCAGTCCTGTCACCCGGTGTTCCGGTGTTTCAAGGCGCCAATCCGGCGGTCGAGCCGGCACTCAGCTCCGGGAAGCAGCTGTCGTCGAATTACTCGTCCCCGATGATGGCGTCGCAGGCGAGACGCTAATGGCCACCTTCGTCCAGCAAGCGCCTGCGACGGCCAGTCCCATTCTCACCACGGGCTGACCCAGGATCTCAATCCCTGTTACCGCCGAATCGAAAGGCCGCGGCGTAACGACCGCAGGCGCTTTGGAGAAGGTCACAACAGGCCCGGAGCAACCTGCCCTGCGGAGACCTTTAACGGTTACGGACCTCGGTGGAAGTGCCAGCGCGCCGGCTGGGGCAGATGAGGTAGCGCCGATAACGAGTTTTCCGGGGCAAGGGCCACCCTGGGGAGGTGTCGCGACGCCCTGGATGTTGACCTGCGCACCAGAGGACCCGCTCGCGCCCGAGGCTCCGCTCGCGCCCGAGGCTCCGCTCGCGGGAACGGCGGTCACTGAACCCTGCGAGCAAATCACGCGGATAGCTCCGGGCGGTGCAACAGGCGGCATGACACTCGTTGCGAGAGGTCCTGAACAAACAGCCGGAGATACAGATATCCAGTTCACCTTGACCTGCGACCCAATAGCGCCGTTCGTCCCGCTCGCCCCGGATGCCCCGGATGCACCTGATGCACCGGATGCACCTGATGCACCGGATGCCCCGCTCGCGCCGGATGCCCCGCTCGCGCCGGATGCCCCGCTCGCGCCGGATGCCCCGCTCGCGCCGGATGCCCCGCTCGCGCCGGATGCCCCGCTCGCGCCGGATGCTCCGCTCGCGCCGGATGCTCCGCTCGCGCCGGATGCCCCGCTCGCCTCGCTCGCCCCGGATGCCCCGCTCGGGCCAGAAGACCTGACGCAGAAAACGTGGATTGGAGCTTTCAGGTCTACCGTGACGCTGCCCGCGCCCGTGGCGCCGGACGCACCCGAGGCACCGGTTGTCCGAGACGCGCCGCTCGTACCGGCACCGACAAGAAGCCCTGCGGCGACGACGGCTATGGCCGCACCTGCCAGAAGGCCGTGACTCGCACGACGCCCGAGCGTTCGCCCGAGGCAGCCGCCTTCGTTGCCCGTGCCACGATCTGGCTCGGTCATGTGTGACGACCCCTTTCGGTCTCAGCTACTCCAAACTCGTTGTACGCCATCGGAGTTAACGCGGACCTAACAAGTCAAGCCTGTTTTCCGAGCTAGCCGCGCGCGTCCTCACGCCACGGAGCGCGATCTCCTTGCTTGCTCGATACCACGACGCTGTCCAGGCTCCTTTGGTCGCTACGACCCGGTTTTGGTGTATCGCCTCCACTGCGACGCCATCGGGACGAATGTGATCACTTCACTCGCTTCGCAAGACCAGCGCAGCTGGAGTCCGGGCAGCAATGCGCCCCGGAATGGCGGCCACGACATTGGCGAGCACCAGAGCACCGAGCGCGATCAAGACAATGGGGACAACGGGGACAGCCGGGGAGGGGACTGCATTGCTCTCTTGGGCAAATAGGTCCCAAAGCACCCGACCTAGGGTGATGCCGACTGGGATTCCCACGACCGTTCCGACAGCGACGGCCACGTTCGACTGCCAGGCAACGATGGCGCTCAGCTGGAAGCGGGTGAAGCCGAGGGTTTTGAGTACAGCCAGGTCCCTACGTCGGCGACGCACCGAGGCAAGGAGCGTGAGGCCTAGAGCAGCGAGGGCTGCCGCTCCGAGAGATGCTCCCAAGATGGCCGGCGTGGTTCCCATCGAGCGGTAATCCACGATCTCGGCCGGACGGAGTACCGACTGGACGACCACGCCGAAGTTGTAGGCGTTAGACAAGGGAGCGGTCATCTCCTCGAGCGAGCGCCGGGCCGCCACCGGATTGACCCCTGGGCGTACGTCAACGAGATAGGCCTGTGGGCCAGTCTCGGGGTCGTTGAACGGGTTGCGTTCTAGTGCCGGGATCAGCGAACTGGACACTACGGCCCCCGTGCCCATTTCGAGATGCAGAACGCCGCTGCCGCCTATCGCGGGCATCGTTGCCACACCCACGATGCGAAGGACGTGCGACCCGACAGTTCCGTTCCGGACGGTGACCGTGTCGCCGAGCCTTTTGTGCAGCGACGCCAAGGTCAGCGAACCCACGACTATCTCATCGGATTTTTGGAGATCGTGGCCATGCAGAAGTGGGGGCTGGATCCGGGCGCCGGGACTCGTGCTGATCACCGGAATGTCCTGGCCGTCGACGATCAGATTGACAAAGTAGACGCCCGAGTATGCCGAGAGGTAGTGGTCGTTGGCCAGCAACTTGGCTGCCTGTTGTTCCGGGATGTCCCCGCCCCCGCCCCCGTCTCCACCCGAGAGGGCGTAGCTCCAGTTCCATCCGTAGAGGCGAGGGGTCGAAACGAGATGGTCCAAACTGGCACCGAAGGTGACCGTGGCAATCAGCACGATCGCAGCTAACGCGGCGCCTACGATCGCCGATCGCATCGGCACGGTGTTGATCTCGCTTCCGGACTGGAGGGCAAATCTGAGGCCGGTCGCCGCTGGAGCTGGCAGACCGAGCATGTCGTTGTGCAGCAGAGTCGAGTTCTGGGTTGCAAACCGCTGACGGCGCGCCACCCGCTCCGGCGAGTTGCGAACAGCCAGTCCTATGGCGCCAAGAACGAGGCCAACGAAGATGACCCCGAACCCACCACCGAGAACGGTCCAGTCGAAAGAAATTCCCGGCGCCGGGTAGAAGGGCCGAATCGGGCCGAGTGGACTGAGCGGTGAAAGAGCAACCGCGATTCCAACGGCCAGCAGCGACCCGACGGCGATGGCGCCAACAACGCCGATGAGGACGTCGGCAGCGAGGGTCGTTGGCTCGGCACCGAGTGCTCGCAGCACCTCCGATTCCCGCCTACGCCTGCGCAACTGTCGCCCAATGACCTGTACTGCAATCAAGAGGGCCGCCAGGGCGGCGATCCCCCCAAAGACCCCGAGCGCGATCGATAGCGGCTTGATCGCTCGGTCGGCCTTGCCTTCGTCGTCTTCGGCGGTGGCTTCGAAGCCGGGCGGGAGGCCGCCGGGTGCTCCTCTCGTTATGTCGTCTTCGACCCCGGCAACCTGATCCGAACTGGCCACCATGATGGCGGTCTCGGTGTAATTCACACAGCCCCAGCTGAGCAGCTCATGGGTCAGGGCTGGGGTGAAGTAGCCCAGAGCACCACCCGCATCGACGTCGTCGGTAACGATCCCTGTAACGGGCAGTCCTATGCCAACAAGCCGCATGTCGATCCTTCGATAGGGCTTCACCGTCGCTGTCCCAAATCCGGACAAGTCGGTCTGGCGGTTGGTGTAGAACCCCATCGGGACGACCTCGCCAACGTGAAAACCGAAGGCAGTTGCCGCCGTGGTAGAGGTAACGAACTCGTCCGCTCGAGCGGGATCAGCTGGTCGGCCGGCAATGATGGCGAGGCGGTCTATCCGGAAGTACTCGCCACCCACACTCCCTTGGCCCATTCCTGCCTGGACTGAGTACTGACTGACGGCGATGGGGGCACCGTTTGGACCGAGAGGCTCGACGTTGATCCCCGGCGCACTCGCCACGGCCGTGACGTGGGGGATTTGGGCAATCTCTCGGACGATGGCCGGGTCGTACCCCTGTCCGTTGCCGAGGGCGGGGTTGGCGATTGCGGTGGCCACGATGATCTGGGACGGGTTAGTCCTTTCTAACAGGACGGAGTAGGAGGACTGCGTTCGGCGGGCTGCCGCCAGCGAGCCCATCGCGAGCCCCCCGATAAGACCGAGGAGCAGCGCGAGCGTGAGGTACGAGCCCCACTCCTGACGGAAGGTCGCTCTGAAGCGATACCTCAAGGCCCGAAACACCCTGCTCACGTGTGGGTCCCATCAGGGTAGGTCTTTTCCACCTAAGAGCCTCCCAGGATCAATACGAACTTGGATCAGTCAGGGAGACTCAGTTTTTACCTCGCCGGCCTCCCCGACAAGGTGGCAAGCTCCAAAGATCAGGCTCGTGCCAGCACCACGAACGGCCTCAGCTTGATAGACAGAGCCTCGTTATCCGAAAGCCCGCGTTCGCGGTCACCTCGCGGGGCGGCGCTTCGCGGGCCAGGCAGCACTTGTTGGTCGCGATGGCGAGCTCTGGGTGCTGAGCGACTCGCTCCGTGAGGCGGTCTCGGGCAGAGGGGGGATCGTCGTCGTAGTGAGCGAGCCGGGCCTTGGCAAGACTCGCCTTATTTCGGTGCAAGAGAGCTGTCGGTGTTATCCACTACCCCGGATCTTCAAACTGAGTTCCGCTGCCCGCTTTGCGGGTTGTCCTAACCGTGTGCTTCGTTTGCCTTCCGCGTTGCTTGCCGTTTGTGGTCGGGTGTCGTCCGGATTTGGGCCGGCAGAGATGCCCTCGGCGTTCGAGCCAGCGCGCGACGACGAGAGGATGATTACGCGCTAGGGAGTGCGAAAGCGCGCTCGAGCGGCTTCTCGCCGCGATTGCTTCACGCGCCCTAGGATCACGCCGGACTACCTGTTGGCGGCTGTGAGCCAGAACGGGAACTAGATATGGGCATCCAGGTGATCGGTCGTGGCGAAGGGCTGCGTCAGTATGCGGCTCGCGGCAGCGTCATGTTCTTCAAGGCGTTGGCCGAAGACGATGACGGCGACCTCTCGGTGATGGAGCGCACCCTGCCGCCGGGCGGTCGCCGTCCCCCGCCGCACCGGCATAAAGATTGCTCGGAGGCCTACTTTGTACTCGACGGGCTCGTCTCGGTGACCGTGGACGGTGAGGAGCTCACCGTCGCGCCCGAGGGGTTCGTACTCGTGCCACGTGGCACCCCACATACCTTCGGGAACGCTGGTGCCGACAAGGCCCGGCTTCTCGTGATCCACGCGCCCGCGATGGATTCCTACTTCGCCTCCCTGCATGAGCTGTGGGGCCGCAACGAACCGCCGAGCTCCGAGGAAGAGCGGGCGCTAATGGCTCGCTTCGGGATGGAGGCAGTCTGACGGGCGCTCGTCGGGCACCGGAAAGTGTCCCGCGAACGCATAACAGGATGACCGAACATCACCACCACGCCACCGGCGGGGCTCGCCAATCAGGCGGCTCGGCGTGTCTTCGGTCGGTCGGAGATATAACCGTGACGCGCCAGCACGAAGCGGAACTCAGGTCGTTCCTTCGAACAAGAGCCACCCACTACGGATCGAGCGCAGAGGGCAGCACAACGTTTGGACCAGCACGCCCGGGACAGCTCAGGCAGCTGATCAAGAACCTCCTTTGAGGAGCGTAGCTGCGCTATTTCGGAGGTGTTATTGCAGGCCTAATGGGTCAGCGGGAACGGTTCATGCCCTTCCGGTACTCGGTTACCGGATTTCGTAGGTGCCGTCGAGTCGGGCGCGTGCGATGACATGTCCAGCCATGGCGTGGAGTGCATCGACGAGCGTGAACTTGTCGGGCAGGTCGAGCTGGTAGTCCAGGGCGAAGAGTTGGAAGACGTAGGAGTGTGGTCCATGCGAGCGCGGGGGCCTGGGGCCGGCCCAACCGCGATGGCCAAGGGCCCCCTTGCCATGTTTGAGCCCGTGGATCGGACTGGGATGGGTGAGGCCGTTCTCGGGAATGCCGCGTAACGATGGGTCGATGCCGAGCGCGAGGGCATGGGTGGCGGGTTTCCCGAGGGGGACGTCGGGGTCTTGCACAATGAGCACGAGTTCCGCGGCTTCGGCTGGCGGCGTTGTCCAGGCGAGGGCGGGCGAAATGTTGGCCCCGAAGAGCCTGCCGCGGTGCCGCTCGGGGATGGGGGTGCCGGGGTCGAAGGCGGGGCTGGAGAGGGTGAAGCTCTCGGGTGCTTGCACGTCGAGACGTGCCCAGACGAGCGTGTGGTGTCCGGCGCGTCGATTGCGCAGCGCGAGGCCGAGGGGGTTTGCGGGCATGGCCTTGGCTCCTTCTGTCTATGCCTGGCGGATGGGCAGGCCGGGGTTGCAGAAGTCTGCGGTAGAAGACCGAGAAGTCGGGCTCCACGGTGTCACGGTCTCTGCTTTAGCGGGCATCGATGAGGGTGACCTCGCCGCCTTGGTCGAGCAGGAAGAAGATCATGGCTCCGGTTCCCAGCGTGTAGCAGGGGTCTCCTGGGTGAGCCAAGACGGGTCGGCGTTCTCGATCTCATAGCCGTCTGTTCTTGTTGGTCTGGAGTCGGGCCAAGATCCCGTCAAGTCGGGCGAGGTCATCGGAGTCGAGGTTGGTCAGTGCCGTCGGTGGCTCGTTGAGGATTGCCTTGCCGCGTTGTGCTGCGTCGCGACCGGCGTCGGTGAGGTGCACGAGCTTGCGGCGGTTGTCGTCGGGGTGGGCGGTGCGATGGACCAGGCCTCGCGCTTCGAGCTGGTCGACGCCGACCGTCGCGGCTGGTGGGTCGACTTCGGCGGCGCGTGCGATCTCTCGCAGGGTCATCGGACCGTCGGCAAGCTTGATGAGCACCTCGACCTTGCCGAGCCCGAGATCGAGAGCGGCGTGCAGCGCGCGCCGGCGGTCCTCTCCTGTGACGAACTCGTGCAGGGCGATCCACACTCGAGATGCGGTGTCAGCCGGTGCGGGCGATCGGGTGGTCATTTGGCTCCTTCCGGGACGGGGCTCATCTCAGTGGTCAGACGTGCGCCGTTTCGCTCCGCGGTCGCCAGCGCCCAGCGTCCGGTCGAGATGATGCCGAGCACGACGACCATGACTCCGCAGCCGGCGACCACCGCCCACGCTGCGTGGCTCGCATGCACGAAACCGGCTGCGTTACCGGCGATGATCGCCCCGATGACCGCGACCCCGAGGGCTGCGCCCATCTGGCGACAGGTGGAGGCGATGGCACCAGCAACGCCGGCCTGGTCTTGGGGCATGCCCGAAAGCGCGGCGTTGGTAATCGGCGGGGTGACCAGACCCGAACCGGCACCGAAGACGAGATAGACAGAGACGAGATACCAAACGGCGGTGTGTGCGTTAAGGCCGATCAACAAGGTCGCGCCCACGGCGATCAGCACTCCGGACACAGCCAGGGGAAGCCTCGGTCCGCGCTTGGCCACCAACCACCCTGAGACGACGGCGAACACGCCGCCCATCACGGCCATCGGCATCATGAGCAAACCGGCGTGCAGCGCGCTGTAGCCGCGGACATCCTGCAGATACAGCGTGCTGAGGAACAAGAAGCCTCCCATGGTCGCGAGCGCGACCACCCCGATCAGCGCCGCGCCCGAGAACGGCGCGCTGCGGAAGTACCGCATGTCGACCAACGGCTCACGGCGGCGGGACTCGACGATCACCAGCACGATCGCCGCAAGTACGGCAACCGCGAACAGGGCGACGATCGGCGCCGAGCCCCACCCGTTACGTGGCCCCTCGATGATCCCCGCGGTCAGGCAGCCCAGCAGTGCGATCACTAACAACTGACCGGGAGCGTCAAGTCGCCGTGGTTGCTCGGCTCGCGACTCGGGAATAAACCGTTGTGTCAACACGATCGTGATCAGCCCGATCGGAACGTTGATCCAGAAGATCGAACGCCACCCGAGCCCGCTTATCAGCACTCCACCGAGCACCGGGCCCGTGGCGAGGCTGAGCCCGGCGACCGATCCCCACACGCCGATCGCCTTCGCACGCTCAGCGCGGTCGGTGAAGGTGTTGGCGATGATGGACATCGCCACCGGGTTGAGCATCGCCCCACCCACGGCCTGCAGTCCGCGAAACGCGATCAGCCAACCAAGCGACGGCGCCACGCTGCACAGCAACGACCCCAGCGAGAACGCCGCCACCCCGATCTGAAAGACCCGGCGACGGCCGAAGCGATCCCCGAGCGAGCCCGACAACATCAACAGGCACGCAATACCAAGGGTGTAGGCATCGACTGTCCACTGCAGGCCGCTCACCGACGCGTGCAGGTCCCGCTGGATCGATGGCAAGGCGACATTGACGATCGACACACCGACGCCCGCGATGAACACGCTCAGACAACACGTAGCCAGCACCACGGAACGGCCCCGCGCGTCACGATCAGCACGAGACCGGGAGCTAACCGTTGCCATAAACATTGTTGTATCACAACAATTAAAGTACGTCGAGCGGGTTCCTCCGTCCAGGCACGCATGCGATCGTCTCAATCTCATGTTCAGTGGCCTGGCAACCGCAGTTCTCGATGCCTGGTGCGGTGGCGGTCGCGCATGGGGAGTGCTCGGCGCGAAAGGGTCGCCGAACCGCCAATTCGAGTTATGTTCAGCCTTCGTCGCTGAGTACGGGATCACTCCCTGTGCGGGTTCGAACCTGGATCATCCTGCCTCGACGAGCGGACACGGAAGCTGCGCGCCAAACTGGCAGAACGTTGTGTTTATGACAACAGCAGCGGAGGAGGTGGGATTTGAACCCACGGACCCTTGCAGGTCACACGATTTCCAATCCCATCGAGCCGGTCTGACGCTGTCTGAGTTCGTCCATTCTCGCAGGTCAAGTGGGGTGTCTCGTCCGATCGTGTCCGAGTCAGGCCGCTGACGTCCTTCGGTTTGGTGGTCAGTTTGGTGGTCAACCCCGGTAAGGGCGGGGACTGTGGCTGAAGTATCCGGCGATCGGGGGGTTCCGGAGGGCCTTCACCGAGGGGGGACGAGCGGCGCATGCGAGGTGATTGGCGCTGCTTAGGGCGAGAGGTCGTCAATCGGGGAGTAACGGGACTTCGGTCCATGCGGCTTCCCATGGGGTGCTCACCGTGAGGCGGAGCGTGCTGGCTGAGGGGTCGAGAGGTGGCCACAGCCAAAGATCCCCAGAGCCCTCGTGGTCGGGGAGCGCCCAGTAGGTAGCCGGCACGGTGTGGTGTTGGTGGCCGAGGTCGTCGCTGGCTGTGACGCGCCAAGGCCGGATGCTGGCCGGCCAATACTCACCCTGGGTGTCAGGGAAGAAATAGAGGTGCATCCACACGTCGCGGTCTTGGACGACGATGGCCTCGAAGACGCCAACTGAGTACGCGAGCGGGACGGTTGCCCCCACGGCAGCGACTCGCCGTGGCTGGCTGGCGGAGGCGAAGGCTTGGTGGGCTCGGGTCCGATAGCGGGTGGTGAGTTCGTTCTGCCAGCGGTGGTCGTGCCTGAGCTGCCCCGACAAGAGAGGGCTGCTGGCAGGCAGTGCTCCGATGGCCAACAGGGCGTCGGCAACCGCGCCGGCGACCTGGAGAGCGCCGGCGGTGTCGAGACCGACCCCGAAGGTGGCGCCAGGTGTGGTGTCGGCTTCGGGCAACAGAGCGTCGAGGAACCACTCGGCCTGTGTGGGCCACTCAAGCTCAGACCGCCCGCACGGTCGGGTCGCGATCAGCTCGACGAGGTCGATCCGTACGGGGGGACCCTTCGGGGGACGCAGCTCAATCCACTCGGCAGCGACCGACACGGGCGGCTCGACGCTGATCCATGTGGTCGTTGCCGCGACACCAGTGTGGGGTGGCGGTGTAACGATGACGCCACGCTGGCCGGCCCGCGCCCATAGCGCGTGCGTGCTGCCGGTGTCGTCAACGCAGGGAATCACGACTTCGAGTTGGCCTGCCGGCAAGCCGCCGTCGACGGAGGTGGTGATCACGGCTCGGCCCCTTACGCCGCTTGGAGCGACCACGAGCCATTCGACAAGTACCTCACAGTCAGAGAGGATCGCCCGGGCACCTGGAGCGGCCACACGGGCGGGACGCTGTGAGAGAGAGACCATGGGTCTTCGACGGGCAGCCTGAAAGCCGTAGGCGCTCGTTGGCCGGAGCGTCAACTCTCCATATTGCACCCCGTGAGGATGCACACTGAGCATCTCCAACGCCCGCTTGTGGTCGACCAAGATTTGTTCCGCCTCGGCCTCTGCGATCAGATCCAACATGACCAGCACAGTGGCCGTTGCTTGAAGCTCACTCGAAGTGGTGAGCAGCTGCGCTCGGATCGAGTCCGCGCCCGCCCGGAGCTGTCGTCGCGGGTCGAACAGCAGAAGCGACCGGGCAGACATCTCCCGGAGAATCTCCGGAGCCGAGACAGCCACTGCTTCAGTCTGCCGCAATGATCACCCCGCCAAGACAGCGCTGGCATGGTTCTGGCGCCATGTCTCCTTGACAAGCGGCTGATCAGAGCTGCGGAGCAGCGAGGGCCTCTCCGATCAGGCGAATGGCCCTTTTCTTGACCGCGTCGCTCGTGACCTCTTCGAGGTGCCAGGGCTCATCGCGGCCTCGCCCACCTTGGCACTCCACGCGGACAGAGCGATCCGCAACGTTGCAGGTGAGCATAAAGTAGCGGCTCCATTCTGGCACGGGCCTAGGGCTCATACGGATCCGCAGGAGCCCGAGGCGTTGCTCATCTGCAGTGCCTCGTGGGCGGAACACCAGCGCTACCGCTGCCCCGCGTGGCCCCAGCCACTGGTCCAGGCCGCGCGGTTCGCTCAAGACCTCGGCCTCGTGCCCGTGCTCTCTCAACCGCGAAGCCAGATCCTCGAGCACAGGGAGCACCGTGTTGGCGATCAGCGCGTCGAAGCGATCGGCGAACTCATCTTCACCGGACTTGTCTGCCTTCTGTCGCACCTGAGCAGTCCATTCGTCGTACCCCTCCAGGATCTGAGCAAGATCACTCGGAGGCTCACTCCTTTGTGGCCGTTCGTATGCCCACCGCTTCGGTGCCGGCGAAGGCGGACCTTTCGAGTCGGCGATCTGCCTCAGGGGAGGACTCGAATCAGGGTTGGGTCGCTCGGTGAGTATTCGATCGAGGATGGCCTGCTCGGCGGCGTAGGGACTCTGTCGCCGCTCCTCGGCACGGCGCTCGTCATAAGCCTTCCTCCAGGCAGGAAAGCTCTCCGGGTACGCGGCATTCGTCTCCTGGACAGCAGCCAGCAGCTCCCGAGCGGCGGTTTCGAGCTGGTCACGAGGCGACGTGACGGTGTAGGTGTTCATGTGCGAGTGGCCGCTCACCCGCTGCTCGAACTGCTCGAGCCAGCACGACCATTCGTCGCCGCGTGGTACAGGATCGAAGTGCGCAGAGAAGCTCACCACGTCCTCTTTCGAGAGGCCGGTCTCCACCCTCAGCTCGGAGACCTGCACACGACCAAGAGCTAGTCCGATCAGGCGAACTGCCGTGTTCGTCACGACGTCGCTCGTTACGTCCTCGATTCGCCACGGCGAAGGCCCCATCCCTTCGTGGGTATACCTTGAGTCGAGTCCTGAGAAGCTCCACACGTCGATCACTCGGGCGGGGATATTGCAGACGAGCCTCAGGTAGGGAGCGCCCTCCCAAGTCAACTCGAGCTGTCGCGACCAGGGGCCTCGCGAAGACGGGTGCCTCCCCATCGTGTCAGGGTCGGCGGTCCCTCGCGCCCGAACCACGAGCGTGACAGACGCTCCGCGTGGACGCAGGCGCTGATCTCGCCCGCGCGGTTCGCTCAAAACCTTAGCGACGTGTCCGCGCGCTCTGAGCCGTGACGCAAGACCGTCGAGCACTGGATGCACCGTGTCGCGGACCAGCTCGTCAAAGTGATCAGCGAACTCATCTTCGCCGGACTGTTCCGCCCTTTGCTGCACTTGAGCAGCCCGCTCGTCGAATTCATCCAGAATCTCAACTAGAGCGTCACGAGCAGCACCGTTCGTCACGATCGCAGCGTACGCACGCACGAGGGGTCACGCGCCCGGGGCTCGCCACCCGTAGCTGAGCGACTAGGTGGTTATCTCGCCCCCGACGGTCACCTGGCCGATCCTGATACGCACCGCAGTTGCCACCGAAAGCGTCTCTCGCGTGCCCGCGAGGCGAGGCGCAGGTCGGTGATGCGCCCGTCTCAAGTCCCCACGCCAGCGCACTGCTAATGCGTGCCCGGTCGTTCAGTGGCCAACCCGAATGAGCAGCTGATCATACGTACGACCAGCTCGACAGGCACTTCTCTAGGGACTTGCGGTCTCTACTGATCGCCATTATCGACCGGTCGTGGCATCCCCAGGTTGAATCTGGGTTGAATCAGAGGGTCTTGATTGGGGCTCCTGGCCGCTTTTCGACCGCGACGGGATCGCGGCTCGAGGTTGAGCGCCCACCCGCATTACTCGGGAGAGAGGGAAGGCCCCATTTACGACTGTGCGGACGACGAGTCGGCGACACCCGAGGCTAGATAGTCGGTCCAACCGAGCACCTGCCCCGCAGCACCGCCAAAGTAGGTCTTGACGAACCTCACCTCCTGACTCGGATTCGCAACAACCTGTTCGACTTGGAGGAGAGCGCCAGTGCTCTTGACAAGGATCGCCTCCAGGCGGAGACCGTCATAGGTCGGACTCGCGACTCCAGTTCCGATCCGCCCTCTCCTGTCAGTCTCCTGACCAAGGACCGTTATGCCCTTCAGGTTCGCCATGACCTTGAAGAGAGCGGAACGGAGCGCGGGTGTCGTGCCAGTCGCAGGCGTGCCGAGGAGTTCCAATGCCTCCTGAAAGACGACGGCCGCAGAATGGAAGGGCGGCGCGCCGTTCCACGCCATCCCCAACGAGGTGTTTGAAGTGCAGCTGCCCCTCGTAACGTCGAAGCGGGAGGTGCCAGAAGGGCTTACTGTGACCCAACAGTCCATGGGGGCATCTGCGTTGGGATCCCATTCGAACCCGCCCGCGACTAACGCGTAAGCAGGGTTGTTTGTGTTGACCCCGCGCTCAAGTGCAGCGAGCAGTGCGGACGGAACAGTCGGCAGATTTGAAACGCTCAGCGGTGGGACCCGAAGTTCGGCCGGTAACACAAACTTTTCCGTCGTCTCGGCGGCATTGCCGGTGTAAGGGGGAAGGCTCAGCGCCCATGCGGGCGAACCCACTGCTATCCAATTCGCTTTGCTCTGCCGGGTTGTGAACCGGACGGGACCGATATTTCGGTTGACGATGCGAGCGGATCCGTCTGCCGCTTCCCAGAACCGGCTGTCAGTCTTGTATGTGGCATAGACCGGCCTACCCGTGGTAAGGCCGAGTTCACCGACGAGCGTGAGGGACGAGGTCTCGCTGTAGAGGTACTGACCGGGGCCAAGGTGGAGCGGAGCTTGGTCTGCCGCCGAGGCGGCAACCTGGCGAAGCACTGCGGCCGCGGCCGGGATTGGACGAACGGGCGAACCAGGCAGCAGTGCGGCGACAAGCACGCCCACTGCACCGACTACAGCGAGTCCGGCCAGCGCGACGACCGGACGTCTCTTTGTGTGTCGCGGCTTCGCTGCAGCCCGTGCCGCGATCGCGCGCCCAAGTGACGAGTCGGCATCAGGCAGCTCTTGGAGAGGTGCTGGATTGGCTTCACGGATCAAGGTGTCTAGGTTCATGTCGTGGCTCTCCAGGTTTCGGACGATTGAGTGTCGGGTGATTGGAACGTGACCGCATCGGTCGGAGGCTCTGACGGCTTCGAGATCTCGAGTTCTTTCGCAATGCGCCGTTTGGCTCGATAAATCCGGACCGCGACCGCGTTAACGGAGCAACCGAGAACCGCCGCCGCGGCCTCGTGGGATAGCTCCTCCCACAGAACGAGTCGAAGGACCTCCTGGTCGGCTGGCCGAAGACGGGCGATGAGAACGAGTAGACGATCATGTTGGGGGTCACGAATCGTTTCGAGCTCGACGATTCGCTCGACTGCGATGCGGTCGCTGAGTCGCCCGCGGCGCCAGCGCCTCCTTCGGTGCTCTGACAAGATCCGACGCGCCACCCCGTAAAGCCAGAGCAGATCGCCTGGCGCTTCAGGCACGCTATCGATGCGTCTCCATGCGATCGCGAACACGTCCGCCACTATGTCGGCAACATCGGCTTCGGATGCCTCACGTCGCCTCACGTACCCGAGCACGGCGCGGAAATGTGCACGGTAAAGGGCGTTACAACGTATCTCGGGCGACGGCGAGGGACCCTCGCTCATGGAGCCGGACCATCCACGCGAATGATCATGTCTCTTTATGGCCGCAGGGGTCTCGAACCTTTCACGCAACGCTCGAGGCTTGCGTTGTCAGTCGAGCTCATGGGCGCCAGTCACAGATCCCGGAAGTCGGCCCTCGGACGCGAACGCCCAACTGCGGCAAGTTATGAGTTGACTCCTGCCCGTGCCGGAGCTTCTCGGAGCGTCTCGTGGCGTCCTCGATCAGCTATCTGAACAGGTGGTTATGGCTGGGATCGGGACGCCTGTAGACGGTACCGGACGAGTAGGGAAACCGAATGTTGGGTGAATGTTGGGTGAAGCCAGCTGCGCACGACCAGCTCGTCATCGATCCCGCTCTCACCGTGGACGACGCATGCGCTCGCCTTCACGTCAGCCGTCCCGTCATGTACGAGCTCATCAACTCCGGAGCTGTGGCCAGCATCAAGATCAACACGGCACGACGATTCCGCAGCGGGCGCTCGAGGACTACATCGCCGCCAGCTTGGACGAAGCGTCGTTGTGAATCCGCCGCTGTCAAGGCAAAGGCGACTCGCCGCGCTTTATCCGATGCCGGACGTCGCGCACTGTCTTCTCGGACACTCCCACCTCCCGCGCGATCTTGCGGTTCGAGTCGTCGGGGAACACGCTCATGCGCTCAGCCGCCTCCTCGCGAGCGACCCGCGTGCTGAGCCGCCGCTTGCGACCCTCAGGCCCGATGCCTGATACCGGGCTTGCCAGTGTTCTGGCTTTGCGCTGCCTCGCAACTGTCCGGCTCGATAGCGCGCAGACGTCGGCTACGGCTCGGTTGGAAATCTCGGGCTGCCTCTCCAGCAGGCGGCTCGCTGCCCGGAGCCGCTCGGCGAGGCTGAGCGGCTTGCCATGAGTCGCGTTTGCTCGCAACGCAATCAGGAAGGCCTCCTTCTCGCTCGCCTGCAACATTCTCACCCGAACCTCCTGCTCGCCTCGGATCCGGGCGGCCAGGACAAGGTGCCATCCGTCGACGACCGTCATCGCGTTCGCCCGCACTAGAACTGGAGGAAGCACCTTGTCAGTCAGTTCTGTTGTTCGGCCCTGGGCGCGATAGGCGGTCGTGGCGTAAGCGAGCTCAACGTGGTGGACGACGTAATCGGCCGGAAGCAGGACCTCGCCGGCACCATTTGCACGGCGCAGCGCCAAGGTGCCATCGGGGTTGGTGGCGGTCACGATCCAGCGGTCGCCGTTTTTCACCCAGGTCCTGCCGGTCGTGATGAGCCGGTTGTTTTGGCGGGTGACGACCTCGTCGCCTACTCCTGCTGTCTGGCCATCCGCCATCGGTAGCCCCTCGTCTGAGACCGTCCCGTCCTTGACCCGATCGGCTCTGGCCCGGGCGTTGAGCTCGGTGACAGTGGTCGAGTCCCCGGCGATCATTAGGCTCGACTTGCCGGCATCGACGTCGTTCTTCCAGGCGGCGTAGATGGCATCGAGCAGGACCTCCCGGGTGCCTTCTGTGATGCGGCCATGGCCCTCGTAGTCATCGATTACAGCCTGGTTGCCTTGGCGCAGTTCGATGCTGGCGGCCTTCTCCCACTCCGAGCGAAAGCGCCGGACATCGGTGAGCTCGGGAACGAGATCACGGCGATCTTTTACAAGGAGCGAGAACGCCTCGCCCGCTTCCACCGAACCGAGCTGTGCTCCATCTCCTACGAGCACGATCTTCGAACCGGCCTGTCTCGCGGCACCCACGAGCTCGTCGAGGGCAAAGGTCCCAGCGAGGCTCGCTTCATCGACGATGACCAACTGTCCCCCCTTGAGGCGCCTTTCGGCAATGGCCTGCTCCATCGCCGCGACCCGGGCAGCATGGCGATCAAGTCGAGCCCGGCTGAGATGACGGCGAAGGCGATCACGACGGGGACGGCGACGGCAACCACGACCACGGCGACCGCGACGAGGCGTCCGACCGCGGGCGTCCCGACCCTGGACTCGGACCGGACCGCCCGGCACGCCGACCTGTTGTCTGGGGCGGAACGACCCTGGCGGCCCGCCCCCGAGGTCGCGTACCGAGCGCGTGCCAACGGACGATCGCCTAGCTGCCGCGGCGTTCGGCCTAGATCCGTGGTCGTGCCCTCGAGGAGGTGTGTCTGCGACGTACCAGAACCGGGGGGGTACAAGATGCTTCGGCGTACCAGAACCGGGGGGGTTCCGGTACGCTCAAGTCGTGCGAGACGGCGACCTGCGCGAGCGACTGTCTGATAGCAATCCCTGGTGGCGTGCCGCGGCAACCGGGGGCGACCGCCTCGCGTGGAGGGCGACGGACCCGGTTCTCGCCGCCCGTACGCCGTTCGACCTTGGCTATCGCTCCGATCTGCTGCACGACGTCGCCGACGAGCCGGTCGACGACAAGCTCATCGTGCT
>JBEKVJ010000047.1:0-25482 GCA_049514105.1 Acidimicrobiales bacterium
CGCGCTCACCGTCCAGGCGATCGGGTTGCGCGCCTATGCCTTCGGTGCTTGTGCGTGCGCTCTCGCGTTCGAGATCGTGTTTCACGGCCTTGGTGTGCCTGCACAGATCATCGCCTGCAGCGGACTTCTGGTAACGGTCGGAGGCTACGCGCTGATCGAACTGGGAGCGGCGACACGGCACAGCTACTAGACGACAACGAAAGCTCAACTGGAATTGGACTCAACAGAACGAAACGAAAGGAGCGTCACTTAAATGGACGTGGTTGCAGTAACCGGAGGAGAGGGGTTCATAGGTTCTCATCTCGTCGAGGCGCTCGTGCGCAACGGCCACAAGGTAAAGGCGATGGCCCTCTACAACATGCATAGCTCCGCTGCGTGGATCGACACGCTCGGACAGGAGATCCGCGACGAAGTCGAGGTCGTCTTCGGTGATGTCCGTGATCCTGCGACAGTCCGCCAGCTCGTCGAGGGAACTTCAACCGTCTACCACCTGGCCGCCATCGGTTCGGTCCCGTACTCCTACAGCGCGCCTCGCTCGTTTGTCGACACGAATACAATCGGCACGCTGCACGTCCTTGAGGCCGTGCGCGCATGCGAGGTGGGGCGGATGATTCACACCTCGACGAGCGAGACCTACGGGACGGCCATCTCTGTGCCAATCAGCGAAGCCCACCCCCTTCAGGCCCAGTCGCCCTACGCAGCCTCCAAGGTGGGCGCCGACAAACTCGCGGAGTCGTACTACCTGAGCTTCGGGGTGCCTGTTGCCACCTTGAGGCCCTTCAACACCTATGGGCCCCGTCAGTCCACTCGTGCCGTCATCCCTCAGATCGTGACCCAGCTAGCCTCTGGCGCGACCCAGCTCCGCCTTGGTGCCCTCGATCCGACACGGGACTTCTGCTTCGTCGAGGACACGGCACGGGCATTCGTTGCCCTCGGAGCCGCGCCTGCGGCCGACGTCCTCGGTGAGACCTTCAATGCCGGCACTGGTACCGACGTCTCGATCGGACAGCTCGCGGCTGAGATCGCCGGCCTCATGGGTGTCGACGCAGACATCGTCGAGGACTCCCAGAGGCTGCGGCCCAAGGACTCCGAGGTTATGCGGCTCGTCTGCGACTCGACCAAATTCGAACAGCGCACTGGATGGAAGCCTCTGGTGAACCGAGACCAGGGTTTGCGCAGGACGATCGAGTGGTTCAGCGATCCGGCAAACCTGGCGCGCTACACGGCAAACGAGTACCACACGTGACCTCGAACTGGCCTCCGACCGCCGCCGTTGAATTAGCAGTCTGTTCGGACTGATTTGTCGTGCGCGTACTAGTCATTGGCGCGGGAGGCTTCCTCGGATCGCACGTAGTGCGTCGCGCCCGTGAAGACGCCATGGCCGTCGTCACAGCGGGCAGGTCGGTCCTAGCCGGGTCTGCGCACCACGAGGTGATCGACCTTGCGCGCGACTCGCCAGAACACCTCGGCGCTGTTCTCGCTCGGATCGCGCCCGAGGTTGTGGTCAATTGTGCAGGCGCGACTTCGGGCACAGCTGAAGAGCTGTCCGAGGCGAACATCTCCGCTGTATTTTCCTTACTCGAGGCCACAATGCTGGCCGGTTGGCGAGGACGGCTCATTCACCTGGGCTCAGCGGCCGAGTACGGGCGCAGCCCTGAAGGAAGCTCGGTTTCCGAGGCAGCGCTCTCGCAACCAGTCGGGGTCTACGGCGCGACCAAGCTTGGCGGGACAAGGCTGGTCGAGCTCGCCCGGCTCGGCGGAGCTGACGCCGTCGTGCTGAGGATATTCAATCCCCTCGGGATGGGAGCGCCGGAAGCAGGCCTGCCGGGACGCCTCGTTTCAGAGGTCCGCCGTGCCGTCGCCGACGGCGGAGACATCCGGCTCGGCCCGCTCGACGCGGTTCGTGACTTCATCGACGCGCGCGACGTCGCAGACGCCGTCATCGCGGCCGCGACAGCTTCCGAGCTGCCGAGCCCGGTTCTCAACGTCGGCACCGGGCTTGGTGTGCCCGTCCGCGCGCTCGTGGACGGGCTCCTCGCGATCAGCCGATGCCGTAGCCGCGTTAGCGAGGAGGCGCCGGGCTCGGAGCGTTCCGCAGGTGTCACTTGGCAGCAGGCAGACATAGCGCTCGCGGCTCGAGATCTCGGATGGAAGCCCGTTCACGATCTCGACTCGACGCTTCGCGACTGGTGGGGGGAGCTGTTTTGACTCAGCTCGACTCGGACAGGACAGGGAGAACCCTTCCGCTGCTCGTGGTTCCTGCCTACTTTCATCCGGCCCTCCATCCCGAGCAATGGGCAATGCTTGTCGCCCATCCCGAGCGTGTCCGCCTCGTCGTGCTGAACCGTGCGAACGGGCCGGGAATCAGTCCAGACCCGACACATCTCGCTCCTTTGGCAAGCTTGCGTGAAGCCGGAATCGCCGTCGCGGGCTATGTCGATACGGACTACGGGCGCCGAGCGACCCGCGATGTACTCGCGGACTTGTTCAGCTACCTCGAATGGTATGAGGTGGACGGCGTCTGCTTCGACCGGGTCTCAGTGAACGAGGACCACCTGCGGCACTACGCCGAGCTCGCACGCTCGGCTCGTGCCATAGGTGCCGGGAGCGTCATGTTCAATCACGGGGCACATCCATTGGAGCCGTACGCCGAGCACGCCGACCTGCTCGGGACCTTCGAGGGGCCTTGGAGCGCCTACCGCGAGCTCGGAGTCCCGCGTTGGACGCGCAAGCATCCACCTGAGAACTTCTACCACGTCGTTCACTCAGCACCCCGGGCCCGATTCGAGGACGCGTATCTGCTCGCTCAAGTCCGTCGCGCCGGCTGTGCGTACGTCACCGATCGCGGCGGCGCCAACCCCTACGACAGCCTTCCCGCGGACTGGCTCGAAGGCGAGCTGTGAGACAATCCTCCGCGCAGGGCGCAAAGAAAGCGGCCGGTTTGCTCAGCGGCCACAGGTTGACCGGATTGTTGTCGGTGACCGTCATCGTCCTTGTCGTCATCTCCGGGGTTCTTTTCAAGGTCGTCTCGAGCACGACGACGAGCTGCAGCACGTTGTTCGTGCCCGCCTTCTTCTACCCCGGTCCCCAGTGGACCGAGGCAGTCGACGGCAAACAGGTGCCGCGCGTCCTGATCTTGGACCTGACCGACACCGGAGCTGGAGCTGCGCCGGAACCGGCCTTCCAAAGTGTCGTGAAGATCGCCAAAGCGGCGGGGATCACGGTCCTGGGTTACTCCTCCACCCAGTACGCCAACCGACCGGCGGCACAGGTCGAAGCAGATGTCCGGCACTACAAGGCCTGGTACGGGGTCAGCGGAGTCTTCCTCGACGAGGCGTCGCCTTACGCTGCCCAGATCGCCTATTACAGGCAAATCGCACAGTACATCCACAAGATCAGCCCGACAGCACCGATATGGATCAACCCGGGCACCTACCCGGCAAGAATCTACATGACGGTCGCCTCGGTCGTCATGGCGTTCGAAGGCCCCTACACGAGCTACGAGCACATCCAGGTCCCTGGATGGACTTTTAAGTACCCGGCTTCGCGCTTTGCAAACACGGTCTACGCGACCTCACAGTCGCAATGGCGGACTGCTCTGCGGTTGGCTCATAGCCGCAATGCTGGCTTCGCCTACATAACCGACGGCACAGGCTCGAACCCCTACGGTGCGCTCCCGGCCTACTTCCAGAGCGAGACGCTCGCAGACGCCGGCTGCAAGGGGTAACTGCAGTGACAACGACCGGCCGCGGCATCTCAGACAGCGACAGTGCGAACCGATCGCCCCGGCGCGAAAAGAGTCTCGGCCATGGATCCGGCATGGGAAAGGTGATCCAGCTCACAAATGGTCCCCCCCGACCGTTACGTGTGGCAACGGTCGTCGCGAGGCTCGAGGGCGGAGCTGGGATGATGGCGCTTCGAGGAGCCGAGGCGTTGGACCCCGCTCTTTTCGCAATGACGATCGTGACGGGAAGCGGCGAGCGGCTGATCGCCAAGGCGCGCGATGCAGGCCTCGAGGTGATTCTTGAACCAACCTTGCGAGCTGACATCGTCCCGCCGGCCGATATCGCGTCCTTTCGCCGGCTGGTCCGGATTTTCAAGGAACGCCAGTTCGACATCGTTCACACGCACTGCTCCAAGGCGGGCGCGATCGGGCGCGTGGCTGCACGGCGTAGTCAGGTCGGCGCCATCGTGCACACCTACCACGGTTTCGCGTTCCACCAGTTCCAGTCGCAGGTTCGCCGCGAGTCCTATGTCCGTATCGAGCGGCGCCTCGGCCAAATCACCGACGTTGCCTTCTGTGTCGGCAGCGGCGTCGCCGCGGAAGCCGCGCGTCGGAGTCTGATCGCGCCGGATCGAATCCGGACGATCGGTGTCGCGGTCGACACCGCCCAGGCGGCGCGCGCGAGCATGAGTGCCAGGGACACCGCGGCGAAGCGCCGTGCCCGCGTTGCGCTCGGGCTCCCCTTCGAGGCGAAGGTGATCGGCTCAGTCGGCCGCCTCACCTACCAGAAGGCGCCCGAGGACTTCGTCGCCGCCCTCGCGAAGCTGGCTAGGCCAGACGTTGTCGGGGTCTGGATTGGCGAAGGAGAACTGGCCGGCCGCGTCGAACAACTCGCCAAAAGCCACCCGGGCGTGCGGATCGTGCTTGCCGGAGAGCGTTCCGACGTGCTCGCTGTACTCGCCGCGTTCGACCTGTTCGCCCTGACGAGCCGGTACGAGGGGCTTCCGACAGCGGTTGTGGAGGCGATGATCTGCGGCGTGCCCGTAGTAGCGACAGCTGTGAACGCCGTGCCCGACGTCGTGATCGCAGGGCAGACGGGCCTCCTCGTGCCACCGCAGCGCCCTGACATGATGGCAATGGCACTCGGCCACCTCCTCGATGCCCCGTCCGTTGCGGCCGAAATGGCCGTCAGAGCTCGGGCGCACGTGGGTGAGCGTTACAGCGAGTCGGCGCTGCGGGATTCGCTCGCCAGCACTTACGCGGCGTTGAGTCCTGTCTTGCAGCGCGCCCGCCAAACCTAATGGCCGGAGCTGCCGCCTCAGCTCACAAAGCGCTGAGCGACGCGTAGGGCTGGGACGTGAGGAAACTAAGAAATCGCCATGGGACGGACCATGGAGCCAGTAGCTCCGCGGACGCGAAGCGGAAGGCAAACGAAACAGAACTCATAGACCCGATTGGCAGCGAGCTCTTCGAGATTCACAAGTTCGACGATGAAGATGCCACAATTGATGAGAAGCTCTATATGCACAGGAATGGGGTTCCCGGGGACGCCAGAAGGGTCGACATCCGTGCCTTCGGTGTCACTGCCTACGAGCACAACACCTCGGTCGGCAAGGTAGAGCGCAGCGCTGTGATCGAGTCCGGCGT
Organism: Acidimicrobiales bacterium; assembly: GCA_049514105.1. Taxonomy (GTDB): domain Bacteria; phylum Actinomycetota; class Acidimicrobiia; order Acidimicrobiales; family Bog-793; genus Fen-455. The sequence continues at coordinate 5,372 of JBEKVJ010000047.1, forward strand.
CCGCGTGCTCTCTTGCCGCGCTCATGTCGGGCCAGACGGCCATGTATCCGGTCCGGACAAGTACGGAGTCGTTCTCCCTTACCTCGCTGCCTTGAGCCTGCAGGGTTTCCGCCAAAGCATCGGCTGAAATCGCAAAGCCTCTCGGGAGCACCCTTAGTCCGAGATGACCCGCAACGTCAATCAGGACGCCTCGGGTGACGACGGGCGGAATCGCTGCCGCGTCGCAGTGCAGCGCGCCGAAGTCGCCGAGCGCGTTGTCGGCCTCGAATCCGCCGTACCAATGGGAATTGTCACCGCAAGTGATGTGACTTAGGGCGTCAATGTGAGTCCCCGAATGCATGGTTCCAACGACGAGGTCACTGATCATCCCAGCGTGGACGTCGTTCCCCTGGCCGATCCACGCGATGTCTCCTTGGTTACGGGCGCCACGAGGTGATCTATAGGTCATGACCTGAAAAGGCGGATGCTCCGCGGCTACGGGCATCCCCGACCACCGTGTCGAATCCAGGTCGAAGATGCGGCCGGTTCTTACGAACGACAGGGCATTGAGCACCTCCTTCGGTCCGAGTCTGCCCAAACGGCCGGCCTCATTCGCCTGTCGATGAGTGGCGTCACGTTGAACGTCGGTCACCGTTGCTCCTCCTGACGTTTTCTTTCTGGACCCTCTCTAGAATCTCGAGTGCCCCGGCGGGACCGAGTGACTCGCGGTCGCGTATTTTGCAGATTCCGGGGATGTCTCGCTGAAGCGGACGGATCCAGGTTCCCACCTTCAGACAGGATCTGCGAGATACCTTGACACTCCACCTGTCGGAGTTTACATTCTGCAGGTCGGAATAACTGGATAGGGGGCATCTTCTTGTCGGAGTTTCCAACCCCCATGGGGGTCACCGTCACCGGTCCCAGGCAGGACCGTTACGACGAGGTATTGGACGCAACAACCCTCGGCTTCTTGGCAGTCCTACATCGCCGGTTCGAGTCGAGGAGGAAGGAACTGCTGGCGGTCCGCTCTGAGCGCGACCGGCGTCTGGCCAATGGCGAGCGATATGACTTCCTCCCAGAGACGCTCGACATCCGTGAAGCGGAGTGGAAAGTTCCAGAACCTGCGGCAGGTCTTGTGGACAGACGGGTCGAGATCACTGGACCGACCGACCGGAAAATGACGGTGAACGCCTTGAACTCCGGTGCCAAGGTTTGGCTGGCGGATTTCGAGGATGCGACAACTCCGCTTTGGACCACTCTGATCGACGGTCAGTTGAACCTTCGGGACGCGCTGGATCGTACTATCGACTTCGAAGACGCGACCGGAAAGATGTACAAGCTCGGTGACGAGCTCGCCACCGTCGTCGCTCGACCGCGGGGCTGGCAGCTAGCCGAAAAGCACCTCCTTGTGGACGGTGAGCCTATTTCGGGCTCCTTATTCGACTTTGGGCTGTACTTCTCTCAGTGCGCGAGACGCCAGCTCGCTCTTGGCCGCGGGCCTTATTTCTACCTGCCGAAGATGGAGAGCCACCTCGAAGCCAGGCTGTGGGACGAGGTCTTCACCCATGCCGAGGAGTGGGCAGGGATGCCATCGGGCACGATCCGCGCGACCGTTCTCATCGAAACCATTCCGGCCGCCTTCGAGATGGACGAGATCCTCTACGAACTGCGCCAACATTCAGCCGGGTTGAACGCCGGCCGCTGGGACTACCTATTCAGTTTGATCAAGAAATTCCGATCTGTCGGGAAAGAGTTTGTTCTACCCGACCGCAATTCGGTCACCATGGCGGCACCGTTCATGCGGGCCTATGCGGAGTTGCTCGTTCAAACATGTCACCGGAGAGGCGCGCATGCGATCGGTGGAATGGCAGCCTTTGTCCCGAGTCGGCGCGATCCTGAGATCAACGCCGTCGCCATGGCAAGGGTGCGCGACGACAAGGAACGCGAGGCGGCAGCCGGATTCGACGGCTCTTGGGTCGCTCACCCTGACCTGGTCGAGCTGTGCTCTGAGGTCTTCACCGCCGTCCTCGGCCAGCGAGCCAACCAGTTGGACAGGAAACGAGAAGAGATCTCAGTGAGCGCCAACGACATTCTCGACGTCGCCAGTGCCGGTAGCGCGATCACTGAGGCAGGACTCCGCAACGACGTCAGCGTCTGCCTACAGTACTTGTCGTCCTGGCTTCGTGGGACAGGCGCTGTGACGATTTTCAATCTGATGGAGGATGCGGCCACCGCCGAGATCACCCGCTCTCAGGTATGGCAGTGGACACACAATGATGTTCACTTGAACAGTGGCGAGAAGGTCACCGCGGACTTGGTCAATCGGATCGCTGACGAGGAACTGGTGAAGATCGCCAAAACCTTGGGAGACGACTTTGACGGCCACGCGTTCGGACAAGCACGTGCGCTCTTCCTCACTGTCGCCCTGGCGGATGACTTTGTCGAATTCCTCACGCTTCCGGCTTACGATGCCTTACCGTGAGCATTTCCTCCGACCTGGTCAGCCAGTTGAGGCTCGTCGTCGGGACAGGATCGGTCATCACCGACCGTCAGCAACTGCGAACCTACGAATGTGACGGCCTCGCACAGTACAAAGTGATGCCAGCCGCCGTCGTGCTGCCGGAGACCACCGCCCAGGTCGCCGGAGTTGTGGAATTGTGCACACGAGCGGGGGTACCCATAGTCGCTCGTGGATCCGGAACTGGTCTATCCGGGGGCGCTCTTCCCACTTCAGAGGGCGTACTCATAGTGACCTCAAAGATGAGGTCGATTCTCGAAGTCGATCCCTCCGACGAGCGGGCCGTCGTTGAGCCCGGTGTGGCTAATCTGGAGATCACTCGCGCAGCTGCCCCTTTCGGCTACTACTACTGCCCGGATCCCTCGAGCCAACAGATCTGTTCCATCGGCGGGAATGTGGCCGAGAATTCCGGTGGGGCACATTGCCTGAAGTACGGCTTTACCACCAACCATGTCACGGGGCTCGAAGTGGTCACGCCCGAGGGCGAGGTTGTCGAACTTGGCGGCGGCAAGGTGCTGGACGCTCCCGGCTATGACCTCTTGGGTGCGTTCATCGGATCCGAGGGCACCATCGGCATCGCCACGAGGGTCGTCGTGCGCCTGCTGCGCGCGCCTGAGTCGGTCACGACCTTTCTGGCCGGCTTCTCCAGTGTGGACGAGGCAGCAGGAGCAGTGTCAGCCATCATCGGCTCGGGCATAGTGCCAGCTGCCATAGAGCTTATGGATGCTCTGGCGATCGAGGCCGCCGAGGCAGCGGTTCACTGCAACTATCCACAGAGTGCAGGAGCGGTCTTGCTGGTCGAACTAGATGGTCCGGCCGCGGACGTCGAAGGCACCTCTGAGGAGGTTGAGCGGTGCTGCCGGGACCATGGTGCTTTCGAGATACGCGTGGCGGCCGATCCCCAGCAACGGGCGCTGTTTTGGAAAGGACGAAAGTCCGCCTTTGCTGCAGTAGGTCGGATCAGCCCGGACTACATCGTCCAAGACGGAGTAGTGCCAAGAACCATGCTCTCCGAGGTTCTCTCGCGTATCTCCGAGCTGGCGACGGCAGCTGGGCTGAGGGTGGCAAACGTCTTCCATGCCGGCGACGGAAACCTCCATCCCTTGGTTCTTTTCGACGAGGAGGTTGCAGGTCAAGGAGAAGCCGCCGAAGAGCTCTGCGGAGCGATCATGGACCTCTGCATCCAATCTGGTGGTTCGATCACGGGCGAACACGGCGTCGGTGCCGACAAGGCTAAGTACATGCCAAGGATGTTCGACGACAACGACCTCGACACCATGCAACGGTTCCGCTCGTCGTTCGATCCGGCCGGCCTATGCAATCCAGGCAAGATCTTCCCGACACCGCGTTTGTGCGGCGAGGTACCGCGCAAGCAAAACGCTACAGATGCTGTCACGCGACCAGAAGTCGGCGAGATCTTTTGATGCCGCCCGAGGTCTCCGGATCTGAGCCGCGGTTACTGACCGCTGGCGATGCCGACTCCGTCGAAAGCTTGAAGGCTTCATGGGTGGCCCGTCCCGGTGAGATTCGGGAGCTTCGTAGTGTCATGGAGGAGATCGCTCAGCAAAGGCTTGTGGCCGTGGTTCGAGGCGCCGGCACCAAGATCGATTGGGGTCGAGCGCCAAAGCGCCTCGATGTCGTGATAGACGTGTCGCAACTCGATCGAGTTGCCGAGCACGTCGTAGGAGATCTCGTGGTTCGTGTCGAACCTGGGATTCGGCTCGCCGAATTGCAGAGAACGCTGGGCCTCGCGGGCCAACGGCTTTCGATCGACGAGGTCATACCTGGGTCGACCATCGGCGGCATCGTCGCAACAGGTTTGTCAGGCCCGCGACGCCTGGTTTCGGGAGGAGTGAGGGACCTTCTCATCGGAGCGACCGTGATCCGCTCCGACGGCAAGATCACACATTCGGGCGGCAAGGTCGTAAAGAACGTCGCGGGTTACGATCTGTGCAAGCTGTACACCGGCTCCTACGGCACCCTTGGAGTACTTGCCGAGGCCGTTTTCCGCCTTCATCCTGTTCCGCCAACTGCAGCCTGGGTTTCGGTTCCAGTTGAAGATGCGCACACCATGGCGCAAGCGGTGCGAAATCTGCTGAGCTCACAACTGGTCCCGGTGGCTCTTGAGATCGATCGCCCACGAGTCGAAAGTCCTATTCAGCTTTCGGTTCTGTTCGAGGGACTCTCCAAAAGTGTGGAGAAGCGCTGTGAAAAAGCTTGCGGGTTCCTTGGAAGTTCGGCTCATGTCGCATCGAGCCCGCCGCGTTGGTGGGCAGCCCTTCCCGGTCCGATGACTATTAAGGCGACGACCACCATCTCCGGTGTGGCCGGAACCCTATGCACAATCGAAGGTGCAGCAGCCAGAGCCGACCTCAGACCCGCCGTCCGATCGTCACCGGGACTGGGCATTGTCTACGTGGGATTTGAAGAGGACTGTGAGCCAAAACAAGTAGACACTTTCCTCGGTCTGCTACGTGAGCATCTACTCAGCACCGGGGGAAGCGCCGTCGTTGTTCGTGCCCCTGCTGAGATCAAAGCAGCAGTGGACGTCTGGGGGCCGGTGCGCTCGATCAAGCTCATGCGACGGATCAAAGCGAGCTTCGATCCCCACGGCCTACTCGCGCCAGGCCGATTTGTCGGTGGCATTTGATGTCGCCTAGTCCCCGTACGCCACAGTTTAGATGGCCAGATCGTCGTTCTTCCTCGGCTTGGGCAGGCTTCGACAAGCATGAGCCACCAGACTCCGCACTCGTCGCCGACTGCGTCCACTGCGGCTTCTGCCTGCCAACGTGCCCCACGTATCTGTTGTGGGGGGAGGAGATGGACTCACCGCGCGGTCGGATCTACCTAATGGGTGAGGTGCTCGGAGGAGAACCGCTGACTAAGACCGTCGCTGGTCACTTCGATAAGTGTCTGGGTTGTATGGCGTGTGTAACGGCCTGCCCGTCGGGAGTGCAGTATGACCAACTGCTTGGAGCGACCCGGGCCCAGGTCGAGCGCCAAGTGAGGCGCTCATGGACCGAGCGTCTGTTCAGGTGGGCTGTCTTCGCTCTGTTTCCTCACCGACGCCGGATGAGGGTCGCTGTAAGTGGTCTGCGCCTATACCAGCGAAGCGGGTTGTCCAAGCTGCTGAGGCGGACCGGCGCCTTCGAGCATCTACCGCTTAGCTTGCGCACCTTGGAGTCCCTGGCCCCGCCGTTAACGGGACGCGAGGAGCGGCTGCCCGGTCTCGTGAAGGCCCAAGGCACGCCCCGCGGTCGGGTCGCCATGTTGTCGGGGTGTGTTCAGAGCGTGCTGTTCCCGTCTGTTAATCTCGCCACCGCCCGCGTGCTGGCCACGGAGGGATTTGAGGTCGTAGTACCGGCTAGCCAAGGATGTTGCGGGGCATTGTCAGAGCACTCGGGCCGCGTCGAGGAGGCGCGCGATTTCGCCCGGTCGCTGATCGACAGTTTCGACTCCTTATCAGTAGAAGCGGTGGTCGTGAACTCTGCTGGATGCGGCTCCGCCATGAAGGAGTACGGACACCTTCTGCGCGATGACCCTCAGTTCGCGGAGAAGGCGGCGCGATTCAGCAACTCAGTGCGCGATTTCGCCGAGTTTCTTGACGAGCGGACACAGGTCGCGAAATATCATCCGCTCGCCCTGCGAGTTGCCTATCACGACGCCTGCCATCTGAGCCACGCTCAAGGAATAAAGGCTGCACCGCGGCGTGTGCTCGGCAAAGTGCCCGGTCTTGAGATCGTCGATGTGCCAGATGGCGAGATATGTTGTGGATCTGCCGGCGTGTACAACCTTTTCGAACCCGAGGCGGCGGCTGAGCTCGGAGCTCGGAAGGCAGCCAATGTCTTGGCGACTGGGGCACAGCTGCTCGTAGCGGCCAATCCTGGCTGTTACATGCAGATCGCGGCAGCCCTCGAGCGGCGACACGGTCGGATCGCCATCGCCCACACCGCAGAGCTTCTGTATGCGTCGATCCGGAACCTTGACACGACCGAGCTAGGCCTTACATGAGACCTGACAGCGGAGCGCCGTCCGAGCGACTGGTCCAGTCGGTCGATCGAGCCTTACGCCTCGTCGAGCTCCTGTCCGAACGCTCGGGTGACATGGGCCTAAGTGAGCTCGCGGCGGCGGCGGACCTGCCACAGGGCACGACACACCGAATCCTGCGAACATTGAGCAACCGGGGCTGGGTTCGCCGGTCCGGTGAGCGTCGCTACGCTCCAGGAACGACGCTGATCAGGTTTAGCAGCGTGGCACAACGAGCCTTGGCAATTGCGGCCGAACCCTACCTGGAGGAGCTGGTGGCCCTTTCTGGCGAAAGCGCGAACCTCGCGGTGCTCGAGGGAGATCATGCCGTGTATCTCGCTCAGGTCCCCTCCCCGCACCGACTCCGGACCTTCGCGGAGGTTGGCCACAGGATTCCGCTGCACAGCACAGGGGTCGGAAAAGTCCTTCTGGCCAACCTGGCCACTGAGCAGGCTGACGTTATCCTCGCCCAGACCGGCCTGCCAACACGAACTCCGCGTACCATTACCGACCTCGAAACACTGCGCTCCGAGCTCGCACGCATCCGCGAGACCGGAGTCGCCATTGATGACGGCGAGGAGGACATGGGAGTCCGTTGCGTGGCAATCTCGGTCACAGACCTGCGTGGAAAGTTACCTGCGGCCATCTCGGTCTCGGGTCCTGCGAACCGCCTTGACGAGCTGGATACGGACGTGCTCGCGCTCCAGATGCACGCGATCATTGACCGATTTGCGCGCTCACTATTCTGAGCTGCGTGGTGGCAACCACTACTCAGGGTAGGTCGAAGCTGGACTTGGCGGATCGATGCCATGACTCACTTTTCACCGGGTCGGTATTGTGACAAAATGATGCCTATGTCCGAACTGACTATGACCATAGCTGGACGCGAGGCTCCGACACTAGAGACGCTGTCCGTTGAGGATCCAGCGAAGGGTGCTGAGACGGCTATAGCGCCAAACTGCACATCGGAACAGGTCGACTCAGCAATGAACGCGGCTAACAATGCCTTCGAAGGATGGCGAATGGACCGCGTCGAGCGTCAACGAGCTCTCAAGGGACTCGCGGAGGCGATGACCGCGCATCTAGACGAGCTCGCGGAGCTCATCACTACCGAAGAGGGAAAGCCTCTGTCCGAATCGAGATCGGAGATTGAAGGGGCTATCGGCGAGCTCCGATACTTCGCGAACGTCGAGGTTCATGACGACGTCTTGCAAGACGATCTCCACGCCACGGTGAAGGTCGTTCGCAGACCAATAGGGGTGGTTGCAGCGATCACACCTTGGAACTTTCCGCTCGGCACCTCGGTTGCGAAAATTGCTCCCGCCCTCGCGGCTGGTTGCACCATGGTGCTCAAGTCCTCGCCGTTCACCCCCTTGTCCTGCTTGCGTTTCGGTGAACTCACACGGGAAGTACTGCCGATGGGCGTGTTAAACGTCCTGAGCGGCAGTGATCAGGTAGGGGCTTGGATGTCTGAGCATCCGATTCCGCGAATGACAAGCTTTACGGGATCGGTCGCGACCGGCAAGCGCGTCGCGGCAGCAGCTGCCACCGACCTCAAGCGCATCATCCTTGAGCTTGGAGGCAACGATCCGGCGATACTCCTCGAGGACGCGGACGTCTCTAAGGTAGCTGACGGTCTGTTTGCCAACGCATTCGGCAACTGCGGACAGATCTGCGTCGCCATCAAGCGCGTCTACGTGCCCGAAAGGCTGCACGACGAACTCGTCGAAGCCCTCGTTGAACGGGCAACCGCAGCAAAAGTAGGCGATGGACATGAAACAGGCACGCAGATCGGTCCCCTTGTGAACAAGGTGCAGCTCGAAAGGGTGGCCGGACTCGTCAAGGACGCCGTGAGCCACGGGGCACGTGTGGCGGCGGGCGGGGAGACAATGCTCCAGCCGGGATACTTCTTCGAGCCCACGATTCTCACTGATCTCGACGACACAGTCCGCATCGTCAGCGAAGAGCAGTTCGGTCCGGCGCTCCCGATTCTTCGCTATCGGGACCTAAAAGACGCCCTACGCCGGGCCAATGACAGCCACTTCGGTCTTGGGGCGTCCATCTGGACCAACGATCCCGATCGCGGTGCCGCCATTGCTGACTCTTTGGATTCAGGGACCGTTTGGGTCAACACGCATCAAGAGGCCATAGCTGGTCAACCTTGCGCTGGGTTCAAATGGAGTGGTATCGGTGTCGAAGGCGGCCCGTGGGGCCTCATCAGTTTCACAGAGGTCCAAGCGCTTCATGTCTCGCGCGACCCGTTCACTGCCTAGTAACACTCCGCTCTTGGAGTCCCTCTTCACCGGATATCGCTGGCATCCCGACCGCGATCTAACAAGGCTGCGCGATAACACAATAGGAAGGTAACGTAGATCGCGTACGAAGATTATGTGGTAAAGGAGTCGCCGGAGAATCGAGCGTCCTTCGCCAATATCTTTGCGAGAATGTCATGAGAGCGCTTGACGTGTGTAGCAAGGAGATGCGCTGCGACGTCTCCGTCCCTCTTGGCAATGATACTGGCAATATGGTTATGGTCGTGGGTCGACGCTGTCTCATCCGCTCCCGTCGTCACAAGTATGAAGCGATATCGCTCGGTGCGGTCCCAGAGTCTGTCTAGGAGTGCTGCCAGTTCCTGGTTGCCCGATGCAGAATAGACGGCCCGATGAAAGGCGCGATTGACTTCAAATCGGTCGTGACTACGGCCTTCCGGATCGCGCCCCGAGGCAAGGCTAAGCATCCTGTCAATCTCACTTGTCGTAGCAACTTCGGCCGCCAACCGAGCAGCCAAGGGATCAAGCGAGAACCGAATGGCATAAAGCTCATCGAATTCGCGCAGGCTCAGGCGGGAGACCCTGACTGTGGAGTGCGCCACGAAGTGCACCAGATCTTCGCTCTCAAGTCTGCGAAGGGCCTCCCGGAGGGGCGTCGCCGACACCCCAAGCTCTCGAGCCAACTCTTCCTGGTTCATCGTGGCATCGGGAGAGAGGACTCCGGTGAGAATCCGCCAGCGAAGCTCCTGATAGGCGGCCTCCGCCTTAGTCACAGACTTCAGCAAGGCGTGCCTGCCATTGGGTCTCTCGGTGACCGCGCGATGAGATCCACGGGCGACGCCTCCGTCGTGAAGATCCCCTTTCCGACGCAGGCGGCTGAACTCATATGGCTGTCACTCCTGTTCGGGTCGCGGTCGATAACGACCATCGTAGAGGCAGGCAGTGCCAAGGGCCTAGATCTCGATGCCGATCACCTGCGACTTCACAATCACCCGCCTTGGTACGCGAAACGGCGGCGGTCGCGAGCTTTCTTGCGCAACTCGACTGTTTAGCCATCTGAGACTCCGAAAGCGGCGACGACAGCAATCTCGACCAGAATGTTCTTGAGAACAGCACCAGTTGTGGTCCGCGCGGGAAAGGGAGGCGTGAGGAAACGGGAGTAAGTCGCATCGAAGCCCGCAAAGTCTCTGTTTAGACTGGCTAGGTAGACGGTGCTATTGACAATATTGCCGAAAGAGAGCTCCCGAGACCTCAGGACTTCGTTGATGTTCCGCATTACTTGAGCAGTCTGATCCTCAATTGTGGTGCCTACGACCAAGCGCGTCGACGGGTCGTATGGCCCAATTCCAGCCACGAACAGGAAACCGTGCGCTGAGATCGCCTGCGAGTAAGCACCCGATGGCTTGGGCGCGCCGTCAGTGATTACCTCGTCATACGCCACCGCTCCGTCCTTCCCGCGAGCTCCATCGCTGACGGTTCGTTCACATTGAATGTGCTGCCAATACGAGTTGAGCGCCCCAGAGAACAGCTACGAGGACCTCCGCGCCGACCGCCTCCGCCTCGGAGGGCCGGGAAACGCGCGGTCACGCGAATCGTTTCGATCACCAGATCCCCTAAAGGAGCTCCAAAAAGCTGGCAGACCTCCTCTTCAGCCTCCGTCGCGCCCTGTCGCCAGGTCCACGAGGCCGTAGGGCACATACGGACCGCGTGGGTTGACCCTCTAAACTATAGTCTGTATCATACATTCCATTCCATATTTTATACATCTCCGACGGCCCCGGGAAGGTGGGAATCGTGAGTGATCCCCGACCGCCCGGGTCTGTTCTTGCCAAGGAACTCCTAAGCTTCGGCGCGGCGGCACTGGGTGAGTCGGGGGGATCTGTCATGGGGCCCACCATCCGTCCGGTGTGGATTGGTGAAGGCCTTGCAGGCCGGGCGTGTCCGGTGCAATGCGGCGCTGGCGACAACCTGGCGATTCATGCGGCGCTAACTCGGGCTCAGCCTGGATACGTACTCGTGGTTGAAACCGGCCACCCGAAAGAGCGCGGGTACTGGGGAGAGATACTCACTACCGCGGCCAAGGCGGCCGGCGTCGTCGGCCTCGTGATCGATGGCGGTGTGCGCGATACGGCGTCGTTTGAACGCCAAGGGTTCCCCGTCTTCGCGAGCGCGATAGCACTGAAAGGCACGACCAAGTCCCTTCCAGGCTCAGTTGGCCATTCCATCATTATCGCCGGAGTCGAGGTGGCTGCGGGAGATTGGGTGATTGGCGACGCTGACGGTGTCGCGGTCGTACACAGCGCTCAGATCGAAACGGTCCGAGGTGCCGCCGAGGCTCGAGTAAGAAAGGAGGCGAGATTCCTAGACGAGTTGAGGGCGGGCGCGACAACGTTGCAGTTGATGGGAGTCGACGCCGCGCAGATTGCGACGTCCTGGCCTGATGACCAACACGACGCATGAGTCAGAACTGATGAGCCCGTCCGTATGTGGTACCTCGATCGCTCATCTCGCGGTTGCCCCGAGGACGAGTTTCGCGGCTAGGAACCGACAGAACACCAAAGGACGTCTCGGACGGGTGGACTGCGCCCGAGTTTGAATTTCTAGTGATCGAAGGGGGGATCGATCAGTGACAGTGAAAATTGCCGTCATCGGCGGGGGAAGCAGCATGTTCGTGCCCGGTCTCGTTCGTCGATTGATCGAGATCCCCTGCTTCGACGGTGCTGAACTGCGGCTTATGGATGTTGATGCAGCTCGAGCTGGAGTTATGGAGGAGCTCGCGGTCGAGCTTGCCACCGCCGAGGGCCGCAAGCTAATGGTGAGTTCGACCACCGACCAACGCGAAGCCTTACGTGGCGTCGACTTCGTCATCGTCACGGTCGCTGTTGGAGGAATGGACGCTTGGGCTAACGACATCGAGATCCCTGGCCGCTACGGCGTGTTTATGCACATCGCCGACTCGATCGGCCCCGGTGGTATCTTCCGGGCTCTCCGCAACACACCCGTTGTTGCCTCCGTCGCGCACGACGTGGCAGAACTTGCGCCGGCTGCATTCATTCTCAACTACACCAATCCCGCCAGCGCGAACGCAATGGCCATGGCGCAGACCCCCTCAGTCCGGTCCCTGTCACTATGTTCCTGCTCGCCATGGCCGCTTCGGCGGTCCTGGATCGCTGAGCTAGTGGGGGTGTCCGAAGCGGAGGTTGTCCTGCCGCTCAAAGTTGGCGGAATAAATCACTGTACGGCCATCATGTCGCTGCAACTGCGGGACGGACGCGACGCTATTCCGCTCATACGGGACCGTACCCAGCACGACATCGTCCGATGGGCGATCAACACCTTCGGCGTGATTCCCTACTGTTCGAATCATTGGGCTGAGTTCTTTCCTCAGCTGCAACGGCTTGAGGACCCCTACCGCGGTCGTGCCCAGGGACTCGCCATGCGCTACGACACACGTATCTTCGACATGGACGTGCAGGCCGAACGGGCACGCTCCTGGGAACAGATCGCGCTCGGCTGGCGAGGCGATGGTGGTCACCACCGCCTGGCTGACCTTCCTCACGGTCCTGAGGACGACAGGATCATCGTTGCCGAGTTAATGGAATCGATCATTGACGACCGCGGCGATCTCTTCATCGTGAACGTCATGAACGACGGCTTGGTAGCCAACCTGCCCTCGTCCGCAGCAGTGGAGGTCCCGGCAATGGTGAATGCTGAAGGAGTGCACGCTCTCGGGATAGGTCTCATCCCTGAGGGCCTGGCAACGGTGTTGGCCCATCACGCTCGCGTGCAGGGTCTGACTATGTTCGCCGCGTTGACCGGCGACGAGACACTCCTCCGTCAGGCTATGACCGCGGACCCGCTGCTCGAAGCCACGCTCGAGCCTCCACAGCTGGATGGGTTGCTCCGGGAAATGCTCTCGGCCAACGAAGGGTTCCTTCCACGGTTCTTCGAGCGACAAGACCTAAGTGAGACACGACCTTGACGGTGGCAACTGCCCCGGCGGGTGATCTAGCCCCTGGGTCGTCGCGGGCGAACGATCGCGAGAGGTTCAAGCCGTCGACACTTCTCTGGATCAGTCCGGCAACCGCGATCCTGGTCGGACTGTTTCTCGTTCCTATTGGCTATGCCATATACCTCGGATTCACAAACCTTCAGCTCCTCGGCCCCCACGCCCAGTTCTATAATTTCACCGGGTTGGCGAATGCCGATCGCATGGTTCACGACCCTCAATTCTGGTCCTCGGTAAAGCTGACCCTCATATTCGTGATCGGCTCTGGAATCGTCGCGCAGACGATTCTCGGCATGGCACTCGCGCTGCTCGGCCAGCGGTCATTTCTCACAGTTCGGATGAGTGTTGGCTCAATCGTGATCGTCGCCTGGGTGCTGCCAGAGATCGCCTGCGCCTTCCTCTGGTACGCGTTCAGCCAAGCGGGAGGCCCGCTAAGCCATCTAATTGGCAAGCCTGGGGACGACCTGCTGTCTACTGTGCCCTTCCTCATCGTCTGCGTCGCGAACGTATGGCGAGGCACAGCGTTTTCGATGTTGATCCTGAGCGCCGGCTTGCGCGGAGTACCAGAGGAGGTCGATGAAGCGGCGCAACTAGAGGGTGCCTCTTACTGGCGTCGCTTGTTCCGGGTCACGCTGCCGATCATCCGCCCAACGATCCTGGTGAACATGCTATTGATCACAATCGGAACCATTTCCGATTTCACGCTTATCTACGCAATGACTCAGGGTGGTCCCGGCACCTCGACGGCGATATTGCCCGTTTTCATGTATATCGAGGCATTCACCTACAACGCACTCGGCTACGGAACCGCGATCGCACTCGCTCTGATGGTGATTGGCCTGCTTATCTCGGCGGTTTACATCCACCAGCTCCGTCCAGAACTTCGGCGGGGACAGTAGCCGGACATGGTAACGATCGCGGCTGGCACCCAGAGGAGAGGACGCCGACAACCCGAAGAGGGGCAAGCACTCATACTTGCCGCCACTAGGCGAGTCACACGCCAAAGGGTCCTCCTTAGCGCGATTCATTCAGTGATCGGCCTTGCCTTCCTGTTGCCGATGCTCTGGGTGATCGATGCCGCCTTCAGCGTGCACGCGTCTCCGTTGCTCACAAGGCCAAGTTTCACCTTGGTCAACTTTCGCTCCGCGCTTTCGTTAGGAGCCGGGCGAGCGATCGGGAACAGTCTTTATCTTGCGGTCGTGTCCACCGTCATCGCGACCGCAGTGTCGGTTCTGGCAGCGTACGCGCTGTCCCGACAGCGCGTACCGCTGAAGGGAACCTTGCTCGTGGGAACCCTCGTCCTGTCGGGACTTCCGATCACTTTGTTGCTGATCCCGATCTACATCATGTACGTGCATCTGAACTGGCTCAACTCGCCCTTTTACACCTCACTCGCCCTGGCGGCCTCATCGGTACCGTTTGCGATTTGGCTGCTGAAGAATTTTATCGATCAGGTTCCAAAGGAGTTCGAGGAGGCTGCAGCGATCGAGGGGTCGGGCGGTATGCGGATTCTCTGGCGAGTCATCGTGCCACTCGCAACTCCCGGAATACTCGTCGCAGCCATAATCACCTTCATCAACTCGTGGGGAGCTTTTCTTCTTCCGCTCGTTCTGGACGCCAACCCAGCGAACACCCCGGCGTCGATCGGAATCTACGACAACATCCTCGCAAACTCGCAGGTCTCCTACGGTCCTCTCGCCGCATACGCGATTTTGTTTTCGGTGCCCGTCATCGTTCTGTACTTGATCAGCACTCGCTGGCTCCACGGAGGTTTCAGCTTTGCGGGAGGCGTGAAGGGCTAGATGGTGCGGAAATCTACGCGCGACCGCGCGAGCACGAGTCTCACTGGGGGACGCAATGGCAAAGCTTGTTCTTGAGGGCGTTAGCAAAACATTCAAGGGAAAGCCGCTGGCGGCGGTGTACGACCTGGACTTGGAGGTCGAAGACGGCGAGTTCCTCGTTGTGGTTGGGCCATCAGGGTGTGGGAAGACGACCACGTTACGAATGATCGCGGGGTTCGAGACACCGTCCCAAGGTGTGATCCGGATCGATGGGAAGCCGATGAACAGCGTGCTGCCCAAAGACCGCAACCTCGCGATGGTGTTCCAGAGCTATGCGCTTTTCCCACACATGACGGTCGCCAAGAATCTCTCCTTCGGCATGAAGGCGCGCCACGAGCCGAAAGCGACGATATCGCGCGAGATCGAAACGATCGCAGGCATGCTCGGTATTGACTCCCTCCTCGATCGGAAACCTGCCGAACTCTCAGGCGGCGAGCGGCAGCGTGTTGCGCTCGGTCGTGCGTTGCTTCGACGTCCCCAGGCGTTCCTGCTCGACGAACCTCTGTCCAATCTCGACGCTGCCCTCAGGGTGCAGATGCGTCTTGAGATCAAACGCATCCACAAGCAGTTTCCTGTCACGACTGTGTACGTGACTCACGATCAGGTTGAGGCGATGACGATGGCCGACCGCATCGCGCTAATGAGTGGTGGACGCCTACAGCAGGCGGCAGCGCCCGAGCGAATCTACGACTCTCCTGCCAACACCTTTGTCGCTACGTTCATTGGTACCCCAAAAATCAACCTGCTTTCTGGATCGGTTGTCAGCGACGGGGGCGCTTGCCACGTCACCTTCCTCGGATGCACATACTCCCTCGACAGTGCTGCCAGCAAGGCATTGCACCGCTTCGCGGGCTCTAGTGTCACCGTCGGTTTCCGCCCGGAGGAGGTCCGACTCGCCCCTGGGGGCGGAGGGCGTCTGCCGACGGCGCAGGGCACTGTCGAACTTGTCGAGCCACTTGGCTCGGAAACGAATGTTGTCGCGCGCTTCGACGAACAAGTCATTGTGTTCAAGGTTCCCGCGCGCTCGGGTCTGTCAGTCGGCGACTCCATAAGGGTGGAATTCGAGCCAAGCCAGATGAAGCTGTTCGATCCCGATAGTGGGGCCTCTCTGGATCTTGGATCAGCTCACAGCGAGCCACAGTTGTCCCCTATCAGAGTTTGATATCGGAACAGTAAGCAGCAATAGCAAGACCACGAAGTCAACACCGCATGCAAATGGTCACAATCCAATTTGGGGGGTGCAGTGAAAAAGAGAACAGTTATTGGAGCACTGACGGCGACTCTAGGAGTCGCCTTGATAACCACGGGAGCTACTGGGGCGGGATCGCAAGTAAGGACTGCAGCCGACAGCGGCAGCACCCTGTCGGTGCTGTATTCAACTGACCAGGTTTTCGACACCATACCGCTGGCGACCAAGTGGTGGAGTTCTGTTTCGAAAGAGTGGGCGAAAGCGGACCCGTCGGTGAAGTTAACTCTTCTGCCAGTCGGAGGATCGGAGACCGATGAGCTCGACAAGGCGGCTATCGACTTTCGGAGCAGCTCGACCACGCCTTGCGTTCTCCAACTGCCGACGACGGCCGTAGGCGAGTTCGCGGGGTCTGGGTACCTTTCTACGCTCAATAGTGACGTCAGCGGCTCGTCGGCGCCCATCATGTGGACGGACATGCCCAAGAGCGTCCAGGAGATGGGTACCATCGACGGACGGGTGTACGACATCAATCAAGGGAACAACACCTCTGCGATCCTCTACAACAAGGTGATGCTTGAAAAGGCGGGCGTGAAGCTCCCTTGGAACCCAAAGAACTGGCAGGACATCTTGACGACGGCCGAAAAGGTGAAGAAGGCCAACCCAAAGGTCTGGGCAATATGGCTTAACGCGGGGACGTCGCAGGGCGAAGTCGGCCTGGTCCAAGGTAGCGGGAACCTCATCGTCGGATCGACGAACCCAACGATGTATGACACAAAGACAGGGAAGTGGGTCGTGAACAGTCCCGGCCTGCGCGCAACGCTTCAGTTCTTCAAGACCATTGACCAGGACGGTCTCGGTGCACCAACATCGGAGCTCTTTTCACCTGCCACCGTCGGAGGTGCACCCAACTACATGCAGGAGGGCAAGTCGGCCATAGTGATCAGCTCGAACTGGTACCCCGGAGACTGGTTGCCTGGCTACAGTGCTCCGTGGCCGCAGGCTTCGAAGGACGTCGGCATCGCTCCGATCCCGACCGAGTTCGGCCAAGCGCCAGGAATAGCGACAACGCTCAGCGGCGAGGCCTTGGTCATCTCGAAGTCTTGCCCCGACAAGGCCGCGGCTTGGAAGTTCATCTCGCTCGCGAACAACCCTGCGAATCAACTCTCGACGGCAATCGGTGCGGGATTCATCCCGCCAGACATCTCGGTGGCTAATTCGGGAGCGTTTGTCAACTCGTCGCTTTTCCAGAAGCAGTACGCCTCGTACGTGCCCGAGGGAACGAATGTCACGGATAACGTGAATTTCGCTGTCTACATCCAGGCTCTCAACACCGCCACTGGTGATCTTGCCCAGAACCCAAAGACGTCGCTGTCTTCGGCGCTGTCGACCATCAGCTCCATCGTCAGCCAACAACTGGGGTCCAACAGTGTCGAGACGCAGAAGTGACTTCTGACTGAAGCAACCTCTGTACGGCGACCCGGGCGGCACGCCCGGGTCGCCGTTGTTGCTCAGTTGCAGGGTTCGAAAGAGCGCGGCTAGCTACTCGGCAGTTACGGACGGTCGCATCCGGAAACCGCTGTCCATGGGCCGAAGGGACTTGCGAGAAGGAGGCATCGACGGAATTGGCTGAACTCCTGTTCATTACCGACGTAGCGCCCTACCCTGCCGCCGCGAACGTACAGATTGCAAACCTCAGTCATGGATCGATTGGCCAAGCCGTAGTCGCAGTGGAACAGATAGCCAACTCGTGCGAGCTAGGGTTTCGGCACTTTGCGCGAAGCAGCGACGTCGAGCTCGAGGAAATCGTACGTGCAAGCGTTCTTATCCTCTTCACAATCGGGGAGACACCCTGGAACGAACAGCAGCGTCGCCTCATCGAGCACCGCGTCGGCAACGGAGAGCTTGGCCTTGTTGGGTTACATTCCGCGACCGACTCGGCCTATGACTGGCAGGCATTCGGCGATCTGATAGGAGCACGGTTCGACGGCCATCCTGCCACTGGCGACCTGACCATCACGGTTGTCGACCGACAGCATCCTTCGACGGCGCATCTCCGTTCACCATGGCGCTTTAAAGACGAACTCTATGTCTTTCGGAATTTGGTGCAGGATGCGCGCGTCTTGCTCGCGATCGAACTCGGCTCCGTGCCTCCTGGCGAGCGAGCCCCTCGCGACTGGCATGGTCCGCGTGCACTCCCATTGGCCTGGTCCATCGAGCGTGGCGCCACTCGCACTTTCTACACAGCCCTCGGCCACTTTGCGGCCGCGTACGAGGACGAGGCTTTCCTTAAACACCTTCGCGGAGGCATCGAGTGGGTACAGCGCACATCCCAGTAGCCCGCCTCAGTGTTGCGTCCAGCTGGGGCGACGCCTCAGGGGGCCGGGGCTGGCGGCCGCGCTCCCGCCTCAGCGACTAGACGTCACAGTGCCTCAGCTCGCCAAGTTGCACGGGCGAAGAATAGACGACAACTCGAATTCTCGGTTCGGCCGATGACAACAAACCTGCTGAACCATCAGCAAGTCCGCGGTGAGTGGAATCGAGAGCGTTTTCGCGAGATAGGCAAGTGCACTGGTGAGCAAAAGGCAGAGACTCCGCACAGCGCGAAGCGAGGCGAATCTCCTAGCCTCGCCCTGCAAAGCGAGTCGAGTCAGGCTCGAGCGTCCGGTCGAGGACCGACAACAGGTGCGCGACGGCAGACCAAGGAGCAAGGGCCGTGCCAGCTGCCAGCGACAGTCTGATTCCCATAAGGCACTACCGCAAGCTTTTCCCGGTCGTTCGTAGCAAGGCCTGGCTGAACCATGCGTCCCAAGGCACGCTGTCTGACAGGGTCGTTAAGGCGGTAGCCGACTTCGCACGAGAGCACGCAGAAGGTGGACTGTCGGTTGAATCTGAAGGACAGCTCTACGCTCGGGTCAGAGGCGCTGTCGCGCGTTTTATCAATGCTCATCCGTCGGAGATTGCATTCACGAAGAACGTCCCCGATGCTCTGAACATCGTCGCCCACGGTCTTGCGTGGGCACCGCGAAATCGCGTCATAGTCTCAGATCAAGAGTTTCCCGCGAACGTCTATCCGTGGTTGAATCTCGTGAGCACCGGTGTGGAGGCCGTGGTCGTTCCTAGTAAGGCGGGGCGTGTCCCAATCGAGGCGGTCATCGACGCGCTCGACTACCGTACCCGACTTGTCGCACTTTCGTGGGTGGAGTTCTACACGGGGTATAGGAATGACATCCGTGCTATTGCAGATGCCTGCCACGAGGCGGGGGCCTTGTTGTGCGTCGATGCGATCCAGGGGCTGGGAGCAATTCGCTTCGACGTTCGGAAGCTTGACGTTGACATGGTCGCGACGTCATCACACAAATGGCTTCTTGGTCCTGCAGGCGTCGGTTGGATGTACTGCCGGCGAGAACTGCTTGACCAGCTGGGCGTGTGCTTCATAGGACAGAACAGCGTCGAGCGAACGATCTCACAGTCCTTTCTTGACTACGAGCGGCCGCTGTGGCGCGACGCCCGAAAATTCGAATCGGGAGTCCATAATCAGCTAGGGCTCGTCGGCCTGGAGGCATCTCTAAGTTTGCTAACTGAGGTCGGAATGGAGCGAATTGAAGCTCGCATAAAGGAACTTAGCGGAATCGTCGCCGCTGGGTTGGCCGATCGAGGGTACAAGGTAATTGGCACCCGTCAGGGGGACCAATGGTCGGGGATTGTGTCCTTTGCAAGCGACACCTTTTCGGCAGAAGATCTCCGTGAGAGGCTGGCCTCCGCAAACGTTGTCGTCTCTCTCAGGGAATCTGTAGTGCGCGTTTGCACGCACTTCTACAACGACGAGGAGGACATCGCGCGGCTATTCAGAGCTCTTCCGCCTAGGGGTTAGATGATTTGCGGAAGGAATCTCACACCAGAGATGGCGTCTTTGTCGAGCGTCGCCAAGTGTGCGAAAGGTGCCACAATCTGCGGCCTCCAGTTGGCCAACCTGGCCAGGCGGCTGGCTGTGCTTATGCCTGCCCGAGAACGGGGTCGAGCGCGGCCATCTCGCGCACTCCTACTAAGCCTAGGTCTGTGATCGCGTAGTCGGGTATCGACGTGATCTCGAGAAACATGAGATAGCCGAAGGCGGTCGGCAACTTGCAGCCGAGCGTCCGCGCAGCCGCGTCGAGGCGCGCCTCCGCTGCCGCCATCGCTTCGACATCGATATCCGCGACGATGCCGCCGACGGGCAGAGCCAGGGTTTCGATCACCTCGCCGTCGTCTACTACCGCGAGGCCACCTTTGAGCCTGATCA
>JBEKVJ010000048.1:0-25095 GCA_049514105.1 Acidimicrobiales bacterium
GAGCTTGCCAAGGTGCCCGCCGAATGGCTCGTTGGCATCCCCGAGGGCCGTGACGCCCTCTGGGCGATGTCACTCGGAACAGCCGGCCTCACAGCGATGCAGTGTGTGCTTGCCCTGGAAGGGCATGGAACCACCGCGAACAACGCCGACGATTACCCGGTGGTTGTGACCGGCGCTACGGGCGGTGTCGGAAGCATCGCCGTGGCGCTGCTCGCCGCTCTGGGCTATCGCGTCACCGCCGTGAGCGGGCGCCCTGAGCTGGAGGGTTATCTGCGGCACCTTGGAGCGAGCGAGGTGCTTGCCCGCTCGGAGCTCGCCGACAAGCCATCGCGTGCCCTCGGGCGGGAGCGTTTCGCCGCCGGTGTGGACGTCGTCGGCGGCTCCACTCTCGCCAGTGTGCTGAGCCAGACCCGCTACGGGGGCTGTATCGCTGCCTGCGGACTGGCGGGGTCCGCCGAGCTCCAAACGACCGTCCACCCTTTCATCCTTCGAGGCATCACACTCGTTGGCATCGATTCGACCAGAGCTCCGCGCGAGCTCCGCGAAAACGCCTGGCGTCGACTGTCCCGTGACCTTCCGACGCCGCTCCTCGAGGAGATGAGGGTCATCGAGCCGCTCGAACGGGTGCCCGAGCTCGCCGAGGAGATCCTCGAAGGTCGGATCAAGGGCCGCGTCGTGATCGATGTCGCGGCTTCATGACGGACTGAAGACGTGCCCGTATTCGGCGTCGCTCCTCGGCCCTTTGTCGAAGGCTCTGTCCCGCAAGCCCAGCTCGTCACAGGCAGCGTAGGCCCTCCCTCGCGCGGAACGAGCCCTGTCGAGACGGCCTTTGTCTTTTCTGGAGGGGGCAACCGTGGGGCATGCCAGGTGGGGATGCTACGCGCCCTGTGCGAAAGGGACATCTTCCCCGACCTCGTAGTCGGGTCGTCGATCGGCGCAGTGAACGCTGCCTTTTTCGCCGGATTGCCCACTCTTGAGGGCACTTACCTCGCGGCTGAGATGTGGCGAAGCGTTGCTACCAACGACGTGTTTCCGAAGGGACGCCTGCACGGGTCGTGGCGATTTGTGGAAAGGCGCGAGGCCGTCTACCCGATCGAAGGGCTGCGGAGGCTGGTACGCAGCTTTCTGCGTTTTGACCGCCTCGAGGACTCGCTCGTACCCCTGACTGTCGTTGTCACCCGCCTTGATGACGGGGTGGAGGAGTGGCTCACAAGTGGGCCAGCTCTAGAGGCGGTCCTCGCCTCGGCGGCGCTCCCGGCGATCTTCCCGTCAGTCGAGCGGGAGGGGAGTCGATATATAGACGGCGGAGTCGTAGACAACACGCCCTTGGCGGTGGCACTTGCCGCTGGCGCCCGGCGTATCTACGTGCTCTTGTGTGGAGGGGTCAACTCCCACAGCGTCGAGTACGAGAGGCCATACGAAGCGATGCTCGTCGCTTTCGGGTTGTCGATACGCACACGCCTTCGCAGGGACTTGGCGGCGGTGCCTGAAGACGTGGACGTAATCGTGCTCGAGCAGTCCGGTGTGGAGGAGATCTTGTGGCAGGACTTCTCCCACACCGAGGAGCTGCTCGAACGTGGCTACCTAGATTCACGCGTCGTCCTCGACCGGGCCGAAGAACAGATCGCCAACAGGCTAGGAACGCGCCCCGGCACTAGGTGGTGGTCGCGCACGAGCGGTCGCGGCCAGATGACGAGGCGCAAGTCGCGCCTATAACGCCAGAGGGTTCCTCATCAGCGCCTGGGGCTGCCAGCTTGCCGGCAACCCTGGCTCAGGTCAGGACGTTTAGGCCGAAGGTGCGCCTTTTGGGCGGTCGTCCTCAGTAGGCGAGGAGGCGTCGTCCCCTTTCGTTTCGCCGGCAGCATGCGCCGCCTGCACGGCGAGGGCTGTCACCTCTGCCGGCGTACGGAAGAGCTTCTCGCGGTAATAGACCAGCTCGGCGACGCTCTCGCGGATGTCGTCGAGCGCGCGATGGGCGGTGAGCTTCTGCGGCCGCGCGGAGTAGAGGTCGCGGTACCAGCGTTTGCAGAGCTCTTTGACACTCGAGACGTCGATCGTCCGGTAGTGGAAGTAGTCGTCGACCGCAGGCATGTAGTGCCTCAGGAAGCGACGGTCCATGGCGATCGAGTTCCCGCACAGCGGTACGGAGCCCTGATTGGGTATGTGCGCTTTGAGGAACTCGATTGTCGCCGCCGAGGCCTCTTCGACTGTGACTGTTGACTTGCCGATCGCAGTGAGCAGCCCGCTCGAGGTGTGCATTCTGCGGACGACCTCGTCCATTTCTGCCAGCTGCTCAGCAGTCGCGCCAAGGACGAGGTCCGGTCCCTCGGCCACGATGTTCAGTTCGTCGTCGGTGACGATCGTTGCGATCTCCACAATGACGTTGCGGGCAGGGTCCAGCCCAGTCATCTCGAGATCCATCCAGGCGAGCACCGAGGCGCATCGTACTTGCAAGGTCCACTACGGTGCCCACTCATGCTCGAGATTCCCCTCCTCCACCTCGACACTGAACTACCGACGCCGAGTTACGCGAGGCCCGGGGACGCAGGGTGTGACCTTTTTGCCCGTGTTGGCGCCGTACTCGCCCGAGGTGGGGGCCGGGCCAGGATCGCTACCGGAGTGGCGGTCGAGATCCCTGACGGACATGCCGGGCTCGTGCTCTCGCGCAGTGGCCTAGCAGCCCGGCATGGGATTTCCTGCCTCAACGCCCCGGGGCTTATCGACCCTGGTTACAGGGGTGAGCTCGCGGTGATACTTGTCAATACCGACCCCGACACGCCCTACGAGGTCCACCGCGGGGACCGGATCGCTCAGTTGGTGATCTGCCGGGTGGAAGAGGTGAGGTTCCTCGTGGTTGACCAGCTCGGAACAAGCGAGCGTGGCGCGGGCGGCTTCGGCCACAGCGGCCGGTGAGAGCGAGGTGAAATGCAGCGGCTGAGCGGCGTCGACTCGATGTTCCTGTACCTGGAGACGCCGACGAACCACATGCACGTGGCTGGGGTGTTCCTTCTCGACCCGCAGACCGCACCGGATGGCTTCTCCTTCGCCCAAGTGCACTCCATGGTGGCGCAACGACTCGACCGCGCCGCCGCCTTTCGCCGTCGTGTCGTCGAGGTGCCGTTCCGTTTCGCCCATCCCGTGTGGATCGAGGATCCGGACTTCGACCTTGACTTTCACGTGCATCGTGCCGCCCTGCCGTCTCCCGGGGGCCGGCCCGAGCTCGAGGACTTTCTCGGCCAGGTCGTGGCCCTGCCGCTAGACCGGACGCGTCCTCTGTGGGAGCTGTACCTCGTCGAGGGACTTGAGAATGGCCTCCAGGCGGCCGTGGTGAAGATCCATCACGCGGCCATTGACGGAGTCTCTGGAGCCGAGCTCTCAGCCAGCTGGCTGGACCTCGAACCAGATCCGCCGGCTCAGACCGGCACCGACGACTGGCGCCCAGAGAGGGTTCCGGGCGAAGTCGACCTAGTGGTGGACGCTTGGGCACAGCTGGTTTCGGGCCGCCTCACCGCGGCGAGGGCGGCCCGACGCCTCGCAGAGACGGTGGTGCACGTCACAAAGCAGCACCGAGACCTTGGGCAACTATCTCCGCCGCTTCCCTTCAGCGCTCCCAGGACGCCTTTCAATCTGGCGATTACTCCCCACCGGCGCGTCTCCCTCGGCGAGGTCGCGCTAGAGGATCTGAAGGCAGTCAAGGACCGTTTCCACTGCACAGTCAACGATGTGGTGTTGGCGCTGTGCGCCGGGGCGTTGAGGCGCTATCTGACTGGACGAGGTGAGCTGCCCGCGGAGCCCCTAGTCGGCTTTGTGCCGATCTCGGTGCGTGGCGAAAAAGACCTCTCGACGAGCGCCAACCGCCTCTCGGCGGTACTTACTTCGCTCGCTAGCGACGTCGCGGATCCTGTTGAGCGCCTACACATCATCTCGGCCGTGATGTCGGAGGCCAAGACCCAGCATTCCCGGATAGGCGCGGACGCCATTACCGACTGGACTGAGTTCACTCTTCCTGCTCTTATCGGCCGCGCTTCTCGCCTCATCTCCTCGTTTCGGGTCTTCGACCATGTGCGTCCGGCATTCAACGTCACGATCTCGAACATTCCCGGGCCTACCTTTCCTCTGTATCTAGCGGGCGCCCGTGTCATCGGCATCTACCCGCTCGGTCCGGTGGTCGAGGGGGCTGGCCTAAACATGACCGCCATGAGCTACTGCGGCGTCGTGTACTTCGGGCTCAACGGATGCAGGGAAACTGTTCCGGACCTCGGTAGCCTGCCGAGCCTGATCACCGAGAGCTTGGAGGAGCTTCTGGTTGCCTCCAGGGTCGGCGAAGCCTCGAATGGCGGGTCGTGAGAACCAGCGAGAGGCTTGGTAAGATCGAAATCACACGCGGACGTGGCTCAGTGGTAGAGCATCACCTTGCCAAGGTGAGGGTCGCGGGTTCGAATCCCGTCGTCCGCTCCAAATAAGTGCAGGTCAGGGGGCCCGTCGGGGGCTCCTGATTCTCGTTGGCAGACCGGCGCGTTACTATACGTGTTACTGCGGGCGGTCTACGACATCGGTCTACGACCCTCTGGAGCACCGCAGGAGGTGTGTCTGGTGCGTCTGGGCGGAGTAATTTGCATACTGAGCGAAAGCTAGTGGCGGTGATGGCGGAGGTTCCTCGCGCGCCCGACTCGACTCTTCGCCGTCGAGGCACTGGCGGGGTCATCGAAGTCCGGGCCGGGGTCTGGCGGATCGACGTCGAGGCTCCGCGCGACCCGGCGACGGGACGACGGCGACGCAGGTCTCGGCTGATCTATGGCACTCGTGACGACGCCGAACGTGCTCTCGAGGAATACGGCCCGGCGCTCTCAGCGGGCACCTTGGAGTCGGCGAGGGTGGACGAGTCTCGGCCAGGAGTCGTCGAGCGAACGCCCGATGCAGCAGGCCCAGACGCGAATGGGGCTAGGCGGGACTCTTTGCCCCGGAACGAAAAGGCTCCACGGCGGTCGCCGAAAAGTGGTCGTTTCGCACGCAAGTCCGACCGGCTTCGTCGACCGCAAGGGACCGGCGGGGTGCTGCCCATCCGCGACGGCGTGTGGCGCCTCAGCACAGAGACACCGCGGAACCCTGAGACTGGCCAGCGTCGACGGGCCACTCGCGTCGTTTATGGAACTCGGGAGGATGCGGAGCTCGCGCTCGCGAACCTGAAACTCGCCGCCTCTCGGCAGCGCCGGCCGGTCCGGCGCGCGGATCGGCGTTCTATGAGAGCAGTCTTCGATCTCTACCTGCGTGATGCGAAGGACGGGCGGATCGAGCTCGCAGTCAAGACGCAAGTGACTTCGAAGTCGGCCGCCAACGCCATGTGCAAGCAGCGTTTGAGTGACGGTCGCCTTTTCGGCGAGGCGCGGCCAGATCGCCTCATGTGGGCGGACATCGAGGACCTCTATGCCACGATGAGGCGCAGCGGGTTAGGCGTCGACTGGATCCGCCGGTGCGCCACCGTGCTCAATCGGTCCCTCGAGTACGCAAAGAAGCGCGACGTCATCGACTCCAACCCTTGCCAGGAGGCGACCCGTCCGCGGACGACTCGCTCCAAGCCCTACTCCCCGCCACCCGTTGTCGTCGACGCTCTTACCGAGACATTGCGGACACGGAGCGAACAGATCGACGATCCCGTCGAGGCCGAAGAGGTCGCCGAGCTCTTCAATATCGTCGAGATCGTCGCCGGGACCGGAGTTCGCAAAGGAGAGCTGCTTGCTCTGCTAGTCGAGGATGTCGACTTGAAGGCAGAAGAGATGCATGTCGCGTTTGCCATCGCCGACGGCGGCCCGGGTGTCGGTCTTGTGCGCAAGCCGACCAAGGAGTCAGATTGGCGCGACGTTCCGCTCATCGACTCGGTGAGGGAGGCCTTCGAGCGCCAGCTCGCACGCAGGCACGAACAAACTGGCCGGGAGCCTCGGCCGAACGAGTACATCTTCGCGGGCGACCCCGACGGGACGAAGCCAATCCGACCGGACTCGCTGAGCGATCGGCTTGCCGAAGCGCGCGGCCACTCGAACGTGACGCTCCAGGACCTGCGTCACTACGTCGCGACGACCATGCTCGACGCAGGCGTGCCGTACCGGACCGTTGCGGACCTGCTCGGCAACAGCGAGGTCACGCTGCGGCTCCACTACGACGGTCGTACCGACACCGGAAAGCGCGATGCCGTGAAAGCGTTGCGGCGGACGGTGGGCTAGCTCCCGCCGGTCTATTGGCTTTGCTATATCGGCACGGCGTCGCTCCCTGTCTTCGCCCACGCCTCGAGCACCGCGGTCGGGATGCGGATCATCCGCCCGATCTTGACAGCGGGGAGCCCACACTGGCCATTGGTCGCGATCCACCGGTTCGCCTGCTCGTAGGCGGCGCTTCGTCCGATGCGCAGGATCCTTGCCGCCTCATCGACCCGGAGGAAGCGCACAGGCGATGCGGGCGTTCGCTCGCTGTCGCTCATCGCCACGTCAGCGCCCTCCCGTTGGTTGCGGGTTCGGCGCCTCCGCCGAGTTGACCCCTGCCACATCGGTCTTCTCGATGCCGGCAGTCGGCGTTCCCGTCACTGTGGTCGTGTGCCGCGGCATTCGGGATCGCCCCGTCGTCAGGTGATCGTCAGGGGTGCAGCGGAGTCGAATCATCGCGCAATGGTGCGCTGATCGACTCACAGCACCTCTCACAAGAACACTCACAGGAGTGTTCTCAGGCGAGCTCGTGGGAAGGTTCTTCGGTTCGACCGTCACGTAGTGGAAGGGCCTGCTCGCCCCGGCAGCTCACAGCAACACTCACAGATCCAGTTCACGGCCCTGTGAGTAGAGGGGTCGGCAAGGAGCCTCCGGGCTCGGAGTGAAGCCGCTCACTTGAAGTTCAGGGCACCACTGGTGGCCGTCACCGCGCAACTTTGGTGGCCGTCACCGCGCGGTTCTCGTGGCCGTCACTGCGCGTTTCTCAATGGCTATTGACAATCAGGACGACACCAGCAGGATCGGGCGTGGCTCGATATTCCCAACGAGAAGAGGCTCCTTTGCTTCGCCGACAACCTCGGCGCGGAGTGACGGATGCTCTGCAAGGCCACGGCCCCAGTCCGCCCTCAGGCCGGTGTCGAGCACTAAAGCCGGCAGGAGCAGCGAAAAGCCCTCTCATTGACTACACTCCGCGAAGACGGTGCGAATCGTAAGTGCCGAACGCACGAACGTCCGCGCCCGGCGTCGCCGCCTCCTGGCACCTTGTGCATACCGTGTGCTGCTCGGACGCCCCTTGTTTTGACGCCGATGCAAGCCGTCAACGCAGGTCCTAGACGTGCCCCGGGGTCGAGCCTGCCGCTCACCCCTTTTTCGTGTCTCAGACGTGTCTCACGCGCAGGCCGGCGGGAGACGACGGAGGAGACGAGGTGGGTGCACCGGGGGCGGATCCGAACCGGCGATACGGTTCGTTGGGCCAACACCTCTTGCCAGACCGTCGGTGTTCGAGACGACACTCCGTTCTCGACTGTCACGGACGGACTGTCGTGAAGGATAACCGATGGATCTCGACAATCATCAACGAGGTGATTGATGTCGGCCTCGTGATTCGACGCGTCATGGAGCCGCCACCTACCACGGAGTCGCTTGTCCAAGGACCTGACATCGACCTGACCATCATGAACGCCTGTCAGCCATCTTGATCCTCGCGGTCACCGGACTGCTGCCCCGCTGACACGGACGACGAAAAAACCCTGTCGGGCTGAGTTCGGTTTCGGACCTTCTCGCTCAGGCCGGCACAAGTCCGCGGACTAACACAACGCGGTCGTATTCTGGCCGCGTGGCTCGTTACCGGATCGTCTGCACGACAACCAAGTACCTTCACCCTCACGAGCACATTGTCAAGGTTGAAGCAATCGCCGACGGCGACTCGGCGCGCCAAACGTTCAAAGCCAAGAAGGTCCGTCGCATGCTTGACGACGACGACCAGTTCTATACCTGCGATCCAGCTGGCAACGAGGCAGAAGTCAGGAAGTTCCACTGCCGGCTAGAGGGGTGCGATGTCAAGACGATTCGTTCGAAGCGGGACGCCACGACGGCTAACAACCTCGACAATCTGCCGGATTGCTGAGCCCGACGAGCCGAAAGAAGGGCAACGATGGTCGAAAACTACCTGAGTCTTCCGCCGAACAATGCATCTTTGAGGATCACGCTCGGCGACGTGTCGGTGATCCCAGGACTTGGGAGACATCGGCTCGTCGTTCCAGCCAGTGTCTCTGGTGACGAGCGCTCGGACGGCTCGACAGTGATTTTCACCGGAGAGGCCTCCGTGCAGAACCTTGGCGGTGTCAGCGGTTATCTCGGAACCATCATCCCCACGACGCCGCAGTCAATTAGACGCGACGGCAGCTACCAGGTCATGTTCTACATCGACATCACGGACGACCAGGTCCGAAAGATCGACGATAACCGAACGCAAGCCGACGGCTCCTTCGATCTCGTCCTGACCGTTCGTGTTTCAGGACGGGCCAGTGACGGTTCGTCGCTCTCGGGTGGCGGAAACATGCTCCAGCCACACCGAGTGAGTAGAGATCAGTGGCTCGCCGCCTTGTTCCAGCTTCATTTCAGAAGAGTTCTTGTCGCAGAACTAAAGATACCCGACGGCACGGTAAAGCCAGAACTCGCTAGAGCCTTCGAGTTTTTTGAGCGTGCCCAGAATCAATTCTTGGTGGGGGAATACAGGTTGACGGTCGAAACCCTGCGCCAAGCCCTGGCTTCCTTGGTCGGTCAATCTGGTGAGGATGAAGTGAGCCTTGAGGAAATGAGCGCCGACATTCGGTCAGCGACGAAGGCAGCTCACGACCGTGGAGTCCGATACTCCGAGCGCATGGAGCTCGCAAGGAGAGCACTGAAGTTCACCGCCGACCTTGGCGCACATCCTGAGATCTGTGAGACCTCGCGTATCGAAGCGTCTTCCCAATTGAACATGACGGCAGGGTTGTTGCAGTGGTTCAACCGACCGTGACGGGCACAGCGTCGGTTGGGTGGCTCGCCTTTCCGGTGACACGTAAGCCCGCGCGCCGCGCGCTAGCTGGATGCATCCCGAGGTTTCCCAGATGCCAGTGAGCGCTGATGAGTACTGGACCTCGTATGAGCTTGGAACGGCAAGGAATCTCGTCGATTCAGTGCGGCTCGCGAAGAAGGCAGCCTCGGAAGATCTCTCGAGCTGGGTCTGGCGGGGCCAGGCGAATGCCGCATGGGGCCTACACAGCAGCCTGAGTCGGATCCTCCGGAATACGTTGAGACGGTGGCCAGAAGAGCGGGACCTGGTCGATGCCGAAGCCAAACTCTTCGCGAGCGCCGAGCAGTGGGGATTGGGCTGGGCATCGCGAGGGCGTCTTAGCGCGCTTGAGCTTCTTGCCTTGATCAGACACCACGGATCTCCATCCAGATTCATAGACGTCAGTGGGAGCCTTGCCATCGCTCTACACGACGCGTGTGCGCCCATCCCCGACACCGATGATCGCGATGCGCGGGTCTTCGCATTCGATGGCGAAGGTCAAGTGCTCACTGACCACATCGCGAACCTCGAGTCTGGACCCCTCAATCGGGAGCCAGCATGGTGGACAGCCCCGCCGGACTGGTGGATCACCTCATACACAGTCTGGAGAGCACCCGCTATCGATGATCGGATCGTTCGCCAGCAGGGTGCATTTCTCATCAGCGGAGTGCCCACAACGACAGGGAATCAAAAGTGGTATCTCCAGGGACATGGTCCTGGCTCCGGAACCCGGTACCTCAACCCTCTCACCGCAGCGGAGGTCCTCGACGTGACATCGGTAGGCGTTCGATGCCACGGTGCGGCGGGACGTGGGGCGCGACCGGATCATCCGGTGCGTAACTTCCGAATCGCTGCCGGTGCGAAGGAGCAGATCCTTCGGGACCTGCGAGCGCTCTTCGGACTTTCTGCCGCTGGCATCTATCCTGACGCTGCCGGCTTCGTCAAATTCGGTGTCCCCGAAATCCTGCCGCAGATGTGATGTCCTTAGGAGGGGACAGTCGATGCGAGAGACGAGTTCGGCAAGCTCTCGTCGGACAGCCTGCGGCTCCCTCTTGACGGTTGTCCTGACTCACTCTTGCTTTCCAGTCTCTGGGTCGCCTCCTGCGTAAGCCCTGGGCAGTTCCCAGCTGTTTCCGCGCCCATCGGACCATCTTGTCCGACGAGTGGGTCTCGCAGTCGACGTATCTCGCGTCGAGTCGTGGCGATCACAGCTCCGAGCAGTAGTGAGCAAGAAGCGTGCGAGTCAGCTGCTCGCCCCGAAGACTGATTGCGGCCAGGTCGGCCGCCGAAATCGCTCGAAAATCTGTCGGGTAATGGCGAACAGCCTCCGCCGGGACAATATCTGGAATGGGTACGGGAAGGTGCTCGTCGCGCATCCCGAGGTAAGCGTGGACGAACCCTTTGATGAGTCCGGCGCTGGCTGCGTCGTGCAGACGTCCGCGGGAGGCGTCCTGCGCCCTCCGGTAGGTGACAACAAAGCTCCGTTTCATGCGCGCTGCCGCAAAGTGTCCTGCCGTCAGCGGAAGCCGGCCTCGACCGGCGTCGCAGGCGATGATGTAATCAAGTTCGTAGATGTGTGCGGTATGCGAGGCGGAACGGCCCGGTTCAAGGACGCTCAGTCCGAGATTGTCGTAGATGCCGCCGTCGGTGAGCAGAACGCCATGCCGCTCGGGTTTCGCGGTTGGCTGGGCTTGGAATGCGTAAGCACGCTCGACTGCCGGAAGCAGTAACGGGAACGCGCCACTCGCGGCGACTGCTTCGGCGACTAGCACCGGTTCCAGGACCGTGCCGTAGGCGGAGCACGAGCTTCGAAGGCTGCCAAAGCGCATAGCGTTGCTGGTTCGGAGGTCAGTGGCGGTGATCACCGTCGCCAGGCCAGAATGGGTGACTTGGTCCATCAGGCGTTCGCCGAACGCTCTAGCAGCCAACGTATCTCTGAGTGCGTCAGTACGATTGGCGCCGCGGAGGACCGGCTCACCGGCACGCCGAATGATCGCCGCGTGCGTGGAGTGGGCCAGATTTCGAGCGGCGGTATCAGGGCGAAGCGCTCGCGCGACAACCTCGAGTTGCAGCCCTTTTCGCAATTGCTCGACGACTAGGGAATTGAATTCATCGAAATCTGCCGGCCCGTAGGCATAAAGGGCTGTGAGAACACTGCCGCCGCTGACACCGGAGATCACTGTGACTTGTTCCAGCAGATCTTGATCGTGAAGGGCACGAAGACACCCCAATCCAAAGCAGGTGGCACGGAAGCCCCCGCCAGAGAGCGCGAGGCCGATGCGCTGCTTGCTCATGAGATCTGCCGGGATCTGAAAAGTCGGAGCCGCCAGGTTCTGCCGCGACGCCTTTGCCGAGTAATCGGCTGCGGCCGCGATCCCCAGCCTCCGGGCCAGCCGTCGGTTCGATGACTCGAGGGCACCGGTAGCGCCTCGCGGCGGGCGCCTTTGGTGGCTCGAGTGACTAGCCGAGCAAACACATCGGGTGCCTGACCGTCGATGACCCAGCGCGGCCATGTGATCTTGTTTCCTCCGACGATCAGTATCAGAGCTCGACTGGGGCCTTGAGCTAACGGAGTAAGAAGAGTTCTCATGCCCGCCTTGTCGGTCGGGCTGGGGAGGGCCTCGCCGTAGGGGTGGCTGTGCCACATCCCCACGAACGTCGTGACTCGTCCGCTGCGCTGCCTGTGATAGGCGACAAGCTGCTCGACGCCCTCGATTCCGTGGTCGAAATGCACTGCCGAAAGCAGACTGTCCGGGGGAGGACCAGAGACGTCGTCGACCCAGATGCACCGGCAGGCGTCGTCGATCTGGCCGAGGAGGAGCCCGCCGGTCTCAATCTCTGGACCTCGTAGCCGCGCACCGCGTCGGACCTCGGCACGTATGCGGCTCAAAGCGGGCTGGCTGATCCGAACCTCATAGCCGCGGTCAGGATCGTCGATCACGAGGTCGTCAGGCCAGCCGAACCATGTCACTCCAGGCCGATTGCTTCCCTTCCACCCGTCAAGGCGGATTACGGCTGTGACCATCGGCTGCTCGGCTGTCTCTGCGTGTTCGTTTCCCCAAAGGACGCTCAGGCCCGCGTCGAAAAGGTGTCCGGCGAGCGCTGCGAGATCGGCGGCCGAACCGATGAAGGTGGGTGACGAGCAACCTGGCTCAGGCTGGAACAGGGCAGTGCGGGGCTCAAGCGGGAAGAAGTCCGCCGCCACATCCTCGAGGCTGTTTTCGTGTCGAATTCGTCCGGCGAGCAACAGGCGTCGGAGCTGATCTCTGCCAGCACCCGTGGCTCCAGCCTTGGTCACGGTGACCACACCCCTCCGGGCGTCATGCCCGATCATCACCGAGATCACTGGCGGCCATGCCGCCCGTGATCTCGCGCGGCGTAGCTCGAGCATCGAGGCGACCGCTGAGTTCGCCGTGGCGTCTATGACAAGATCGACGTCAGGAGGCGGCGCACCTTCGGCAAGCGCGTAGATCTGAGCGGGCCATGTGATTGGATGAACCGGCTCGTCGAGGCGAATGCGATTCAGTCTCGTGGCCAAAGCCAGCGCCTTAGGTGCCCCTATGTCACTGTCGGTGTAGGGCTGGCGGACGAGGATGCCAGGAGTGACGACGCCATTATCGAGCGCGTAAACAGCAGCAGCACCTCCTCGCACGCAGAACTCGACGATCGGCCCACCGAGTGCACCGCATCCCAGGACCAGCACGCGGCGACCGACGAGCCACTGAGCCGAACTGCCCATGTCGCGCCGGACTGTGACTTCTTCGCGTGCTTCCATGACTTGTACCCACGACGTCTCGGTGATGGCCACCCAGTCGGGAAGCAGTTGCCGAGCGAGTTCCCCCAGGCGAGCGAGAGCTGGCTGTTCCGCATCGGCGAAGCTCAAGTTCTCGGCGACAAGACGTCCCAGCTCGTCGAAGCGCCAGCAGACCAGATGCTGGCGGCACGGGCCGCCGGGCACCCGGCGAGAAGGGGTTCCGACGAACAGGAACAGATCAGCTGGCACAACCGGAGCAGCCGCCGCTCGCTGGCACGCCAGCTCGTAATTCACCGCCCCGACCTCTCCAATGGCTGTGAAGAGCTCCTCTCGGGGCACGCCCAGGTCCTCCAGGTCTGCCACGAGCCTGGCAGCCTGTTTCGGGTACTCAAAGCCCATCTCCCGATCGGTGAGAACGGCCACAGTGCCTCCGATGCGTCGACCGCAGCGGACTGGCGGCAGCTGCCCCGTGCTGAAGCGTCGTAGCCACTCAGTCCTGCTCACCCACTCGACGACATCGAGCCGCTCACCGGCTTTGGCCTCGGTGATTCCGACCACTATCCGATACGACCCCTCACTTCCGGACGATCTTGTTCCGGTAGGTCTAGCTCCGAGCTGGCGGCGGCCGGGGTCAGTGACGACAGGGGCAAGCTCTCCCAGATCCGCGCGAACCACGATGACGCCGTTCTCTCCCGAGGTGTAGGCGACCGGTGGGTGCAACGGTTGATCATCGGGGTCTAGCTCGCCGAGAGCTGCGCGCTCGAGCCAGGAGACGAGTCTTTCCATGAGGCCGAACATTCCGTCAGCCGGCACCCACTCGATGGACGGCGCCGCGTACAGGCAGAGCAGGTCGCCCCACTGGACGTGTGGAGTTCCGGCCCAACGACGGTGCGGCACCCGGATGACGGGCATGTCGAAGGGAAATCCGCTCGGTACCAGGAGGATGAACCGCTCACGTTGATGCAGCCGGATACCGGCAGCGCTCGACGGTGTGCCCGTGCAGTCGAGTGAGATCGTCGCGCGAAGCCAGCCGTCGCTGTCAACCGCTGATGGTTCTATGACCATCTCGATCGCGCCGTTAGAGGCCGCGACGAGTTCACGGAGCTGGTCTCGGGCGAGGCGCTGGCCCTCGACCATCGGGAGTTCGCTCACCGCCTGCCGAAGCCGACCGGCTGCTGGGGAGCCGCCTCGTCTCCCCTGGCCGTGATCACGGCCTGCCGAACCTGCGCCAAACCCTTGGGCTGACTTGTCTGTTGCCTGCGGCGCTTCGAGATGACAGCACCAGCCAGGAGTGCGAGTACCCCCACACCGGCGACTGCGCGTCCGAGGGCGGCAGACTTGGACGCCGTCTCCTCGAGCGTTCTTTCGACCTCAACGAGAGCGAACCCGTCATGTCCGAGGCAGAACACGACTGGACGCGGCGCGCTTGCTTCAGGGTACTCAGCTGTGCAGATGACTTTGGCAGCTATCTCCTCGTAGCGTGCTCGGGCGAGCAGGTGAGGCGGATTGTCGCCGGACTTGTTGCTCGCCGGGAACTCGCCGCTGCTCACGACCACTACTTCTGATCCGGCGGCGTGGTGCTCGAGCAGGTCGAGGATGTCTTGTTTTAGGACCTCGTCACCGTCCTCCGTCACGTACATGACCTTCTTGGACGAGTGGTGAGGTGCAAGTAGCACCTCCCATGTCAGTCGCCCAGGACGGTTAGCGTGCTCGCTGAACTCGAAGATCTTCTTGATCGTCTCGTACGCGAGGTCGCCGAGCAATAGTGCGTGACCTTCGAGTCCCTCGGGATCCTTCAAGGTGATCTGCAGCGCCAGCGAGGTGTCGTTGCGCTCGGCGGCACAGTCGTCCTTGAAGGGAGCGTGAATGAAGGCCTCGAACAGACCGGACATGTCATCACCGTCGACCGAGGTCACCGACTCGCCGGGGTAGCTCAGGTACTCATCGGGAAGCTCGCTGTAGGCGTGCTTCGACTGCTCCGTGTCGTAGCCGACGACTCGGATCCGGTCCCCTGACGCTGGGGTCCGGCCAGCAGCGATCGCCCGCTCAGTGGCGGCTACGCGGCGCTTGGCCTCAGCGTGAAACGCCTCGGCATCGGGGCACAAGGGGACGTCGTTCTCCGTGTATTCTCGCCACAGCCGTGGCGTGGCCCACAGCTCGCCGATCGCAACCTTGTCGAGAAGATCGGCGAACCCGAGGCAATGGTCCTTGTCGGCGTGGGTCAAAATGAACGCCGCAAGATAGGGCTTTCCGTCCCGCCGCGGTAGTACCTCGACGAGCCAGTCGACAACAGCGGCAACCACAGGGTCATCGTCTGCCATCGCCATGTCGTGCAAGTCCACCTGCACGACATGCTCGTCGTCGATGACGATCGTTGTGCTGTCACCCGTGCCCACAGGCCAGAAGACGAGACCCTGTTCGGGAAGTGAGGTTCCAGTCATATCTTCTCCAATCTCGTGTTGCAGGAGCTGAGGGCTCGGGCGCTCTCTGATGGTTCGGAGTAGCGAAGGTAGCATAGCTCAGCGAACCCATCCGGCGCTACACTTCCGAACTGTGGTTCGCTAGAGCGATGGCACGAAAGCAAACGGACGAAGGACTGGGCGAGCGCCTCAGGCGGTTTCGGACCGACAAAGGGCTGAGTCAGGCCGAGCTGGCAAGGGCTGCCCAGCTGTCGCCGGCCTATCTCTCGGAACTCGAGGGAGGTGCCGGCAAGCGACCGTCGGGGCGTGTGCTTCTCGCGCTTGGAGACGCTCTCGGTGTGACGATCGCAGACCTCCTCGGCCGGCGCATCGCGCCGGAGTCCGAACCTGCGCTTCCGCCGAGCCTCGTGGAATTCGCCAAGCGTCGCGGCATCCCCGACGGCGATGTCAAGATGTTGGCAAGCATCCGGTTCCGGGGTGACCCTCCGAGGTCCGAGCGACGCTGGGAGATGATCTACGACACGATCCGCACGAGCCGCGGCTTGGACGAGGAGGGGTGAAGCGCGTCTCGAGCCGTCTGTTGAGCAACTGTGTAGCGAGCACGGTTTCGAGGGTGACCCGAGTGAACTGATCGTCCGGCTCTGCGGCGAGGTCCTTGAAGAGTTAGGTGCCGAGATCCCGATCGACCTGGAGGTGATCAGTTCCTATCGCAACATCATCCGCGTCGAGGAGGTAGTCCTCGAGCACGACGCCAGCATCAGGTGGGATGGCGTACACTTCGTCGTCCAAGTCGCCGCACAGGCTGGACCGGGACGACAACGCTTCAGCATCGCTCACGAGGTCACACACACGTTCTTTCCCGGTGCGCACCACAGAATTGGCAGGCCGGATCGAGGGATTGGTCGCAACTCTCGGCGGGGGAGCGAGGAGTACCTGTGCGATCTCGGAGCAGCCGAATTCGTTTTACCCCGAGGCCCGTTTCTAGACCGATTGCCGGATCGGCCCGGGATGGCTTTTGTGGTTGAGACGGCAAGGGAGTTTGGGGCGAGCATTGAGGCAACCGCACGGCGCACGCTCGCTCTCTCGGGGCGTCCAGGGGCGGTGGTCGTGCTCGAGCCGCGACTCAAGCCCGTCGAAGTGCGTGCCGCCATCCAGGCCGAGGTCGCACCGAGTCTTCCCGGTCTTCAACTGCCGCCACCAGTTCCCAAGCTCCGGGTCAACTGGTCCGAGTCGCAGTTCGTGTCGTTCATTCCGCGTCACAAATCGATAGCCGACGACAGTTCGCTCTCGGGCATTCTCGAAACGGGAGAGGTGGAGTTCGAGGGGGATACCGGGCTGTTGCCAGGACGATTCCGTGTGTCCGCTCGTCACCTGCCCTACAGCCGCGATGGCGAGCGCATAGAGCGGGTTGTGGCACTGCTGTTCAGGGCGTGATCTTCGGACCGTAGAACAGCCCGCGTTCACCTGAGTGTCGCTACACCGTCTGACGGGTGTCCGCGCTTCAGCGCAACCCGTTTCCTGAGGAGATCGCAGCCGGCACGGAGCGGAGGCGGATCGGCCTGATCCGCTCATCCGGACTGTCTTATCAGCCTATGCCATCATGACGAGATGACGTCAGAAGTCGATCAGTACTTCGCCGAGATCTACCTCGCCAGCGACCTCAGCAAGGCAGGCAAGACAGAGGAGGCGCTTGCAGCCGCTCTTCGAACCCTTGCCCGTGTTCCAGCATTGATTACAGAGACAGTCGCCGAGTACGGGAGATTCGACATCGAGTGCGTGCCGCCGATCGATGCCGGGTGCGCCTTAGCCGCTGTACTTGAGGACTCCCAGGCACTCGAGCGGATCGAGGCGATGGTCGACGCCCACGCCGAGCTCAACTTCTATCGTCAGCCCGTTCTTGAGGCCCATGAAGACATCGAGAGAATGCGGGCCATTCGTGCCCACGTCGCCGCCAACCCTGGGTGTGTCCAGTCCAAGCTGGGCAAAGCGCTAGGGATCGACGGAAGACGCACCTCGAGTCTCATCCACCAACTGCTCCTGGCTGGCTTCATCACCCGCCAGGCGCAGGGCCGCAGCTACGCCTTGTTCTCATCCAGCGCGGGTCCAGCCCCAAGCGGGTCTGCTGTCTCAGACTCATCCGATCGACCGAAGCCAGGACAGGACCCGGTCTTCGTAATCGACGCTGCCCGTCGTATCGGGACAGCTGAAGCCGACCTTCGTGCCGCCAAAGCCGAGATGGGCGGAGGCTTCCAGTTGGGCGATGCCTACTGGCGGATCGTTACTGCCGAGTCACTCGCAGCCGCCAAGCGGGTCGGGAATCAGGTCATGCGAGAGGTGTAGGTAGCACCGTCATTGGCAATGTCACACGGGCGTTCGGCTAAATCGTTGCCGTTGCCAGGGCGCCCAGACCACGAACCCCGTTACGAAAGTCGTCCTTGGCTTGCTGAACGTCGCTGAGGGTCGGCACGCCAGTGACCTCGATACTCGCCGAGAATCCCATCCGTTTCCCTACCTGCCCGATGGCAGCGTTGAGCCGTTCGATGATGCTGTCGCGCACCATGACCTTGAACTCAAGGAAGCGAATCTGGCGCCAGACGGAGAATGGCTCCAGTTGGTCATCTTTGAACAGATCTCGAACGTTCCACCCGATCGGCTGCGTCACCTCGGCAAAGAGCCTTCCCTTCTCGCGCAGGTGTGCTGAGAGGCTGTAGGGCGTCGTCTCCGTCATGGATTGCCGTGTGAGTTCAAACTCCTTCCCCTGCTCACGATTCGCAGTCATCAGGAACTCAATCAGTGTCCGGACAGGCACTACCAAGTCCGGAGGAAGCGTGAAGATCACGAGCGTCGATGGGTCAAGGGTCACGTAGGAGAGACCCGTCGAGTCACGTGTCTCGGAGATGGTCGGGAGCACGTATTGGATCGGTGCACCATCCAATGCCCCCAACGTCCCTGGTTGGATCAGCTCGAGTCCGAAGGCGGCGGGCTCGTCGTCATTGTCGGTATCTGCCGGGTAGAGGTAGTCGATCTCGTACGTGCAGGGACCACCAAACACGAGGTACTGGGCGGTGGAGCTGACGAACTTCCGGACCCCGTCGTCGAGGGACGGGAAGGACCGTTGGGAGAGGGCCGCTGCGATGAGCGGCGAGGCTTGTTCGGCATCTGGGCCGACGATCTGGACACCAGGAGAGGTCCGGCCGAAGCCATACGGGAAGACGTGATCCAAGTCCTGGAAGAGGAGGTAGGTGTAGTACCCGTCGACGGGAACGGCGGCCTGCATCCTCTCGGTGAGCACAGGATCATCCATCGGGTAGTACGTGTACGAGCGGCGGGTGCCCCGCAGGCGGTCGTCTCTATGCATCATCGGCGGTCCCTCCTTCGTCGCCTTCCGGCGGCCTGGCTCGTCGACGTTGGTGCTCGATGGACTCCCGCAGCATCTCCGCTCCCCTTGGAATCTCCAGGCCAGCGAGGTCTGGGCGAAGAGCGAGGTACTCGACGATGAAGAGGTCGGCCAGGTCGTGATGGATGCCCATCAAGCCATCCGGTGCGAACGTTGCGACGATCGGGTCGTGGTGCGGTTCAGTGTGCGGCTCGCCCCACAAGTACGCCTGACCCACGATGCCTCGGGCCGTGAGGATGCGTGTCAGTTCCATCTGCCGACTGGTTCGGCCCACCCCTCCGCTGGTCAGGGCGAACACGTTCTCCTGGAGTGTCAGAACAGCCGTCAGCTGTCGTGCCAGCTCGGGAGCAGTACCCGCGTCCAGGATGGAGTCCCAGACAGCTCGAACCGTCGGCCAGATGCCGGCGCCAGAGACCAAGGACATGAGGAGGGCGTAGCCACTCAACTCCATCATGTCGACAAGGGGCTCGGTGCCGAAGATCGCCTGCTGGCGCATCCTCTCTCCCGCGAGGTCGTGGACGAGCCGTTGGCGTGCTCGGTCTGCGATGGCAATCGTGATCGGCAAGAGTTGCCGTGCGATTTCGTCGCGCCCCTCAACGATCGCATGGAACGTTGCATCAAAGAGGCGGCGGTACGCCTGCCCGAAGAGGTCCGGTGTGGACTCGTCATGGGGAGTCGACGGAAGCCCAACCGCTGCGGTCCCCAGTTTGACGAGCAGCTGCTCCTCTAGTGCTCGGGGCTTGTCGTCGGGAAGAGCTGCATCGGGCCACAGCTCGTCGGCGGACGGCTCATGACGCAGTGTCTGCAACGAGTCGAGGGCAGCGTGAACGGTCTGTAGGTGGAACTCGATCTTGTGGAGCAGTTCGAGCAGGTCGAAGATCCGGACAGCGGTCGTCTCCGGATCCGAGTCGACCTCGGCTACGAGGGGCGTGACCAGCGTGGCCCCAACTTCGTCGACGAACGTGCAGACGGCGTCCTTGATGGTCGCTGCGTAGACACGTCCGCAGAGGTGGTGTACCCACCACTCGGGAGTGATCCGCTCGTGCTCAACCTTGCGCTCGAAGGCAATCCCACTCGCAATGTCTTCGAAGAGGCTGAGGAGATCCCGCGGGGCGCCAGCTTTGTAGGCGTTTGGCAAGCTCTCGACGGCGGTGTCGAAACTAGCCGTCAGGTTCTCAAGGCTCAGGAATTCGAACGGCCTAGCGAGGCCGAGCCAGAGGGACGTGAATCCAAGAACTTCTCGTTCCGCCAGCGCCAGCAGAAACATCTTCCGGTCGCCGGAGATGTCTGTCGCGCCCTCGGCATCGACCAGAACAGTCCGGCGGTACTCTCCGATCGTCTTCAGCAGCAGAAATGCCTCCTCAACTTGCAGGCGCTTGGCAAGCTCGAAGATCAGCTCGTTGACTGCATCAATGACGGAGATCAAGCGGCCCCACTCGTTGGTCGTACCCAGCGACGAGAGGAGTGCACCGACAAGGGACGAGAATCGGCGCTCAATCCAGAGTGAATCGGGCACCAGGGTTGGCTGGATGCCCGTGCGGGTCTCCAGCGCGGTGCTCAATCGGTCGTGCTCCATGGTGAGCCAGTTGGGATGCGACGGCGTCCGATGGAACCACTCGCTCTTTGCAGGGATGGAGGACTTGAGGGCCGAATTCAGTCTCCAACAGCCCAGGAGTTGATACGCGACCTTCTGTGGTGCAGTGGAGTCTTGGATCTCTCGTGATTTAATCAGGGTGACAAGCTGGTCGTATCGCCGCAGAAACCGGCCAGCTCGATCGTGAGCGGCCATCTGCTCGACATCGTCCGGAACGCACTCGCCAGCCGCTGAAGCACCGCGAACAGCACGGACGAACTCGGGATAGATGCGCTCCGTGAGCGCTGACGGATCGAAGAAGTTGAAGAGGCGGCGACCGAGGATGACGAGACTGAGTACCGAGAAGAGGGAGAGAAGCGCGAAGAGAACGACGACAAGGGCACGGAATTGGTAACCCGACACGACGGGTAGGGCCAGCAGGGTGATGCCAACCACGAGAGCGAAGACGACGTTCCAGACATAGATCGTCGAGGTGCGTTCGCGCACAAAGAGTTGGCGGATCTCTCCGGGCACGCGCGCATATGCAGTGGAGGCAATGACGCCGACGGTGGTGAAGAAGAGGGCCAGGAAGGTTGCCTGTGCCCCGACTGCGGCACCAACGAACGTTTCGTAGCTGCTGCTCGGCACTGGCCGGAACAGCGATCCCCATTGGAAGAAGTGATTGAGCAGGGCGGCGATGGCCTCGACGACTACGACCAGTAGCAGTGCGGCGGCGACGCCTGTGAGGGCGCTGGCAACCAGGGCGAGTAGGTCCTTCG
Source organism: Acidimicrobiales bacterium (assembly GCA_049514105.1). GTDB lineage: Bacteria > Actinomycetota > Acidimicrobiia > Acidimicrobiales > Bog-793 > Fen-455. The sequence goes on from JBEKVJ010000048.1 coordinate 20,954, forward strand.
CCCACTGCTTCGTTTGGTCCGATCGCTCACGCATCCCGAGGATGGCGATCGACAGCCTCCGCCGTGCTTTCTGGCGCCGTGCCAGCTGCGACCAGTGACGCATCTCGTCAGTGCGCAGCAGTTGGTGCTCGGCCCGTCTCTCTCGACCCCTGGGGCCGCCTCTACGCCACACGATGGTTGCGATTCTAAGAGACACGACTCGTGGGCTGCTTCAAGTTAACGGGCCGCGACGCCACGCCCGGGACGGAGGACGACGGTAGTGTCCCGCCGCTCTCTATTTGTGAAGAGAGGGCTCACCAAGTCAGGCCGAGCCGTGAGGACAGGCCGCGCGTAGTCTTTACGGCCGCTGCCATCGGCGACCTCTGGCGGATGGGGCCCGCCGCGGTGCTATGGGTGCGCGAGAAGCCTCTTGTCCTCGAAAGTGACCATGAAGCGGGCTTCCCGCTCGGTGTGCGCTGACCGGATTTTCAAGCTCAAAGTCGGGCCAAATTCCTAGCGCATCGCTTACTGACCGCGAGCTCCGGGCTGTTCTGGGCGTGCTGGTGCGGCTTCTCACGCCGTCGATAAGGTCTCTGCGACGCCGAATGACGGGAGAAGCCTCATGTACGAGTGGGTGCTTACGAGAGCTGAACGGAACTCTGGTGAGTGAGATCACCGTGTGCGAGCATGGACCCATGAGCTGGACCGGGCCTGGCTTTGTTGATCATCATGCCCACCTGCTCCGCGCGGCCTCCACCTTGCCAGCGATCTGGGCGGATCTCGCGAAAGTACGTGCGCTCCACGAGGCCTGCGCCTTGCGAGACGGTACGCCGGTCGACGACATTGAAGAGCCAGAGCGGCGGGACCTCAGCCTGCGCGTGCTATCCGTCCTCGAACGGGCGGCCCATTCAGGGCTTGTCGAGGTATGGGAGGCAGGTCTCCGCGATTGGGCCTACCTCGATGCCCTCTTAGAGCTCCGCGAGCGAGGAGCCTTGCCGCTCCGTGTCCGCCTGCTCGTTGCCGCAGGGCTTGCTGAACAGGCGATGCGTCATAGACTTGGCGATACCGACCTTGAGATCGTTGGTGTGAAATTTTACGCTGATGGATGGCTTGGCCCCAGGACATGCGCCTTGTCTGACTCCTTTTTGGACGAACCGACGAACGCAGGTGTGCTTTTCGAGTCGCCCGATCATCTAGCACGCCGTATAGAACCGTTCGCAGCCGATGGGTGGACGATCGCGACACACGCGATCGGCGATCGAGCAGTCGATTCTGTACTCGAAGCGTACGAACGCGTCTATGGCTCGGAGTGTTCCTCTGCCGCCCCGAGAATCGAGCACGCGCAGATCCTGAGGGCCGACCTCGTGACTCGGATGGCGGAGTTGGGCATAGTTGCCTGCATTCAGCCCGGGTTTGCTTTCGACGACGCTGATCACGTCCATCGTGCGCTTGGCAAGCGATGGCCGATGGCCTACCGGTGGAGCGCGCTCCTGGATTCAGGTGTGAGGGTGATCACCGGCAGCGATTTTCCCATCGACGGACTTGAGCCCCTCCGTGGGCTGGTCAAGCTGCTGCACAATCCGTTCGATCACCTCAATCGTGAGGGGGCGATTGCCCTCATGACCAACGCTGACGCCGGAAGGATGACGCTATCGGCAAATCCCTATACCGTGAAGGATGATGAACTTGCGGCGCTGGGAATCCTCGGCACACATCCGGTTCGTTGAGTAGGCATTCCGATCTCTACAACGGCGCTAGTGATACGTAATATCGAGGAAGTCAAGAATTATGCAAACGAGCACAACACCGAACCTCGTATACCATTACACCTCGGCAGTTGGAGCTATGAGAATCCTCTCCAGCGGAGCTATCTGGGCTACTGACGTGTGGTTCCTTAATGACACTACCGAAGCGACGTACGGTCGCAAAGCCATTTCGCGCTTCCTCGACTCCGTGGCGTCACCACGGAACGGCGACAGGGAGCACGCTACGGCGCTGGCATTGAACGAACTCATTGTCAACGAAGCGCTCTTCAGTCGTTCATCTTCCTACGTCGCCTGTTTCAGCGAAGAACGAGACGACCTGAATCAGTGGAGGGCATACTCCGGCGGAGGAGGGTACGCACTGGGATTTGATACTGAAGCGCTCAGAACTCTCTGTGACGTTCAGCCCGGTGTGACCTTCCAACTCCGACAGGTGATATACGACCAGGACAAGCAGGGTGAGACTCTGCAAAAAGCCTATGATGACTCTCTCGGTGCGCATAGGCCAGAGAGTGGAGACCCCGGGTGTGCAAATCTATGGCCTGCGAACGTTGCCGCGGATGTCCTTGCCGAGCTCTCGCGAACCCTTCCGGCATTGAAGCACAGCGCATTCGAGAAGGAAAACGAGTGGAGGCTCCAGGCATACCATCTACCAAAAGACGCAGGCGCAAGCGTGAAATTCCGCGCTACAGCGAACGGTCCAGCTCCGTATCTAGACTTCAATCTGATGCTGGGGTCAGACCTGCCCCTTCGGGAAGTGATAATCGGTCCATCGCGGGATCTCGATGTCACAAAGCATGCAATCGAGATGCTGCTTCGCCGACTGGGGATGGAAGACCTGGTAGACGACGTGTATCCCTCGAAGGTTCCACTACGGGCCTAGACCGTCTCCGACGAACGCGCCGCGCTCCGCGAGCCCACCCGGGCAATCGTGAACTTACGCCACGTGCCACTAATGCCGACCAGTGTGGTGCTGCGAAGGGAGTCAGCGCGCGCCGTACCTCCTTCATCCGGGATCTTCATCTTGGAGATTGCGCTCACTGTGTCGCGGAGTGCACTTGGCCAGGTCTCGCCAGAACACTGAAGATGGACCGCAACGTCGTGCCTGCCTATCAGGACCCCTGCTGCAAGCAGTGCTGCCCTACGAGAAGGGTCGGCGTGCTCGCGAGAGAACTCCTCCAGGTTTGCGAGGATCAGGGAACGGTTGAAGCCGAAGGTTCCTGTCACAAGGACGATGGCATGTTCGGAGCCAGGGTGGAAAGGCTTCCAATCGTTGAAAAAACCGCCCTCGGTGTCATCGCGGATAAGGCATGTTTCGGTACGACGAAAGAGTCTTGAGGCGTCGGTTGTGTGTAACCTGTCAACGAGGGTGACGGGAAACGGTGTCTTCTTGGATGGACTTGAGCGGCGAGGTACCGTAATCCATAGGGCGACGTCGCATTCGCCATAGACCTGTCCGAAATACGCGTTGAACTGTTCAAGCCGGGCTGTCTCCTCGATTTTGTCAAGAAGTAGTCTCTCTTTGCCGGGCACGCTCTCAATCAGAACGAGCGCATGCTGGAACGTCAAGGCTCTGCGCTTTGTTACATGGGGTCTTGCTGGTCGGAGAGCGATCGACTTTGTCCCCACACGGTTTTCGAAGTCGGAAGCGACACGACGCTTCCAGTCGGCTAGTTCTTGCTTCTCCACTTCCGAAGTGTACGAGTCGACAAGGGAACTCCGTCTAAAGTCATCTGGCATCCGAGGCCTCCTCGGGGTCATGTATTGCGTGTCAGGACACGCTAGTGCCCCTTCAGACACCGAGACACTGCGGTGTTCTTCCGGTGGAGCCACTGCAGGACGGTTAGGACCAGCCGCTCCTCGCGCCTCGTCTTCGGATGGGGTATCCGGTGGCGCAGGATGGCGAGCCCCTGGCGCAACACGAGCAATTCGAGGTACTTCGAGCGCGACGACCTGCAGGTGAGCAGCAGGAGCCGGAGAACCTGGCGTAGGGAGAGCGTGATGAGGCTGACAGTCACCGGCCCAGTCTGGTTGCCAGGTGGACGGTGTGTTGGTCCTTGTTCTGTGGCCGCGTGTGATGTGTCACCCTTCACGTACAGATAAACGGCACTGGAAATGACGGAGGCTCGGATTAGACAACATCTCCAGTTGATGCGCTTAGCTTTTTACGGTAGTCGTCTTCGTATTCGATTGGCGACACACGGCCGATCGAGGTGTGGATTCGCCTCGAGTTGTACCAGTGGACCCAGTCGGCAGTTTCTCGCTCGAGCTCAGCCCGCGCCGCTCCAGGTTCGAGGATGGCGTTTTATGAGCTCTGTCTTGTACAAACCGATGGTCGACTCCATGAGGGCGTTGTCGAGGGCGTCTCCTACTGTCCCGATCGAGGGAGCGATGCCCGCA
>JBEKVJ010000049.1:0-24933 GCA_049514105.1 Acidimicrobiales bacterium
CTGTCACCCCACCAGGCGCTATGGATCCGGCGCCGTCGCAGCGTTCATTTTGTGTCCTTGTTTTCGACAAATGGAAACGCCGGAGGTGAGTCGCGGCCATGCCCGCTCGGTCGCGGTCTTTCGACCGGCGATCGTCATTCGGCTTCGTGTCGATATCGTGACGGGCGCGAACCTCGGAGCGGGATAGGCGAGTGATCATGATCGCGATGCACAACTGAGTTGGTGATTTCGACAGCGGCCATGTCCCTGGTGCTGGGTCGCCTTGCGGGTTGCTGATGACACGCTCGCTCTGCCCGAATCGCCGGGACGGGCGATGAGGACGCTGCACCACCTTCTCGCGGACGTCCTCGCGACTTCGTTGCTTCCGATCCGAGGGCTGTGAGGTTCATCTACAGAGCCCCGAAGAAGTTTTCGACATTGGGTTCCCTCTGGCGATCCGGCAAGCGGTCGCGCCTGGCGGGGCGACCATTCGCCCTCAACCTGTCCTCCATGGCGCGTCGACTCGCCCTCAGCTCTCGGTCAGAAGTCCTTCGATTGCCGCGCGGGCGAGGTTCGCGAGCTGGCGGGCAGCCTTCCGGTCGCTCCCGTTCGGACGGATGGGCTGGCCGACCGTCAAGCAGAGCGCGCCTGGCCTGAGCATGCGCCTCCCCGCGGGCAGGATCTCTCTGGTCCCGATGATCCCAACAGGTATGACCGGGCAGCCAGTCGCGACCGCGACGACGAAGGCCCCGAGATGGAAGCGCCGCAGCCCTGGCTCGCGCTCGAGGCCGCCTTCGGGGAAAAAGACGAGGGAGCGACCGGAGCGCAGGACCTTTTCCATCTTCGACAGCGCCTCTTCGACATTGGAGCGACCATGTCCGACTTCGGTGGTGACAAACACGGCTCCGATGCGACGAAGGAACGGACCCACGATGCGCTGGCGGGAGAGGACGCCCCCGGCCACGAAGACGACAGGCGTCGGGAACATCACGAACAGCACGCAGGCGTCGAGGAAGCTGGCGTGGTTCGCTACATAGACCGAAGGCTCGGGTGCAACAAGGACGCCGCGCGTCTCGAAGTCGATGGCGAGACATCCACAGGCGAGCCTGCCCATTGCACGAGCGAGGCTCCAGCGCCACGAGAGTCTCGGCAGCACCATGACAGCGGGCCACAGGAACGTGCCGAGCAGGCAGAACACAGCCCAACAGGCGATCCCGTAGAGCGTGACTAGTCCACCGTCGAACTGGGACCTTGGCGCAGTCACAGCCAGTCGGCAGGAAGATTGAGTCCTGGCACCTAGCGATCATCTCACCAGCGTGCTCTGAAGGCGGGGCCACAAGCTGGACGCACTTGTCAGGTGGCTCGACCCGCGGGATGAGGCCGCTAACTGCTCTTTGCACTCCGAGCCTGGCGAGATCCTCCTGTGGATCTGTGCCGCGGTTGAAATCGAGGGCGGCGAACAGTCGGTATCGGATCGTCTATTCAGGCGCGCCTGGGTGTCAATGGGGATGCGCCCACATGGCCCACAGCGCGAAATGCCGGGTGAAGCGGCCCTCAAGTCCTCAGCATCGAACCTGCGCGGGCCGATAAGAAGATCGGTGAACGAGGGCACCCGGGTCGAGGTCGACTGTCTGGCGCTGCTCGAACGCACGCGCCTCGCGGCGACCCCGGAGACTGGCCTGGCGTGCCTGGCGGATATCACCATGGCGCTCGAGTCGGAGACAGCCGTGATCGACAGGGCCCGGCTACTCATCTGCAGGGCTCGAGTGCGCTCACTCGAGTTGCGTGACGGCGAGGCCTGTGAGGACGCCAGCGCGGCGTTGACTCTCGCAGAGCTGGCCGGCGACTCCGAGCTGGCCATCGACGCCGCCAGCCTCGGCGCGGCCCACGCGTCGCGACTCGGCAACGCCTCACTTGCCTCGGAACTCGCGACAAAGAGCGTCCTCGCTCTTGACTTTGTCAACGATGATCGCCTGCGGACCGAGGTCACGAACCGGCTCGGGATCTTCTGTTACTACTACCTTGACTACGAGCGGGCCGTTGAGCTCTTCGAGATCTCGCTCGCTGCCGCAGAGCGTGCCGGTGAGCGCGAGAGGGTATGTCGCGAGCTCTACAACCTCGCGGACGCTTCCCTGCTCGCCTCCCAACACTCGGGCTATGACATCCAACGCCTGGAGCGGGCCGAGGTGATGGCCCGGAGACTGGTGCTCGAGGAGCGGGCGCTTATGACCCCTCGGCTTGGCAGTTACCGTCTCTTGGCCGAGGTTCTATGCGAGCTCGGTCGTGTGCACGACGCGCTGAAGGTGCTCGAGGGATTCCGGGCAGACGCAAATGTCGAAACTCCATGGTCCCAATACGCCGAGCTCGGTTGGGTCGAGGCACGGTGCCTGCGACTCGCGGGCCGCGTAGAGGAAGCTCTCGCGGCCGCTCTGCGCGATGTGCGCATCGTCGAGGCGGGCGGCGACGAGCACGATCTGATGCTTACGCTCGAGGAGCTCGCCGCCTGCGAGGAGGCTGCCGGCGACCTCGAGAAGGCCTTGGCCGACGCCCGCGAAGCCAAGAGGCATATGTGGGCGATACACCAGGCCCAGACACGCCAGCTCGTCGAGCACGTTTGGGCCCGCGTTGACTTCGAACGGGACCGAATGAAGCTGCAGACTCGGGCCGACGAAGCCACCCGATCAGCGGAGGAGGACGCCCTTACTGGCGTCGGCAACAGGCGACGCCTTGAACGCTTCCTTTCAGAAGAGGCGGTACGCCAGGGCGATGTTGCCTGCATAATCGCCGACATTGACTCGTTCAAGGAGATCAACGACACCTTCGGTCACGAGGTCGGCGATGCGGTGCTGCGACAGATCGGCCAGCTCTTCTTGAGCAGGACCCGTCCCGGACAACAAGCGATCCGCTTTGGCGGGGACGAGTTCGTCGTTGCCCTCGCGGGCGTGGACCTGGCCGGCGCGAACGGGTTCGCAGAGAGAATTCGAAACGCGATCTGCGAAGTCGACTGGTTGACGATCGCTTCCGGTCTGCGTGTCACCGTGAGCCTCGGGGTCGGATGCGCTCCGGCGAGGGACTGGCAGGCGGCACTCGCCGCCGCCGACGGGCGGCTTCTCGCGGCCAAACGGCAGGGGAGGAACACGATCGTCGGAGCCTCGGCAGGCGCCCTCAGCGCGTAGCGACCGCACACAAGCCCCCCCCCGCTCGCTCAGCGGTTCTCATGCTCGACGCGGACTAGAACGTCTTCGAGCGCGAACGGCTCGAGGGCGATCACGGTACCAAAGGCGTCTTGCCAAGAGAGGTGGACTAGCCCGCCGTCCTCTGTTGCTCTCGAGCGGGCGGGCGAAGATGGTGCGCGCCGCGGATCTTCTGGCTCCGGCCTTGCCGGCCATGGCCGCTCGAGTGCCTCTGTGGCGAATCGCTGGACCTCACTTAAGACCTGCTGGCTCGCGAGAGCGACGGCTCTCGCTGCGGGCTCCAGGCGAAACCGGCCCAGACGGGATTCGACAATCCGTTGGCGCTCTGAGTACTTCAGGAGGATCGAGCCGTCAGCCAGAGCCGCAAGCTCGAAGGGCAGAGGGATCGCAGCTTCCAACAGACCGGCCAGCAGTGCGGCAAGGCGAGCGACGTCAATCTGGGCAAGAGCGTCACCGCTGATCGTTCCGGCCTGAACGCCGAGGACTTCTTGTTCGACCGGTTGCACCGCTGAGGGTGTTTTAGCCGACCGTGTCGCGTGCAAGCGCCAAATGTCCCGTGGCGGATGCCTTCGGGCGAAGGACCCGCCCACAAGCACCCAGACGCAGGTTCCCAACACGATCACTGAGATCCCTGCGAGGAGGAAGTGCACGACGCTCGACCCGCTAAGGGACTGCGCAAGCGGCGTTCCAGCATCTTCTGACGAGGCTGTTCCGAAAAGGACGATGACGGGTATGGCGAACGCCAGCACCAATATGGCGAGGTAGGCCACGATCGGCCGGTGGGAGGGATCGAGTCGGCGACGCCTGTTGAGAAGCTTGAGGTCGTTCGTCGAGGGCCCGAAAGGATCCGACGACGCGCCGCGCACGAGCGAGACAACTTGCAACGCGACGACGACGAGGAGATCCCCGGCCAGGAAGACCGTCAGAGCGTCGCGGACAGCGGTGTGAAGAGGAACTGACACCCAGACCACAAAGGCGATGATCAGTGCGACTCCGAGACAAACCTGGACGCGCGCGGCGCTGAGCGCCCACCGCCCGGGCATCCTCAGAGCGCCTCGTTGGCCATGAGGACCATCCTCTAAGAACCGAGTGGGGAACTAAGGCTTTTAGCCATGGCACTGTCTTGGTTGAACTGCACGATGTGCACTCAACCTACTGCGCCGATGTGCACTCGACCTACTGCGCGAGTCGGCTCGTCTCGAACCTTGCTGGTGCACTCAGAGCGCGCGTTCAGATCACGATTGACGCTAATACTTGCTCCGAGATCTGTCGATACAACAGATATGCAGGAGCCGGCGGGCAAGCTTGACGACGGCCTTATGGGAAGGCTCGGGCTCGGCATGCTCGATTGCGCGCCCGAGGCCGTCCGTCGTGTCCTGATCATTGGAGGCGACTTAAGCGCCGCGAACATCGAGCGGCACCTCAGAACCGATCACTACGACGTTCGCGCGATCGTCGTGAACGACGAACCGTCCCTGACTGAGGCGGTCGGCTCGTTTCTCCCCCAAGTTCTGCTGACAGACTGCGATCTCGCTCACCTGGGCGGCGAGCAGATGGTCCGCACTCTCAAACGCCTCTTCCCCGCCCTCCCGGTCATCGTCCTCACCGGAACGCTCGATGACGGCGACGCCGCACGGCTGTGCGAGATCGGGGCGTGTGACTACATCTTGAAGGACCGCCCTGCACGGCTGGGCTTTGCGGTCGAAAGCGCTATCGCGGCTGCGCAGGACCGGGTGGACGCCCGTGCCCTCGAGAGCGAGCGCGCGCGATTCGCAAAAGAGATCGAAAGCAGCCAGACCCGCTTCAGTAGTCTCGTCGAGCACTCGAGCGACCTCATCTTGCTCGTGGACAGCACTGGCCTGGTTGTCTATGTCGGCCCCTCAGTGAAAAGTCTCTTGGGCTACGACGCGGACTCCCTCGTGGGGACGATGGGATTCGACCATGTGCACCCCGATGATCTAGACGAGATGGTCGCCGCCTTCACCGAGGCGGTTTCGACCCCAGGCACGCGTCCGCCCGTGACTGTGCGGATCCGGCACGCTTCTGGTGAGTGGCGCTGGTTCCGCGCGGTCGCGAACAGTCTCCTGCAAGATCCCACCGTGCACGGCATGGTGGTTAACGCCCACGACGTCACCCCCGAGAAGCTCGCGTCAGACAGCTTGACCCGCAGCGAAGCGCTCTTGCGCAAGGCAGAAAGCCTCACCCACGTCGGGCACTGGGAGCTCGACTCGGCGAGCGGGCGCCTCGAGTGGCTCGCGGATGAGATGTTCACGATCCACGGCATCACCCCGAGCGAGTGGGGTGCCAGTCTGTCGGCCCTGATGTCACTCGTGTACATAGAGGACCGGTCGCGGGTATCACGAGCGCTCGAGCAGACCCTCAAGGAGGGCACTGCAGAGGTTGAGCACCGCATCGTGCGGCCCGACGGGGAGGTCCGCCACGTCCGCAAGCACACAGAAGCCGTCGACGCAGCCGCCGGGGGCAAGCGGATCGTGGGCACGTGTCAGGACATCACCGACCAGAAGGTGGCTGAACAGGAGATCGAGCGCTCCCGCGAGTTCCTGGCGGCGATAACCGACAACATGGCTGAGGGCATGATGGTCGAGGACGGCGAGGGCGCGCTGACCTTCGTCAACGCCGCGGCGGAGCGGCTGCTTGGATGGAAGGCTGCCGATCTGATGGGAAAGCGCGGGCACCGGATCATCCACTTCATGCGCGCGGACGGAGAGCCACTCTCCGAGGACGAGTGCCCTATCCGCAGCGCCTTGGGGCGCGGTGAGTCGGTGCACGTAGATCACGACAACTTCATCCGGCGTGACGGGTCGTCGTTTCCGGTCTCTTACAGCGCTTCGCCGCTTCAAACCGACGAGTTCCGCGGTTCGGTGGTCGTCTTCGACGACATCAGCGAGCGCGCGGCCGAGGAACTCCGGATCGAGCGCGAGCTTGAGAAGCTGAGCTGGGTCGGCCGCATCCGCGACGCTCTGGACCAGCACAGGTTCGTCCTTTTCGCCCAGCCAGTCCTGGACCTGAGCACGAAACTGGTGGTCCAGCACGAATTGCTCTTGAGGATGATCAGTCCCTCGGGTGAGATCGTGCTCCCGGGTCGATTCCTCCCTACGGCGGAGGAATTCGGGCTGATCTCAGAGATCGACCGTTGGGTCGTGGGTGAAGCGGCCCGCTTGGCCGCCGAAGGCCACGCGGTGGAATTCAATTTGTCAGCGAAGTCCGTCCTCGACCCGAACATGCTAGATGTGGTGAGCGAGGCTCTCGCTTCTCACGGTGCCAGAGCCGAGCTGCTCGTCTGCGAGATCACCGAAACTGCGATCATGAGCGACATCGCCGCCGCCGAGGTTTTCGTGCGCGGTCTCAACGATCTCGGGTGCCAAGTCGCCCTGGACGATTTCGGCGCAGGTTACGGTGGCTTCGCCTACTTGAAGCGGCTCCCGGTCTCGTACCTCAAGATCGATCAGGAGTTCGTCCGAGATCTAGCCCAAGAGGCGTCTAGCCGTCATGTCGTCTCTGCGGTCGTGAGCCTTGCCAGGGCTTTTTCGCTGGTGACCGTTGGCGAGGCTGCAGAAGACGAAGTCACCCTCGAGCTCTTAGAACAGCTCGGCGTGGACCGCGCGCAGGGATTCGTTATCGCGCGGCCGTGCCCGCTTGAGGAGGTTTTCGTACCGACGAATGCGTGAATCGCACAAGCGCTACAGCTCGAGGCGAGTCACAATCGTGACATGACTCAACTGCTGATTGCCGGCCTTCCCGGCACGGGCAAGTCGGAGTTTTCCCGTTGGCTTAAAGAAACACATGGTTACCTGCACATCGAGGTTGACTCCGCGGTCGAGAACGACCCCGTGGTCCAGCTGCTGGTTCATCGTGACGTCTTCAACGTACAAGGCGTCGCCGACAACCTGTTGGCTCGTGGCCCTGATGTAGTACTCGACTGGGGGTTCGTGCCGTCTCTTCTCGGTAGGGTGCGTCAGGTGATCCGCAGAGGCTTCGAGCCCTGGTGGTTCAGCGGCGAGGAAGACGCCGCCCGATTGGCCTTCAAGCAGAGCGCCCGGGCTCCCGAAGCCCTTTTCGACCTTCAGCTTGCCGACATTCGCTCGTCTTGGGCGCGCATCGGGAAGGTCTTCGACGACCGCGTCCTTGACGTTGTCCGTTCGACATCGGACGGCTTTGTCTGCCTTGAACCCGCCGAGGTGTTCGAGATGATGGCCGAAAGAAGGCGCAGTTTGTCCATGGGCTCAGAAGGCGACTGACACGCACTCTTTGGCCCTCCTACCGGACCACGTCGACGGCACGACCGTGTCACCTGCAGCATCTAGCAGGGATTTAGGCACCCAAAGGACCTCCGACGGGGACCTTCGGCTCTTGTGCTAACAGGTGCTCGTCTGCTACAACGAAGCTTGCACGCGTGATCCGTTGGTACAAGTCCACTAGCGGCGAAGGTCCCTGGCCCTACAGGCAGCGGTGAGGTGCCGAAACAAAGGACCTCGATCCTTTCCGGGTATGGGCACGCGCGCCAACTCGCGCCGATCACGCCCCTGCCTCGCCGCGTCCAGCGTCGACGACAGGAGGCGATGCGTAATGGGCTCTCAGGAGAGCTACACAAGCAGCTTGCAGATCGAGCGTCGCTCGATTGACTACATTCCCGCCTCGGAGCGCCACGGCACGCCGAACAGGCTGTTTTTCATCTGGTTCGGCGCAAACATGCAGGTCACCGCGGCCGCTACCGGCGCCATCGCGGTCCTGATTGGGCTGTCGCTGCCATGGGCTCTGCTCGCCCTGCTCATCGGCAACCTCTTCGGCGTCACCTTCATGGCCGCCCACTCGGCTCAGGGGCCAACTCTAGGCATCCCCCAGATGATCCAGAGCCGGGCCCAGTTCGGTTTCTACGGCGCGATCGTCCCGCTGGTGCTCGTGCTCTTGATGTATGTCGGCTACTTCGCAGCCAGTGCGATCCTCGGAGGCGCGGCCCTTGCTGCTTGGTGGGGAATCAACGCGAAGCTGGCCACCGTCCTTGTTTCTTTGGTGTGCGCGGTGCTTGCGGTCTACGGCTACCGGATGATTCACCAGTACGAGCGGTGGATAAGCCTCGTGAGCGGACTTGGCTTTGTTTACCTCACCATCCGGTTGCTGACGGTGCACCACATCAGCACGGTTTGGCACTCCGGGAGCGTGCCTTACGGCACCTTCCTTCTGGGCATAACCCTTGCGGCGACTTGGCAGATCACCTACGCCCCCTACGTCGCCGACTACAGCCGCTACCTACCGGAGAAGACGAGCAAGTCGGCAACCTTCTGGTGGACCGCAGCCGGGTCGGTAATTGGCTCGTACTGGCTCATGGGCTTTGGCGCAGTGGCGCTTGCAGTCGCGCCGAAGCTGTTCGGAAACGGGAGCGTGAGCTTTTTCACCGGTCTCGGCAACAACCACACGGGCTGGTTGATCGCGCTCATCATCATCGGCGGCATCGTGGCGGCCAACGTGCTGAACCTCTACGGGATCTTCATGTCCTCGACAACCACCATCACCGCCTTGCGCCGGATGCAGGTGAGCCGCGGGGCGAGAACCGTCTTCGTACTCGTCGCCGCGACGATCGGCACGGTGCTCGCGATCGCGGCAACGTCGAGCTTTTTGACAAACTTCGAGAACTTCATCCTCTTCCTCGCCTATTTCCTGATCCCCTGGACGGCGATCAACCTCACCGACTTCTACTTCGTGCGCAAGGAGCGCTACGACATCAAGTCGATCTTTACCCCGGAGGGGATCTACGGACGCCTTGACTGGCGCACGATGATTGCCTATCTCGTCGCCATCGGAGTCGAGGTTCCCTTCATGAACACGACGTTCTACGTCGGTCCGATGGTCTCGCATCTCGGCGGAGGGGACATCTCTTGGATCCTTGGCCTGATCGTGGCGAGCGGCTTGTACTACGTGTTGCACATAGGAGTGGACATGATGCCTCCGGCGGACGCAAAGTCCGAGATTGCCCCGGATGCCTCAGCCAGCTCCGCCGAGACATTAGGACGGTGACAGCATGACGAGTGGACCCCGCACCGTGCGCGCCCCCCACGGCTCCCAGCTCTCATGTAGGGGCTGGCCCCAAGAAGCCGCAATGCGCATGTTGATGAACAACCTCGACCCCGATATCGGCGAGCATCCCGAGCAGCTGATCGTCTACGGCGGGGGAGGAAAGGCAGCCCGCAACTGGGACTGCTATGACGCCATTATCGCGAGCTTGCGCACACTCGGGCCCGAAGAGACGCTCCTCGTCCAGTCGGGCAAGCCCGTGGGTGTGTTCCGTACCCACGAATGGGCGCCGCGAGTGCTCATCGCGAACGCGAACCTCGTGCCTCAGTGGGCTACCTGGGACGAGTTCCATCGCCTCGACGCCCTCGGCCTGACCATGTTCGGCCAAATGACGGCCGGATCGTGGATCTACATCGGGACACAAGGCATCTTGCAGGGTACCTACGAGACTTTCGCCGCCATAGCCGAAAAGCGCTATGGCGGCAGCCTCGCAGGCACGGTCACCCTTACTGCCGGCCTCGGAGGTATGGGTGGCGCACAGCCCATGGCTGTGACGATGAATGGCGGCGTGGTGTTGTGTGTGGAGGTCGACCCCTCGCGCATACAGCGGCGGCTCGACAACGGCTATCTCGATCTCGCCGCGGACAGCGTCGAGGATGCCCTGCGCCTTGCTATGGAGGCAAAGCGTGAGCGCAAGCCGCTCTCGATAGGTGTCCTCGCAAACGCCGCCGACGTCGTGCCGCATCTGCTCGAGATCGGGGCCGAGATCGATGTAGTCACCGACCAGACCTCTGCGCACGACCCGCTCATGTATGTGCCCCAGGGCGTGAGCATCGACGAGATGGCAGATCTTAGGGCGAAGGACCCTGAGGGACTGATCAAGATGGCGCGGGAGTCGATGGCCAAACATGTCGAGGCGATGGTCGGCTTCATGGACGCGGGCGCAGAAGTGTTCGACTACGGCAACTCCATCCGCGCCGAGGCGAAGACCGGCGGCTTCGAGCGAGCCTTCGACTTCCCCGGATTCGTACCGGCATATGTCCGGCCCCTGTTCTGCCAGGGCAAGGGGCCGTTCCGTTGGGCCGCGCTGTCGGGTGACCCGCGCGACATCGCCGCAACGGACCGGGCTGTGCTCGAGGAGTTCCCGGAGAACGAGTCCCTCGGTCGCTGGATCAAGATGGCGGGCGAGCGCGTGAAGTTCCAGGGCCTGCCGGCACGCATCTGCTGGCTTGGTTATGGGGAGCGTGACCGCCTCGGGCTGCGCTTTAACGACATGGTCGCCAACGGCAGTTTGCAGGCGCCGATAGTGATCGGCCGCGACCACCTCGACTGCGGATCGGTCGCGTCGCCTTACCGTGAGACCGAGGGCATGCTCGACGGCTCGGATGCCATCGCCGACTGGCCGCTTTTGAACGCGATGCTCAACACCGCCTCGGGCGCGTCGTGGGTATCGATCCACCACGGAGGCGGAGTCGGCATCGGCCGTTCCATCCACGCCGGTCAGGTGACCGTCGCCGACGGGACGCGTCTTGCTGCTGAGAAGCTCGAGCGCGTCCTCACCAATGATCCCGGCAGCGGCGTCATCCGTCATGTAGACGCCGGCTACTCCGAGGCCGAAGCTGTCGCCGAGGCCAACGGCCTTCGCGTCCCGATGCGCGAGCACCGCGAGAGCGAGGCAACGCCGTGAAGCTCACCGAGCATGACGCCAAGATGCTCGACGGCACCTACGGCGAGGGCGTTGCCCTCGCCATGTCGGTGCTCGTCGCGGTCGGGAAAGCCTTCGACGCCGAGCAGATGTGCGACATCTCGCGAGCCCATGTTGCCTTGAGCAACCAGGACGCGGACATCTGGTTCGCCGAGCGCCTCGTTGCCGGGGGCGCGGTGTGCCGAGTCCCCCCGACGGTGAACCCTGGCTTTTGCCTCGAGTTCTTCCGCCACGTCCCAGGCCTCAGCCCAGAGGACCTCGCCACGATGGAGCGCACTGAGGCCGCCTACAAGGCCCTCGGGGCACAGCTCACCTACAACTGCACGCCGTACCTGCAGGGCAATGTGCCGCGCTTTGGCGAGGTGACCGCCTATTCGGAGTCCAGCGCCACGCCGTACATGAACTCGGTTTACGGGGCGCGCACCAACCGCGAGTCGGCGCAGTCCGCCCTTTGCGCAGCTGTGACGGCGCGGGTGCCCCTTTACGGTCTGTTGCTCGAGGAGAACCGCAGGGGGCAGGTGCTCGTGCACGTCGAGCCAACGCTCACCGACGAGTTCGACTACCACCTGCTTGGCTACGCCGTGCCCCGAAAGACCGGCATACAGACGGCCTTCATACCTGTTTTCACGGGCATTCCCGCCCAAGTGAGGCCGGAGGCTCTCATGAACCTCGGTGCCGAGCTGAACACTGGCGGCAACGTCCCGATGTACCACATCGTCGGAGTCACGCCCGAGGCCCCGACCCTCGAGGCGGCGTTCCAAGGCGATCCGCCGGGCGATGCGGTCGTGATCACACAGAAGGACCTCGTAGAGCAACGCGAGATGTTGACAGCTGACAGCGGCCAGATCGAGTTCGCGCTGCTTGGGTGCCCGCACCTGTCGCTCGACCAGCTGAAAGCGATCGCCGAGCGGATCGACGGTCGGCACTTCAAAGTGGAGTTCTGGGTGCAGACCTCTTTCCAGGCAAAACAGCTCGCCGAGCGCATGGGCATCGCCGCCGAGATCGAGCGGGCCGGAGGCCACCTCGTGCCCGACACGTGCATCGACCAGGTCGTCTGGAAGCACCTGTTCGGCAAGAAGGGCGTGACCGATTCGCTAAAGGGCGCGTACTACTCCAAGCGCCGGGGCATGGACTTCGTGTTGTGCTCGGTGGGCGACTGCGTGGAGGCAGCGATAAAGGGAGAAGCATGATGAGCTCGCGAGAGATGACAGTTCTTGCCTGCCGCGGGGCAGCGCCCGGCAAGGCGTCCGGCCCGGCCGTCGTGTCCAGCGACGCCATCTGCTTTTATCTTGTCGACCCACCCTCAGGGACGGTCATCGAACCCGGCCATGACATCGAGGGCCGTTCGATAGCCGGGGCCGTTCTCGTCTGTCCGGGCGGTAAGGGGAGCTCGGTGGTGCAGGCCGACGGGCTCTACCAGCTGGCCAAGGCGGGCACTTCGCCGGCCGCGATCGTGGTCGAGGTCTTCGACACTGTGCTCGTGGCTACGGCGGTGATCATGAGCGTGCCCCTAGTGCGCTGTGACCCGTCCGACATCGGTCGGATCCGCGACGGCGACACCCTGGAGGTGGACGCCGACGAGGAGTCCGTCACGATCCGGTGACTGTGGCGCCGGTCGTACGGTCGCTGCACCACGAGTCGCTGGACTTGCCGCAGGTGCATCTCGTGCGCCAGCGCTTTGCGGTCCCACCTCCGATCGAGGCGGCTGCCAAGGTGGCGGCCGAGTGGCGTCACCTTGGCCGGCGTATCTGCCCGCCCCCTGGGGCGCACATCGCAGTCGCGGTCGGAAGCCGGGGCATCGACGGCCTTTTGCCGACGGTACGAGCGATTGTCGACCATCTGCGCGCTGCGGGTTGTGATCCGTTCATCGTGCCTGCGATGGGCTCGCACGGCGGCGCCACCGCCGCGGGCCAGACCGAGGTCCTGGCGGGTCTCGGAATCACGCCGGAGTCCGTCGGAGCCCCAGTCCGAGCCAGCATGGATGTCGTCTCACTCGGTTCGGCGGGGGACCTCCCGCTCTTTTTCGATCGCGTCGCGGCAGGTTCGGACGGCATCGTGTTGGTCAACCGGGTCAAGCCGCACACTGACTTCGCCGGTCCAATGGGTAGTGGCCTGTTGAAGATGGCCTGCATCGGTCTCGGCAACAGGTTCGGCGCGGATCAACTCCACCGGGCGGGAGTGGTCCGCGACCTTGGCGAGGTCGTGCACGAAGCCGGTGTCGCCATCTTGGGGCGCGCCCCGGTCATATTCGGCGTGGCCATCTTGGAGAATCAGCAGCACCAGGCATGCGATGTTCGCCTCGTGCCAGGCGACGAGATCGAGTCAACGGAGCTGGCTCTCCAACAGCTGGCCCTAGGGCTGTTGCCCAGGCTGCCCCTCGATGACATCGACCTTCTCATCATCGACGAGATGGGAAAGGACATAAGCGGCGCCGGGTTGGACCCGAACGTGATCGGGCGCTCACTCGGTCCCTGGCAGGTCAAACGGGACCGTCCCCGTGTGACGCGGATCTTCGTGCGCGAGCTGACGGCGGCCTCGGAGGGCAACGCCTGTGGCCTCGGCTTCCTCGACGTAACGACCCCTCGATTGATCGAGAGGGTCGATCTCGAGGTGACCGCGGTGAACGCCATTACCGCGTGCTTTCCCGAAGATGTGCGCTTACCCCTGACAGTCCCGACAGAGCGCGACGCAATTGGTGCCATGCTCGCTACATTGCGGCCCTTCACCCCCCATGACTTGCGCCTTGTCCACATGAAAAGCACGCTCGCGCTCGAGCGCCTTGTTGTCTCCGAAGGCTGCCTGACCGCTCTTCGAGACAGATCCGATGTCGTTATCGACGACGAGCCACGCTCCCTCGGGTTCGATGAGGACGCCCGGCTAGTCTCGCCGTTGTCGGCATGACTGCAGATTCTGGAGGTTTCCTGTGAGCTGGTTCGAGTGCGTCCCTAATTTCTCCGAAGGCAGGGACGAGACCAAGATCGCCCGTATTGTGGCTGCGGCTCAGGGAATTGCAGGCGTGACATTGCTCGACTCTGAGCAGAACGCCGACCATAACCGCTGTGTCGTGACCCTCGTCGGAGAGGGCCCAGCGCTTCTCGACGCGGTCAAAGAGATGATGCTGGTGGCGACAGAGCTCATAGATCTCACCAAACACGTGGGTGAGCATCCCCGCATGGGAGCCACCGACGTTGTCCCGTTCGTTCCTCTGGGTGAGTCAACCAGCAGCGGGGCGGTCGAGCTCGCAGTCGCCCTCGGCACCTGGGTATGGGACGAGCTCAAAATACCGGTCTATCTCTACGGCCTCGCCGCGCGAGTGCCAGAACGCCAGGACCTGGCCAAGGTGCGCGCCGGTCAGTTCGAGGGCATCCGGGACTCCATCTACAGTGACCCTGCCCGACGCCCGGACATCGGTGAGCCGCGCGTACATCCGACTGCCGGCGCGGTGGCGATCGGGGCGAGGCCGGTGCTCATCGCCTACAACGCCTATCTGACCACGCCCGATGTCGCCGTCGCGAAGCGCGTCGCAAAAGCCGTGCGCTCGCGCGACGGTGGCCTGGCCGAGGTAAAGGCGCTCGGTTTCGACATCCGCGAGCGCCAGCGCGCGCAGGTTTCGATGAATCTGACGGACTACCGACGCACACCTATTCACCGCGCCGTCGAGGCGGTACGGCGAGAGGCGGCGCGCTACGGCGTCGGGATCGAAGAGACCGAGGTCGTCGGCCTCGTGCCCGAGGACGCCCTGTTCGACGCGGCTGAGTACTACCTGCAGCTCAACACCTTCGACCGAAGCACCGTTCTCGAGCGAAAGGTGCGCGGTACCCAGTCAGCCGAGTCGCTAGCGGAGTTCACCGCTCGCCTCGCCGCCCGTACGCCTACCCCCGGGGGCGGGAGCGCGGCCGCCGCAGCCGGAGCAATGGGAGCGGCCCTTGGCGAGATGGTACTTGCCTACTCCGCTCCCAAGAATGAGACGACGCCTGACGCGACCCGCGAGCAGTTTGCCAGCGCCAGGAACCGCTTTCTCGCTCTCGTGGAACACGATGCCCAGGCCTATGCAGACACGGTCGTCGCGCGACGCGCCACGAAGAACGAGCCCGGCCCGGAGACAGAAGATGCCTTTACGGCAGCTATCAGGCATGCCGCCGACGTACCGCTCGAGACGGCGCGCCTCGCGTACAAGTCCGCCTGCGACCTGAGGGCTTCGGCCGACCGGGTCCGCCCTGTGATGAAGAGCGACTGGACCGTCGCCCTCGCCATGTTGAACGCGGCGCGCGAAGGCGCCATCGCGAACGTCGTCATCAACCTCGACGACCTGCGCGAGCGCGGCGCGGACGTCGCCGAGCTGGTGGCGGCCGTCGACGAGCTGGCGAATTAGAGCGTGCTCAGGCTCTGTGGATCCCTGGCTGAGTCGCCCCCCGGTGCCTCACTGACGGTCACGGCTCGCGCCTAGGACATCTGCTCGATTATCTGGACTAGTTCCTCGGAGCGGTAGCCGAAGTGGCGGGCAAGCTCGACGAGCTCGCGGGCCTTCTCCACGACGACACTGCGGTGCGGGCCGGTACCAGTGACCGAGACGCCGCGTCCCCGGGAGAACTCGAGCAGGCCCTCGTCCCTGAGCGTGTGCAGGGAACGGAAGACCGTGTTGGAGTTCACCCCGAGCACCGCGGCGAGGTCCCGTGCCGGCGGCAGGCGCTCGCCCGGCTTCGCTTCGCCATTGGCGATGGCCCGGCGGATGGCCGAAGCGACCTGTTCGTGCAAGGGGACGGCGCTGTCGGGATCGATTGCCACGTTCGGCATAGTGCTATTCACACTGTGATCATAATCGGGTGCTAAGTCTTGTCAACCCAGCCCGACAGGCAAGGCGCCGGAGACTCCGCTCAACCTTTTCGCCTTGAGGCAGGCGCTACGCATCCGGTCCTGGGCGCGGCTTTACAAGTCCACCAAAACCGTCAGAACACGCGCCGCTCACGGAAACGGGGAGTGGGCTTCGAGCCAGCCTGATATATGTGCGCCTCTTCACAAAGTGGTTATGATGAACGGGGGCAGAGTATGCCGGGTCCGTGCGAATGAGCCCGGGAAAGGGCACCTGGCATGCAGTCGCCCACAAAGAGACGGGTAGTGGCCCTGCCGGTAGGCAGGTCGCTGGGTCCGGCCATTGCGGCCCTTCCGCAATGTCGTGGGTGAGCGTGAAGTGCCCGCTATGAGCCCGGGTCTGTGACCGTGTCGAGGCTGAGGCCTTTCGGCCACCTACGGCCAGCCTGCTCCCGGGCCTGGTTCCCTGAGCGATGTTCCGGTGCTTCGAGCCGTCACAACGGTCCGTCTAGTCACTCCGGCCCATCTCGCGCAGGGCGAGGCTGCCCGAGGGGGCCCGAGTGACAGAAGAGCAACAGCTTGTGGAGCTAGCGGTCGAGGGTTCGCTGGCCGTGGTCTCTTTGAGACGAGTCCAGCAACTGAACGCTCTCAACGAACCGCTGCTCGCTTTGTTGGGCGAGGTGTTCGCAGAGCTTGCCCAACGCCGGGACTTTCGAGCCGTCATCTTGCGCGGCGAGGGCGGAGCTTTTGCCGCAGGGGCTGACATTTCCGCCATGGTGCAACTGTCCGAACTCGAGGCCCAAAGCTTTTCCGAGGCGGGCCAACGGGTATTTCGCCAGATCGAGCGACTCGTGCAGCCGACAATCGCGCTTGTGCACGGATTCGCTCTGGGGGGCGGCCTGGAACTGGCCATGGCCTGCGACATCCGCCTCGCGGCGGAGGGAACCAGGTTCGGTCAACCTGAAGTGACGCTCGGGATTATCCCAGGCTTCGGCGGGACTCAGCGTCTGTCCCGGCTCGTGGGCCAGGGCCGAGCGCTGTGGCTCCTGCTCTCAGGCCAGATCATCGACGCTGCCGAGGCATACCGGATCGGTCTTGTGACTGAAGTTGTGACGGCCGAGAACCTTGAAGAGCGTGGCCACGAGGTTGCCGAACAGCTCGCGGAACTCGCACCGCTGGCCCTGCACGGGGTCAAGCAATCCCTTTACGAGGGTGCAGAGCTCGCGCTGGACAGGGGACTCGAGCTCGAATCGGCACTGTTCGCTCGGTGCTTCGCAACCGAGGATCAGAAGGAAGGCATGGAGGCCTTCCTTGAAAAACGCAGAGCGCGTTTCCTCGGAAAATAGGCAACAGCAAGACACACCCAGCGAGCTCAGCTCGCTTCATTGTGGGAGACGAAGGACATGACAAGAGAGGTCGTTGTCGTGGGCGCGGTCAGGACGCCCATCGGCAAGTTCAGCGGTTCGCTCGCGCCGCTGTCGGCTCCAGAAATGGGATCGCTCGTGATTCGGGAGACTCTCGCCCGGTCAGGGGTCGAGGTCGACATCGTGGATGAAGTCATCATGGGCAACGCTCTGCAGGCCGGACTCGGACAGAACCCGGCGCGACAAGCCGCCCTGGGCGCAGGCATTCCCGAAACGGTGCCCGCAATGACAATCAACAAGGTATGTGGATCAGGGCTGAAAGCCGTGATGCTCGCCGCACAGGCCATTCGCGCAGAGGACGCGGACATCCTGGTCGCCGGCGGCATGGAGAGCATGACAAACGCGCCTTACCTGTTGCAAGGGGCCCGCAGCGGATACCGGATGGGCGATCAAAAGGTCGTCGACGGCATGATCCGCGATGGCCTGTGGTGTGCGCTTTGTGACGTGCATATGGGTATAACTGCCGAGAACGTAGCTGAGCGATACAACATCACTCGGGAGATGCAGGACGCATTTTCCCTGGCTAGCCAGCAAAAGGCAGGTGTTGCCATAGCGGACGGACGTTTCAAGGACGAGATCCTGGCTATCTCTGTCCCGCAACGCAAGGGTGAAGCCAAGGTCCTGGATGTGGACGAGTTTCCACGCCCTGACACGACCCTTGAGGCGCTCGCCAAACTCCCTGCTGCCTTCAAGCATGGCGGCACGATCACTGCCGGCAACGCCTCGGGTATCAACGACGGTGCTGCCGCAGTAACGGTGGTCAGTGCGGATAGAGCCGCGGAGCTAGGTCTTCAGCCGATGGCTCGGATCGTCGGCTACGCCACGGTCGGTATCGACCCCGCGGTGATGGGTATCGCACCCATAGCGGCGACACGCAAGGCTCTCGAGCGAGCGGGTCTAAAGCCAGCGGACCTCGACCTCGTGGAGCTCAACGAGGCTTTCGCGTCGCAAGCGGTATATGTGGCAAACGAGCTCGGTCTCGATGAGGACAAGGTCAATGTCAACGGTGGAGCAATCGCGCTCGGCCATCCCATCGGGGCGTCAGGGACTCGGATTCTCGTCACCTTGCTCTACGAGATGGAAAAGCGCGCGAGCCGCTACGGCCTTGCGGCGCTGTGTATCGGCGGAGGCGGAGGTGCTGCAGTGGTGGTCGAGCGCTAAGGCGAGAGAGCCGGGGAAAGGTAGTCACCAATGAAAAGTATCGAAAAGATCATCGTCATAGGTGCTGGCCAGATGGGTAGTGGGATTGCACAGGTGGCCGCACAAGCCGGTCTTGAGGTGGTGCTGAACGACGTCACTTCTGAGCTCGCCGAGCGTGGTTTGGCCGCGATCACGAAGAACCTTGATCGCGATGTGGACAAAGGTCGCATTACCGAATCCGACAAGGCCGAAGCCCTTCGCAAGCTGAGTTTGTCGATCTCGCTCGATGATGCCAAGGACATCGATCTGGCCGTTGAGGCCGCGGTCGAGAACATGGAGGTCAAGAGAAAGATCTTTCGAGAGCTGGACAGGGTCGCGCCGCTCGAGGCGGTTCTCGCGTCAAACACATCTTCGCTTCCCATCACCGAGATTGCCGCGCTCACTCGGCGGCCGGGCCAGGTCATCGGGTTGCACTTCATGAACCCGGTGCCGGTCATGAAGCTGGTGGAGGTCATCCGGGGACTTCAGACCGACGAAGAGACTTATAAAGCGGCGTGCGAGGTCGCCACGCGCCTCGGCAAGACGCCCGTGGAGGTCAGCGACTCGCCCGGTTTTGTCGTGAATCGTGTCCTCATCCCGATGATCAACGAGGCTATTTACTGTGTCTACGAAGGAGTTAGCACTCCCGCAGGCGTTGACGAGGTCATGAAGCTCGGCGCGAACCATCCAATGGGACCGCTCGCTCTGGCGGACTTCATCGGACTGGATACGTGCTTGGCGATCATGGAGGTGCTCTACGAAGGTCTAGGGGACTCCAAGTACCGCCCGTGTCCCTTGTTACGAAAGTACGTGCGAGCTGGCTGGCTTGGGAGAAAGTCGGGCCAGGGGTTCTTCACCTATGGCCACTGAACTGTTGACATAATGGATGTCATGTCATGACAGAGACTCGACAAGGTTTGCGCAACGGCGAGGTACCCCGGCAAGAAAAGGGCGAAAGTTGCGATGAGGTCGGACTAGGAAAGGAAAGTATCAATGAGGATACAGGGAGCCGTGCTGGAGGAGATAGGGCGTAGCCGACCTTACGAGGCGTCGCGTCCGATCACGATCAGTGACCTTGAGTTGGACCCTCCGGGGCCTGGTGAGCTTCTGGTCAAAATGGACGCGGCGGGTGTTTGCCACTCTGACCTCTCTGTGGTCAACGGTGCGCGCCCGCGCCCGGTGCCGATGCTGCTCGGCCACGAATCGGCTGGCACCGTGCTCGAGCTAGGCGCCGGCGTCGACGACGTCCGGGTGGGTGACCGGGTCATCATGACCTTCCTGCCCAGGTGTGGGCGGTGCGCTGGATGTGCCACCGACGGACGGCTGCCCTGCGAGCTGGGATCCAAGGCAAATGGGGCTGGCACGCTTCTCGGAGGCGGCGTTCGACTTCACCGCGATGGCGAGATCGTTTGGCACCACGTGGGTGTGTCCGGTTTCGCGACCCACGCGGTCGTGAACCGCCTTTCGGTTGTGCCGGTGGACCCGGACGTACCGCCAGAGGTGGCGTCCGCTCTCGGCTGCGCCGTGCTGACGGGGGGCGGAGCTGTCATCAATGCCGGTAACCCTCAAGAGGGGCAGGACGTTCTCGTTATCGGGCTCGGCGGCGTCGGCATGGCCGCCATCATGACCGCCGTTGCGCTGAACCGGGGAAGGGTCATTGGTGTTGACAAGCTGATAACGAAGTTACCGCTCGCGACCAAGCTAGGAGCTGACCTCGTGTACACGACTGAGGAAGCCCTAGAGGCCGGTCTCAGGGCTCCGGTGGTGATTGAGGCGGCCGGTTATTCAGAGGCCTTTGAAGATGCCGTGAAGCTCACCGCAGTCGGCGGGATCACGGTGACGGTCAGCCTCCCGCATCAAGGTGCCTGCGCACAGGTGTCGCCGGCGGTGCTGACCGGTGAAGCGCGCACGCTCATGGGGAGTTATCTGGGCTCCGCGGTGCCTTCGCGCGATATCCCGACCTATGTCCAGATGTGGCGGGAGGGCAGGTTGCCGATCGAGCAGCTCGTCTCTTCGACCATCCGCCTCGAGGAGATCAACGAGGCCATGGACGCTCTCGAGCAGGGAAGAGCACTCCGCCAAGTCATTGTCTTTGACGCGTAACAAAAGAGGAGAAACCCCATGACGCTAATGACAGGCCAGGAGTACATCGACAGCATCCGCAATTTGAAGCTCCGCGTCTACCTGCTTGGGGAGGAGATCGACGATCCAGTCGAAAACCCGATCATCCGACCCTCTCTGAACTCAGTGCGGATGACCTACGACTTGGCTCAAATGCCAGAGCATGAAGACCTGATGACTGTGATATCTCCGGAAACCGGACAGCGCATCAGCCGTTTCACCCATATCCATCGCGACGCGCAGGACCTCGTGAAGAAGGTCAAGATGCAGCGCTTGCTGGGCCAACAGACAGCGGCCTGCTTCCAGCGTTGTGTCGGCATGGACGCGTTCAACGCCGTGTACGCGACGACCTACGAGGTCGATGAGAAAGTCGGGACCCACTATTTCGAGAACTTCAAGAGGTTCCTGTTCGACGTGCAGGATCGCGATCTCACAGTGGACGGGGCGATGACCGACCCGAAAGGTGACCGTTCTCTCGCCCCGCACCTGCAGGCCGACCCGGATCTCTACTTGCGGGTGGTGGAGCGCCATCCCGATGGCATCGTCGTGCGAGGAGCCAAGGCGCACCAGACAGGCGCTCCGAACTCTCATGAGGTCATAGTCATGCCGACTATCTCGATGACGCCGGAGGACGCCGACTACGCGGTGTCCTTTGCCTTGCCGATGGACACCGAGGGCATTTTCATGATCATCGGGCGGCAGTCATGCGATACTCGCAAGCTCGAGGGTTGCGAGATCGACGTCGGCAACAGCGAGTTCGGGGGTGTAGAGGCGCTTTTGATATTCGACGACGTGTTCGTGCCGAATGATCGAATCTTCCTCAATGGAGAGACCGAGTTCGTGGGTTCATTGGTCGAGCGCTTTGCCGGCTACCACCGGCAAAGCTATGGCGGTTGCAAGGTCGGTGTAGGTGATGTTCTCATCGGAGCAGCGGCTGTTGTAGCTGATTACAACGGGGCATCGAAGGCGTCTCACGTCAAGGACAAGTTGATTGAGATGACCCATCTCAACGAGACCCTCTATTGCTGCGGCATCGCCTGCTCCGCCGAAGGCAGCAAAACGCCTGCCGGCAACTATGCAATCGACATGTTGCTCGCGAACGTCTGCAAGCAGAACGTAACTCGTTTCCCCTACGAGATCGTACGCCTGGCCGAGGACATAGCGGGCGGTCTGATGGTCACGGCCCCTTCCGAGAAGGACTTCCGTGACGCGAAGCTGGGTCCGTTTGTGGACAAGTACCTCAAGGCCAGCGCGAACGTCTCCACCGAGGATCGATTGCGAATCCTGCGTCTCATCGAGAACCTGTGCCTGGGGACCGCCGCAGTCGGATACCGGACAGAGTCGATGCACGGCGCCGGTTCGCCGCAGGCTCAACGGATCATGATCGCCCGTCAGGGCAACCTGGCGCGAAAAAAGGAGTTGGCTAAGAAGATTGCACACATATCCGAGTAGGAGGGTTGCCGAATATTCGAGGCGCCGAGTTTGCAAAATGACCTGACAGATCTCATCGAGGGCGTGTTTGAGGAGACGGTGCGTCCCCTTCTCGCGCTGCACCAGGGTGACCTGAGCATCGCCGGGTTCGAAGATGGAGTACTTCGCGTCAGGCTGTCGGGGGGATGCAGCGGTTGTCCTGGTGCGCAGCTCGTCACCCAAGGCTGGATCGAACAGGAAGTTCGCGCTGCTATCTCTGAGGTTGAGGAGGTCATTGTTGTCAACGGGGTCAGCGACAGTCTGCTGGGACAAGCACGCGCTCTGATGGGGCTGCGGTAGGGACATGAGGATCGGCCTCAAATACTGTGGCGGATGCAATCCACGCTACGAGCGATCAATTGTCGCAACGAGGCTCCGGGACGATTTTCCAGCGGTCGAGCTTGTGCGAGCTGAAGGTGCCGTCGTGGACATCGTGGCCGTTATCTGTGGGTGCCCAGTGGCATGCGCATCGCACGACCACCTGTGCGGGAAGTTGGAGAAGATAGTCATAACGCGGGCGGAGGACTACGAGGCTCTGTGCCGCCTGGTTTCCAGTCATTAGCCAAGGAGGCGCGTGCATGGGTTGGAGAGAGATATATCGGGACCGGCTAACGACCCCGGAGCAGGCCGTTGATCTGATTCACTCGGGCGATCGCGTTGTGGTCGGGCATGCCGTCGCAGAGCCCACGACGCTGCTCGAGGCCATGGTCAAAAATGCCGAACGGTATGAGAACGTTGAGATCACTCACATGATCTCCATGGGCAATTCGCTTTACTGCCAACCCGGTATGGAGAAGCACTTCCGCCACAACTCCCTGTTTGTCGGGGCGAGCACGCGGGCACCAATCGCTGAGGGGCGCGCCGACTTCACGCCGGTGTTCTTCTCGGAGATCCCGGGGTTATTTCGCACCACTTTGCCCGTGGACGTTGCGCTTGTGAACCTGTCTGTACCTGACGAGCACGGCTATTGCAGTTTTGGAGTGTCTGTGGACTACACCAAACCTGCCGCTGAGTGTGCCAAGACTGTCATTGCTCAGATCAATACCGAGATGCCTCGGACCCTGGGCGACAGTTTCATCCATGTCAGCAAGCTCGATGCCATCGTGGAGGTAAGTGATCCTCTCATCGAACTACAACCGCCAAAGATCGGAGAAGTGGAGCGGGCGATCGGCTACAACTGTGCCACGCTCGTACACGACGGAGACACGCTCCAACTTGGTATCGGTGCCATTCCGGACGCGGTGATGCTGTTTCTCGAGGACAAGAAGGACCTTGGCGTTCACTCGGAGATGTTCTCGGACGGCGCTGTCACTCTCATGGAAAAGGGCGTGATCAACAACAGTCGCAAGAATTTTCATCCTGGCAAGAGCCTTGTCACTTTTCTGATGGGCACAAAACGGCTCTACGACTATGTGGACAACAACCCATCGGTAGAGATGGTTTCAGTTGATTTCGTCAACAACCCCTATGTCATAGCCCGGAATGAGAACCTGATCTCGATCAATTCCTGTCTGCAGGTTGACCTCATGGGTCAAGTCGTCTCCACCTCCTTGGGTCTGACGCAGATCAGCGGTGTCGGAGGGCAGCTGGACTTTGTGCGTGGCGCGAATATGAGCCCCGGAGGCAAGGCAATAATCGCTATGCCTTCGACGGCGTCGCACGGAACGATCTCAAGAATCGTCACCCTCATCGATGAAGGGGCAGCCGTTACGACGGATCGATGCGACGTCGACTACGTCGTGACTGAGTGGGGGATTGCCGCGCTCCACGGGCGAACCTTGCGCGAGCGCGCTAGAAGCCTTATCGCGATTGCCCATCCCGACTTCCAAGACAAGCTGATAGCGGAGTTCGAAAAGCGCTTCCACGAGCCATACGGCCCGGGTGCAACCCGTTAGGGTGCTGCTGTTCGACATTCGATAAGGCACAACAAGACGTTTCAGACGCAGTACCCGACTCCTGTTTGTGCGTCCGGTTGAGGATGGAGTCTTGCGGACACCTTTCGAGGCACCGGCGCCTCGCGAAGTCGTCTCTGTGCTCTGAACTCGAATCCAGCCCATGAACGAAGTAAAAGCCTGAGCCGCTATGACCGTGCCGAACTCGGAGAACGACACAACAAGGAGTTGGTTGCTTGGCGGGGGGGCCCTGCGAGCTCTTGAAAGGTGAATGAGACCGAGGGCGAATCGTCATGAGTCGCCTTGGCCGGCGCCCGCAGGACTCTCGTTGAAGATCCGCTGCGCACGACTAAGTGGCGGGGACTTGAGCCTTGGTCTGTTTGTACTCACAACGATGCCAGCCGACGAGTTGGTCGGACTTCTCAACGGTAGGCACCCAAGCCCAGGTGGACCGCCAGGCCGAGTCCTCCGCAGGCTATGAGTGCTCGGAGTGGTCTTGGCGGTACTCGGCGTACGATTGTGGGGCCGAGACGCCCTCCGAGCAGGCAACCGATCGCGAGAGGGATCACGGGCACCCAGCGCACTGGGCCGAAGATCACGAACGCGGTCGCGGCGACGGCATTGGCCAACCCAACGAGGAGGTTCTTCATGGCGTTGTCGCGTGCCAGGGACTCGGCGGTGGCGATGGTCAAAAAGGCGAGGAGCAATACCCCGGCTGCGGCCCCGAAGTAACCACCGTAAACTGCCACGAGGAATACGCCCACGGTGAGCTTCCAGGTCGGCCGGCCTGATGCATCTGGTGCGCGGCGGCGCGAGTCGCGCGGGATCACGATGGTGAGCGCGGCGAGGCCGTTTAGCCATGGCTCAACCAAGCTGAAGGTTCGAGAGGGTGTTTCGAGAAGGAGAATCCCGCCGATAAGCCCCCCGGCGACAGCGATCGGTGCCAGGTACTTCGCCCGGGCCCTTTGACCCTTGAACTCAGGCCTCGAGCCCCAGACCGAGCCGACGCTCGAGAACACGAGCGCGACCGTGTTGGACATGTTCGCGGTCACTGGCGGCAGGCCCAAGGCCAACAGGGCGGGGTAACTGACGAGCGATGCGAGCCCAGCCACGCTGCCCGCCAGACCGGC
>JBEKVJ010000050.1:0-44109 GCA_049514105.1 Acidimicrobiales bacterium
CAAGCTTTAGCATTGGACGAATCCAAGGAGAAGGAGCCCAGGTGAGCGAGACGACCGGTGCGATCATGAGCCGCGACGAGGTGCTCGAGCTCGTGCGCTCCCAGCTCGCCGAGATCCTCGAGATCGACATGTCCGAGATCAGCGAGTCGTCCTCGTTCGCAGACGACCTCAACGCGGACTCCCTCGCTTTGATCGAGCTCGTAGAGGCGCTCGAGGAGGAGCTGAGCGACAGGCTGCCCGGGTTCCGCATCGACGACGAGGATCTCGAGGACCTCCGCACTGTGCGTGACGCGGTCGATTATGTGAGCGTGAAGGTCGGCGCCGTCTGAGTAATCCGACCCCTGAGCCCCTCGCGAACAGCGAGAGGCTGCGCCAGGCACTTGCCGACTATCCCGTCAGCGCTTCGCTGCTCCACCAGGCGCTTTCGCATCGCTCGTACTGTTCGGAGTGGGGTGGCGTGCCGTCCAACGAGCGCCTTGAGCTGCTCGGTGACGCCGTGCTGGGCCTGGTCGCCGCCGACCACCTCTACCGCTGTTATCCAAGCCTTCCCGAAGGGGACCTGGCTCGTCTTCGTGCGTCGGTCGTAAGCACAACGGCGCTCGCTCCCATCGCCACCGAACTCGGCGTTGGCGAGGCCGTCTTGTTGGGCAAAGGCGAGGAGGCTTCGGGTGGCCGCTCCAAAGAGTCGATCCTTGCTGACTGTCTGGAGGCGATCATTGCCGCGATCTATCTCTCCTTGGGCTTGTCTGCAGCTACGAGCTTTGTGGTCGAGCTCCTCGAGGACCCGATCGCGGACATCGCCGCCGGGGGCCGGCTC
This sequence comes from Acidimicrobiales bacterium, assembly GCA_049514105.1. Classification (GTDB taxonomy): domain Bacteria; phylum Actinomycetota; class Acidimicrobiia; order Acidimicrobiales; family Bog-793; genus Fen-455. The sequence continues at coordinate 818 of JBEKVJ010000050.1, forward strand.
GGTGACCCGAAGAACAGGCTCCAGGAGCTGGCGGCGCGGCTTTCTTTGAGCGTGCCGTCCTACGAGCTGCGCGAGAAGGGACCTGATCACGCCAAGGTCTTCTTCGCCGAGGTCACTGTAGGAGGAGAGCTTCTGGGGCGAGGCACGGGGTCGTCGAAAAAGCTCGCCGAACGTCTCGCGGCCGCGGCCGCGCTCGAGGTCCTCGCCACCCGAGAGGGCGACGAGGCGCGCTCCTAGGTGCCCGAGCTCCCCGAGGTCGAGACGGTCCGGCGCGGCCTCGAGGCAGCCGTCGTCGGCAGGCAGATCACCAAAGTCCAAGTGCCCGGGCGCCGAACAGTGCGGCGCCAGTCCCGCGAGGAGCTGGCGCGGCGACTTGTCGGGCGCCGCATCACTATGGCGGGACGGCGGGGCAAGTTCCTGCTGTTGTCGCTCGACGACGATTCAGTGCTCGTGGTCCATCTGCGAATGACCGGCCAGCTCCTGCACCTCGCAGGGGGAGAACGCCCTGCGCCCGAGGCGCACACTCACGTCCTTGTCGATCTTGACGACGGGACTGAGCTGCGCTTTGTCGACCCGAGAACCTTTGGGGAATGGTTCGTCTCGAACGATATCGACGCTCGCGGGGTCCCGATCGAGCTCGCCCACATCGGGCGCGATCCGCTCTTAGAGGGCCTGCCAAAGGCTCTGCTCGCCTCAAGCTTCGCCGGCCGTCGAGCCTGTTTGAAGGCACTTTTGACCGACCAGCGGATCGTTGCTGGCATAGGGAGCATCTACGCGGACGAAATCTGCTTTCGGGCCAAGATCCGACCGGACCGCTCCGGCGGCTCGTTGAGCGACGCCGAGCTCGGCAGCTTGGCCCGCGCCGCCCGGTCGGTGCTGCGCGCGGCAGTGGCGTCGCGAGGGTCCTCGCTGCGAGATCAGAGATATCGCGACCTTGCGGGCAGTCTCGGCTCATACCAGGGCCGTCACTGCGTCTACGACCGGGCAGGGGAGCCGTGCCCGCGTTGTGGACGCTCGGTCGTGCGCCTGATGATTGGTGCCCGCTCCGCCTACTGCTGTGTGGGTTGCCAGTCTTGATCATTCGGCCCCAAGCTGCAGGCAAGTCCCCTCAGCGCCTGTCCCCACGGATAACGTGATCGCAACGTGTTCCTGAAAACTCTGACCCTCAAAGGGTTCAAGTCTTTTGCCGATCCCACCACGATCGAGCTCGAGCCCGGCATCACAGTGGTCGTAGGTCCGAACGGCTCCGGCAAGTCGAACGTTGTGGACGCCGTGGCCTGGGTACTCGGCGCGCAGGGGCCGAAGGTGGTGCGCTCGACGAAGATGGACGACGTCATCTTCGCAGGCACCTCGAAGCGTCCAGCCCTCGGCCGAGCCGAGGTGTCGCTGACCATCGACAACGCCTCGAGACGCCTGCCCGTGGAGGTCGCCGAGGTCACGATCACAAGAACGCTGTTTCGCACCGGCGAGAGCGAGTATGCCCTAAACGGTGCCCCGTGCCGTCTGCTCGACATCCAAGAGCTCCTCTCCGACGCAGGCGTGGGTCGTCAGCAGCACGTGATAGTGAGCCAGGGCCAGCTGGACTCGGTCCTCCAGGCGCGCCCTGAGGACCGACGCATGGTGATCGAGGAGGCAGCCGGAGTTCTCAAGTTCCGTCGACGCCGCGAGCGCGCCGAGCGACGACTCGAGTCCAGCGAGCAGAACCTCCTGCGCCTCCAAGATCTTCAACGTGAGGTGCGCCGCCAGCTCCGCCCGCTCGAGCGCCAGGCGGAAGCCGCGCGCCGTCACGACGGCCTGGTTGCAGAGCTGCGGGCTCTGCGCTTACACCTTGCCGGTCGCGAGCTCGACTCGCTCGGCCGGCGTCTCGAGCACGCCGAGCGCGCCCATTTGGAGACAACTGAGCAGGAGCTCACCCAGCGCAACGAGCTCGCCCGCCTCGATGAGCTCGTGGTGGCGACCGAGACGGCGCTCGCCGAGGTGCAGGCCTGGGACGGTGCCGATCGTCTCGGGCGGGCCGAGCGCCTGCTCGAGCGCCAGCACGGCCTCGCCAGCGTCGTCGCCGAGCGACGTCGGGCGGTCTCGGCTTCACTTGTGGCTGCCACAGAAGGTGACGTCGTGGCCTCGCTCGAGGCCGAATCTTCCCGCCTGGCAGCGGACCTTCTCGGGGCTGAGGCCGCGTCGCACGAGCTCGCCCCCGAGCGCGAGAGCCTGGCTGGGCTCGAAGACGAGCTGCGGCGCGACGAGGCCGCCTTCGAATCCGGTGCGCTCGCAGGGCTGGCGGGGCCGGAGGGCAGTTCCTCGCTCTTTGGAGAGGGACCGACCGTGGACGCCCGCACGGCGCGTCAGGAGCACGACGCCGTTCTCGCCCGCTTGTCGAGCGCGCGCGAGTCAGTCGCGCGACTGGCCGAGCGCCTCGCCGCGTTAGACCGCATTCGCGCTGAGCACAGCCAACGGGTGGCAGAGCTCGCCCCGGCGCTCGAAGACAGCGAGGCGGCTCACCAGCGCCTCCAAGGCGAGCACGACCGGCTCGTCTCATCAGAGCGCGAGGCGGCCGCGCATCAGCTAGAGACCGAGGGTCTCGCCCGGGTGACCCTAGACCGGTCCCACGCCTTAGAGGCCCGCGCCGAGGCGTTGCAGGCCGCCCTCGACGAGACTCGAGCGCGGGCGGGGGTGGAGCGCCTTGCCGGCTTGCAGGGCGTACTTGGAACTCTGGCCGATCTCGTCGACGTCGACGAGGGCTGCGAAAAAGGCTTCGAGGCAGCTGTCGAGGACGCGCTCGGAACCGTTGTCGTGAATGGCACGCGCGCGGCGCGTGAGGCCCTGCGGCACCTGCACGACGCCGGGCTTCACGGTGGGGTCCTTCCGACCGGTGGCGCAAAGTTGGCCGCGCTTGGCATTGAGCTCCCGCCCGGGATCGCGCTCGAGAAGCTCCGCGACCGCGTGAGGTCGTCGGCGAGCGAGCTCGGTGCCGTGCTCGACCAGCTTCTGGAGGGGGTATTGCTAGTCCGGGGGGGTCTTTCCGAGGCTCTGCGCCTCGCCGAGGAGCTGCCGGCCTGGACGATTGTCACTACCGAGGGCGATCGTTTCTCCACCCGTGGATGGCGGATCGGGGCTGCGCGCTCGGGAGCGACGCGGGCCGCGCTCGAGGCAGTTAGGCGCGACGCCGGCGCTGCCGCAGAACAAGCAAGCCATGCCGGCGGTCAAGCCGAGGCTGCACGCGAGGCGCTCGAGGTCCTTCGTGCGGCAAAGACCGGGGCCGCGAGACGACTCGACAGCGCCGTTGCTGCGCATGCCCAGGCCGAAGCTGCCTTGATCGAGTCGACAGAGCGCCTCGAGCGGCTCGCGGCTGAGCGTGGCGACGCGGCGTCGGCCCACGAGGCAGCCCTCGGACTGGTGGCGGCGACCGAGGCGGAGCTGGCTCTTCGCGAGAGCGAGCTCGCCAGAGCCGAAGGAGCGGAGATGGAGGCCATGGCCGCCGCGGAAGAATCGGCGCGCGCCCGCAAGGCCCTTGACGACCGTGCCCGTTCGCTGGCGTCGCTGCGGGCCGAGCTTGGCATCAGAAGTGCCGGGCTCGAGGAACGAATAGCGCTGCTCACCGGTCGACGCGCCGAAGTTGAGCGGCGCCTTGCCGGGCTGGAAGCGGCGCGCTCGGACGCGGCGGGGCGCAGGGAGGCGCTCGAGGCCGCCGAGCTCGCCCTCGGGCGGCTCACCGACGAGCTCGGGCGCCTCTCGAACGAGCTCAAGGCCGCTCGCGACCGACTGCGAGGCGAACGTGAGGAACACGACCAGGCGGTCAGTGGCACAACCGAGCGCCTGCGCCAACTGCGAGACCAGCGCATTGCCGCCGAGCGTGCTCTGACCGGGACCCGCGAGCGGCTGCAGCGCGTCGAGCTCGAGCGCGCCGAGGCGCGCTTGCGTCTCGAGACGGCTGTCGAGACCCTGCGCCGGGAGCTCGAGTGCGAGCCGGACGACGCGACTGAGGCCCCATGTCCTGAGTTGCCTGCCGGGATCCCTGCCCAGGCCCGTGTCCGGGAGCTCGACCGCGAGCTTCGCTTGATGGGTCCGGTGAACCCGCTCGCCCTTGAGGAGCTGGCCGCGCTCGAGGAGCGGGACCGGTTCCTCGCCGAGCAGCTCGAGGACGTGAGGGGAGCACGCCGCGAGCTGGGACGCGTCATCCGCGCCGTTGACGAGGAGATCGTCGGGGTCTTCACGAAGGCCTTCGCGGACGTGGCGCAGCACTTCGAGAGCCTCTTTGCGATGCTGTTCCCGGGCGGGACAGGTCGCCTCAGCCTGATCGATCCCGATGAGCTGCTCTCGACCGGGATCGAGATCGAGGCCCGCCCGGCCGGGCGCAACGTCCGACGGCTGTCTTTGTTGTCCGGGGGCGAGCGCTCCCTTGTTGCACTTGCGTTTTTGTTCGCAGTCTTCCGCAGCCGGCCGTCACCCTTCTATGTCATGGACGAGGTCGAGGCCGCTTTGGACGACGTGAACCTGCATCGCTTCTTGGACCTTGTCGACGAGTTCCGCAATGACGCCCAGCTCATCGTCGTGAGCCACCAAAAGCGGACCATGGAGGCAGCAGACGTCCTCTATGGCGTGACGATGCAGCCGGGTGGCGCCTCGAAGGTCGTGAGCGAGCGGATAGAGCGGATAGGCAGCCCGAGCGCCGCTTTCGAGTAGCCGCCGCCGAGTGGGCAGGTCTTTAGGCAGGGGCGCTGCGGCCCGGTAGTCTGCGCAACGCATGGTTCTTCTCATCGTCGTTGTTGTGATCGCCGTCGTGGTCCTCGGCTCTGGCGCGCTCGTCTTGGGTACACGCTCGCGCCGACGAAGCCCTGTACCGCCGAAGGCGCCCGGACCATCGCTTCTTGCAAAGACGCCCTCCGCCCCTCCTCGCCAGCTGGCCCGGAGCCCGCTGCAGCCTTCGCCAAGACAGCAGGTGCCAGCAGCCGAGTCAGAAGACGAACCGGCTCCGGCGCCCTTAGAGCCGCTCGCCCGCCCGGCTCTAAGGGACCGGCTCGGGCGAGCCCGTGGGCTTCTTTCCGGCTATTTCGAGGGCGTTCGCGGGCGTAAGGCGATTGACGACGCGACCTTCGATGACCTCGAAGAAGCGCTAATCCTCGCCGATGTCGGTATTGCGACCACGACGCGGATCCTCGGTGATCTGAAGGCCAAGCTGCGCTCCGGAACCGTCCCGGCGGCGGACCCGGCCGCGCTCTTGGAGGCCCTGAAGGCGGACCTCGTCGCGATATTCGAGGGCGATGTCGGATCTCTCTCATTCGGTCCCGGCGACGGGCCGACCGTGTGGCTCTTCGTTGGGGTCAACGGGGTCGGTAAGACCACGACCATCGGCAAGCTCGCCCTGTCCGAGTCGCAGTCCGGTCGCGGCGTCGTGCTCGCAGCCGGGGACACCTTCCGGGCCGCCGCCGGCGAGCAGCTCGAGTCCTGGGCCGAGCGTGCCCACGCGCGCATCGTAAGGGGGTCGGACGGCGCGGACCCGTCGTCTGTGATCTTCGACGCCGTGCAGCACGCCGCCTCGCGCGGCGCCGACCTGGTGCTCGCAGATACTGCGGGGCGCCTGCACACCAAGGTCAACCTCATGGACGAGCTGCGCAAGGTTCGCCGTGTGGCCGAACGGCCCCCGGGTCAGTTGACAGAGGTTCTGCTCGTCCTCGACGCTACGACAGGTCAGAACGGCGTCGTCCAGGCGCGCCAGTTCACAGAGGCGGTCGGGGTCACAGGCATCGTGCTCACCAAACTCGACGGCACGGCCAAGGGTGGGGTGGTGCTCGCCATCCGCGCCGAGCTTGGCCTGCCCATAAAGCTCGTCGGGGTCGGGGAGGGGCCGGCAGACCTCGTGGCATTCGATCCGGCGGAATTCGTCGCCGCCTTGTTCGATTGAGCCTATCGACCGGCGTCGGCGTCGCCTCGGTGGCGGGGTCGCCGCCGGACTAACCTGGTCTGGCCCATGTTCGACACCCTCACAGATCGCTTCGACGCAATCCTCACGCGCCTTCGCGGCCGCGGGCGCCTTGGCGACGCCGAGGTCTCAGAGGTCCTGCGCGAGATCCGTGTCGCCCTCTTGGAGGCCGACGTCAACCTCGCCGTCGCCCAGGATCTCATCGAGCGGATCCGGGCGCGATGCACCGGGGCCGAGCTCGCCAAGTACCTCACCCCTGCCCAGCAGGTCATAAAGGTAGTCAACGAGGAGCTCACCGCCACTTTGGGTGGCGAGGCGCTGAAGATCACCTACGCCTCGAAACCCCCGACCGTGGTCCTGCTCGCGGGCCTGCAGGGCTCTGGCAAGACCACGGCTTCGGCGAAGTTGGCGCAGTGGTTCCGCCAGCAGGGCCGCCACCCGTACCTGATCGGTGCCGACCTGCAACGCCCGGCTGCAGTTGAGCAGCTGCGCGTGCTCGGGGCCGAGATCGGCGTCGGGGTCTTCTCTGAGCCGACCGACCCCGTAAGTGTCGCCCGGCGCGGCCTTGGCGAGGCGGTCCGGCTGGGACGCGACGTCGTGATTGTCGACACGGCCGGCCGCCTGGCTATCGACATCGAGCTCATGGACGAAGTGCGGCGTGTTTCGGCAGCTGTGAGCCCGCACTACACATTTTTCGTCGTCGATGCCATGACCGGTCAGGACGCCGTTCAGACTGCCGAGGCCTTCCACAAGGCCTTGGAGCTCGACGGAATCATTTTGACCAAGGTCGACGGCGACGCCCGCGGCGGAGCCGCCCTCTCGGTCAAACAGGTCGTCGGTCGTCCGATCGCCTTCTTGTCGACAGGCGAGCGGGTCGCGGATTTCGAGATCTTCCATCCCGACCGACTCGCGAGCCGGATCCTCGGGATGGGCGACGTGCTCAGCCTGATCGAGAAGGCCGAGCGCGAATACGACGAGGATGTCGCAGGACAGGCCCTCGAGCGGCTCCAGTCAGGCCGGTTCACGCTCGACGATTTCCTCGACCAGCTGCGCCAGATAAAGAAGATGGGCCCTCTCACGGGTCTGCTATCGATGATGCCGGGCATTCCGAAAGAGATGCGGGACGCTAAGGTCGACGAGCGAGACGTCGGCAAGGTGGAGGCGATCATCTGCTCGATGACTCCGCTCGAGCGAGCAGACCCTAGCGTGCTCGACGGCTCACGCCGCCTGCGGATCGCGCATGGGAGCGGCACGTCCACCACTGAGGTCAACAATCTCCTTCGACAGTTCAAGGAGATGCAAAAGATGATCCGAGGCGTCGGGCCGATGGCCAAGCTCGCAGGCGCCGCACGCCCCGCCAATAAGGCCAAGTCCGCCAAGGGCGGCCGCAAGAAGCTCAAGGGCGGTCGCGTGACGCCCTCCTCCAAGGGCCTCGGCCCGCCCCGCTAGTTCTCTCCACCACGAAAGAAGGAAGAAACCCCGTGACCGTCAAGCTCCGCCTCATGCGCATGGGCAAGAAGAAGCAGCCCACCTACCGCGTCGTCGTGGCCGACAGCCGATCGCCTCGCGACGGGAGGTTCATCGAGGCTGTAGGGACCTACGAGCCCCGCATGGACCCGTCCACTATCGAGATCGACAACGCCCGCGTTCTCGGATGGCTTGCCAAGGGCGCCCAGCCGACCGAGACGGTGCGCAAGCTGCTCGTCGTCTCGGGAGCCTGGGAGCAGTTCGAGTCAACCCGGCCCGCCAAGGAGGTCTCGCAGCGCTACGCGCGTCCGGGCCGCGCGACCTCGCCTGCCAAGAAGGCTCCTGCCAAGAAGGCTCCTGCGAAGAAGCTTGCAGCGACAAAGGCTGCCGCCAAGGCGGCTGTCGCGCACGACACTGAAGCCGAAAGCTGAGGATGGACATGACAAACACGGGAAGCAATCCCTTTGCTGAGCCCGACTTCAGCGCCCTTCAGACACCCGGCGCCGAGCTTGGCGCGGACGAGGAGTATGACGAGGACGAGACCGAAGACGAGTTCGACGACGAGGAGGAGGACCTCGAGGAGGAAGAAGACCTCGAGGAGGACCAGCCCGCCTCCGAAGGCCCGCGGGCCAAAGAGACTGAGCAAGACGACGCCGGCAACCGTGTGGCGGGCGGCACCGCCCGGTCGGTGTTAGAGCACGTCGCCCGATCCATCGTCGACGACCCCGAGGGAGTGGCAGTCGAGGTCTCCGATACCCGCACTGGCATCCACCTCGCCCTTCACGTCGCCCAGGGTGACATGGGAAGGATCATTGGTCGTCGTGGGCGCACCGCGCAGGCGTTGCGCACCCTCGTGCGCGCCGCGGCCGCCCGAGACAGCCAGGAGGCGTCGGTCGACATCGTCGACTGAGCGAGCGATGGCGCCGCTTGCCAGTCGCGACAAGGACCCTCGTCCCCTCCTCGAGATAGGCCGAGTCGCGCGCTCTCACGGGTTGGTCGGTGAGGTTGTCGTCGCTCTTGTCACCAACCGCATCGAGAGACTGGCCCCGGGTGCCGAGCTGACATTAAGGCCGTCGCGCCGTCCAAGTGATCCGTCGGAGCGGACCTCGAGCGTGGTAAAAGTGCGGAGCTCGAAGCCGTTTCAGGGTCGCTACCTGGTCCAGTTCGAGGGCGTACACACCCGGGAAGCTGCCGACGAACTACGCGAGGCGCTCCTTTTCGCCCCGGCGGTCGAGGACCCGGACTCCTTGTTCGTGCATGACCTTGTCGGCAGCGAGGTCGTCGAGCTCAACGGGGCCCCACGAGGGACAGTCGTGGCAGTGCAGGCGAACCCGGCGAGCGACCTCCTCGTGCTAGACGACGGGAACCTTGTCCCACTCAGGTTCGTGGTCAGGCGCGAACCTGGGCTACTCGTAATCGATGTACCTGCGGGGTTATTCGATTGAGCGAGCCGAGCGACCCCGCCACAGCTTCGCCCGCCCGTGCGCCGGCGCTTCGCATCGATGTGTTCACAATCTTTCCCGAGGCGGTCGATGCCTACGCCATGACTGGCGTCGTCGGGCGGGCACGGCGCGACGGGCTCGTGGAGCTGAAGGTTCACGATCTTCGGCTCGCCGCGACCGATCCGCATCGCAGCGTGGATGACGCCCCCTTCGGTGGTGGCCCCGGCATGGTGCTCGCCCCCGAAGCTGTGTTCGGGGCGGTCGAGCTCGTGGGCCCACCCCGCCCGCTCTACCTGCTCTCGCCGGGAGGTCGGCGCTTCGACCAGGCGATCGCGGCCGAGCTCGCTCGGGGCAAGGGCGCCCAAGGTGCCTTCTCCCTGCTCTGCGGGCGATACGAGGGTGTGGACCAGCGGATCTCCGACCACCTCGTTGACGGTGAGCTCTCCGTTGGCGACTATGTGCTCGCAGGTGGAGAGCTCGGCGCACTCGTGATCGTCGAGGCGACGGTACGGCTTGTGCCCGGCGTTCTCGGAAATGACGCCTCGACAGGAGACGAGAGCTTCACGACCGGTCTCCTCGAGTACCCGCAATACACCCGTCCCGCGGTGTTTCGGGGCTGGGAGGTTCCAGAAGTCCTGCGTGGGGGCGACCACGGCCGGGTCGAGCGTTGGCGCCGGGCGGCGGCGCTCTGGCGTACCCTCGAGCTGCGTCCGGACCTTTTAGAGGCGCGAGGTGGCCTTTCTGAGGACGAGGTGCGGCTGCTCGCCGAGCACGGCTATCCTCTAGGTGCCCACGGAACGGGATGAGCCGAGCGGCCGGACGCCAAGTTCGGCAATCGGCAGAGGGCCGGCGACCCGTCCGATCGCCTCGAGGAGCGTGACCTGTAATGAACCTCACCGACTTGGTCGACCGCGAGAGCCTTCGCGACGACATACCCGAGTTCCGCCCCGGCGACACCTTGAAGGTTCACGTGCGGGTCGTCGAAGGAAACCGGGAGCGTGTGCAGGTCTTCCAGGGCGCCGCCATCCGGCGCCAGGGATCTGGCATCCGCGAGACCTTCACCGTTCGAAAGGTGAGCTTCGGCGTCGGCGTCGAGCGGACCTTCCCGGTCCATTCTCCGATCATCGCCAAGATCGAGCGGGTCACAGAAGGTGATGTCCGGCGGGCGAAGCTGTACTACCTGCGCGAACGCTCGGGCAAGGCCGCGAAGATCAAGGAGAAGCGCGACGCCCGCTGAGACGGGTCGCGAGCGGCTATGAGCGCCGAAGAGGACCTCGACCAGTTCGAAGCAGAGGTGGAGCTGGAGCTCTACCGCGAGTACCGCGCCGTGTTCCCGATGTTCCGCTACGTCGTTGAGACCGAGCGGCGCTTCTATCTTGCGAACAACGTGAAGGTCACTCCGCAGTCAGGGCCGGGGGCCACCTACTTCGAAGTCGAGCTCGGTGACGCCTGGGTCTGGGACATGTACCGCCAGGCGCGCTTTGTGTCATCTGTTCGCGTGGTCACCTACAAAGACGTGAACGTAGAGGCACTGCCCAAAGACGAGGTCTGACGCCGCGCGCAACAACTCATTCGTGCAGCCGGCAGTATCTAGCGCCCGGTCGGGCGCCTTCGCTCCCGGTGCTCCCAGCAGGGCGAGTGCCAGTGGCGTCTGCCGGTGGGATCCGACAAAGGCACGACGACGACGTGGCCGGTGCCAGGGAAGATCTCCTGGTTGCAGCCGGGGCATATGTAGGTCTTGTCCGCCTGGTAGGGCTGGATGCGACGGATCTCGGCGGTTCCTAGGCCCATCGGATCATCGACGAAGCTGCTCTCACCCCTGAGCGCCCAGCCAAGCGCCCCTCCCGAGGCTTCGCCGCGGCCCCTGCGGGCCCCCGCGCGCCCTTTCGCGCTCTCAGCGCGTGGTTTGCGGTCCGGGGAGCGTCTGGGCACGCACTGATTGTTGCAGGCCCTGGCGTCCAGCCCGGTTCAGCCGGCCGCGGGAGCTGAGTCCTGGCCCTGTTGTTCGCCCGGCGATTTTTTGCTGTTGAGGCTCATGTGCTCGGGGTCGCGGACCCCCGGGATGAAAATGACCACCAGGCAGATCCCGCCCGAGACGGCGCCGCTCACGACAAGGGCCGTTCGCGTCCCGATGCTGGCCGCGGCCGCGCCGCCGGCGAGGATGCCGAGCGGGCCGAGGGCGAAAGCAAAAAGATAAACGAGAGACGAGACCCGCCCGAGCATCTCTTTCGGTACGAGGGCCTGCATCATCGCTACCCAGAGGACGTCTCCGTACAGGATCAGGCCGACCTCTGTTGCGCTCAGAACGCCGACCACAAAGACGTCGGGGGCAAAGGCCATGGCCATGATGGCGAGACCCCCGACGGCATAGGCGCTCCAGGTGAAAACCACCAGATGCTTTGGAGGACCCGCACGCGCGACAAGGAGGGAGGCTACGACGCCGGCCGCGCCGCCGGCTGCGAACACAAGGCCCAGAGCGACGGCGCCCCCGCCGAGGACGTGGCGGACAAGGAGCGGGAGCAGCACGCTAAGGGGGGCGATGCCGAAGAAGTTCGCCAGCGCCGCCCCGAGCAGCGTCGCGCCTAGCCAGCGTGTCCGGCGGACAAACCTCAGCCCCTCGCGGGCGGCGGCAACAGGTGAATGGCCGCCCGAGCCTGGTCGGCTGCGCGTCCTGATCGCGAACAAGCTCAACGCGGAAACCGCGAAGCTCATGGCGTCGATCCCGAACGACCAGGACGTGCCAATCGCGGCCACCACGAGCCCGCCGACGGCAGGGCCGATCAGCCCCTGGGCGAACTGGCTACTCGTAGAGCTGAGGGCGTTGGCCTGCACCAACAGCTCGGCCGGGACTAGTTCAGGGACAAATGCCATGGAGGCCGGACCGAAGAAGGCATCCGCGGCGCCGAAGACGGCGGACATGATGACGAGCTCGAACAGCTCGAGGCGCCCCTTGGCGACGAGGAGGGCGATCACCCCTACCGCGCAACCTCGAACCACGTCGGAGACCAACATCGCAAGGCGTCGCGGGACGCGGTCAACCACGACGCCTCCAGCGAGGGCAAGGCACACCGCCGGAAGAGCCCTTGCCGCCAACACGAACGCGAGACCGGTCGGGCTGTGGTCGAGCCGGAGGGCCTCGAGGGCGAGGGCAATCGTGAACAAGCCGTCGCCGAGTGAGGAAACGCTCTGGCCGGACCACAAAAGCGCGAAGTCGCGCTCTTTGAACACGGGAAAGGTTCCTTTGCCTTGCGCCAGCGCCCACCTCGTTTTTGTAGTCGTCCCCGTCCGGCCGTCAACTGACGAAACGGTGAGGGAACGCTACTGCGATCATGTTCTCGGGTGGCTGGACGCGCCGATGGCGCGATTAGACCTGGCGTGGGGTGAACCGAGTATGTACTCTTCCACTAACCAATTAGTGGAAGAGTAGGTAGATGATCGAATTTCAACTCGATGCCAGCTGCGGGGTCGCCACTTATCTTCAACTCGTCCAGCAGGTCCATCAGGCCCTGCAGCTGGGTCTCCTCGAGCCCGGCGACCAGCTGCCGACGGCTCAGCAGGTCGTCGCCAAGCTTGCGATCAACCCGAACACGGTCCTCAAGGCCTATCGCGACCTTGAGCGCGAGGGCCTGGTCCGCGCCCGGCCCGGCCAGGGGACCTTCGTCACGCGGTCTCTGCCTGGCTCGGACCCCACCACGCTCGCGCATTTTCTCGACTCGATGACCGGTTGGCTGGAATCGGCGCGCGCCGCGGGCCTCGGCCCCGACGACATCGAGGCGATCTACCGCAGTGCGACCCGCAACTGCTTTGCCGAAGGCGTGGCATGACCGCCGTCATCGAGACTCGTGGGCTCGGCAAGCACTATGGGCGTAAGTGGGCACTACAGGACTGCACCCTTGCCATCCCCGCTGGCAAGGTCGTCGGTCTCGTTGGCCCGAACGGGGCAGGCAAGACCACTTTGCTACACCTCTGTGTCGGCCTGCTCATGCCTTCGGCAGGGACCGTCACGGTCCTCGGCGGACGGCCCGGTGGCGGACCGTTACAGCTGGCGCGGGTGGGCTTTGTCGCCCAGGACACTCCGACGTACCGGTCGCTCTCGGTAGCCAAGCACCTGCGCATGGGCGCCTGTCTCAACACTGGCTGGGACCGCGAGCTGGCTGAGCGGCGGATTGGACAGATCGGACTGGAGTCCCGCCAGAAGGCGGGATCGCTATCTGGTGGCCAAAGGGCACAGCTCGCCCTCACCCTCGCGATCGCGAAACGGCCCGAGCTGCTCATCCTCGACGAGCCCGTGGCCGGCCTTGACCCGCTCGCGCGGCGTGAGTTCCTCCAGGTCCTCATGGAGGACGTCGCCGAGCACGGTGCAAGCGTCGTGCTCTCCTCCCATCTCGTTGCCGATCTGGAGCGCGTCTGCGACCACCTCGTTGTTCTCATCGGTTCCCATGTGCGACTCGCAGGAGAGGTGAGCACCCTGCTCGCCTCGCACCACCGCATCTCCGGGCCGCGGCGCGAGCGCAGGTCCCTGCCGTCGAACCAGGAGGTGATCGAGGAGAGCCACACCGACAGGCAGAGCACCTTCCTCGTGCGCACCGACGGGCCGATCCTGGACCCTGCCTGGACCGTGAAGCCGGTCACCCTCGACGACATCATCCTCGCCTACATGGGCCGCGCCCGTGACGAGCGGACCATAAGCGGGCCTACGCTCGGTGTAGTGGCGTGATCAGATTCGCGTGGCTCCAGTTCCGCACCGAGGCCATCGTGGCCGCCCTGGGGCTGGTCGCGGTCGCCGTCGTGCTCGCTGTCACGGGACCGAGCCTCGTGCACCTGTACTACACGAGCGTTGTGACCTGCAGCGCGAACCACGACTGCTCGACGGTCACCACGACGTTCTTGGACACCGACGGGCCGCTGCAGATCGGGAGCGACTTCCTTGTCCTTCTCGTCCCTGGCCTCATGGGGATGTTCTGGGGGGCGCCGCTGGTCGCTCGGGAATTCGAAACCGGCACCTTCCGCCTGGCGTGGACCCAGGGCGTCACCCGCACGCGCTGGCTCGCCGTAAAGCTCGGTTTCGGCACCTTCGCGGCCATGGTCGTAACCGGTCTGTTGAGCCTGATGGTGACCTGGTGGTCGAGCCGGATCGACCAGGTGAGGATGAACTCATTCGACCCGCTCGTGTTCAGCGTGCGCGACATCGCCCCGATCGGCTACGCAGCCTTCGCCTTCGTGCTCGGGTTCACCGCTGGGCTGATGATGCGCCGGATGCTGCCGGCGATGGCTACAGCGCTCGTCGGCTTTGTCGCAGCCCGGCTCGCCATCAGCTCCTGGGTGCGCCCAGGGCTGGTCACCCCGTTTCACAAGACCGTGGCGATCAACCTCAACACAGCGTTGAACATCGGTCTGACACAGGCAGGTGTGCATGTGACAGCGACGACCAGAGGGGTTCTTCCCGGTGACTGGGCTCTGGCGGCCAAGATCGTCGACATTGGGGGCCATAGCCCCACGGCGCGGTTTCTAGATCGCGCCTGCCCGTTCTCCAAGACGACCTTCCAGCCGAACCTCCCGGCTTGCATCGCCCACCTCGGTGCCAGGTTCCACGTCCTTTTGACCTACCAGCCGATGAGCCACTACTGGGTTCTGCAGTGGTACGAGACGGGGATCTTCCTCTGCCTTGCCGCAATACTCGCGGCGATCTGTTTCTTGACGATCAGGCGCCCTATCTCCTGATCTGGGAGATTCGCGTCCGAAGGTCGTCGTCGCGCGCCTACGGTCCTTGCATGAACGTCGTCTCCCTCGGGTACCGGACCGACCTCGCCCTCTTGCAGCATGGCGGGACCGAGGTCGAAGACCGCGGGGAGTACCTCGTGGTCCGAAGTCCGCACAACCCGAGCCATTGGTGGGGCAACTTCCTCCTAGTTGGCAAGCTGGCTTCGCCTGAGGACAGCGGAGCCTGGCTGGAGCGCTTCGCGGTCACCTTCCCCGATGCCAGTCATGTCGCGATCGGCTTTGACGGTACCCACGGAGCTGCCGAGGATCTCAACTGGTTCTCAGCACGAGGCTTTTGCGCCGAGGCCGCGACAGTGATGACCGCGACACAGGTTCATGAGCCCGCGCACGCGAACACCGAGGCGACCCTGCGACGCCTGGACTCAGATGACGACTGGGCAGGCAGCGTCGAGTTGATGACGCGCTGCAACGAGCAGTCCCTCGAAGCGGTCTCGTACCGACGTTTTGTCGAGGCGAGGGCGAGGACCAATCGCCAGCTCGCAGAGGCCGGCCACGGGGCGTGGTTCGGTTCCTTCCTCGAGGGCAGGCTCGTCGCGCACATGGGCCTCTACTTGGCCGGGCCGGGCCTCGCGCGCTTCCAGTTGGTCGAGACCGACCCGGAGTTCAGGCGCCGAGGACTTGCCGGGTCGCTCATGTGTCACGTCAGTCGCTATGGCTTTGACGAGCTAGGTGCCAAGACGCTCGTCATGGTGGCTGACCCGAACTATTTCGCGGCCGATCTCTACAAGGCCGTGGGCTTCAGCACGACCGAGACCCAGCTCCATGTCGAGCGACGCCCCGTCCAATAAGCCAATTGGTTGGCTCCTTAGCACTGGTGGCTCTTCAGGCAGGCTCGCCCGGGCGGCCGGTTTCAACTGGCAGATCGCCGTTCGAAGCCATAAGGACGAGAGGCCTAATGCCGCGACCTCGCGTCTTCGAAGCCGGCGCGGCTCGGGTTGGCTCCAGGCGAGACCGAATCGAAAGCGCTCACGGTCGACCTGACGAGCCGAGGGCGATCGCCGGAGATCCTGGCCGCAGTGGGGCTGCCCACCGGCCGAGGACTCAGGAATAGCCCGCTACGGCGCCGAGTTGGAAACCGCATGGCAACCATCGTCGTGGCAACAGCATTCGGAGGGCCCGAGGTCCTCGCTGTCCGAGAGGAGCCCGTGGCTGAGCTTGCCACGGGCCAGGTCCTCTTGCAGGTGAGGGCGGCGGGTACCAACCCCGTCGATTACAAGCTCTTCAGCGGCGCCTATGGCACAGATGAATCTCGTCTGCCGATGCGGCTCGGCATGGAGGCCGCGGGGATTGTTGTCTCTGTCGGTGACGGCGCCGAAGGCCCAGTCGGACCCATCCGCCCCGGCGACGAAGTCATGGCTTACGCGATCCAGGGTGCTTATGCCTCCGAGGTGGTGGCGCCAGCCTCGAGCGTTCTTCCCAAGCCATCGAACTTCTCCTTCGAGGAGGCGGCCGGCCTGCTTCTCACCGGGTGCACCGCGGTGCACGCCCTCAAGGTCACCGATGTCCTAGCCGGAGACAACGTGCTCATCCACGGGGCTGCGGGCGGGGTCGGCCTCATGGCCGTGCAGCTGGCTGTGGAGGCAGGGGCGCGCGTTATCGCCACCGCGGGCGAGACGAGCCACGCCTACCTGCGCGAGCTCGGCGCCGAGCCCGTGCCTTACGGCGAGGGGCTCGTCGAAAGGGTTCGCGCGCTTGTGCCTGAGGGCATCGATGTCGCCATCGACACCGTCGGCAGCGACGAGGCGGTCGAGGCGTCTGTGGCGCTGGTGTCCAATCGTGATCGGATCGTCACGATCGCCGCCTTCCAGCGCGGTGTCGATCTCGGTTTCAAAGTCATAGGCGCCGGCCCTGGCGGGGATCCTGGCACCGAGATCCGCGCGGCGGCCCGCTCGGAGCTTTTACGCAAAGCCGAGGCCGGCAAGCTCAAGGTCCGCGTGGCGCATTCGTACCCGCTCGGCGATGCGGCGGAGGCGATCGCAGAGCTGATGGCCGGCCACACCCACGGCAAGATCGTCCTTGTTCCCTGAAAAGGCCGAGCTTTGACCGGCCGGAGGTCTTTGCTCGCTCGGCCAAGTGTTCGGCCAAGTACAGGGATAGGCTCACTCTGCTCCGAGCACCAGCCCAGTCGGGGTGCGGGCCGCATCTCGACCTGGTCGAACCGCCACGAGATTTGCGAATACCAGCGCGCCCACAGCGACTAAGAGGACCGATAGCACGGGCACAACGGGGTCCGGCACGGCGTTGATGTTGCGGGCGAACAACCGCCAGAGCTGGCGTCCGATTGCGATCCCGAGCGGAATGCCGACGACGATGCCAAAGATCGCGGCAATCGTGGCTTGCCAGGCGATCGAGGCTACGAGCTGGCCTTGGGTAAAGCCCAGAGCTTTGAAGAGCGCTATGTCGCGCCTTCTGCGTCGGACTGCGGCGGCGAGAGTGAGGCTGAGAGCTACAACCGCCCCAGCGGCGAGGGCGGCGGCGAGGGCGGCTGGCGTCGTTCCCATGGACCGGAAGTTGACGATCTCGGCCGGGCGGAGCACCGAAACGACGCCTCCTGCGGGAGAGCCAGCGTTCGGCAGCGCGTTGATCTTCGTGTCGATCTCTTGGAGCGATCGCAAGGCCGTCAGCGAGCTCACTCCGGGCCGGACGCGCACGAGGATGACGTTCGGTCCGGGGATCGAGCTGTCTTGGACGTTTAGGAGAGACTCTGGGAAATCGCTCGTCGAGACCAAGGCGCCTGTTCCCATACCTTGGCCGGAGGTGATCGAGGGCATCGTCGCAGTGCCGACGATTCGGAGCTCGATCGGTCTTGTGAGGGTGTTGTCGAACCTGACGGTGTCGCCGACCTGCTTGTGGAGCATGGCCATGGTCGCGCCTCCCAGCACGATCTCATTGCTTGCATAAAGACCGTGCCCGGAGAGCACCGGTGGCGCAACCGTTGCACCTGGTGCTTGGGCCAGCGCGTCGACGCGCTGACCGTCGAGCTCGGCGCTGGCGAAACTGACGCCGGACCAGGCCTCGACGTCGGGGTCTTTGTTGAGCAGAACGGCGATCTGGTGACTCGGGAGGTCTTCTTTTCCGGCAAAGCCAGAGAGCATGGCGAATGTCCAGTTCCACCCATAAAGCGGGGGATGTGACACGAGGTTGTCCAAGCTCGCCCCGAAGGTGAGCGTTGCCACCAGAGCGGTTATGGCGAGCACGGCTCCTAAGGTCGCGGAGCGCACCGGTGTCGCGTCGCGTCCCTTTCCCGGCTGGAGCGCGAATCTAAAGCCCGTCAGAGTCGATATAGGGAGTCCCGAAACTGCGGCGGAGCCCAGCCAGCGTTGTTCACGGCTCCAGGTCTGTCGGGACCCGACCCGGGTTGTCTCACGTCCGGCGAGTATCAGAGCGAGCAAACCGGGGATGACGATAAGTGCGAGCAGACCGAGACCGGCTACGGTCCAGTCGAAGGCAACCCCGGGGTAGGGATAGACCGGCCGGACGGGCCCGAGGGGGGAAAGAGGAGACAGGGCTATCCCCACGGCCACTGCCAACAACGAGCCGATCAGCAATGCTCCGAGCACGCCCGTCACATCGTCGAGGATCATCATCGCCCGACTAGCTCCCAGTGCTCGCAGCTTCTCAGTCTCTTCGGCACCGATGCGAAGCATCCGCCCGATCATTAGACCGAGGATCAACAGAACTACCAGGCCGGCAACTCCGCCAAAAACTCCGAGGGCGATGGCCTCGGGCCCGATGGCTTGCTGGACCGTAGGCTCGAAGCTCGAGATCACCTCGGCAGGGAAGTGAGCCGCGACGGGGTCAATCCGGTAGATTTCGGAAAGCACGCGTCTTGCGTTGCGTTGCCCCCCGGTGATTTGCAGGAAGGTCTCCGAGCCTGTCGCGCACTTGGGTTCGAGCACGCGAGTAAGTGCCGGCGAAAAGATGACCTCAGCCGACCCGAGCGCGCTGTAGTCGCTCTCGACGATGGTGTCATAGGTGACGACCTCGCCGACGATCCTGATGCTCGCGGTCAGATAGGGCTTGCCTGGGTTCGCGGCCAGGTTCTGAGCATCGGTGTAGAACGGGACGCGGACGACCGAGCCGATGTGAATGCCCATCTCTTGTGCCGCCTGTAGGTTCATGACTGCTTCATCGGGGCGGTTCGGATCGTCCATCCGGCCCGCGACGAGAGTGACGCGATCCATGGAGGAGAACTCCCCGTCGCCGCTGCCGACGATCGAGGGAGGTGATTCGCCCGCGGTGAGGTGCGGATGAAGTCCCGTTACGGCGTTGAGGTTGATGTTGGCGTCAAAGATGATCGCGGTGGCGGCGCGCTTGACGAGGGGAAGGTGTGCGATCGCCTTGGCGAGGCGGGGGTCATATCCAGTGAAAAGGCCCAAGCCGGGGTCGTCGTAACGACTGAAGAGGCCGACCGTGGACGGGTTCGTGCTGGCAAGGTATGTCGGGAAGGACGACTCAGTGCGCCGGGCCCCCGCCACCGCAGCTAAGGCCAAGCCGCCGATCAACCCGGACAGGAGCACTAAGGCCAGGTAGTTCCCCCGGCGGCGTTTGAAAGTGGCCCGGAAGCGGTACCAGGCGATAGCGAGAACCTGGCTCATCTAACCCATGACCTCCGAGGACGCATCGACAGGCGCGTGTGCTGGTTGAAGTCTCGTTTCATGGGTCGAAGGCGTCGAGGAGGGTGTCCCCCCTAGATAGTTCGTACTAACACCTTGCTGGTTGTGCGAGGCGCGCGAACCCGACGGGCCTCAATGACCGCGGCCTTATGCCGGCTGGCGCTTTAGCTCCGGGCGAAACGGCTCAGGCCGAGACCAACTTGAGCGGGTCTACGAACTCGACGCCGAGGGCCTCGGCCACCGCGGCGTTCGTGCAGCTCCCGCGCATCGTGTTGAGCCCGCCGCGCAGCACCGGGTCAGCAGCCGCGGCGTCTTGCACCCCGTGCTCGACCAGCTCTACGAGGTAGGGGAAGGTGGCGTTGGTAAGGGCGTAGGTCGAGGTGTGAGGCACGGCTGCCGGCATGTTGCCGACGGCGTAGTGAAGGACACCGTGAACGAAGTAGGTCGGGTCGTCGTGGGTGGTCTCGTGCGTAGTCTCCACGCAGCCACCCTGGTCGACAGCCACATCGACGATCACAGCCCCGGGCCGCATCCCGGCGACCATCTCCTCGGTGATGACGATCGGTGCCCTTCCTCCGGCCACGAGGACCGCTCCGATGACGAGGTCGGCTTCGGAGATGGCACGCTCGATCGAGCCACGGTTGGAGGCCAGCGTCATGATCCGGCCCTGGTGGATCTGGTCCACCCATCGGAGGCGGTCGATGTCACGGTCGAGCAGGAGGACTTCGGCTTCCATGCCCTGGGCGATCCAGGCGGCACTCCAGCCGACATTTCCTGCACCGATCACCACCACGCGCGCCGGCCGCACGCCGGGGACACCGCCAAGCAAGATCCCCCGAGTGCCGTGCGAAGCCTCGAGGAAGTGAGCTCCTACCTGGGTCGCTATGCGTCCGGCAACCTCGCTCATAGGGGCAAGGAGGGGAAGGTCGCCCGAAGGAAGCTGGACTGTCTCGTATGCGACCCCGGTCGTCTCAGACTCGAAGAGGGCCTTTGCTACCCCTGGGTAGGCAGCGAGGTGGAGGTAGGTGAATAGCACCAGGCCAGGGCGTAGGTAGGAGAACTCTGACTCCTGCGGCTCTTTGACTTTGCAGACGAGGTCCGCCGACCATGCAGTGGCGGCGTCGACGAGCGTCGCGCCGGCGGTCGCGAACTCCGCGTCGGTAAGTGACGAGCCTTTACCGGCGCCCGCCTCGACGAGCACCTCGTGGCCGAGCGACGTCAGCTCGCGAACGCCGTCGGGAGTGATGGCAACCCGGCACTCCGCGACCTTCACCTCGGATGGCACTCCGACGATCATGACTGCGCCTCCAGTTTTTCGTGCGGCACAGCTGTGGCGCTTGCGCTCATCAACTGAGCCGCCTTCCTGACCGCCTCATTGTGGTCAACGAACCCACGCTACTTGTGCTCGGTCCGATCCGCCCTTTTGGCCTACGGGCTCTGCGGACAAACGCGCGCGACGCAAGGATTCAGCTAAGAGCGCGCTCGTGGCTCCACGATCCCGTGTCATCCTGGGTGCCGTGCCCTTCGATCCCGGTCCAGGCCTGAGCGAGGCCTGAGAGCCTCCTGTGTACCATCGCAGCGTGCCGCTGATCGGAGGTGTCGCGGCTCTGGAGGGGAGGCAGGTCGCGGTTTTCGGGGCAGGTATGGAAGGCCGTTGCTTCGCACAGCGCTTCGGGCCGAGCTGTTCTGAGCTCGTCGTGCTCGACGACCTCGCTTGCGATCCGGATGCTTCGGCTGGCGGCCGGCGAAAAATGGCAGAGGACTTGGCCGGTTTCGAGTTCCAGTCGCCCTCTGTGCTCGCCCAACGCCGCTTCGACTTCGTCGTGCACTCGCCGGGGGTCTCGCGCTACGACGAGCGTCTCGTCGGCGCCGCACTGCTCGGCGCGGTCGTGACGACCCCGACGGCGCTGTTCATGGAGGACTTCTCGGACCGCCAAGTGCTAGCCGTGACCGGGTCGAAGGGCAAGACGACCACGGCGATGCTTGCCGCGGCCGTCCTTCGAGCCGAGGGGCTCGACGTCGCCCTTGCGGGAAACATCGGACGTCCGCTGACAGAGCTGTATGACGACGAGGACCACGACGCATTTGTCGTCGAGCTGTCGAGCTTCCAGACAGCCGAGCTGACAACCTCGCCCACCGTAGGCGTCCTCACGCTCTTAGCGCCCGATCACATCGACTGGCACCGCAGCCTCGAGAACTACTACGAGGACAAGCTCCGGTTGTTCTCGCTGCGCGCCGAGGTCCCAGTCGCTGTCAACAGCTGCTGTGTGGAGGCTCTCGTGCGCACCTGCGAGCTTTCCGAAAGGCTCCTCTACGGCGATGCAGGGCCCGTGCGTCTCGAGAACTCCGAGGTCGTCGTGCCTGGCCTCGGTCCGCTCGACCTGGGCGGTTTCCAGCTGCTTGGCGAGCACAACCTCCTCAACGTTTGCGGTGCGCTCACAGCCGGGCTTCTTTTAACGGGCGGCTTCGGCGACAAAGAGCGGCTCGAGCGCGAGCTGAGCTCAGTCACTGCGCCGCGTTGCAGGCTCGAGCCGATCGGGTTCATAGATGATGTCGGCTACATCGATGACGCCCTCGCGAGCAACCCGGAGGGCTCTCTTGCTGCTTTAAAGGTCTTCGCTGGGACCAAGGTCGCGCTGATAGCGGGTGGCCATGACCGGGGGGTCGACTACCGACCGCTCGCCCGGGCGATACAGGAAAGCTCGCCCCAGCCGATCGTCTTTTTGATCGGGGAAGCCGGACAAGCCATAGCGGGCGCGCTCGAGAAGATCTCGAGCACCGCGATCTGGCACCGGGAGCCGTCCCTTGAGGCTGCCGTCGATCAGGCGGCGTCGAGCCCGCAGATCGCGACCGTGCTGTTCTCTCCGGCAGCGCCGACGCCTCGAGAAGAAGGCAGCTACTTGGACCGCAGCCGCCGCTTTCGCCAGGCCGTCGGCCTCGATCCGTCGCCGCCGGTGCGCCCTGGCGCAACAGCCAGCCAGGCGACGACATGACTGCTCCGAAGCTCGCGGATGTGGAGGCCTTCAGGATTGTCGGCTTCGGCTTCGACCCCGAGACGAACATCGCCCATTTCGACTACGCCTTTGACGAGTCCTACCGATTTCGCGAGACCGTCGAGTTCTGTGGCGCTCCGCTCGGGTCACACCCGGCGGGCCTCGACCGGGCGCTTCGGCTCGTCCATCTCGCTGCCGGAGTCAGCTACTACAAGGCGGCGGCCCCCGCCCGCATAGTCGTCGAGACAGGGCCTTTGAGCCCGGCTGAGGAAGGGCTCGTGCGCGATCTGTACGAGAAGGGACTGCGCGAGTTCGCTGTTTCGAACAACCTCGCCGTGCCGCTTGTATTCGAGCTGAGCACAGCGCCCGGCGCGGTGGGAGCGGACCCCGGCGTTCTTTCTGGACCGGGAGCCGAGCACGGCCCGGTTCCGCTCGCGGAGGGCCAGCGCGACGCTCCCCGCCAAGGGATCGCGGTACCGATCGGTGGAGGGAAGGACTCGGTCGTACTCGTCGAGGCGCTGAAGGCCGCCGCCAGGCCCGCGGATGGGTTGAGCTTGCTTGTCGCGATCAACAAGACCCCGGCCATGCAGCGCACTGCGGATGTCGCCGGACTGCGGCTTGTCTCGATCAGACGGACGCTCTCGCCCGAGCTGGCCGAGCTCAACTCCGCCGGGGCGCTCAACGGTCACGTTCCTATAACCGCCATCGTGTCTCTCATCTCGATAGCAGGTGGCTACCTCTACGGCTACGACACGACTCTCATGGCCCTCGAGCGCTCCGCCGACGAGGCAACGACCCTCGTCGAGGAAGTCGCGGTCAACCATCAATGGTCCAAGAGCACCGAGTGCGAGTTGAAGCTGCGCTCTGTGGTGCGCGAGTCGGTCTCGAGCTCGATCGAGTACTGCTCTGGACTGCGCTCGTGTGGGGAGCTCGAGATCGCGCGGTGGTTCGCCGACCTGGGTGCCTACCATGCCGGCTTTCTCAGCTGCAACCACGCCTATCGTCCCGGTGGCCGGTTCGATGCCTGGTGCGGACAGTGCCCTAAATGCCGGTTCGTGTTCTTGGTGCTGGCGCCCTTCCTCGGCCCTGATCGGCTCGTGGCGATCTTTGGCCGCAACCTCCTCGACGATCCCGGCCAGGTCGAAGGCTTCTGGGACCTGTGCGCCGCCGGCCGCAAGCCTTACGAGTGCGTCGGCGAGCAACGCGAGTCGCTCTTGGCGTTCTTGTTCCTGCTCGAGAACCCGGCTTGGCGCGACTCGACGGTCATGGCGGCGCTGCGGGCCGAGCTCGAGGCTTGTCGCGAGCTCCTGGCGGGCGATCTCGAAGGTGGCGTCCCGGTCATGGAGGCCGCCGCGGCCACCCGAGACAGGGTGATCAGGCTCGTGACCCAAGCCGTCTCTCGCGATCGCGGCCTCGCACCGTGAGCGCGGGGAGGTTGCTCACGCTGCGCGTATATGAAAAGCGACCGAGTGGTCAGCGTCGCGGCGCGCTCGTCCGATAGCCTGACATCGGTGCCCCGATGATCCTCGACTCCATCAACTCACCGCGTGGTCGAGCTCACCTTGGCGCTTCATCGTGTCTTTAACTCGCCCGAGGACATCTTCCTTTTCGACACCGGACACCAGGCCTACGTGCACAAGATCGTGACGGGCCGCCGGGGTGGATTTGACCAGCTCAAGCAGGAGGGAGGCCTGTCCGGCTACCCGTCTCGGGCCGAGTCGCCCCATGACTGGATCGAGAACTCGCACGCCTCGACTGCTCTCAGTTACGCGCACGGCATCGCCACGACGCTTCGCCTGGAGAACAGGAGCGACCCCGAGAACGGCGGTCGCTACGTCGTCGCTGTGGTCGGTGACGGCGCCCTCACTGGCGGTATGGCCTACGAGGCGCTCAACAATCTCGGGCACTCGGGCGCGCGGGTGCTCATCGTGCTCAACGACAACGGACGCAGCTATGCCCCGACGGTCTCGAGGCTGTCGGTGTCGCTGACCCAGCTGCGTCTCGACCCGCGCTATCTCCAGGTCCGAGAGCGCGTGCGCCACCTCGTCGAGGACCTGCCCGGTGGTGTCTCCTCGCTGGCCTTCACCTCCTTTCACGGCCTCAGTGCGGCGGTGCGCGAGGTCGTCGAGCCGCGGATGTTTTTCGAGGCGATCGGGATCCGCTACACCGGGCCGATCGACGGTCACGACATCGGTGCGCTCGAGCAGTCGCTACGGCGCGCCTCGAGCTGGAACGGCCCGATCGTGCTTCATGTCGTCACCACCAAAGGCAAGGGCTACGCCCCCGCCGAAGCCGACGACATTGCCTGCCTGCACGACATGAAGGCCTCGCCGGGGCCGGCTCAAGCGAGCCGGGCGAGCGCGCGCGCCACCCCGCGGCCTGGTTCCTTGGTGGGGGCATCGACCGATGACGGAGGTCTGCCAGGTCCCTTGGATGCGGGCGAGAGCTACGCGGAGGTCTTCTCCTCTGCTCTCGTCGAGCTCGCCGCGACCGACGAGCGGATAGTCGCGATCACCGCCGCCATGCCCGGGCCGACGGGTCTTTTGGCCTTCGAGGACCACTTCCCCGCGCGCTTTATAGATGTCGGGATCGCCGAGCAGCACGCCATGACCTCGGCGGCGGGAATGGCGATGAGCGGCCTGCGCCCGGTAGTTGCGATCTATTCGACCTTCCTCGCCCGTGCGGTCGACCAGTGGAACCTCGATGTCGGGCTCCACAACCTGCCGGTCGTCATCGTGGCGGGCCGGGCGGGGGTCACCGGCGATGACGGGCCGAGCCATCACGGCATCTACGACCTCGTCCAGGCCTTGCAGATACCGGACTGCACGATCTTCTGCCCTGCCGAGACCGCTGAGCTCGCCCCGATGCTGGCCGAAGCCTTGAAGCTCCCCGGCCCATCCCTGCTCCGCTACCCGAAGACGCCGTCACCAGGCCCGCTCGCCAAGCCCGGCACCGGGCTCAAAGCGCGACGGTTGAGGACCGGGACGGGAGAGGTCGTCCTCGTGGGCATCGGCAAAATGTCGCGCGCTGTGCTTGGCGCTGCCGGAGAGCTCTTCAACGACGGCATAGAGACCGACGTCTTCGATGCCCGCGTCGTGCGGCCGGCCGATCCGGCGATGCTCGAGGCAATGGCGCGGGCGAGGCTTGTCGTGACAGCTGAGGACGGGCTCACCCACGGCGGAGCTGGCTCGTACTTGCTCGGCGAGGCCGATCGTCTCGCAGATTCCATGAGCTTGCCCGGCCCACGCCAGGTCGTGCTCGGTGTGCCGACCGGTTACGTGCCCCATGCCAAGCCAGATGCGATCCTCGCCCGTCTCGGCCTCGACGGCCCCGGGATCGCGGATGCGACACGTAGGGCTCTGGCCAGGCGCCGGCGCGTCGAGCGCGCCCAGGAGGCCGAGCGGCTCGGCCAGCAGGACATGGCGGGGCAGCGGCACCAGCCCGGTCAGAACAGCTGAGGGGGGCCGTCCGCTTCGTCCTCCAAGGTGGCGATCGGCTCGATCAGCTCGGGCCCGTCCTCGCGGGCGTCGCTGACCTGGCTCGAGACTCGAAAGGCCTCTAAGGTCCCAGGCGGGGCGGGACGGACAAGCCTTTCGAGCTCACCGGGCGCCAGCGGTTCGGGCGACAGCCACTCGGCAAGATCCTCCTCGGTGATAAGCACCGGCATGCGGTCATGCACCGGAGCAACGCTCTCGTTCGCGTCGGTCGTGAGGATCGTGCAGCTGCGAAGCGGACTCGCAGTTGGGTCATCACGCGGCCGCCAGTTCTCCCAGAGCCCCCCGAAGAGCAAGAGGCCGGAATCCTTTGCCTTGAAACACCAGGGCTGCTTGCGCCCGCGCGCGCCGGCGCTTTGTGGGCGGGCCCATTCATAGAAGGCATCGGCTGGTACCACGCAGCGCTGGCGCTCGAGCGCGCTGCGGAACATCGGCCTTTGCGAGACCGTCTCAGACTTCGCGTTGAAGGCCCGGGCCCCGATCGAAGGGTCCTTTGCCCACCAGGGGACGAGGCCCCAACGGAACACCGAGAGGCGCCTCAGGCCTGGGTCGTGGTGCGCCTCGGTCACAGCGAGGACGCTCGACTGCGGGGCGACGTTAAAGCGCGCCACGGAGAGCTCTCGGGGAACTTCGACCTCTCTCACCTCGAGCAGCCTGGCGATTTCCTCGACGGGACGGCTGGCGACAAATCGGCCACACATCGGCCCGGACGCTACCGTCCCGCCGGCGCGGACGCGGACCGGTTCAAAAGGCGGGGCGCGAGACGGGGTCGACGGCACAGCTGTCTGCGACGTCCTCGGCACAGGGCTCGCATTCCATCTCCAAGGTCGCGTGCGCGACGTTGAAGCGCTGCGCGATGCAGCTCTTTACGCGTTCCCCGACGACCTGGGCCTCTTCCAGGCTCGGGTGGCCATCGAGGACGAGGTGGGCCGAGAGCGCCCTGACATCGCTCGAGAGGCTCCAGCAGTGCAGGTCGTGAACGGCGGTCACTCCCTCGCTGGCCGAGATTGCAGCGGCGAGAGCTGCGACGTCGAGGTCTGCCGGTGTCGACTCGAGCAGGACCTCGAGGCTGGCCCGTACGAGCTTCCAGGCCTTGGCACCAATGAGAACCGTGATGAGAAGGGCAACGGCCGGGTCGAGTGTTTCGAAGCGCCCGGTCGCGAGGATCACGGCCCCGGCGGCGATGACGCCCAGAGCCGCGGCGGCGTCCCCGCCGAAATGGAGGGCGACGGCTCGGAAGTTGAGGTCGTGGCTGTGATCGCTCAGCACCACGGCCGCAGCCGAGTTGCCGAGCAGCCCCGCGCCGGCAAAGGCGATCACGACCAGGCCGCGAACATGTTCGGGCGCAGCGAGCCTGAATGCCGCTAGAGCCACGACGCCGAGGCCGACGATCACGATCGCGGTCGCGTTGGCGAGCGCGGCAAGGATCGTGGCCCTGTGGTAGCCAAACGACCTCGAGGCCGTCGCCGGCCGCAAAGCGAGCCTGGTCACCACGAGGGCGAGACCGAGCGCGGCCGCGTCGGCGAGGTCGTGACCCGCGGTCGCGATCAGGCCGCTCGAGTGGGCGAGCAGGCCTCCGATCGCCTCGGCCACGACCAGGACCAGGTCGATGACTAGAGCGAGCACGAGGCGGCGTGACCGCGTCATCGCAGTGCTCAGCCGGTCAATCCTTCGGCGACGAGCTGGCGGACGAGAGACAGGTCACCGGGGTGCGTGAGCCCGATGCAGCGGCTTTGTGAGGGCACGACACGGATGATCGCACGGCCGGCGGCTACTGCCTCGCCGACGACCTCAGGCAGGAGGAGCTCGGGCGGCTTGCCCTCCTCGTGCGGGGCGGTCTCGGGGTCGAAGGTGTCGAGGCCGTCGTCGATCTCGTCGAGCATCGACTCCGCGAAGCCCCAGAGGTTCATGCTCACGAGCTCGTCCCCGCTGAGTTGCCGCGGCTGCTCGGCGCCTTCGCTGGCGAGTGGGGAGCCCTCGAAGCCGCCCTCGGGGAGGCGACGCACCTTGTTCTCGACGATTCGGCTCAAATAGCCGTCGCGGCCGGTCTCGCACAGACCGCGTGTGACGATGTCGTCGGTGATGACCGTGTCGTTCAAGTGGTAGCCGACGAGGACGTGCTCGCCTGCGGCGCCCTTTCGCAGCTCGGTCGCGAGTGCCGCGATCGCCCTTTGGCCGTAGAGGTCGTCCGCGTTCGCGACCCCGAAGGGCCCGTCGATGAACGGTCGGGCCGACTCAACGGCCTGCGCGGTACCCGCGATCGGCCCTTGTACCACGGGCACGACCGGGAAGTCAGCTGGCCAGAAGGACCCGATATGTTCCATGAGCTCGCCCTGGATCTCCTCCCGGACGATGAGGATGATGCCGTCGAAGCCTGCGGCGATGGCGTCACGGGCGCTGTAGTCCATGAGCGCTTCACCGCCCGGACCGACCGCGACAAGTTGCTTGAGGCCACCGAAACGGCGCCCGTGACCGGCTGCAAGCACGACAAGCTGCATGGTCGAAGCCTACGACCTCCTAACATCGCCAGGGGACGAGTACCGCCGGGAAAGGCGGGACCAAAGAGCCGAGAGGAAGCCGGTTGGTGCAAGAAGATGTGCTAGAGCCGTCTCCGGGCCTCATCGAGGGCGCCTCTGGCCCCGTGCCGGTCAGTGTGGAGATCTCCTCGAGATCCGATGGAGTGAGGATCGACGAGGCCGAGCGCGCCCGGCGCGAGGAGGCTCTAGAGGACCTCCTCGAGCTGATGCGCCCAGCTGTCCAGGCCGACGGTGGTGACCTCGCGATCGTTGAGGTCGACTACGAAGCCGGGATCGTGGAGGTGCAGCTCCAAGGTGCGTGCGGGTCATGTGCCATCTCCGCAGTGACACTTCAAGGAGGCGTAGAGCGCCTGTTGAAAGAGCGCCTGCCATGGATCGCAGAGGTGCGCGGCGGGGTCGATGAGTCCGTCGACCCCTTCGAAAGTGCTGCTATGGGCCGCGGAGGCTACGTCCCGCGCTGGTGAGCCTCAGCCGGCGGCGCGAGTCTGAAAGGGGCGCCGGCGGAGCGCGGACTGGGTAACGGATTCACTCTGCCAGCCGCTATCGGCGGCATTGAGCGTGACCCCCGGCGCGACGATCCCATCGAGGCGGTCCAACAAAGCGTCGTCGAGGGCGACCCCGGCGCCCGCGAGGAGGTCTTCGAGCTGGTCCATCGTCCTCGGCCCGATGATGGCGGAGGTCACCGCAGGGTGGGCGACGACGAAGCCGAGCGCCAGGTGTCTTAGCGACATGCCCGCCTCGGTGGCCACGGCCTCGAGCTGATCGACGAGGTCCAGCTTGCGCTTGTTCTCAGGCAGGTTCGGGTCGAAACGCTGCGGTATGCGCGAGGCGCGGCCCGAGCTCATGTCGATCTCCTGGCCGTGCCGGTATTTGCCGGTCAGCCATCCGCCCGCGAGCGGACTCCAGGCGATCACTCCCATTCCGTAGCGCTCGCAGACCGGGAGCACGCCGGCCTCGATCCCTCGGGCGAACAGTGAGTAGGGCGGCTGCTCGCATCTGAAGCGTTCGAGGCCGTGCTTTTCGGCTGCCCAGTGAGCCTCGACGATCATCTCGGGCGGAAATGTCGAGCAGCCGATCGCGCGGACCTTGCCCTCGCGTACGAGGTCGGTCAGCACCGACAGGGTCTCTTCGATGTCGGTGCGAGGGTCGGGCCGGTGGATCTGGTACAGGTCGATCCAGTCGGTGCCGAGGCGCCGCAGGCTTTGTTCGACCTCGTAGCGGATCCAGCGCCGCGAGTTGCCCGAGCGGTTCAGGCCCTCGCCCATCTTGGCGTGGACCTTGGTCGCAAGCACGACCTCGTCGCGCCGGCCCTTTAAGGCGTTGCCGACTATCTCCTCGGACTCGCCGGCCGAGTACACATCAGCGGTGTCGACGAAGTTGATGCCCGCGTCCAGGGCGGCATTTATGATGCGCACCCCGTCGTTGTGGTCGCGGTTGCCCCACTCGCCGAACATCATCGCCCCGAGGCAGTAGGTGCTGACCTCGATGCCGGTTCCTCCAAGTGTCCGATAGCGCATGTCCGCCAACCTAGGGGAGCGGCGCACCCTCGCGTGTCACACGCGGCCGCCCGGCTGAACGGGCCGCGGCGTCACCGCGTAGTAGTCCTCCGTGCCGGTGATCTCGAAGCCACAACTCAGATACAGCCCGAGGGCACTGTCGTTGGTGCTTGCTACTTCGAGGCCGACTCGCCCGATCCCCTCGGCTCGCAGCCTCGTCGCGAGTTCGGACAGGACCTGGCGGCCGATCCCGCGGCCCCTGAACTCCGCCAAGACCGCAAAGCCGTAGATGTCGGCCCCATCCGGCCCGCGTTCGACGCGGACGGTGCCGACGAGCTCGCCATCACGCTCGATCACAAAGGTGCCCGGGTAGCGCCTGACGAGACCCTCGATCTCTTCTGTCTTCAGTTCCTCGACGGGAAGGCCAAAGGCCTCTGCCACGCACCCGAGGACGAAAGCCACGTCATCGCGCGTGGCCGGGCGCAGCTTGACGAGTCGGTCCGCGACGAATGCGGACGGCTGTTGGCTCAGCACCATGCGGTGCTCGGAGTGCTCGAGCGTGGCCCCTACCGAGGACGCGAAGCCCGCCCCGGATGCATACAGCCTGTCCACGACCAAGAGGGCCTGGGGGAAATCCCTGTTCGCCGCCTCGGTAATCGCGGCTTCGAACAGCCTCGAGAAGATGCCTCGGCGGCGGAGCGAAGGATGGACCATCCCACAGATCTCGACTAGATCTGGGCGAAAGCTGTAGAGGCCAAGAAATCCCACCAGGCCCTCTGGAGAGGTCCATAAGAAGTCGTTGACCTGGTCCACAGCCCGCATCTCCAAGGTCCGCCACTCGAGCTTGAGACGTCCGCCGTCAACGGCGGTGCAAGTTTGTGCCAGGCGTCTTATAGCGGGAAGGTGCTCTTCTAACCCGGCGCAGGCGAGCAGGCGGCCAGGGGGCTGGCTGGGTTCGGAATCGACCACCGGGGCAGGTTAGCGGCAGCGCGCGCCCGGCCGCGAGGTGTCAGTGACCCGTGGCGAGCTGGTAGGCCTTCACGGCCAAAAGGACGGCCGCGACGGCGAGGTAGACCCACATGGCACCCATCGCCGTCGAACGGGCGCGGGACCACACGGGGCGCTCCAGCAGAGCCAGCTGGGGCATACGCCAGGTCTCCCGCCTAACGGTCGGATCGGCCGGGACGGCCTGCGCCACCCGGCGGGCCAGACGCTGGGCGGGCAACATCTCCCAGACGCCGACGGTCGCGAAGCCGACCACGATGAGGGCGCCGAGCACCAGCGCGACCGAGGCCACCTGCAAGTTTGGCAACACGGTCGTAGCCATCAGAATCAGGGACAGGGCGAGCAGCACCGAGATGATAAAGCCCGAGACGAGGTTCAGCCACGGGCGGTTGATCCAAGGGCCGAGCACCTCCTTGTCGTTGCACAACAGCAGCAGGAACACCGTCGCGCTCGGAAGCAGGATGCCTGCCAGCGCCTGCACGACTGTTGTCAGAAGCCCGAGAGGCGCATGCGGGATGAGCACGATCCCCGCCGCGCAAACCACCAGGGCGGTGTAGATGACATAGAAGGGCTTGGACTCCGAGAAGCTGCGGTGCAGCGAGTGGCGGATGCCAAACATGTCCCCGAAGGCGTACGAGGTCGACAGCGTCACGGCGGCGGCCCCGATGATCGAGGCGTTGAGCAACACAAGGGAGAACAGCGTGCCGGTGCCGTCGCCGACGAAACGCGCGAGGCCGTGCGCGACCTGGGCGGCGTCGGTGAAATGTCCAGCTAGCGGCGTGCCCTGAAAAGCGAACGCCGCAGTGATGACGAGAGCGCCTGCCGCCACGACTACGACCACCGAGCCGATGAAGGTGTCGGCGCGCTCGTAGTTGATCCAGCGGGGCGTGATGCGCTTGTCGACAATGTTGGACTGCTGGAAGAAGAGCTGCCAAGGGGCGACGGTGGTGCCCACAACGGCGATGATCAGCAGCACGGCCCGGGAGTTGAGCCCTCCGGTCGCCCCGGGCACCAGAAAGCCGTGCGCGACAGGGCTGAGGTGGGGGTGGACCAGTATCACGAGGGGGATGGCGAGGAAGTTCGTCGCGACGAAGACGAACATGAAACGCTCCCAGACCTTGAAGCTGCCGCTGGTGGTGATCACGATCAGGCCGACCGCGGCTATCGGGACCGAGATGTCAGACGAGACGCCGAAATAGCCGAGGGCGAGGCTCACGCCTATGAACTCGGTCACGATGGTGAGGAAGTTCAAAAGGAAAAGGTCACCGACCGAGAAGCCCCCCCAGAACTTGCCGAAGCGCTCTTTGATGAGCCTGGCATGACCGACGCCGGTCACGGCGCCCAGGCGGACGACCATCTCCTGGTTCACGATAAGAACCGGGATGAGCAGGGGTAGCGTCCACAGCAGGGAGGTGCCGAAGTTCTGCCCGGCCTGGGCGTAGGTGGCGACACCGCCGGCGTCATTGTCCCCGACCATCACGATGAGACCGGGGCCGATGATGGCGAGCAGGGTCAGGAGCTTTCGCCCGAGGGAGCGTCTGCTGGCGAGGTCGTGCTCGCGGATCGTGCCGAAGGCGCCCTTTATGTCACCGACGTGTGCGGTGTCGAGCACCGCGGGCGCGCGGACCTTCTCTTCGGCTTGCTCTTTGCCGATTCGCAGGTTTTCGACCATGGTGACCTCTCGAGCCGTCGGTGGCGTCGTCGGTGTACGTGGCGTTGCGTTGTCCGCGCACGCACACAAGAGGTCAAAGAGGCGTCAGCGGGGCCTTCGCTCCCGACGCGAAGCAGCGTGCGCGCGTGATTGGTTGGGTAACCAACCGTCGGTACTCAGGGATGCTCCGTTTCCTCGCCCATGGACAGCCCGTCTTTGAGCTTGTGACTGCCGGTGGGTGCCGGCAAACGCCCGTGAGCCGGGCGCACTCGCTCACCGTTGCCGGTAGAGGCGTGGCTGCTTGCGGGCCCAATCCTATCCGAGCAAGCCGCCTGGCGGTCCACTTAACGCGCGGGACGCGGGCGGCTTTCAGTCCTCGGCCGAGGACATGCCGAAGTCGCGGCGCCAGCCCTGAGGCAGGAGCAGTTCGAGCACGTCGTCCACCGTGACGACCCCGATCATGCGGTGCTCGTCGTCGATGACGGCGACCGCCGACAGGTTGAAGTCGGACATCTTGCGCACGATGGCGTGCAGATCGGTGTCCGCTCGCACGGCGACCGGGTCGAGGTCCGCTACGTCGCCCACGCGTGCAGCCGAGGGGCTCTTGAGCAGCCTGACGACCGAGGCAGTACCGGTCAGCACTCCGGCGTCATCGGTCGTGTAGATCGTCGAGAGGGCCTCGGGTGCGACGGGGCTGCGGCGGATCTCCTCCAAGGCGCCCGAGACGGCGGTGCCTTCCGGCAGCGCCAGGAACTCCGGGCTCATCAAGCCGCCGGCCGTCTCGGGGTTGTAGCTGAGAAGGGCCCGAACCTTGGCCTGTGTCGGCTGAGGAAGCGACTCGAGCACCGACAGGCGGCGGTCCTGGTCGAGGTCCGCGATCAAATCCGCGGTGTCGTCGGGCGCCATCGTGGCGAGCAGGCGGGCTGCCTCTTTGTCCGAGCGCGAGGACAAGAACTCGAGCTGGTGCTCGGGATCGAGCTCCTCGAAAACGTCCGCCTCGAGCTCGAGGTCCTGGCCGACGGCGTTGATGATCTCCTCGCCCTCCTCGTGAGAGGCGGCCTCGACGAGGTCTGCTATCTGGGCGGGGTGCAGGCGGGCGAGCTTGCGGTACGGAATCCGCAGCCCGCTCGTGGGCACGTGGGCGACGAAGGGCTGGATGCTTTCCCAGTCGACTATGGCCTTGGCCGGGATCTTCTGAGCAACCATGCGCGGCAGGAGTCTGCGCAGCACCGGGCGACTAGTCGGGTCGACGCCGATGACCTCCAAGGTCCCGTCGACGACCGCGAGCTCGATCTCGTTCGCTCTTATAAGGCGCGCCCCGACGATGTTGATGAGGTGCCTCGCGGAGAGGTCTTTCGCCAAGAGCAGCTCACCGGGCCGTCGCTCGAAGCGGGCGAGGTTGAGCGTCTCGCCCTGGAGCTGGACACAACCGGGACGCACGGACCCGACCACAGACATCGGCACAAACAGCTCCCTGCGCCCGATGGTGGCGAGGATCCCATTCACCGGTGGATGCGCCCGCTCGCCCGGCCGCGCGATCACGTCTTCGACCCGACCGATCCGCTCGCCGTCGCTGCCGAGCAGCGGGCTGCGGACTATGCCCGAGAGATGAATGATGTCGGCTGCCATTAGGAGGGGGCACCGCGCGATCGGCACATGGCGATCCGCACGGCTACATACTAGTGAAGACTCGAGTGGGCTGGAAGGGCCTCGTCGCCTCCAGCCGGTCGCCTTGATTCTCGCAGCTGTGCAAGAAAGGCTGTACCTCTATGGCAGAGCCGAGCCGGCCCCGCCGCTTGCGCATTGCCTTCCTTGTCTACCGGGGCAATCCGCGCTGTGGCGGCCAGGGCGTCTATACGCGTCACCTGACGCGCGAGCTCACCGCACTCGGCCATTCGGTGACGGTGTTCTCCGGGCAGCCCTACCCCGAGCTCGAGGAGGGGGTCGAGCTCGTCAAGGTCGCGAGCTTGGACCTTTACCGCGAGCCGGACCCCTTCCGCGTCCCGCGCCTTAGCGAGTTCACCTCGGCCACAGACGTGCTCGAGTTCGCGTTGATGTGCACGGCAGGCTTTCCCGAGCCTCTCACCTTCAGCTTGAGAGCTCGGCGACTTCTCGCCCGACGTCGGGAAGACTTCGACCTCGTTCATGACGACCAGAGCCTCGGGCGGGGCATTGGCGGGATGATTCGTGACGGGTGGCCTGTGCTGGCGACGATCCACCATCCGATCACGGTCGATCGTGATCTCGATTTGGCCCATGCCGAGAGCTGGCAGCGTCGCGTGAGCTTGCGGCGCTGGTACGGCTTTGTCGGGATGCAGGCGCGCATCGCCCGCCGGGTTCCCCGCGTCGTGACCGTCTCGGAGTCCTCGCGCCGTGACATCGCCGCTCAGCTCGGCGTCGCGCCGGGCCGCATCGCTGTCATCCCGGTCGGCGTCGACTGCTCAGTGTTCCGGCCCATGGCGGGCGTTGCTCGCGTGCCGGGACGGATCATGACAACAGCCAGCTCCGACGTGCCGATGAAAGGCCTCGTTCCACTGCTCGAGGCCCTCGCGAAACTGCGCAGCGAGACAAGCGACGCCCACCTCGTCGTCGTCGGGCGCCTGAGGGACAAGAGCAACGTCCCCGCGGTGCTGGACCGCCTCGGTCTTGCCTCCTCGGTCCGTTTCGTCTCTGGGGTGAGCGACGAGGAGATCGTCGAGCTATACGCCTCGGCCCAGGTCGCTGTCGTGCCCTCGCTCTACGAGGGCTTCTCATTGCCGGCAATCGAGGCGATGGCCTGCGGCGTGGCGCTCGTGGCGACCACAGGCGGCGCCCTGCCGGAGGTGGCGGGCCCGAACGGCGCGGCGGCATTGCTCGTCGAGCCCAACGACCCGGGCGCGCTCGCCCAGGCCATCGCAACGGTGTTGTCGGACGAGTCAATGCGCCTGCGCCTTGGGGTGGCCGGGCGCAAACGGGTATCGGAGCGGTTCACCTGGGCCGTGACTGCGCGTGCCACGGCGGAGCAGTACTTCGAGCTTCTCGCGTGCTGACAGTCGACTTCGGACGTCTCGGCCTGGCGCCCGGTGACCGGGTGCTCGACCTCGGCTGTGGGGCGGGTCGGCACGCTTTTGAGTGTCTGCGTCGCCGGGCTGCGGTCGTTGCCCTTGACGCCGACGCGCACGAGGTCAAGGCCGTCGCCGCCCTCATGGTCGCGATGGCCGAGGCGGGCGAGGTCCAAGAGCCCGGGAGGGGAGTCGTCTTGAGGGGCGATGCCCTCAGGCTGCCATTTGCTGACGGGTCTTTCGACAAGGTCATTTGTGCAGAGGTGCTCGAGCACCTTGACGACGACTCGGCGGCCATGGTCGAGCTCGCCCGCGTGCTGCGACCCGGTGGGCTCTTGGCCGTGAGCGTCCCCCGCTTTGGACCCGAGCTCGTCAACTGGGCGCTCTCGGAGCGCTACCACGCCGTGGCGGGGGGCCATGTGCGCGTCTACCGACGTCGCCAACTCTTCGAGCGTTTCTCTCGAGCCGGCCTCGAGCCGGTCGCGACACATCACGCGCATGCGCTGCACAGCCCGTACTGGTGGCTGCGCTGCCTGGTCGGGGTCGACAGGGAGAACTGCGCGGTGAAGGCCTATCACCGGCTCCTCGTCTGGGACATAACGGCCCGCACGCCGATCACGCGCGTGCCCGAGCGGCTCTTGAACCCGGTTCTAGGCAAGAGCCTCGTCGCCTACCTGCGACACGCCGAGCGATGACGACACCGCCGTCACAGTCTCGCCGCGACAGATTCGCGCCGTCTCGGCCCGCAATGGCGTCTGCGCCGGCGCTCAGCGAGACGATCGACTCGATCCTTTCCGTCCAGCTCCCGAACGGCATGATCCCGTGGTTCGCCGGAGGCCACGCGGACCCGTGGAACCACCTCGAGGCCGCCATGGCGCTCGGTGTCGGAGGTGCTCTTTTTGCGGCAGAGCGTGCCTTCGAGTGGCTGCAGGCGACCCAGCGCCCAGACGGCTCGTGGCACACCTACTACCTTGCCGACGGCGAGGTCGAAGAGCCGCGGCTCGACACGAACGTCTGCGCCTATGTCGCGACAGGAGTGTGGCACCACTTCCTCGTCACCGGCGACCGCGGGTTTCTAGAGGAGCTCTGGCCGGTGCTTGAGGGCGCGATTGAGTTCGTCCTCGCGTGGCAGCGACCCGGCGGCGAGGTCGTCTGGTCCGTCGATCCCGACGGCACTCCGGGACGCTACGGGCTGCTCACAGGTTCCTCCTCGGTGTGTTTCAGCCTTCGTTGTGCGATCGCGTGTGCCTGCGAGCTCGGCCTGGAGCGCCCGGAGTGGGAGCTCGGTGCAGCCTGGCTGCGACGTGCCGTAGCACGCGGATCAGATGGGTTCGCCTCTAAGGACGAGTTCGCCATGGACTGGTACTACCCGGTGCTGGTCGGGGCTCTCGCCCCTAGCGAGGCCTCGGCGCGCATCGACAAGCGGTGGCAGGAGTTTGTGATCTCAGGTCGCGGGGTCCGTTGCGTCTCGGACAAAGCATGGGTGACCGCAGCTGAGACGGCCGAGTGCGCCATCGCTCTCGCCTCGATGGGCCGCGGCGAGGAGGCCGCCCGCCTGCTCGAATGCACGGACCAGCACCGGCGCGAGGACGGCACGTACCTGACAGGCATTGTCTATCCGCAGCTGTCGACGTTTCCTGTCGAGGAGCGCTCGAGCTACACCGCCGCCGCGGTCGTTCTTGCCTCCGACGCCTTGTTCAAGCTGAGCCCGGCCGCTCAACTGTTCACGGGCGGGTCGTGGCCGTCGGGCTTAGACCTCGCGGCCCCCGGCGGGTTCACGCGCCTGAGCACGCGCAGGCTGCCGGTGCTGGCCGAGAGCTCCTCTGTGAACTCGCCTCCGCTCAGCGCTCGGGTGTAGATCTCGAATGGGGGACGGCCACCGTCGCTCGGGTCCGCGAAGACGTCATGTATCGCGAGCCATCCGCCTTCGGCCACTCGGGGGGCCCAGCCCGTGTAGTCGGCCCAGGCCGGGGCCTCGCCATGGCCCCCGTCGATGAACACGAGCCCGGCGCGTACGTTCCAGCGCGCGGCGACGGCGGCCGAGTCACCCACGACAGCGACGGCGATGTCCTCGGCGCCTGCGCCCGAGACCGCCTTGCGCCAGTGCGACAAGGTGTCGATGCGGCCCGTAGCCGGGTCCACGAGGCTCGCGTCGTGGTGTTCCCAGCCGGTCTGGTTCTCCTCTGAGCCGTGGTGATGGTCGACGCTGAAGATCAGCGCCCCGCTCGCTCCTGCATCGAGAGCCTCGGCCACACCCGCGGCAAGATAAAGAGTCGAGCGCCCGCAGTAGGCGCCGATTTCCACGATCGAGGAGTGACCCTTCCTCGTGGCGCGTTCGGCCATTGCTGCGAGGCAAAGCCCTTCGTCGTCGGGCATGAAGCCCTTCGTCGCGCGCGCAGCGACGACAAGCCGCTCGGCCCTCGATGTCATCGGCACGTGATCGGACCTCCGCAGCTATCTTCGCTTCAGCTCGTGGCCAGCGAGACGATCGAGTAGATACCAAGGCCCAAAAGCGCCAGCCCCGAGAGCTTGCGCACCACGGCCAAAGGCATGAGGCGCGTGATCGTCCGTCCAGCGAGCACGCCGAGGACCGACACGAGACCAAAGCCGACCGAGGCGCCGATGAAAACCGCTGGGGCGTCTCGGTAGTGGGCGGACAAGTTGGCTATCAGGACTTGAGTGATGTCGCCGAACTCGGCGAGCGCGACAACGCCGAAGGTGACAGCTGAGATTCGCCAGAAGCTGGGTGCGCCACCTTGGAGGGAGCGCTCCTCGCCGGCGGCCAAGCTCTCGCCGCGCTGCTGAGCAGCGTGCTCGGTACTCACCAGGAGATAGACGGCGCCGCCGAGGAACAAGGCGGCGACGATCGTGCGCAGCGCGAGCTTGGGTAAAAGGGCGAGCAAGCCGCCGGCCACCACGGCGAGGCCGGCCTGGGTGACGAGGGCACAAACCGCACCCAACCAGACCGGCAATGGGCGGTGACGAGCGGAGAGGACCAGGCAGGAGATGAATGTCTTGTCAGGCAGCTCCGCCGGGATGACGAGCGCGAACGTCGTCGCCGCTATGGCGAGATTCACGGCCGCCCTTGGGGCTCAGGCCTTTACGAGGAGGGACCGCAGGTGTGGTCGTTGCGCGCGAACAAAGCGGACGTTCACCGCTAGGCGTTCGAGGCTCTGGTCGACCGGGCGTTGCTGGCCACCTAGGCGGTGTGTCTTTAGGAAGGCCGTGACTTCTCGCGCGAGCCGCGGCGTGCCGTTCGAGTCGAGGTCGCAAAGCCGGGAGACCTCGACCATGCGCGGGATCGAGTTCTCCGGGTAGATCTCCAAGAGCCTGTCCCAGTGACCGGCGACGAAGCTCCAGACCTGAGGACCGACTAGGCGGTTGATCAAGAGCTTGCGCAACAGGTACGGGGCGTCCTGGGTGCGGATCTCGCCCAGGCACAGCTCGCAAATTTCGGCCGCGAGCGTGAGGTCTGAGATATAGCTGAGCGAGTCGAGGTAGCGCTGCTCCTCTAGTGGGTCGGCGGGGGAGCGGAAACGGTCAAGGAGGGCCTCGTACTCAGAGCGCCCCGCGCTAGCGGCGACAACGTGCAAGATCGCCGAGGCGATGTCCGCCTCTAGAGGAGCCCCGTTTTGGAGCGCCGCGAAGCGGGCGCGGCACTCGGCTTGCACGCCGGGGTCCGCACCGAGTGTGCCGAGGGCGCCGATTAGGACGGCGCGGCGCCGCGGCGCCTCGCTGTCGTCGCTCGCAGAGGGGTCCCAGCCGACGCGCTCGAGCTCGGGCCCGAGCAGCGATTGGACGAAACTCTGGAGCACGATGCGGTCTTCCTCTGCTACGGCGAGGTCCAAAATCGTTAGGGCGCCGACGACCATCGCCCACACGCTTGGTTCGGTCTCGGCCTCGAGACGGCGCACGAGTCCGAGGAACTGCTCGAGAGGAGTCGAGCCTGCAAGCGCGCAGGCCCAGGTGTCGGCCACATGCTTGAAGCGTTCGAGCGGTTCGAGGCGGTCGAAGCTGGCAAGGATGTCGGCGAGCAGCACGTCGTCATAGCGCAGCCTGTAGACACCGCTCCCGCCGGCGTTGACAACGAGAGTTCCTTCGCCGGGCTCGACGTGCAGCGCCTCGGCTCGCAAGAGCTCGTAGCGAGTCGCGCTGGTCCGCGCTTGGCTGGGGGCCGGCCGGCGCGCGAGGGCGACGGGGACGAGCCATTGCGCGCCGATGGCGCTCGAGTCGTTTCCTCCGGGTCTGTCAGCCTCGGGCAGGTAGGAGAAGGGCTGTTGGGTGATCACAACGTCCTGGCCCTGCGCTCGGGCAGATATGAGGGGATGGCCGCCTTGGCCGATCCAAGAGTCCATGAGCGCCCGGATCGGAAGTCCCTCAGCCGAGGACTCGATGGCGTCCCACAGGTCGGTCGTCTCGGTGTTGCCGTAGCGGTGGTCGGCGAGATAGCGCCGCACACCGTCGCGGAAGCGATCCGTGCCGAGGTACTGCTCGAGCATGCGCAGAAGGCTGGCTCCCTTCTCGTAGGTGAGCACGTCGAACATCGACTCGACCTCACCTGGAGTCTGGACCGGGAACTCGATCGGCCGAGTCGAGTGAAGGCCGTCCAATGACAGCGCCATCTCACGGTCGCGGCCGAAGCCGACCCAGCACTTGTACTCGGGCTTGAAGTCGTCCAGGTAGCAAAGGGCCATGTAGGTGGCGAAGGACTCGTTCAGCCAAACACCGTTCCACCAGCTCATCGTCACGAGGTCGCCGAACCACATGTGAGCGAGCTCGTGTCCGATCACCGAGGCGACGTTCTCGAGCTCATGGCGGGCAGAACGGGTGGGATCTGTCAGCAGCTCGACCTCCCTGAAGGTGACACAACCGAGGTTCTCCATGGCCCCGAAGGCGAAGTCCGGGATCGCTACGAGGTCGAGCTTGTCGCCCGGATAGGGCTGGGCAAAGTACTCGGTGAAAAAGCGCAACGAGTGGCGGGCGGCCTCTATGGCAAAGCCCGTCAGGTGTTCCTTGCCGGCGATATGGACCACGCGCAGCTCCGTCCCGTCCACATCGACGGCTTTTGTGGCGACAAGCGGTCCGACGACGAAGGCGACGAGATAGCTAGACATCGGGATCGTGTCCGCGAACTCGTGGCGGTGCTTGCCTGCGGGCAGAACAGTCACAGCGCGCTCGGCACCATTTGAGACAGCGAGCAGGCCAGCGTCAACCTCGAGGGCAATCGCGAAGACGGCCTTGCGGTCCGGCTCATCCCAGCACGGAAAAGCGCGCCTGGCGTCGGTCGACTCGAACTGGGTCACAGCGAGGACGTGCTCGTTGCCCCCTTCGTCTCGGAAGGTGCTGCGGTAAAAGCCTCGCAGCTTGTCGTTCAAGATGCCTGAGAAGTCGCACTCGAGCACACACGGGCCGGGCAGGACCTGACGCGGTGGGGTGAAAGTAACTCGCTCGAGCTCTTCTTCGATGGAAATCGCCAGCTCGGCGGGTTGAAGCGAGCCGCCTGGCCAGCTGAGCGCGGCCCGGGAGATCCCGAGTTCGGCGGCATTGCAGACGATCGCAGTTACCGGGCTTGTGACCTCGAGCTCGATGCGCACGTGGCCACTGAAGCACGCCGCCTCCAGATCGGGAGCGATGGTCAGCTCGTAGCGCGTCGGCACCACGTCGCGGGGAAGTCTGAAGTCTCGTTCGTCTGTGTTCGCGGTCACGAACACCGAAGATTAGTCGCCCAAGGCCGAATACCCGCTACGGTCGGGGCTCGTGCCCGAACCCGGATCGACCCGTTCAGCCGGCAGTGACCTCAACGAGCCCCCGAGCGCGCGACGCGGCGAGGTTGTTTGCATCGGCCACGCCATCGTCGACCGGCTCGCGCACGTCGAGGAAGCCACTGTTATCGCCTCTGGGGTGGAGCCGGGCTCGATGACACTGGTCGACGGAAACCAGATCAGCAAGATCGTCGAGCTCGTTCCCGACTGGGTGCAAGTGGCCGGGGGATCGGCAGCCAACACAGCGGCGGGCCTGGCTTCTTTGGGCGACCGGCCGAGCTTCGTCGGCTCGGTCGGTACCGACGCCCTCGGCGAGGGCTACGAGCGGGACCTCGCCGGCCACGGAGTGCGCTGCGTGCTCGGGCGCGACAGCGAGGGCCGCGCAACCGGCCAGTGCCTGGTGCTCGTCACCGAGGATTCAGGCCGGACGATGGCCACCAACCTCGGCGCTGGCGTCGTGATCGACGTCGCGGCCGTCGAGCGTGCCGAAGTGGCCGAGTCGGCCGCCGTCTATCTCGAGGGCTACCTGCTCGACTCACCTGGGACCTTCTCGGCGATGGAGCGTGCGATCGACCTCGCGAGGCGCTCCGGTGCTCTCGTGGCGGTCAGCCTTTCCGATCCCTTCCTCGTCGAGCGACACGGCGAGGCCCTAAAGGCACTCGTCGAGGGCGGTGTCGACCTGCTCTTTGCGAACGAGGAGGAGGCGCGTCGCTTCACCGGGGCGAGCGAGCTCGAAGAGGCGCTCGAGCGCCTCGAGCGTCCGGGCCTCGTGGCGGCGGTCACGCTCGGGCCCGAAGGGGCCGTGCTCGTGGACCGGGGCGAGCGGGCGAGGGTCAAGGCCTGGTCGGTCGGCCCCGTTGACGACACGACCGGAGCCGGCGACCTGTTCGCGGCCGGCGTCCTTCACGGGCTCGTCCATGGAGCGCCACTCGAAGTTGCGGGCCGGCTCGGTGCCTTGGCCGCGGCCGAGATCGTGTCTCATCTTGGCGCGCAGCCACAAGAATCTCTGCGCTCTCTGGCTGCAAAGACTGGTCTCGCCGGCCCGTACTAGCCGCCAGGCTCCGGCCGGGACGGCTTCAGACTCGATCCGCGTCCTCATCGGGGGGCAGGAAGGCCAGGTGGAGGTCCGCTAGACGCACAAGGGCCGAGGCGACCCAGCGCGCGAGGCCCGCCACTTGGCCGTCGAGCTTGGTCGGATCGTCCAAGACGGGCTCCTCCAGGCGGATACTGCCTTGATAGGCAATCTCGATCGCGCAAGCAGGATTCGGCGAGCTGGGTTCGTAGAGCTGTTCGATCATCGGCCCAGACTGCTCCAGGCGCTCGGAACCGAACTCTGGCACCTCGCCCGCGAGAGCCGCGAGCACGAGGGCCGGATCGGGCGTCGTGGCGAGTCGCTGGACGCGAAGTGCTATTTCGACGACAAGCTCGGGCGGCTCGGCCGGCGGCTCGCCGATCGACCAGGACCTGTAGGCGCTCTGGCTCCAGGTCGGCCAGTCCAAGCTGAGATCGGCCCTGACCCGGGGCGGGCTGTCCTCCCCGGGAAGGCTGTAAGAGGTCTCAAAGGCGACATCGCCGAGGAACACGTCGATCTGGAAGCGTTCCTCGACCGCCTGCTGTTCCAACAGGGCTCCCTCGAAGGCTTCACGGAGGGCCGCGATCACGTCGAGGAGTATGTGATCGATCATGTCGAGCCGAGGCTACCCGCGTGGCGGGCGACAGACGCATTCAGCTGGTAGACAGCGGTCGTGGCAGGCAACTTGTGGCTGGAGCGGCGTGTGATCGCCTTCGCGCACCAAGGCGGTGCAAAAGAAGCTCCATCCAGCACCATTTTTGCGATCAGGAAGGCGTTGGAGCACGGGGCAACGGCGATCGAGCTCGACGTCCATGCGACTCGCGACGGTCGCATCGTGGTTTGCCACGACCCGAGCGTGGACCGCACGACCAACGCGACGGGCGAGATTAGAACTTTGGATCTCGAAGACCTGCGCCAGCTCGATAACGCCTACTGGTTCTGCCCGGGCGAGGACGCCGTGCACGGCCGGCCGGTCGAAGACTACCCGTTGCGAGGACGCGCCCCCGCAGAAAGCGAG
>JBEKVJ010000051.1:0-24566 GCA_049514105.1 Acidimicrobiales bacterium
AGCGTCGGTGCCGAACTCAGTTCGGCAAGTGCCGCAAGAACGACAGATCGTGCCGCCTCGGAGACCGCGACGATGGCATCGTCGACGCCGAGCAGCTCTGCGATGACGCCCTCCCCGGCAAGCAGGCCCGGGAGGGCTCTCAAGGGGCGTGGGCTCATCTCGAGACGGCTCACCCCCGGGTGTTGAACCTGTTCATGGTCACTTCTGGTCCGTCGCTGAACAGGCACTCGACGGCGTCGGCCGCGACCTCAACGGCCACAGCAATGAGCTCGCGTTCGGCGCGCGAGCCACGCCGGAGCACATGGTCCGCTCCCGCCGCTGGGTTCGGAGGCTTGCCGACGCCGATGCGGATGCGGGCGAAGTCCAAATGGCGTAGGTGAGACTGAACCGAGCGCAGCCCGTTGTGGCCAGCCGTGCCCCCCCCGAGCTTGACGCGCACCACGCCCGGCTCGAGGTCCAGCTCGTCGTGGACGATCACGAGCCCCCCGGGCGCGAACTCCACCGGGCCGCGGCCCCGGCCTCCTTCGCCGGAGCCCTTCGCCTCCTCAGCAGCAAGGTAGCGCCGCACCAGTGCGCGCACCGCGATGCCCGACTCGTTCACATATGTCTGCGGGACCGCCAGGACCAGTGTCCGCCCGCCGGTGCGCACGACGGCAGTCTCGGCACTGAGCCCCTTGTCTGCCCGGAGGCGTTCTGAGTGACGGCGAGCCACAAGGCGGACAGCCGCAGCACCGGCGTTGTGACGCGTGCCTTCGTACTCGACTCCGGGGTTACCGAGCCCGACAGCGACAAGGTCGGCGGCGGACACCTGCTGTCGGGCCCCGCTATCTAAGCGGGAACGGGCGGCGCGGATCTGACGGAACAGCTTGCCCGCTCTCAGCCCTCGTCGGAAGCGGGCGGCTGTTCGCCTCCGGCACCTGCCTCGACCGCTTCGGCCTCCACCTCAGGCTCGACCTCGGCAGCACGCGGCATGTGGGCGATGACCACGGGGGCCTCGGAGTCAACGTCGGTCGAGACTCCCTCGGGGAGCTGTATGTCCGAGACGCGAAGCGAGTCGCCGATGTCAAGCGCGGAGATGTCGACCTCGATGAAGGCCGGGACGTCGCCCGGCTTCGCCTTGATCTGCAGGCTCAGCATTTCCTGGTCGATCGTGCCCTCGACGCGGTGGACGGCCTCGGCATCGCCCACGAGGGTGATGCGGACGTCTGCGGTGACGATCTCGTCGCGGCGCACGACCTGGAAGTCGACATGGGTGACGGTCTGTCGCACCGGGTGGCGCTGGAGCGACTTGGCGATGGCCAGGTGTGTCGTATCACCGATCTTCAAGCTGAGCAGGGCATTCAGCCCAGCCTCGGTCGTCAGTGCGGCGCGGAGGTCGCGGGCGCCGATGGCGACTGGGATGGGCTCCATCCCGTGTCCGTAGACGACACCGGGGATCTTTCCCCCGGTGCGCAGTCGCCCGCTCGGGCGTGTGCCGAGTGGGCGGCCCGACTCGACATTGAGTGTGATCTCGGCCATGTGACGCTCCTGCGAAGAAGAAGACGGGCGGTGCGGCAACGGGCGCGACCACATCTAGGTGCGTTT
The DNA here is from genome assembly GCA_049514105.1 of Acidimicrobiales bacterium. Lineage (GTDB taxonomy): Bacteria > Actinomycetota > Acidimicrobiia > Acidimicrobiales > Bog-793 > Fen-455. Next base: position 1,585 of record JBEKVJ010000051.1, read on the forward strand.
GCGCCGCAGGCCATCGATTGTAGGCGATCGGACGGGCGCGCTCTGCCTGCTCGCCCGAGGGAGCCGCCAGAAGGTACCGACAGCGGCTCAGAGCAGGTTCTGGCCCCCGAAGATCTCCGAGACTGAAGTATCACAAAACACGGCGCCGAGGGCGTCCGCGATGATCTTGGCCACAGAGATCACCTCGAGCTTTGGAATACGGCGATAGACAGGCAGCGGGAGGGTGTTGGTGACCACGACGCGGCTGATCGGGCTCTGGTTGAGCCGATCGAGAGCGGGGTCCGACAACAAGGCGTGGGTGGCCATCGCCCAGACGTCGGTCGCCCCGGCCTCAAAGAGCCGGTAGGCCGCGGCACAAACCGTGCCCGCGGTGTCGATCATGTCGTCGATGATCACGCAGGGACGCCCCGTCACATTGCCGACCACGTCCATCGCCTCGACCTCGTTGTAGCTCCCGCGCGGCCGCCTTTTGTGAACGAGGGCGAGGTCGGTCTCGAGCAGCTGGCTGTAGCGCTCGGCTACCTTCACCCTGCCCGCGTCGGGGGCGATGACCACGAAATCGTCGGCGCCGTTGTCGCGCAAGTAGTCCAAGAGGACCGGAGCCGCCGTGAGGTGGTCGACCGGAACGTCGAAGAACCCCTGAATCTGGCCAGAGTGCAAGTCGACGCTCACGACCCTGTCGGCGCCGGCCGCCGAGAGCACGTCGGCGACGAGCTTGGCGGTGATGGGCTCGCGGCCGGTCGCTTTGCGATCCTGGCGGGAGTACCCGTAATAGGGGCAGACAGCGGTGATGCGATGTGCCGAGGCCCGCTTTGCGGCGTCGATCATGATGAGCTGCTCGAAGATGGCGTCGTTCACAGGACCAGCGTGCGTCTGGACGATGAACATGTCGGCCCCGCGCATCGAGGCATCGAAGCGGCAATGGATCTCGCCGTCGGCAAAGCGGCGGATATTTGTCTCGCTCAAGGAGATGCCCAGGCAAGAGGCGATCTCCTCAGCCAGCTCAGGATGGGAGTGGCCCGAGACAAGCTCAAGTCGCCGTGTCGGCGTCATCTCCATCGCGCGGCCTCCTCTGCGCGCTGACAGCGCGCGTCCTGTCCCCATGCCCGCGCGGGAGCCTAAGGCTCTCAAGGCCTCACGCGCTCAGCTGGTTGCCCTATCCCGTCCCGAAGGATGGCCCGCGTCGCTCCCCGCGCGCCAACCGGGTTCCATTCTCGAGTACGACGTAAGGACCGACCGAGCACTCCTCGGCGATCACGGCGTGAGAGGCGACGGCATGGCTCACGATGGCCGCGGACGCGACCTCGCAGTCGACGAGATGTACCGACGGCCCTATCACCGCCCCACGTCCGATTGTCGTGTTGCCTTCGAGGATCACCCCCGGGAGCAGAGTCACGTCGGCCTCGAGGCGCACGCCGGCATCAAGGTAGGTAGCAGACGGGTCCCACATTGTCACGCCTTCGCGCATCCATTGCCGGTTGATGCGGTCGCGCAGGTGGGCTTCGGCGTCTGCGAACTGGGCCCTGTCGTTGACCTCGAATGTCTCGATCGGCTCTGGAGCAACGACGGTGTTCACTGCATAACCGGCGTCGTGCAGCACGGCGACGGTGTCGGTCAGGTAGTACTCCCCGAGCGAGTTGTCGGGCCACAGCCTGCGAAGCGCCGGGGCCAGCACGCCTTGGCGGAAGCAGTACGCGGTCGTGGCGATCTCTTCGATCTGGCGTTCGGCCTCGGTGGCCTCGGGTTCGTCGACAATGCGCGCTACACGCCCGTCCTTGTCGCGAACGACTCTCGAGTGGTCTGTGGGTCGCTCGAGCCTGGTTGTGAGCAGGGTCGCGGCGGCGCCGCTCAAGCGGTGGCCCTCTAGGAGCCCAAGGAGCGTGGCCCTGCGCAAAAGCGGAATGTCCGTCGGCAGAACTATGACGTCACCGTCATCGAAGTCCTCCGGCCCGTAGGAACCGAAGAGCCCGGTGAGAGCGATCGCGGTCGCGTCCCCCGTGCCACGGGGCTCGGGCTGCTCGACGAACTCGATCGTGAGCTCGCGCGACGCCTCGGACTGGATCGTCTTTGTCAACTCGGTCGCGGCGCGCCCGACGACGACAACGACGCGGCCCACCTCTAGCTCGGCGAGGGCATCGAGCACGTAGAGGACCATGGCGCGCCCGCAGAGCCGGTGGAGCGGCTTCAGCGTCGCCGAGTTCATGCGGGTGCCTTCACCCGCGGCGAGGACTATGGCCGACAACGGACGATGATCCATGCCCTATTGTCCACCCCTTGGCGAGCCTCGCCACTACTTTTCGACCTCAAGGAGCAATCGCCGTGCCATCGCCCCTCACACAGCCCGGGGTGCTTTCTGCTTACGTGGACAACCTCTGGGAGGACGAGATCTTGGAAGTCCTCGCCTCCTATGTCGCTATCAGGTGCATCTCACCTGACTTCGACCCGACCTGGGCCGACAGCGGCGAGATAGCTCGGGCGGCCGAGCTGCTCTCGAGCTGGGCCGCGTCGCGCCCGGTCCCGGGCTGCGATGTCGAGGTCATAGAGCGCGATGGACTGACGCCCGTGATCGTCGTTGACGTGCCGGCGACTCCCGGGGCCGAGACCGGGCTTGTCACCTTGCTCTACGGCCATTTCGACAAACAGCCGCCGCTTGGCAGCTGGAGGGAGGGCCTCGACGCCTTCGCGGCGGTGCGCGAAGGAGACCGGCTCTACGGCAGGGGTACCGCGGATGACGGCTACTCGATATTCGCGGCCGTGGGGGCCCTCGAAGCCCTGGCCGCGACTGGGACCCCGCACGGGCGTTGCGTGCTTCTCGTGGAGTCGAGCGAGGAGAGCGGGAGCGCACATCTCGGGCCGTATCTCGAGGAGGTCTCAGTCCGCATTGGTGGACATGGTCCCGGCCTGGTGGTCTGCTTGGACTCCGGCTGTGTCACCTACGACCGGCTTTGGTACACGACCTCGCTCAGGGGCTCGTTCATTGCGACCGTGCGCGTGGAGGTGCTGACCGAGGGCATCCACAGCGGCATGGCGGGAGGCGTCGTGCCATCATCGTTCCGGGTCGTGCGTGAGCTGCTCTCGCGCATCGAAGACGAGACGACTGGTGAGATCCTCCTCCCGCAGATGCACGCCGAGGTCCCTGCCCGATATGTCGCAGCCGCCGAGGCTGCGGCGGCCGAACTCGGAGACCTCAGCGACTTCCCGATGGTCCCCTCCCTCGAGCTGTCCGGCCGCAGTGCTGCCGACCGCCTGCTTCGACGGACCTGGGCGCCGGCGCTGGAGGTCACCGGGATGGACGGTGTCCCTTCCGTCAAAGACGGCGGCAACGTGCTCAGGCCCTTTTCCACCGCGAAGCTCTCGCTGCGCCTGCCACCTCCGGTGGACCCCGACGCGGCGGCCGATGCGCTAGTGCGCGTGCTTTCTGCCGATCCCCCCCAAGGCGCGAAGGTGACAGTCGCGGTGTCTGGCTCCTCGCCTGGCTTTGTGGCGCCTCCCCAGTCCGAGTGGCTCGCGAGCGCGACCGAGCAAGCCTCCCAAAGCTTTTTCGGCAGATCTGCGGCGGCCATGAGCGAAGGCGGGACGATCCCTTTTCTCGCCGAGCTGGCGTCGCGCTTTCCCGCGGCCCAGTTCCTCGTCACAGGGGTGCTCGGTCCGTCGAGCAACGCCCACGGACCCAACGAGATGCTGGACCTTGTCACGGCCAGGCGTCTTACGGCCGCCCTCGCGCACGTGCTCGCCTCCGCGCCTTGAACCGGGGCGCGTCCGCGTCTGTCAGCCGGGATCTTGGGTGAGCACCGGCCTGCACTCAGCTCCGGCGTGATCCGCGCCGCCGGTGCCAAGCGAGCGGTGCAGCACGGCCGAGATAGGCCGTATCGCGATCTGCCCGTCATCGACGAGCGCCGAGCCGTCGACGATGAGGCTGAAACCGCCGTCTTCGAACGCGGGCCACAACAGGCTCACCTCTGGGCGCGCCGTTGCATTCGCACGCGACCGAGTCCCACCGGGCAGCTTGAGTTCGCCGTCTGCCCAGCTGACGCGGACCGAGACGGCGTGCGGGCGGCCGTTGTCAGAGACTGTCAGCAAGTACGGGGCATCCCCGTATTTGGCGGCCTCAGAACGCAGCTGGTCGAGCCCTACGGGAACGGTCACCGCGCAATGGTAGGCCGGCGCGCGACAAGCATTCAGGCGCGGGCAACGGCGAGGCTGCGGGCGGTGGCATAGGCCCTCCGGGCCGTGAGCGCGGCCCGGCTCGTCACGAGGGAAATGAAGACGAACCCGGCCGAGATCAACGGCCACTCGGGCGCGATCGAGGTCCGTATCCCGCTCCAGGGCCGAAACCCCGGCCCGGACCCGACGAGGTCCGCAGCGCGATGGGCGGCTGGTGGGTGACCGCGATCCCCCAGGCGACACTGGCCAGGGCGACTACGAACAGCAGCAGCGCAGTGAGCTCAGCGAGCCACACGCCTGCGCGAAGGTCGTCCACCTCGAGCTCGGCCCTGCGAGCCGCGAGCACCACGCAGAAGATGCTGAGCAGGCCCGCGACGGCGACCGCGTCCCACGCGACCGAAGCCACCGAGGCGGCGAGGGGGTGAGCAGCCCGGACAACACCATGGCCGTTGACGACGGCGTAGCCGCTCGAGCGTGCGAACCAGTGCTGGACCAAGGTGAGGCCGATCTCGAGCACCATGGCCAGAAAAGGGGCCGTGATGAGCAGCAACCAGCGAACTCCCGCCCGCCCTCTCGGCACGCGCTCGGCCAGACGAGCGACGAGAGCCCAGCCGATGAGAAGCAACACGACGGTCGCGATGCTCGCCCAGCTCATGGCCGCCATCGCGTCGGCGCCAACGCGTCCGCCCGTGCTGAAGGGTATCGACGGGCCGGACCACATCGAGTAGGAGTGCCCGGTCACGGCGGTGATGAGCAAAAGCGCGGCCAGAGCGGGCACCGTCGCCCAGGCGACGGACGCCTGCGTACGGTCGCGCCAGGCCGGGACGCTCTTTGGCATACCGACTGGGTGCAGGCGGGCGCGGACGGCGCCGAGGGCGAGGTCCGCGACAGCCCGTCGCAGGGGTCGCCGGTCAGCGGCGAGATCCGCCACGAACATCTCCTGGTCCTCGCCATAGCGCTCGCGCCACCAACTGGGATACGCGCGAAGCACCCACTTGGCCAGAAACGGCGTCCCTGGCGCGCCCTTTGCGACCTCACAAGGCCCGGTCATGCCGGAGCCCCGGCAGGACCGTCGCAAAGGCGACGCCTCGTGGCTCCAAGTCGGGCCGATCCCGTCGAGGTCACCCGTTCCAGCTCGCGCAGCTGCTGTGTGAGCGCGGTCGCGCCCGCTGCTGTCAGGCGATATGGGTGACGACGCTGCTGCGGTTCCAGAGCCTCCACGAGCCCACGCTCCTCGAGACGGGCGAGGCACCCGAAGACCGTTCCGGGCCCGATCGTCACCCCAGCGAATTCCTCGACGTCCTTCATCAACGCGTACCCGTGCTTCTCGCCGCCTGCAAGGGAGGAGAGGATGAGCAACGAAGGATCCGGCTTCGGGAAGATCCGCGGGCTTGGCATTCATCCTACGATATATCATCTAACGTAATAGTCAAGCGGCCCAGCCGAGCCCCCGGGACGCGGCGGGATGCCTCAAACGGCTGCGATGACCCTGTTGCGGCCCTGGCGCTTGGCCTCGTACATCGCCGCGTCGGCGGCCGCCACGAGAGAGCCGGCTCCCATGTGCTGCTCAGAAAGCTGGGCCACGCCAATCGAGACTCGCACCGGCAGCTCGCCGGTAAGAGACTTGAAATCGAGTGTCGCCACCCGCCGCCTGAGGATCTCTGCCACTCGTATGGCCGCATCGAGGTCGGTGTCGGGAAGAAGGGCCACGAACTCCTCGCCCCCGTAGCGGGCGAGCAGATCACCTCGCCGGAGCCGGCCGCGCAATCCCCTCCCGACCCGTTGCAGCACGGCGTCGCCGACCGCGTGGCCAAGCGAGTCGTTGATGTCTTTGAAGTGGTCGATATCGATGAACAAGACGGCGCACAAAGCCGCGTCGCGGCGCGCCCGGGCGACCGCACGGACGACTGCCGCGTCAAGCGCACGCCTGTTGGCGAGACCGGTCAGAGGGTCCGAAAGGGCTTCGGCCCTCACCTGCTCGTAACGCCTGGCATGAGCCACGGCCACTGCGCATTGGTCAGCGAAAAACTCGATCGCTTGAACATGGGCTCTGTCGGGTAGAAGGCCGTTGAGCGGCTCGTCGACTGAGATGAGGCCGAGCAGGTCACCGTCGACGTCTGTGATCTTTACAGTCAACATGTCCTCGGGGTGCCATTGGCCGTCGACCCACTGCCTGTTGACGACGGGAGTATTCAACTTGTCGTTGAGCTCCTTCGGCATCTGGAACCTGCGGTGGTCGAACAGATACGAGCGGCTCAACAGCATCTCCGCCTGCATGAGGGGGGCGAATTCCTTAAGGGTCACAGGTGTCGTCCGCAACTGCTCACTCTCGGTCTCGCTGAGCCCGAAGGTCGCGCCAACTTCGAGGGTGTCGTCGGGCATGCGCAAGTAGATGGCCGCTCGTCCGAAACCTCCCGCGGTCGTCATCGCCCTGGCGATCTCGCCGAGTACCTCGTCGAGGGAGTAGTAACCACGGACCTGAGCGCTTGCCGCAAGAAGATCCTCGAGCTGGCGCCGTTGGGCCTCGGCCACGACGACCGCGGCGTGCTCGACCGCTCGAGCCTGAACGATCTCGAGTCCGACGACAGTCAGCTCGGCGAGGGTCTCGAGCAGTAGCGCTTCGCGCGCCGTCGGGAAATCGTCGTGGCGAGGATCAGCCGGGTGAAGCAGCCCAACAGGCTCACTATCGGCCCCGAAGAGGGGCACGAGCCACAACGCCGACGCCTCCCGCGAGCGGGTCACCGCCGTCCGGGAAGCGGTGAGCATCCCGGCAAGAACATCCGGGCGTTCCCGCACCCGATGCCCGGATGGGATGGTCCAGATAGCGCCGTGCACGACGGCTGCGTCCTTGAGCGCCTCAAAGGCCGAAGAGCTGAGCACCCGGCGACGCAGTGCACGATCCTCTTTGACGCCGAGACCCGAGGACGCCGAGTACCTGAAGGCGCCGTCGTCGCCCCTGGTGGCAATTGCGCACACTTTACAATCGAGCTGCTCGCGCGCCGTCGCGTTGATCAGCTCGAACAGCTCGGCCTCGTCAGAGATTCTTCCGAGCGCGCGGGCCAGGCGAAGCACCTCGCGTAGCCCTGCCGCCGCGTCGTCGGGATCAGCTTGCTTGGCGTGAAGGCCCTGGGAGTGCTGACGCGTCACGACTCGAGTCCTTGGGTGCTCGATCCTCGCCGCCCTAGAGACATTGCTGGTCTTTACCCCCTCGAGGGGTCCGTCGCCGCGCCTGTGGGAGCGGTGCACCCTTTGCCTGGTGTCCGTCGTCTTACCCTGGTGTCCGTCGTCGTTGTAACAACTCTGGTGGTTGGGGGGACTGAATCGCTGACAACGCCAGTAACCCCCAACCAAAGGACAATCTAGTGAAAAAAGCACTCCGGTTTTTTTCCGGCGCCGCCCTCGCGCTCGGGCTCGTGACACTGAGCGCCGCTCTGGCGGGAGCCCAGAGCGCCCACAACCGCTGGCAGCCCCGCGACATCGGTCCACGAAACGTCGGATTCGTGCAGACAGACCCCGTGTCGGGCAACCAGGTGGTCGCCTACTACCGAGCGCCTGACGGGACCCTTCAACTAGGCGCGACCTACTCGACAGACGGCCTCGGCGGCCAGCTCACCGGGTCGGTTGTCGACCATCTCGCCTCTCAGGGATCGCTCGCCTACTCGGCCAACAACAGGCTGCTTTTTGCTGTCAACGCCGGGAGCGACACCATCTCGGTCTTCCGCACCCACAACGACAGCCTGAGCCTGCAAGAGGTGCTGCCCTCGGGTGGTGCGTTCCCGGTGAGCCTGACGGTGCACGGCAATCTCGTCTATGTGCTCAACGCCGAGAACGGCGGCTCCGTGCAGGGCTACCGGATCGTCCTCGGTTTCGTGGTGCCGATCCTCGGCTCCAACCGTCCCCTCGGCCTCGACCCGAGCTTGACCCCGCAGTACACCCACACCCCTGGGCAGGTGGCATTTACTCCGGACGGCTCGCAGCTGGTAGTGACCACCAAGGCGAACGGGAATGACATTGACGTGTTCCAGGTCTTCGCTAACGGACAACTCTCAGCCGCCCCGACGGTCAACTCCGAGCCCAATGCCCTTCCCTTCGCCGTCACATTCGATGCGGCCGACAACCTCGTCGTAGCCGAAACTGGGCCTGGTGCCCTCGTGAGCTTCTCCCTCAGCCCGAGCGGCGTGGCGACCGAGCTCGACGCTGTCGCGACCAACCAGGCAGCCACGTGCTGGGTGACGACGGTCAACGGCAACTTGTACGCGTCCAATGCCGGCAGCGCGTCGGTAAGCCAGTTTCAGGACTCGAGCACGGGGATCCTCTCGTTCGAGGGGAACACCTCGACCGACCCGGGGACCGTTGACGCCGCCGGTTCGGTGACCGGCAACTTCTTGTACGTGCAGACAGGCGGCAACGGCATCGTCGACGAGTTCCAGGTCGCCGCAAACGGCGCGCTCAGCGAGATCGGCTCAGTCAGCGTCGCCGGCGCAGCTGGCGGCGAAGGGATCCTGGCCTTCTAAGGGCTTACCAAGGAGAACCTCGGTCTGAGCACGGTACCGGTCGTCGCGCGAACTGCGCGACGACCGGTACCGTCGCCGTTACTTGGCCCGAGCCCGTCACATGTGGGCGTCAAACACCTGACGAGTCGTCGGCTGCTGTGGCGACAACCGGCCCACGAAGGGCTCTTAGGCGGGGACCTCCGCGGCAAAGCGGAACCGATCCTCGAGCTGCTCGACACATACGGCGACGAAACCGACCGCTGCCATCCGCTCAGCCCAACCGGCCGGTTCGATCGGGGTGAAGACATCGCCGAGGTGCAACTCGCGCCTTACTGGTGTCTCGGTACTGTCAGTGCCAACGACAATTCCGCCTGGGCGTATCAACCGGTGGAGCTCGGCCATGAGCCGGTCCTGAAGTGCCGGAGAGCGAATGTGGTGAAGCATCGTGAAACAGGCCGCGGCACTGAATCGGGCTGAACGGAAGGGGAGGTTGGTGGCATCTGCTTGCACGACCTCTACGTTCGTGCCTGCCAGGCGGCGCGAAAGCCTAAGTGCGAGTCCAGAGTCGACTTCCACCGCTGTAAGGCGCGGTACTTTGTCGCGCAGGACGTCAGTACCAAGACCTGGTCCGGGGCCGACCTCGAGGACGTGGTCACCGAGGTCTCTCTCGCCAAGCGCCCAGGCAAGCAGCTCGTTCTCCACGAAACGGCCCACTCAGGACTGGCGCAGATCCGCAGGTGAGCCTCGTTCACGGCCGCAACGCGCATGCAAGCGAGAAGACCGCGAACCAAGCGATCACCGATACGTAAAATCCGCGTTCCACCGCTCCAAAGACGGCCCGCACGGGCGGTGCTGAGCGGGCGACGCTGAGACCGACAAGACAAACCAGCATCGCGAAACCGAGGGCTGTCGAGATAGTTGCCAACGAGTGCCACCTCTGCTCGTTCGAGAGGACACTCCCGAGCCTGAATGCGGCGATTGTCACGCTTGCAAAAGCCACGAACGCTAACAAACCGTGTCTCTGCCCGCTTTGAGTTCGCGCTTGGCCGGGCGTGTCCATCGGGAACCAGCTGATCAAACAACGCGCGGCCGCAAAAGCGAGGAGGAGGGCAGCAACCAGCGCCCGACCGCCTCGCGGCACCGCCCGGTAGATACCGGCTGCGAGCGCGAGTGCCGAGACACCAAAGGCGATCGTCGCGACCCGGTAGCCGGCCCGGAATCGTGTGATCCCGTACTGGCTTACGGCGTTACGTACCGGCGACAAGCCTGTCGGTTGAAAATGGAGCCAGCCGAGGCTCACGACGACGACCGCAAGCAAGAACAGGGCCACCGAGCCGAGGAGGGTGATCATGAGTCGCCTGCCTTATTGGCCATAAATACGCAACCTCGTTGCATAACTCGCTAGTATGAGGGGTCGTGCCAGAGAAGTCAACCGCCGCCCCGCGGCTGTTCGGGGACCTGCTTGCACGTGCTCGGCTCGCTTGGGTGCACCAGATGGCGTCGCGCCTCGAGCGCGAGGGTTTCAGCGACTATCGGCGCAGCGACGCCGCAGTGTTGCGCGTCTTGCGGCACGGGCCGGTGCCTGTCGGCCAGCTCACGGCGGTGCTCGGCGCAACACGGCAGGCTGCCCGCAAAGTGGTCGACGGGCTTGCCTCTCGCGGCTTTGCCCGTACCGAGCGTGACGTGAGGGACTCGCGCAAGCTCAACGTCGTGCTCACCCCGAGCGGCGAGTCGTACGCCCAGGCCGTCATCGAGGCGATCGAAGCTCTCAACCGCGAGCTTGCACAGCGCACCGACCCGGACCAGCTCGCAGCTGCCGAAGCGGTGCTGCGGGCGGTGATAGCCGCGGAGGCCGAAGTCGCGCTCAACTCTGGCTTATCACGCCTCGGGCCTGAGTGATTGAGGGAACCTCAGCGCTCGTCCAGGTCCAGCCACTTGTCCACTACTACCGGCTCGCGCGAGACGAGGCGCTCGAGGATCGAGGCGGGGTCTTTGTCGACCACGACCATGTCGCGATGCTCGACTCGCAAGAACCGCTGGGATACGGCCGCATCTATCAGATCGAGCAGTGGGTCGAAGTAGCCACAGACATTGAGGATCCCGCACGGCTTGGCATGAATGCCGAGCTGGTTCCACGTCAGCACTTCGAAGAACTCATCCAGGGTCCCGAACCCGCCTGGCATCATGATGAAAGCTCCTGACTTGTCTGCCATGGCCGCCTTGCGCTCGTGCATCGTCGCCACGACATCGAGCTTGGTGAGGCCGAGGTGGGCGACCTCGCGTTGCTTCAGCGCCTCGGTTATCACGCCGTGGACCTCGCCCCCTTCGCCGAGAGCCGCATCAGCGAGCACGCCCATGAGACCGACGCGCCCGCCCCCGTAGACAAGGCGGAGGCCGCGCCGGGCAAGCTCGCGCCCGAGCGAGGCGGCGGCCTCCGAATGGGACCGGTCCAGCCCGAGGCTCGATCCGCAGAAGACTCCGATAGAGCCAAGCTGGTCCGCCATACCCGCCTCCTCAGGACGCACTAGGTAGCACTTGGGGCGTCGGGGCGCACCCTTGGCCCTTGTTGTTGATACACACGAGGAGCTCCGCGCGCTCGAGACGGCGAAGCTGGCTCAAAGTAGGCGCGGACGCGCGCCGAGCTGGCCTACGACACAAGCTGCCGCCTTCACGGCATCTAGGGCGCACGCCTCGAGGTCCGCGCCCTTGGACCACGCCGCGAGGAAACCCGCGCAGAATGCGTCTCCGGCACCGGTGGAGTCCACGATCCGAGCCGGCTCTGCCTCGACCCGGATCCGGCGCCCGTCGGAAGAGGCGATCAACGCGCCTGCGGGCCCGAGCTTGAGCGCGACCACACCGTAGCTCTCGAGCAAGACGGTGACGATCTCCTCCGGCTCCTCCGCGCCTGTGAGCAATTGCGCCTCGTCCAGGTTCGGGAAGGCGAACTGGGCGCCCGAGGTCCACTCCAAGAAGGCCCCAGGCCCGACCTGTCGCAGGCCGGCGACGGACGCGGGGTCAACGGAGGTTGCCGCGCCGGCCCGAGACGCGTCCTCCCACAATCGCCGAAGCACCGAGCGCGTCTGCGGCTCGAACAGCTGGTACCCAGACAGGTGCAAGAGCCGGGCTCCCTCGAGCAAGCCCGCGGGCACGTCGGCCGACGCGAGGGCGAGATTGGCTCCTCGGTCTGTGAACATGGATCGTTCACCGTCCGATGAGACAAGTACGACGATCGTCCCCGTGGCCAGAATGTCGTCGCGAGCGATCGAGGCCTCGACTCCGACGCGCTCGAGAGCACTTTGATGGAACCCGGCATCGGCCGCGCCGGCGCGGCCGACAAAGCGCACAGGGGTTCCCAGGGCGCCCAGCCAAGCAGCTTGGTTGGCTCCCGATCCGCCCGCCGACCTCTCGATGTCTGACGGCGTGTCGGTGCCGACCGCGATCGAGGCGCACGGGCGCACGATGATGTCGTTGATGACATCGCCGATGACAACGACCACCTGTCGGTTCATGTGTCGGCTGCGACCCAGGCCCGGGCTATTCGAGCTGCCAGCACAACGTTGTTGCGTACGGCCCAGATGTTTGCCTCGAGGCTGGCTCCGCCCGAGGCCACATAGACCTGGTCGAGGAGAAAGGGAGTTACCGCCTTGCCATGGATTCCCTGGCTTTCGGCAGCTGCCAAGGCCTCTTCTAATAAGGCGCCGTGAAGCACCGGGTCGAGCTGGTGCTCGAATGGAACCGGGTTCGCGATCACGATGGCGCTTTTGAGCAAGAGGCCATCGGCGGCTCGCATGACAGCGACTATCTCATCGGGATCAGAGACCGACCACTCGATGCCAATGCCGGAGTCTGCTACGTAGAACCCTGGGAATCGCAAAGTCCCATACCCCAGGACCGTAACTCCAAGCGTCTCGAGCCGCTCCAGGGTCGCAGGCACGTCGAGGATCGACTTCACTCCCGCGCAGACGACTGTGATCGCCGTGCGGGCCAACGCACCGAGGTCTGCCGACTCGTCGAAGGTCTCGCTGCAGCGCCTGTGTACGCCGCCTATGCCACCGGTCGCAAAGACACGAATCCCCGCGAGGCGTGCGAGCGTCGCCGTCGATGCGACCGTCGTCGCGGCGTGGCGCGAGGCCGCCACCGCGAGGGGGAGCTCGCGCACGCCGACCTTTGCCACATCGGAGGCGGTGGCGAGAATCTCGAGCTGGGTAGGATCCAACCCGACGGTGGGCCGGCCGCCAGGTGCGCCAACAGTGGCGGGCACGACTCCCGCCGCGCGCAGCATTGCCTCGAGCTCCATCGCCACCTCGAGGTTGCGCGGTCTCGGCAGGCCGTGGCTGATAATCGTCGACTCCAGCGCGACGACTGGTCGTCCCTCCGCGAGCGCCGCCTGTACCTCCGGCGCGACCGTCAAGGACAATCCGTGATCCATAGCGACATGATCTCGCGTTCTTGCCGCCGACCGGCAAGTCGGCCTCGACCGCCAACTGGGCTGGAGGTCCTTAGTCGAACCACTCGGACGTCGCGCCTGGTCAACTGCGGGCCCCCTGCGACTGCGCCCCTGGCCATCTCGGCCGGTCTGCGCGATACTCATCGCGCACGGCGCCCCGGGGGGAGCCGCAGGTCGGAGGTGCGAGGAAATGAGACATCCGATCGCAGCGTGGTTCGTTGCCGTCGCTGTGATATTTGGCGCGGTGGGGATGGAGGCCCAGGTGGCCGCCGCAAGTCCCGTGTCGAGTCGATTGGCGTCGCCGAGCATACTGTCGCCCTGGTCGACGGGCATACTGGCTGTGGCGCCACAAGGTGAGCTGACCTCGGTTTCGTGCCCGACGACGGAATTCTGTGCGGCGGTCGACAGATTCGGCAACGTCCTGACCTATAACGGCACGAGCTGGAGCGCTCCGAGCCTCGCCGACCCGGACACAGGCGGGCTCGGTGCTCCGAACATCTCTTGTGCCTCCTCCAGCTTCTGCGTGGTCACCGACGACTTCGGAAACGCGGTCATCTACAACGGCAAGACGTGGGGTGCACCGGTTCTGATCGACAAGGCCAATCTTGCCCTCAGCTCGATTTCCTGCGTCTCGGCGAGCTTTTGTGTGGCCGTTGACCTTTACGGATACGCCTTCATATACAACGGGACGAACTGGGCAGCCTCGAAAGAACCGATCGGCAACGGCGTCCAGCTCAACGCAGTGTCGTGTGCCTCAACCAGCTTCTGCGTCGCAGCCGACAACTCTGGCAACGCCGTCACCTACAACGGAACGACCTGGACTGTCGAAAAGACGAAAAGCCTGGCCCTCGTCTCGGTGTCCTGTTTGGGCTCGACGCCCGCTACGTACTTCTGCGCCGCGGTCGACCGAGCCGGCAATACCCTTGTCTACCAAGGTGGGACATGGGGCGCGCTGGCTTTCGTCGACGGCACCGAAACCCTCCAGTCGGTCTCGTGTTCCTCGACGACCGCGTGCATGGCTGTCGACACGATGGGGATCGCCTTTAAGTACAACGGTTCGACCTGGAGCTTCCAATCCGTTGACCCCGACGGTCAAGGCATCAGCTCGGTATCGTGCGCCCCAGGGACTGCCGGCCTTTGTGCTGCGGGCGATTTCCTCGGAGACGCCCTTGTGTACAACAGCACCTGGGGTGCTCCCGTCTCGGTCGACCCGATGAGCACCCTCGGGCTGAGCTCTGTCTCCTGCCCCTCGACGAGCTTTTGTGCCGCATCTGACCTGTTCTCGAACGTACTGGACTACAACGGCACAAACTGGGGGCCGTTAACCGCTCTGACCGGGTTCTCGGCTCGGGGCAACAGCTACATCTCGTGCGCATCTTCGAGCTTCTGTGCGGCGGTGAACGGTGCCGGCGACGCAAGCGTGTTCAACGGCACGAGCTGGACGACACCTGTGTCGATCGACGCTTCCCCGAACTCGGTCAGCTCTTTGTCGTGTGTGACCGGCTTTTGCGTCGCGGTTGACAACACGGGCCACGCCATTATCTACAGCGGCACGAGCTGGAGCTCGCCGTCGCTGATCGACGCATCACAACAGCTCGCCTCGGTGTCGTGCACATCGTCGAGCTTCTGTGTCGCCGTCGACAACGACGGCAACGCCCTGACCTACGGCCCGACAAGCTGGACGGCACCTGTGTCGATCGACACCACAACGCCCCTCACGTCGGTCTCGTGCACCTCCTCAAGCTTCTGTGCGGCGGTCGACACGGCGGGCAACGCCCTCACTTACGGCCCGACGAGCTGGACGGCACCTGTGTCGATCGATACCACAACGCCCCTCACGTCAGTCTCGTGCACCTCCTCAAGCTTCTGTGCGGCCGCGGATAGTGCCGGCAACGCCATGACCTTCGACGGCAAGGTCTGGACCACGCCGGAGCGCGCGGACTCGCACGGGGCCAAGATCACCGGCCTCTCGTGTGCCTCGCCGGCCTTCTGCGTCGCTGTCGACACCGAGAACTACGCCTTCGTGTTTGCTCCGACGACGCTCACGATCACACCGGCGACCGCCCAGTCCGTCATCGGCCAACCCGTCAGCGTCGGCGTACAGGTCACGAGCGGCGTCGCCTCGAGGGCCCCGGGGGGCGTCATAGCGGTGACCGACGGCGTCCAAAGCTGCACGGTTCCCCTGAGCGGCTCTGGACCGACGGAGTCCGGGGCATGCACGCTCACAGAGCAGGTCCCCGGTCTGTACGACTTGGTGGCGACATACGGCCCTAATAGCGAGTTCGGCGGGTCCGCCTCGGCTTCAAGCCCGCTCACCGTCACCAACGCCAATTCGATGACGACCCTCGTGTCGTCGTCTGCCAAAGTGGCCTACGGCAACGAGCAGATCGTGACCGTCTCGGTGGCAGTCGCAGCGCAGTACCCGGGCTCGACGCCGGCCGGATCGGTTGTCTTGAGAGCGTCATCGACCGAGCTCTGCTCGGCGACACTGTTTGACGGAACTGCAAAGTGCACGTTGCTGGCAAGGCAACTGCCTGCTGGCACTTACAACCTCGCCGCGACATACAGCGGCAGCGCAGCCTTCTTCGGCTCGAGCTCGGCGACGACGACGCTCACGGTGTCGAAAGAGGTCGTCAAGACCACGCTCGCCCTGTCAGCCAGTAGCGTCGGCTTCGGTCATGAACAGTCCGAGAACATCTCCGTACGCGTGACACCCGAGTACGCCGGGGCCACCCCGAGTGGCAAGGTGACGGTGAAGAAGTCCACCACGACGCTATGCGTCATCTCACTCTCAAAGGGCAAAGGGTCCTGCAGGCTCGCTCCGAGCAAGCTCCCCGCCGGGTCCTACCGACTCTTCGGTGTCTATAGCGCGAGCGCGAACTTTGCCGGCTCGGCCTCCTCCAACAAGAGGCTCACCGTCACGACCTAAGGGGCGGACTCTTCGCGCTTAGCCCCGGCGTCTGACCGCAATGGCCGCCCAGAGGTGGCCTCTGCCCGCGCGCGACGCCGACCTGGAGGGCGTATAGGGTTGCCGGTGCCCCTTTGAAAGCGAGAGATTCATGTCTGTTCGCTGGCCTGTCGTCACGGTCGTGCTCGCGCTCGCGGCTTGCTCTCTTATCGGCGTCTGGTCGTCGCCCTCGAGAGCTCAGACGACCGCCCCGAGCGCGTTCGTCGTGCTGAGATCGAGCGCGAGTCCTCCCCTTCCCGCGCGCTCGGTCGCGCTCGGGCCGCTCAGGTCCGGTACCGACATCCGCGTAGACGTGACGCTCAAGCTGCCCGACCCCTCGGCGGTGAGCTCGTACCTCGCGTCGGTGTCGCGCCGAGGCTCGCCAAACTACCGCCACTTCTTGGCTCCAGGAGAGTTCGGCCAGCTATTCGGTCCGTCTTTGTCCGAAGTCGCAGCCATCGACGCCGTACTCCACTCAGACGGGCTCGAGCCAGGGCCGGTTACCTCGAACCGTCTCGAGATTCCAGTGCAGGCGCCGGCGACGGTGCTCGACCGGGCGTTTCGCGTGAACCTACAGCGCTACCGTCTCCCCAGCGGGCGCGCCGTCTTTACGACACTGTCGCCTCCGAGCATCTCGGCCGGCGTCTCAGCAGACATTGAGGGCGTCCTTGGGCTCAACGATCTTGTCAAGGCTCACAGCATGCTGGCGCGCGCAAGCGCCACGCTTAGAGTGGCTCCGCGTTCCGCGCGGCTCTCCGAGTCGGTGCCGGCGGCGCCGAAGCCCTGCGCAGCGGCTATAACTGCAGCCGAAACCTACGAGAGCCTCACGGCGGACAGGTTCGCCTCTTACTACGGCGTCACGCCGCTTTATGCTCTCGGCGACTTGGGCCAGGGTGTCCACGTTGCCCTGGCCGAGTTCGAAGCGAACCTTCCGGGCGACATCAATGCCTACAAAGCCTGTTACGGGGCCCACACGACGGTGAACTACATTGACGCCGACCCACCCGGACCCACTAGCGGCTCGGGCAGCGGCGAGGCGGCGCTCGACATCGAGAACGTCATCAGCCTCGCTCCGCGGGCGACGCTCGATGTCTACCGGGGCGTCGCCTCGCCTGGGTCCGTGGACATCTACAACGTCTACTCGGCGATAGTGACCGCCGACGTCGACCAGGTCGTCGCCACGGGTTGGGGGTTATGTGAGCTCGACTTGGAGGCAGCCAGTGGCGGCGCGGCCTTCGTCACATCTGAGACGACGCTATTCGAGCAGGCGGCCCTGCAGGGACAGACCGTCTTTGCCGCCGCCGGCGACTCCGGGTCGTCGGACTGCTTCAGCAATTTAGGGTCGTCTGACGCCGACCTGCTGGCCGTCGACGATCCCGCTAGCCAGCCCTATGTGATAGGCGTAGGCGGGACATCCATCGGCGCCAACGCAGAAACCGTCTGGAACGACTCGACTACAACGGGCGGCGGTGCCGGCGGCGGTGGCGTCTCCACCGTCGAGTGCATGCCCACCTATCAGCCCGAATCGACGACGCCAGGCAAGTCGAACACGAAGGGGCTCATCACCTCAGCTTCAGTAGCTAACACGAAATGCGCGACCGGCTACATGCGCGAGATCCCTGATGTATCGGCAGATGCCAACCCCCAAACGGGTTATGTAATCTATTGGACTTCGGACACCAAAGGCGCCGCCCCCGCGTGGCTCGGTGGCATCGGCGGTACGAGCGCGGCCGCGCCCTTGTGGGCTGCGATCGCGGCTCTGGTGGACGCGTCACCATTCTGCGCCGCCTACGGCTCGGCTGACCCGAGCTCAAAAGGCACCCTTACAAACGACGCCACCGGTCTTTTGGCAGACAGCCTTTACTACATCGCCGACAGCCCTTATTACCCCTTCGCCTTCTATGACGTGACCGAGGGCAACAACTACTTCACGCCTGCCGGTACGACCTCGAACGCGGGCGAGCTTTACCGGGCGACGACCGGCTATGACATGGCGAGTGGGCTAGGCACGCCGACGGTCGCTTACACTGACAACTTCGTCCCGGGGCTCGCGGCTCTCGTGTGCGGCATCACGGCTACAAAGCTCACGGCTACGAAAATCACCCACGTCCTGCCAGACTTCGGCCCGAGCACACATTCCACGAAGGTAACTATCTCCGGGACCGGTTTCATGGCAATAAAGGGAGCCGATGAGCTGAGGGTAGGCACGAAATACATCAGCCTTTCCTGTAAGAGCGCCACTCGATGCACGGGCACCCTCCCGCGCACCAAGGCCTCGACCGACGATCTCAGGATCTTCGTAGAGGGTTTGACCGCAAGCCCGCTCGGAACCCAGGACCGCTTCACCTTCGTGGGCGTACCGACGCTCACTAGGGTTCGGCCCCTTCTCGGGCCGGCGAAGGGTGGCAACGTGGTGACCGTGCACGGAACCGGCTTCTACGGACCTGTAAAGGTGCGCTTTGGGCCAAGGCGGGCGACCCACTTGCATGTGTACTCGCCGTCGAGGCTCACCGTCTGGGCACCGGCGGGCTCGGGAACCGTTCATGTTCACGTAAGTGCGCTCGGCGGCTCGAGCGCGCAGACCGCCGTGGGCGTATACAGCTACAAGGCACCGAAGCCCTAGCCCCCTACTGCCCATCAATTGGCGGAGCTAGGCCATATTCCTGCCGCGGCTCGGTACTGCCTTGCAAGCGCCGCTGGATGAGCCTGTGCTCGGTTCGCTATGCGAGCGAACCGAGTTCGGTTATCTTCACCCGTCCTCGGTGGTCGGTGAGACGTAGAGCGCAGTTGGCGATCTCTTTGCCCGAGAGCTCCAAGGCAGGGAGATGCGCGAGCGCCTCTGGCATCGCCAAAGAGCACTCGTGTCTCGATCCCGCTGGTTCCCGCTCTATACCATAGGGGGTATGGTATCCTGCGGCGCATGTGCCGACTAGTCACCTGCAGCAAGTGCCGACGCCCGACCTGGAAAGGTTGTGGGGAGCACATCGAGCAAGTCCTTGGTCATGTCTCGATCTCTGAACGTTGCCAGTGCCCGGCGCACGCCACACCCCGTCAAAAGCGGCGCCTCTGGCGTTCGCGCCGAACTATGTAGTTCTTAGCTCGTCGCAGCCGTGACGAGAGCGCTTCGGCGCAGGAGAGCTGCGACGCGTGCCGCGACGGCACTTCCGTCGACGATGCAGTTGCGGATCGGTTTCATGCCCATGGCACAACCCGCGACGAGGACGCCTTCGCGAGTCGAGTCGTGCGGGTAGCGGAACCACTCACGGCTAGCGAAGAACCCGTCCGGGGCGCGGTCGATCTCGAGCACCCCGGCCAAGTGGTCGACGTCGAGGCACGGCCGCATACCGGTGGAGAGCGAGACCATGTCGAAGCGGTCGGAGAAGATCTTCTGGACGAGGGTGTTCTCGGCTCGGACAACGATGTCGCCCCCAGGCAGCTCCTTGCATCCCGACACACGACCGCGGACGTAGCGAATCCCGCGCTCTTGCGCGAGCGAGTACATCTCCTCAAATCCACGGTCGTAAGTCCGAACGTCCATGTAGAAACAGGTAATCTCGGCATCCGGATTACGATCGAGCACTGTCAGGGCTTGCTTTGTGCTGAACGAGCAGCAGATGCGGGAGCAAAACGGCGCTCCGATGCGCCTGTTGCGAGAGCCGACGCAGAACACAATCGCCATCCGCGCGACTTTCTTGCCGTCCGAGGGCCTTCGAATGTCGCCGTGTGTCGGGCCGCGCGGATTGAGGATCCACTCGAGCTCCGGCGCCGTGACAACGTTCGCGTAGCGGCTATACCCGTACTCCTCGAGGTTCGAGGGATCGAATGGCTCGAAGCCCGTGGCAATCACTACCGCACTTATGGCCTCTGTGGTCCCCTCGCTCAGGGTCGCCAGGAAGTTGGGCCACTCACCCTCGAGCCCGACAAGGGTGGTCTCGAGGCGGACGTCCACATAGGCCTGTGCCCGCATGTCTTGTTCGACCTGGCTCGTGAACTCCGCACCGTCATTGAATCCGTCGTGGTTGAAGAACGGGAACGTGCGCGAAAGCTCTCGAACCCGTCCACCGAGGTCGGACTGCTTCTCGAGGAGGATCGAGCGATGACCGAGCTCGGCGAGAGTCGTCGCCACGTGCATTCCGGTCACGCCGCCCCCGAGGATCAGTACTGGACGCGTCATCGCGCACCACCGCTGATGCCAGCTCCGGCTGCCATTGTGCGATCAGAAACTCCGCCCGGACTCGGCTTTGGGGAGAGTGGGATGCCGATACGTTCCAAGAGCGGCTCGACCGGAACCGAATGGCCCTGTATCCCGATGTCCTCGTAAGGGTCCCAGCCGAGGAGCAAGCCTGCAAGCTCCGCGTAGTTGAGCACGGGGATCTCGAAGCTGGTGTCCGACAGCCCGCTCACCGCCCACTGCTCTCGATCGAGGACCATTAGGCAACCTGGGCAGTTGGTGAGGATCAGATCGGGCGCGTACGGAGCCATCGACTCAAACTTCTTGCGGGCACAGGCCACCGTGAAGCTTCGGTTCGGCCGGATCATGCACTGTCGAAAGCCCATCCCGCAGCAGTGGCGGCGCTCAGGGTAGTCGACCTCTTCGCCGCCCCATTCGCGGATCATCGCGGCGAGCACGTCGCAGTACTCGGTCCCTCCGACCGACTTTCCGGGAAAGATCTTGTTGTAGTGACAGCCCACATGGTCCACGACCCTCAAGGGCCGCCCCGTGGCCGCATCGACGAGCCGGTGACGCATCAGGCGCGCCAGCTCGGACCGATAGCGGTAGATGATGTCGCTGCAATGGACGATGTGACGGGGGACGACGAGGCGTCGGCCGCAAGCCTCGAGGAGTGTCTTGTCCACTTTCTCGGCGAGGCCCGGCTCTAGTTCCAGCAGCTCGAGAATCTCGTTGTGAATCGCGAACGAGGTGACACACGTCGTTGTGATGCTCTCAAGGCCAGCCTCTGCACAAAGCGACCACAGCCGGGCGACCACTAGCAGGGAACTCTCGACGGTAAAAACGTTGCCGTGAGTCACGATGCCCGAGCAACAGGTGTTCAATGACGCCGCCCCGGTCCCACCCATCGCCCAACGGCGCCCGAGAAGATCGTAGATACGTGTAATGAGCGGCTCCACTGCAGGCGAGAAGGTCCCCATAACACAGCTCGTCGTCAGGTAGTAGCCGTCATCAGGGATCGGCTTTTGGTGTCGACGGGTG
The DNA here is from genome assembly GCA_049514105.1 of Acidimicrobiales bacterium. Classification (GTDB taxonomy): domain Bacteria; phylum Actinomycetota; class Acidimicrobiia; order Acidimicrobiales; family Bog-793; genus Fen-455. The sequence continues at coordinate 22,848 of JBEKVJ010000051.1, forward strand.
ATCACCGTCGACTCGACTGGCGGGCCAAGCGGCCGGTTGCTCGCCGTGGCATTGCGCGTCGTCTCAGTGGCGTTCAAGGTGTCATCCTTCCGCCCTCACCCTGTCGTGGTACTCGTCGATGTCGAGCCCGAGCCTTGCTGCGTCGGCCCCGGCGTGCTCCTCGATCTTGTCCCAGAGAAACAAAGCGCCGCCGGCCCGGATGCAGCTCCGTAGCTCCTCGAGCGTTTCGGGCGTCACCTTGCGCCCAGCGAAGGTCCCGTCCATGTCCGGCTGGCCACCCACGCGGATGAACTCCTCCTCCAGGCCGGCCTGCCAGCTCGCGTAGCGAGGGCCGAAGTCCGGGTGCGCGGCCGGATCTGCGTTGCGGAAGTAAAGGCTGAAAGCCCTGTTCCACAGATTGGCTCCCCACAGATGGCGACCGGCGTACTGCTGTCGGCCCCGGACACTTTCGAGGTGGTAGCCCTTTAGCTGGGCCAGGATCCGCAATGAGCCGACTAGGCCCATCACGTCGTTCTCGTGCGGACAGCGGGAGTTGCACGAGCCACATTGGGCGCAGTACCAGAGAAGATCCGACTTGAGCAGCGCGACGAGGCGGTCCTCGTCGCGCGATAAAGCGGCATCCACTATGCAACGCGGGTCGTACTCTTCAAAGTGCTCGGCTGCGGGGCAGACCGAGGTGCACATGCCGCACGCGAGACAGGACGTGAGGGCACGGCGCGCGACCAACTGATTGTCGAGCCACCAGGTGCAGGACTGTTCCGCTGCTTTCTCGTAGAAGGCCTCCCACTCGGTCTTGTCGGCATTGGAGGCGAGGGCTCTCACCTCGCGACGGTCTTTCTCGCGCTCGAGCGGGCTTCCTGTCAGGTGCTTGAGGTTTGGGTAGTAGTTGGTCCCGCCTCGTGGCTCTGCCCGGTCCCGAAGCGCGTAATAGGCGGCGGCTATCTCCTCGTCGGAGTAACCCGCGAGCTCCCTGTGTCCGAGCCCGAGAAGTTGCTCAGGGCGTGGCGAGCCCGATCCGGCCGGTTTCGAGACCGCGTGCACAACTGACCGGCGGGCGTGGCGGAGCGAGACTTGGTGGCCCGCCTCGCACTCGGGTCCCTCGAAGGCCTCATACTGCCTACCGGCCACGGCCAGTACGCGGTAAACGGCGTGGGCGAGCTTGGTGTAGGGCAGGCTCATGGCCAGCACGAGCACGACGACGAGGTGCAAGAAGTAGACCGGGTAGGCCCATGCACGCACGTCGGTCGCACGGACCACCTCGGTGGCCACCCCAGTCAGACCGGCGAGGAGGACGTTCACAAGAAACATCCAGTCGAAAAAGCTGCTCCGCTCGCCCCGCCTGGCATCCATGACACGGGCGGCGAGAAAGTAGGTCGTGCCGCCTATCAGTGAAGCTGCGAAAAGGTTGCTCAACACCTTGAGCGGGTTACCCATCGACAACGGGTACGAGCGCCCAGTCACCAAAAGCAGGGCCATCACGCCCGAGATGAACGCGAGTCCCACGAATGCAAAGAGGACAGCGCGATGCGCCCAAGGCCTCAACCTGCGCTCGTTGCAGGCCGAGAACTTCGTGTGCGCAAGGATCTCTGCAATGGCAGCACGCGTCGCTCGCGCGAACATCCTCGGATTGACCGCAGACAGTGGCGCTCCGTACCACGCCCGCCAGGCCCTGGCACAGCTAACGGCGATCGCGATCAGGGGGAGCACGCTGAGGCCGGT
>JBEKVJ010000052.1:0-24058 GCA_049514105.1 Acidimicrobiales bacterium
TCGAGAGCTCCATCGCACAGGCGTAACCCCCCGCCACCGACCCTCGGGCACTGCTTCGAAGCGGAGATTCTTAGATGAGGCAACGTATGGGGCTACGCGGAGGTTTCCGATGAGTCAACTCGCTGTTGGAGTAGCCCGGGAACCCCCCCGGTAGACTCTCGCCATGGCCGAGCTGGCAACGGGGGGTTCTCAGCCGGCCGCGGAGCTTGTGGGATCAGCCCGTCCGGCCATTCGACACGCCACTACTTCTGTCAAGGTCGTCACCGCCGGAGACGCCGCCAGCGCGACGTTGCGCCCAGACCGTCTCGCAACTGAGGAGCCCATGGCGATCCAGGTACGGGGCCGCCGCCAGGAGCCTGTGAGCGTCGCTGTCACGATGCGAACGCCCGGCAACGACTTCGAGCTCGCGGCGGGGTTTCTCGTAAGTGAGGGCCTCCTGCACGAAAGACACGAGTTGGCCGGGATCCGTTATTGCGATGTCTCCCCTGACATGCAGCACTACAACGTCGTGACCGTGGACCTCACGGTTCCCTTCACGGCGGACTTCGCTGAGCGCCATTTTTTCGCCTCGTCGAGTTGCGGGATCTGCGGCAAGGCTTCGCTCGATCAGGTCGAGGTCACCTGCCCGGTGATCGTGCCCGGCCCAGTGGTCGCCCGCTCGGTGATCGTCTCGCTGCCCGAAGCCCTAAGAGGTGCCCAGCGAATCTTTGAGCAGACAGGGGGCCTCCACGCGGCGGCACTGTTCGACGTCGAGGGGAACCTCCTCGAGTCGCGCGAAGACGTCGGTCGCCACAACGCCGTAGACAAGATCATCGGCCATGCCTTCTTGTCCGGGAAAACTCCGCTCAGAGACCGCGTTCTACTCGTCTCGGGTCGGGTCAGCTTTGAGATAGTCCAAAAAGCCGCGGTAGCCGGTATCCCGGTTACCTGCGCCGTCTCGGCGCCGTCCAGCCTGGCCGTCGACGCGGGGGACAGGCTCGGGATGACTGTCATCGGCTTCTTACGCGGGGAGAGGTTCAATATCTATAGCCACCCTGAGAGGGTGGATCTCACCGCCTGAGGCATCGCCGCGGTGCTTCGCCTAGGCGGGCGCCGCCTCGCGCAACAGACCCGCGGCAGCGACGACAAGAGGATCGAACTCACCGCAGTCGACGCTGTCGAGCAACTCGCGTCTCATCAAAGGAGGCCAGAACATACGGATGTGGTCCGCCACCTCGCCAGCGGCGCGAGCCTCGGGATGATGGCGGAAGTTCGCGGCGATCTGATTTGCCATACGCACTAGATCAGCTCGGACCATTGCAGCTCCTCAACGCATCGCCGGAACGTCAGAAACCGCCGAGTCGTCTGCAACGCCCGGAGCGTCCGGTCCGGGCACGGCGTGCACGCGCGCCCGCACCTGCACAGCGGTCACCTTGTACTCAGGGCAGTTCGTAGCCCAGTCCGAGTGCTCCGTCGTCACGACATTCGCACCCGTAACCGGGTGATGGAACGTTGTGTAGACGACTCCTTGGGGGACGCGGTCGGTGATGTGCGCCCGCAGCTCGGTCTCACCTGCGCGGCTCGCGAGCGCCACCCAACCGCCCTCGATGACACCTCGCTCCTCGGCGTCATAAGGGTGGATCTCGAGCAGGTCTTCGGGATGCCAGGCGACGTTCTCGGTCCGTCGCGTCTGGGCGCCGACGTTGTACTGGGACAAGATACGACCTGTCGTCAAGATGAGCGGGTAGCGCCTATTCGTGCGCTCCTCGGTCGGTACGAACGGGGTCTCGACGAAACGACCCTTGCCACGCACGAACTTGTCGATGTGCATGATGGGCGTTCCCGAAGGTGCCGCCTCATTACAGGGCCATTGGACCGAACCGAGCTCGTCGAGCTTGGAGAACGACACTCCGGCAAAAGTTGGCGTCGTGCTCGCGATTTCGTCCATGATCTGACTCGGGTGCTCGTAGTGCATCTCGTAGCCCATTGCCGTGGCCAGCTCGCAGACGACCTCCCACTCCTGCTTGCCGTTGCGAGGTGCCATTACGGGCCTGACCCGGTTTATGCGACGCTCGGCGTTGGTGAAGGTGCCCTCCTTTTCGAGGAACGATGTCCCTGGCAAAAAGACGTGTGCGAACTTGGCTGTCTCGTTCAAGAACAGGTCCTGCACGATGCATAGCTCGAGCGCGCCTAGCGCTGCCTGCACGTGATGGGTGTTGGGGTCGGACTGGGCGATGTCCTCGCCTTGGACATAGAGGCCCTTGAAGCTGCCCTCGACGGCGCCGTCGAACATATTCGGGATACGCAAGCCCGGTTCGGAGTCGAGCGATCGTCCCCAGCGCTGCTCGAACATGTGTCGGACGGCATCGTCGGAGACGTGACGATATCCGGGCAGCTCGTGAGGGAAAGAGCCCATGTCGCACGAGCCCTGAACGTTGTTCTGGCCCCGCAGTGGGTTCACCCCGACACCGTCGCGACCGATGTTGCCGGTCGCCATGGCGAGATTCGCCAGACCCATCACCATCGTCGAGCCTTGGCTGTGCTCGGTGACCCCAAGTCCGTAGTAAATGGCTGCGTTGCCGCCGGTCGCGTAGAGGCGGGCTGCGGCCCTAAGCTCTGGCGCCGCAACGCCGGTGATCTCCTCGGTTGCCTCAGGGCTGTACTCGGGCGAAGAGATAAACGAGGCCCAGGTCGCGAAGTCCTGCGGATCACAGCGCTCGGTCACGAACTCATGGTCGAAGAGGTCCTCGGTGATGATCACGTGCGCCAACGCGTTAACGACGGCGACGTTTGTGCCGGGCGAGAGCTGCAAGTGGTGGTCGGCCTCAATATGGGGCGAACGCACGATCTCGGTCCGACGGGGGTCGATGACGATGAGCCTGGCGCCCGCGCGGATCCGCCGCTTCATTCGCGAGGCGAAGACCGGGTGTGCTTCGGTCGGGTTCGCGCCGATGACCACAATGACGTCACAGCTGTCGACCGAGCGGAAGTCCTGGGTGCCGGCCGAGGTCCCGAAGGTCTGTTTGAGGCCGAAACCGGTGGGGGAGTGGCAGACCCGAGCACACGTGTCGACGTTGTTGTTGCCGAAGGCTGCCCTCACCATCTTCTGGACGACGAACACCTCCTCGTTGGTGCAACGCGAGGACGTAATACCGCCGATAGCTCCGACGCCATAGCGAGCCTGGATCGATAACAGGCGCTCGGCGGTGTAGGAGATGGCCTCATCCCAGCTGACTTCGCGCCATGGATCGTTGATGGTTTCGCGGACCATGGGAGTTAAGACGCGCTCTTTGTGCGTGGCGTAACCCCAGGCGAAGCGGCCTTTCACGCAGGAATGGCCCTCGTTGGCACCGCCGTTTTTGTAAGGGACCATGCGGACCACTTCGTCGCCGCGCAACTCTGCTTTGAAAGAGCAGCCAACTCCGCAGTACGCGCAGGTCGTGATCACGCTTCGCCGTGGCACACCGAGGTTTATGACGCTCTTTTCCTCCAGCGTCGCCGTCGGGCAAGCCTGCACGCACGCGCCGCAAGAGACGCACTCCGAGCCGAGGAAGTTCCCCGGGCCGGGCGCGACCTTGGAGGCGAAACCGCGCCCAGAAATCGTAAGGGCGAAAGTGCCCTGGGTCTCCTCACAGGCCCGCACGCAGCGCGAGCAGACGATGCATTTCGAGCCGTCGAAGGTGAAATAGGGGTTCGACTCGTCTTTGGTGACATCGAGGTGGTTGTCCCCCGCGTAGCCGTACCGGACATCGCGAAGGCCCACGGCCCCGGCCATGTCCTGCAGTTCACAGTCGCCGTTGGCAGCGCAAGTCAAGCAGTCGAGAGGGTGGTCGGAGATGTACAGCTCCATGACGCTGCGGCGGAGTTTTTCGAGGCGCGGGGTCTGAGTCGAGATCTTCATCCCGGCCTCGACGGGAGTCGTGCACGAAGCCGGCGTACCCCTGCGGCCTGCGATCTCGACGAGACACAGCCGGCAGGAACCGAAGGCGGCAAGGGCGTCGGTGGCGCACAGCTTGGGCACGTCGATGCCCGCGACCGCTGCAGCGCGCATAACTGAGGTGCCTTCGGGCACCGTCACGGCGAGGCCGTCGATCTCGAGCTCGACTGTGGCCGGGCCGGGTAGGGCAGGCGTTCCGAAGTCTTGCTCTTTGAGCAAGGTCATAGCTTTTCTCCTCGGCCCCTCGACAAGTATCTGTTCGACATGACCGCGTGTTGGCTAATCCCAATTATGGCACCGCACCGCCGCGGAAGATGCAGGTGGGTCACGGGGACACCGCCGCGGCGCGGTTGAAATCCTCAGGGAAGTACTTGATTGCGCTTCTTACAGGCGAGGGCGTGAGGCCTCCCATCGCGCAAAGCGACGCGTCGACCATCGTTTCGCAGAGGTCTTCGAGCAGCGCCAAGTTCGCCTCGTGGTCCTGACCCGCCAGGATGCGGTCGATCACCTCGACGCCACGCACCGATCCGAGCCTGCACGGAGTGCACTTGCCGCAGGACTCTTCGGCACAGAACTCCATGGCGAAGCGTGCCTGCTGACCCATGTCGACCGTGTCATCGAAAACGACAACACCCCCGTGGCCCAGCATCGCGCCGACGGCGGCGAAGGCCTCGTAGTCCATCGGCAGGTCGAAATGGCTCGCCGGCAAGTAGGCGCCGAGTGGGCCGCCGACCTGCACGGCGCGTACGGGCCGACCACTGGCGGTGCCGCCTCCGATTTCCTCGACCAGCTCCCGTAGGCTCAAACCGAAGGCGACCTCGACAATCCCACCGTGTTTGATGTTTCCCGCGAGCTGGAAGACCTGGGTCCCACGGGAACGTCCTACCCCGAGTTCACAGAAAGACTCTGGGCCGCCTGCCAAAATGGGGGGGACGGTGGCGAGCGACAAGACGTTGTTGACTACGGTCGGCTTTCCGAAAAGCCCCGCGATCGCCGGCAGTGGGGGCTTGGCGCGGATCATCCCGCGGCTGCCCTCCAGGCTCTCGAGCATCGCGGTCTCCTCGCCGCAGATGTACGCTCCGGCGCCGACTCGCAGGAAAAGGTCGAAGGGTCGTCCGCTACCGAGCACCGACGGTCCGATCCATCCGTTCAGGTAGGCGATGTCGATAGCCGAATCCATCATCGCGATCGCGTCGGGGTACTCCGAGCGGATGTAGACGTAGCCCTCCGTGGCGTCGACGGCGAGGCCGGCGATAGCCATACCTTCGACCAGCAGGAATGGATCGCCCTCCATGAGCATGCGGTCGGCGAAGGTCCCAGAGTCGCCTTCGTCCGCGTTGCAGGCGATGAACTTGAGATCAGATTTCATGTCGAGCACGGTCTGCCACTTGATTCCGGTCGGGAAGCCGGCCCCGCCCCTACCCCGCAGTCCCGAGTCGGTCACCGCGCTGACGATCTGCTGTGGCGTCATCTCCAGCGCGCGGCGCAGCCCTGTGAGCCCGCCGGTCGCCTCATAATCGGCCACGGACAGCGGATCGTTGATCCCGACTCGTGAGAAGGTGAAACGGGTCTGGCGCTTGAGATGCGAGATCTCCTCGGTCTTGCCTAAAAAGAGCCTGTTTGGAGATCCGTCGAGCAGCCCAGCGTCGATGAGATCGCCGACGCTTCTGGCCTCGACGGGTCCATAGGCGAGCCGGCCCTCGGGTGTCGAGACCTCTACGAGCGGCTCGAGCCAGAGAAGGCCACGAGACCCGTTGCGCACGATGCGGATGTCGCGGCCCCTCGCAGCTGCCTCAGCTTCGATCGCTCGCGCGACCTCATCGGAGCCGACCGATCGCGCGGCGGAGTCCAGGGGCACAAAGACGGTGGCGGGGTTCATGAGCGTGCCTTTGCTCTCAGCCCGGCGACGATCTCGTCAAATCGGGCCTCGTCCACCCTTCCTTGGAGACGGCCGTCGACCATCACTGCCGGCGAGAGGGCACAATTGCCTAGGCAGAACACCTGGCGGAGCGTCACCGCGCCGTCCGGGGTCGTCTCGCCGAGGTCGACTTCGAGGTGCTCTCTGGCGTGCCGGGCGAGCTTCTCGGCGCCCATCGACTGGCAGGCCTCGCCGCGGCATATAGAGACAACAGAGTTGCCGGGCGGTTTGTCGCGAAAGTCCTTGTAGAAGGTGACGACACCGTAGACATCGGCCTTGGAGACATTGAGGGCGCTTGCCAGGACATCGAGCGCGTCCGGGTCGATGTAGCCGAAGATGTCTTGTAACTCGTGCAGGATGGGCATAAGCGGCCCACGCTCCGCACGGTGCTTTTCGACGACCTCTGCAGCCCGCTCTGTCGAGAAGGGAACAAACGAGCCAGTCGTCTTCGAAACCATCGCAACACCTCTTCGGACTGCGCAGTCCACTCGGAATGCGCACCTGATCCGAATCCTGCCAGTAGATGTTAACGAACGCCACTTTGCGAACGCTCTCAGCCGTTCATGAGCCAGCCTGGTGTCCTCAGCAGTTCACCTGTCTCGAGCCATGTCTTGAGCCAGGAGAGGGTCATCGGCTATCCGCCGAAGAGGTCCGCGCCCTCGCACAGCGCGTCGTCGGTGACCACTGGGCGACGGGCGTCACCGACAGGCTCGATCTGCCAGGATCCACCACGAGTCAGGATTCCTCAGCACGCGCATGTGTTCGGCGAGCGCCTTAAGACGCGATCGTCATCGGTGCGTCCGTGACCGGTCCGAGAATGGGTGATCCAATTGCAGACGTGGCGGACCATGACGACCTCGAAACCGTCTTCGCACAGCTGTCACGTGCTGGTTTCGTTGCGGCGGCGGAAGAGGCCGCCGAGCTAATTGCTTGCTCCGGCGGGAGCGCCGAACTTCTCCGGGCGATGCTCGCCCGGCGTCTTACCGGCGAACCGCTGGCCTGGATCACCGGCAACGTTTTGTTCTGCGGTCTCGAGATTCACGTCGATGTCGGCGTCTACGTGCCACGTTGGCAGAGCGAGCCGTTGGCGCGTCGGGCTCTTGAGCGCCTTCCAGAGACAGGTGTCGCCGTCGACGTCTGCACAGGTGCGGGGGCTATCGCGAAGGTCTTGGCCCTCAATCGACTTCGAGCCCGAGTCTTAGCTTGCGACGTGGACGAGCGTGCCGTTGCCTGCGCCACGGCTAATGGGCTGGAGGCTTATCGGGGTGATCTTTTCGCCTCGCTTCCACCCGGGCTCGAGGGCAAGCTCGACGTGGTGGTGGGCGTCGTGCCGTACGTGCCGCACCCCGCGCTCGGCCTCTTGGCGCACGACACCTTCGTGTTCGAGTCACCGCTCGCATATGACGGCGGACCCGAAGGCACCGACGTCCTCTTGCGGGTCGTGACCGACAGCAGCCACCTGCTCCGCCGAGGTGGGGCTCTCCTGCTAGAGCTCGGGGGCGATCAGGCGACCGTGATCGAATCCGCCCTTGTCACCGTGGGCTTTGTCGATGTGAGGGCACACATTGATGAAGACGGTGACCTCCGCTCCATAGAGGCGACCCTGGCTGGGGGCACCTGTTAGCCGCCTAGGGCGGTACGAGCCTCGCGTACGCCGTATGCGACGAGCACGTAACTGGCACAAGGGTCTGCCCACCACCACCCGAGCGTGGCGTTGAGCAAGAGGCCGAGCAGTACTGCCGAGGCCAAGATGCCGTCGACGAGAGTGACCCTGCCCTCGGCCTGCAGCACTGCGTTGTCGAGGGCGGCGCCCGTGTTCGCTTTGCCTGCGGCGAGGAGGAACATCGCCGCCGCCGTGATCGCGGTCCAGACGATACCGAGGGCACTGTGGCCTGGGTGGAAACCGATCGCGATCACAAGTGTGCTCTGGACTGAGAGATAGATCGAAAGTGCGACGAAACCGACCCCGATGAGGCGCGTGGCGCGCCGCTGGCGATCATGTGCGGCGCCGGCCAACTCCCAGAGAACGACTGTCGAGGCTCCGATCTCGATGAGGCTGTCCAAGCCGAAGCCGGCGAGGGCAACCGAGCGCGCCCTTAGTGCCGCGAGAGCAAGCACGCAGATTCCGACGCCGTTCCATGCGAGGGTGATGATCTCGAGGTGGCGGCCGCGGGCGAGAAGCTCGTCGCGCCGCGGCCCAGCACCGGTGGCCATGGCGCATCCTCGCAGACTCTTCGGGGATCGGCGGCTGCGGTGCTCAACCAGGCGGCGTGTCTGCTTGGGGGCTGGCCGATTGCTGAGTCTGGTTGGAGGTTTGCTCCCCCCACTGCAGCCGCAAGAGCTGGAGCATCTCGCGTCGCCAGGCGGAACGGGCACGGGCGGCTTCGACTGCTTCCGGGTGGACGAGACGAGTTACCTTCGGCCCCGCAGGACCTTTGTCGAACGCGGAGGCCCGATCTTCTACCTCCTTGTCTCCTTTGGTGTAGTGGGCGCGCTGGAGCAGATAGCCCTGCCAGGAAGGCATGAGGAACGTCTCGATGAACTTGCCGTGTGTGGTCACGTCCTGGAAAACGCCCCAGCGAGTGCCCCCAAGACGCCTGCGCACAACACGCAGATCGGCCATCTCGGCCAGGAAGTCGTCGACGTCCTCGCCAGCAAGCTGGTACTCGACGAGGATGAGGACTGGGCCGTCATCGGGACGAATGTGCTCGCCGATTGCAAGCGAGGGGTTCCCGACCAGCTGTAGGGATGAGCGGTCCAGAGTCGGCAGCCGGAATCTCGGGACGAGGAGGATGCCCGGGACGAAAGCGATCGCAGCGACAAGAAGCGTGTCGCGAAGCGGCAGGAAGGTGTCGATGACACCGAAGCCGAGCCCACCGAGCACAAAAGGACCTTGGAGCACTACGTAGAACAGTGACAGCGAACGCGTCTGCACCCATTCCGGGGTCACTTGACGGGCGGCGATGACAAAGGACACGACCGACCACACCCAGCACGCGCCAGCCACCATGAGGACAGGTGCGGCCGCGAGGCGATTCGGCCAGATGACGAGCGCACCCACAGCGAGCGCCTCGGCGAGGGCGGCTCCGGCGACGATCGCGTCGAGGCGGACATAGCGCTGAAGGCGGGGGAGGGTGATCGCAGCCGACAGGGCGCCCAGCCCGCTCAGTGACAGGAACAGCCCGTAGCCGAGAGCTGAGGTGTGGAGGTAGTGGGCCGCAAAGAGCGGGAACAGCGCTCCCAGTGCCACGCCGGGCGTGACGAAAAGGGCCGTCCGGGCGGCAATCGCACGCAAGCCCGGCGTGTTCGAGAAGTACCTCCATCCAGAGGAGACCGCGCCGAGGAGGCTCTCTGCCGCCGACGCGCCCCGCGTGGACAGGCGCAGGTCGACTCGCCCTCTCCAGAGGTAGAAGAAGCCGACTAGAGGAAGCATTAGAGCGGCGCACAGGGCGAAGAACACCGTCGTGCCTGCGTCGCGCAAGACCGCACCGCCGAGCACCGGTGCGAGCACCTGACCGATGTTCCACTGGAAGCTGTCGAGGCTGAATGCCATGGGAACTAGCTCTGGCGGCATGAGGCTGCCGATCGTCGTCCACCACGAGGGTGAAGACATCCCGTTGGACAACCCCGCGCCAGCTAGGCCGACAAGTAGCGTGGCCGGCGTCAACATCTTCGCCGACGACATCACCACGAGAAACGCAATCGAGCCGACGAGAAGGATCTTTGACATCAGCAAGATGGCGCGCCGGTCTCGTGAGTCCGCCGCTGCTCCGGAGAACAGGACCGCCAAGATCCCCGCCAGCGGAGCCATCGCCGAGGCGAGGGTCACGAGTACAGGAAGTCTCGTCAGGCGCTCCATGATGAAGCCGCTGACCAAGGTGACCATCCAGACACCGACATTGGAGAACAGGCCCGTGCCCTGGAGCCAGCGAAAAGCTCGGCTACGCAGCGGCGCGAGCAGTTCCCTCACCGGCCTACACAACAGCAACCGGACCGGACTAGTCAACTCTCGGCCGCCCTAGGTCTCTAGACCGCTATGGGAAAATGGACCATGGTCGAACCCCCCGTTCATCTAGCTACGCCCTACCTCGTCGTCGATCTAGATGTGCTCGAGCGGAACGTGACCTCGATGGCGCAGACAGCTCATAGGCGGGGAGTGTCTTTGCGTCCGCACGTGAAGACCCACAAGTGCCTGGAGATCGCCTCGCGTCAGCTCGCCGCCGGAGCCATCGGTATCACGGTCGCGACCGTCTCGGAGGCGGAGACCTTTGTCGATGGCGGATTCGAGAACATCTTCATCGCTTATCCGCTCTGGGTTGATCCCGCACGCGGTGCGCGGCTGCGGTCGCTCAGCGAACGTTGCTCTTTGCTCATCGGGATCGACTCTGCCGAGAGTGCCGAATCGCTCGCTCGCAACGGCGCGGGAAGTGACGCTTTAGGGGTTTTGATCGAGATCGACAGTGGTTACCATCGCACCGGTGTCGCCGCGTATGGCGCCGCTGAGCTAGCCAGCGCGGCCCTCAGGGTCGGGCTGGACGTGCGAGGGGTCTTTACGTTCCCTGGTCACGGATACGGCCCCGGACAGGCGGCCGCTGCCGCTACCGACGAGGCGCAGGCACTCGAGAGCGCGACAGCGGCGCTGCGCGCAGTTGGCATCGAGCCCGGGATCGTCAGTGGAGGTTCGACACCCACGGCCGCGTTGACACACCATGGAAGCGCGACGGAGATGCGACCGGGGAGCTATGTCTTCAACGATGCTCAGCAGCTCGAGCTCGGGTCGTGTGTCCCGGCAGACGTCGCCCTCAGCGCCTGGGCCACTGTCGTCAGTCGTGCTCCAGGTCAGTTCGTCCTCGACGCCGGCAGCAAGGTGCTCGGTGCCGACCGGCCCGCGTGGGCCAGCGGGTACGGAAGGCTCGCCGATTATCCCGATGCCCGCTTGATCGCGTTGTCCGAGCACCACGCAACTGTCGCGTGGCCCGGGTACATTGCTCAGCCCGCGCTCGGAACGCTCCTGCGGGTCGTGCCCAACCACGTCTGCTCGGCAGTCAACCTCGCAGACAATCTCGTCGTCATGCGCGACGGCGTTGTCGTCGACTGCTGGCGTGTCGCCGCCAGAGGGGCCAACAGCTGACTCCCTCTGGGTGACGAGAGGCCGCTGAGCAATCTGTCCGGGCGGATCCGGAGTATCTCCTTTCCGAGAGGATTCGGTGCCGGAGGTCCGGCTGGCGTGGAGAGACGCGCGTGAAAACGAGACTGCCTAACACAACTGCTGGCTGGGAGCAGTTCGTGCTCCGCCTCAGCGGCGGGGGCCTAATGCTGGCGACAGGGGCGATCCACCTCGACCTGTACTTGACCGGCTACAGGTCGATACCGACCATAGGCGTGCTCTTCGCGCTGCAATGGGCAGCAGCCTTCGTTCTCGGTGCGATGGTTCTTCTCGCGCGGAGCCGCCTCGTCTTCGCGGCTGGCGCGGGGCTCGCTATCTCCACTTTGGGAGGCTACTTGTTGACGCTCTGGATCGGGCTTTTCGGGTTCCGGGAGGTTCGCACCGTGGCGGGCATTGTTGCAGGGGCCGTCGAGCTCGCCGCGTTCGCGGTCCTGGCAGGGCTCGCCCTCTCGCCCGGCACTGGCCGTGTTTCGCGGCGTTCCGAGGTTTCGGCCGCCAGCATCCTCACTAAGCTGCGTGCTGGTTTCCCGGGCATCGGCAGGGTGGTGGGCGGTTTCTCACTCGTTGTCGCTGTGTCGGTGGCGGTCCCTGTCGCCTTCACGCGCTCGAGCCACATGAGGGCGTCTGCAGCGTTGCTCAAAGTCAAGACGATCGGCGCCACGGCGGTCCTGACCAATGGCCAGGGATTCACCCTGTACTGGTTTGCCCCGGATACCTCGACAAGGTCAGTGTGCAATGGCACCTGTGCCGTCTACTGGCCGCCCGTAGCCGGCGAGCCAACCCGGGGCGCGGGAGTGACAGGGAGGATTGGGGCGATACGGCGCGCCGACGGCACGACGCAGGCGACTTATGACGGCCATCCGCTCTATACCTACGTGGGAGACGGAGCTCCAGGTGAGGCCAATGGCAACAACATCGATCTAAATGGCGGTGTATGGCACGAGGTAATCGCCTCGCGCTGACACCTCGAGGGACGTCAGCTCCGCCTGCTACACCAGGCGCGACCGAAAGCTGTTGTACCAGCGAGGCCGTGTCTGGGCGGACAGGATGGTGGAGATGTCGACTCCAGCCGTCGAGCTCGTTGTCCGCAGCGGCAGGACCTACCACCTGCACGAGTACAGCCACGATCCCGCTGCCCCTTTCGGCCTGGAGGCCGCTCAAGCGCTCGGCGTCGAGGCTGAGCGAGTCTTCAAGACCCTTGTTGTTTCACTTCTAGGTCGCTTCGCCGTGGCGGTGATCCCCGTGAGCTGCGAGCTCGACCTAAAGGCGATGGCCCGGGCCCTCGGTGCAAAGAAAGTCGTGATGGCCGAGCCGTCAGAAGCCGAGCGTGTCACGGGCTATGTGATCGGTGGCATCAGCCCGCTTGGACAAAAGCGACGCCTTGCGACAGTTGTCGACAAGAGCGCTTCGAGTTGGCCGACAGTTTTCGTCAGCGGCGGCCAGCGCGGTGTCGAGCTGGAGCTGGCTCCAAGCGATCTCCTGGTGCTGACGACCGCCTCGCTTGCGCCAGTAGCGAGAGCTCATATGCACCGGCGAGCTCAGTCCGATCAGAGGATCTGAATGCGCAAAGAAGGATCAGTTGTCTCGCCACCAGAACCTTGAAGGCCACCGGTGATCGAGCCTGAAATCGGTGGCTTTGGCCGCGTCACTGTCATTCCCACTCAAGAGTTGGCACAATAGCGTCGAATGTACTGCGAGAAAGAAAGGTGGGGGTCTCCCAATGGCTAAGTTCGACACGAAGCGGTTGTCGAAGCTGGACTGGGCCGTCATAGGCGCCGCTGGTCTCAGCTTCATCGCCCTTTTCCTGCCCTGGTACGGCGCCTCGTTTGGGATCTTCAGTGCCTCCGTAAGTGGTTGGAGCACGAGCTACGGCTGGTTCGGCGCACTGTTGATCATCGCAGCTGGCATATATCTTGCTCTGCAGCGCTCCGAGGTCAACTTGAGCGCCGTCCCGTTGACGCCGGCCGTGGTCGTCCTCGGTGCCGCCTCGCTCGGGGCCCTGATCGTTGTGATCCGCTGGATCACCTTGCCGAGCGGTCGTGGGATCGACGGTGCCTACAGCTACGGACCGCGTGTTGGGATCTTCCTGACGATCGTCGCCGGCTTGGTGCAAGTCGGCGCTGCGGTCGCGCTGTTTCGCGCCTCGGGAGAGAAGCTGCCCTGGGCTACGCAGGGGACTACCGACAGCGCTCAGTAAGGCCGGTTGAAGGTAGCGTTCCTGGCAGCCCGAGACCGCTTCGGGATCGACGGCGTCTGACCGTGTCGCGTGGCCAGCGGTGTCCGCCAGGGAGGCAAGATGATTGTTCACTCGCGCATCGAAGGCTCCAACCTCGTGGGCAATCTTCTGGGTGACCCGAGCGAGCGTGACTTATTCGTCTATCTCCCCCCGGGCTACGAGGACTCGGGGCAGCGGTACAGGACGGCATATTTGCTGCACGCCTTTGGGAGCTCTGCGGCAAAACTCGTGCAACCGGACTTGGACCGGCAGCGTTGGGTGCCCCCGCTCGAAGATGTGCTCGACCCCGTCTTCGGGCGCTTGGGCGTCGAACCCTTGGTCGTTGTCATCCCGGACGGCTGGACGAGCTACGGCTGTGGCCAGTGGGTGGACTCACCGGTCTGCGGCAACTTCGAGCAGTACGTGCTTCACGACGTCGTCGGGTACGTTGACGGTCACTACCGGACGATCCCTGAGCCACGCAGCCGTGGCGTCTTTGGATTTTCCTCGGGCGGGTCCGGGGCGTGGAATCTCGCTTCGAGGAATCCCGACACCTTCGCGGCGATGGCGATGCTGTCGGGAGATTCCTTCTTGGACATGACGCACAAGACGTACCTGTACGACTACCTGGACAGCATCTGGCCGGAGGCGCCGAACGGTCCAGTAGAAGGTAACGACCTGTCTAAGACTGTCTACGCGTATTCTGCGTGCTACTCCCCGAACCCGAACAAACCGCCGTTTTACGTAGACCTCCCTGTTAGGTACCCGAGCGGCGAGCTCATCGAAGATGTCTGGGACCGGTGGCTCAGCTTCGACCCGGTCGTCAACTGGCGGGAGCGTGAGGGCAATCTCCGCAGGCTCTCAGGAATCCTGCTGGATGTCGGCTCGAACGACGACTACCACCTGCAGTGGGGACATCGCCTTCTCAGCCACTATCTAAGCGAGGCGGAAATTGTCCATGAGAGCACAGAGAACGCCGGCAATCACGGTGGTCGATCGCGCGAACGCTTCCAGGTAGCCCTGAGGTTCTTGGCTCAGGCGCTCGAGGGCACCTGATAGGCACCCGTGCCGTGCGTCGCGTTCGGCGGCTAAGGGAGACTACGGGGGCTCAAGGCGCCAGCTTCGTCACGGAATGCGAAGGTCATGGTGCTCGTGGGCGTTGCGCAGCTCCTCGTCGGTCAACTTGGAGTCCCTCACGGGAGTCACGAGGGACCAGTGCCTGCCGATCGGGCAGCGTTGCAGCCTGGCCCAGCCAAGTTTGAGTGATTTGACCGACGCCCCGGGGACCCAGATTGTCGTGAAGAGGTGGCCCTCACGGCACCGCACGACGACGTTGCCGCCCATGTTGTAGCCGCGACGCCTGGCGACGAGAGTCGCCAATGCATAGAACCCGACGACGATCAAGACTGGAGCCGCCCGTCGGGAGGTGAGCACCTGCGCAGCGCGACCAGGAAGGCATTTGGTCACTATGCGAGCCTACGCCTGGTTGCTTGCGGGCGCGCGGCGCGATCAGTATTTATTCGAGGGCTGAGTTTGCAAGCCAGAAAGCGACGAGATCCGCCGAGCCCTCGACCTCAAGTTCGGATCCGGCCAATGCTTTGCGCCGGTACATGACGAGCGAGAGTTCCAGTGCCGGTCCTGACAGGCTCGCGTTTGCTGGCTGTTCATCGGGCTCGACCTCGAAGCGGTCCGGGCGGAGCGTGACCGTCCAGCTATGTCCTGTGTCCAAGGCGCGAAAGACAATGGTCTCGCCCTCGCCTCTGAGGCGGGCGACCTTGGGGGAGAAGTACGCGGCCGCGTCGAGGTTGTCGAGGAATTCGTCAATCGTGTCGACAACGACATGTCCCGGCGCGCTTGGGGGCTCAGCTTTGGCAAGCTCGAGGTCGAAACGGTGGATGAGGGTCTCGTGCAGTTGACGGCGCGACCAGAATCGCACGTGCTGGTCCCTACCCCAGGCCCACATCGCGGTAGTCGGCTCAGCAGTTCTTAGCGTGCTGAGTAGGGACGCGCCGCCGCGCCTGATCCAGTCGCCGCCGGGAGCGTAGTCGGTGGCACTTTCAAGGGGCGCCATGCGGGAGGGCGCGCGGAGCTTTACTAGGTATTCGGCCCAGCGGTGGACACTGCCGAGATGCACGACGAGATCTCCGACCGTCCAGCCTGGGCAAGACGGAACCGAGATCGACGGCGTCGTGGATTCGACTAGCGACGCGAACCGTTCGATCTCGCCCTCGAGAAGTTCACAGTTTTCGAGATGGTCCATGGCTGGCGATTTTGCCAGCCGCGTCGACAACGGTGTCGAGAATCTTGTCGATGATGACTGAACCGGCCTGTCTCGTCGGAGGATCGCGCCGGGTACCTCCGGCCCCGAGCAGAGCCGGGCTCGCACCCCAGTCTTTCCATAGGGTGCTGGGTGGCGAGCGGTTGACGCGCAGGTAAGAGCAAGCTCACCTGGTCCTTTTTTGTGCGGGCGAAGGGACTCGAACCCCCACCCCCGAAGGGACCGGGACCTAAACCCGGCGCGTCTGCCAATTCCGCCACGCCCGCGTGAGCAGACTGAGCGTACCGCGGGGCCGAGGTGAGCTCAGTCCTGTCCGATCTCGACGACCTGGAACCTGCGCGGACCTGCGGCTCCGGTAATCTGCGGTCGCGGTCCCATCGAAGTCGGACCCGACAAGGAGGAAGCATGTCCTTTCCGATTGCAAGGGGGATCGAAGCAGTGACGGTCAGCGCTGAGTACGGCTCGGGCGATCGCGCCGGTGAGATCTACCAGCGCCTGCTGCGCGAGCGCATCATATTCTTGGGCACTCAGGTCGACCAGACCTCTGCCAACATGGTCTGTGCCCAGCTCCTCCTGCTCGAGGCAGAGGACCGTGAACGCGACATCTCGCTATACATCAACTCCCCCGGGGGTTCGGTGACAGATGGTCTGGCCATCTACGACACGATGCAGTACGTGCGCTGCGACGTATCGACGATTTGCCTCGGTCTTGCAGCTTCGATGGGCCAGTTCCTGCTCTGTGCCGGTGCGCCGGGCAAGCGCTATGCATTGCCGCACAGCAGGATCCTCATGCACCAGCCTTCGGGCCAGATGCAGGGTCAAGCCGCCGACATCGCCATCCAGGCCGAGCAGATCATCTACCTGAAAAGGATGATGGCCGAGCGGATCTCGCAGCACACCGGCCAGCCGGTCGAAAGGATCGAGGCTGACTCCGACCGTGACAGGTGGTTCACGGCTCAAGAGGCGTTGGAGTACGGGTTCATCGACCGCGTCATCGACCGATCCACCTTGAAGGCGACAACCTGAGATCCTCGGTAGTCGTCGTCTCGTTCCAGCCGTCGAAGTGGCTGGGACAATGCCTCGAATCTGTTGTCGGTCAGGCTGACGAAGTCATCTTGGTCGACAACGGCTCCGAGGGTGGATCCGTCGCTTCGTACGAACGCAACGGAGTGCGCGTTGTCCGCCTGGCGGAGAACGCAGGCTTCGCGGGCGGTGTGAACGCGGGTGTCGCCGCGGCACGGGGAGACATAGTGGCGCTGCTCAACGACGACGCCCTTGCGTGCCCCGGGTGGCTGGAGGCCTCAGCGCGCGTGCTCGAGACTGGCGACGTCGCCGCTGTCGCGCCAAAGATCCTCCTCGCGCATCGCTTCGGTGAAGTCGTTCTCGAGGATGAGGAGTACTTCGCCGCGGGTGATACCCGAGCGCTCGGGCGACGGCTGAGCTCCGCGACCCTCGACGGCCATGATGTTCTTGCCAGCCTCCTTGGTCCGGGCGTGCACCGGCTCGAACAGCGGGGCGATGAACGATGGCGCTGGACAGCTGGCCCTAGGCACTTCTACGTTCCGATCCCCGAGCTCGACGAACCCGGCGGCAGAGCATCGCCGGATGCCCCCAAGCTCGAGCTCAACGGAGAGCCAGCGCCACTGCGGCGCGTCGTCGAGCTTGTCAACAGCGCCGGTGCTTATCTCCGCTCTGATGGTTACGCGGGCGACTGCGGGGCGGATCTTCCCGACGACGAGCGATGGAGCCTGCCGCGCGAGTGCTTTGCCGCCCCCGGCACGGCCCTAGTAACGACCGCATCGGTTCTGGAGCGAGTCGGGCCTTTGGAGGGCAGTTTCTTCGCTTACTACGAGGACATTGACTGGTGCTGGCGGGCGCGCCTGCAGGGCTACCGCATCATGTACGAGCCGGCGTCGACCCTGCGCCACGTTCGCGGGCAGACAAGCGGCGGCACACTCGCGGCCCGCACCCGCTTTCTCGCCGAGCGCAACAGGATCCTTACCTTGGCAAGGTGTGGTCCGTTGCGGCTGGCATTTGGAGAGGCGAGGAAGAAGTGGTCAGGCGGTGGAGACGATGGCGTCGCGGGAGTGCTACCGCGCGCCTTTCCCGCCGCGTTGGCACAGCGCGTTCGCTTGCGCCGCCGCTGGGCGCTGGCCAGCCGGGAGGTCTACCACCGTTGGGCCGGGGCGGACCTTCCCGACGAGCAGGCAGCGACTAGGGCGCGCTGAAAACCGTGATCGGCTCGGAGTGAGCCGCACCTGGCACATGCCCGTAGCAGCCGCCCTTGCCGACGCGCACCACGCCTCCGGCTGCTGTCGCGAGCCAGTAGCCCACACCGCTCGGGTCGGCGGCGATAGATACGACCGCCGAAGCGAGGTGCCTCGCGGCCGCTGAGGGCCGCGAGGTCGCACCGTAGGCATAGACGCGTCCGTCCTTAGCTGCGAGCCAGTAGCCCGTGCCTTCTGGCGTGGCCGCGATGTCGACGATAGGCGAGGAAAGCACCGAGCGCGAGGCCGAGCCGAGGACCGGGGCGTCCTCGCCGTAGACCGCCCCTGAGGAGGTCACGAGCCAGTAGCCGCCCGTCGCCTGGTCGAGTGCCATCCCGACGACTTCACCGTCGTTCGACACACCGCCCCGGGACCCGTGGTACTTGGCGTCGCCGAAAGCGTAGACCGACCCGTCGGCTCCAAGGATGTAGTAGCCGCCACCATCGGCTGTCGCGGTGATCCCAACGGTCGGAGCCCCGGGCGGAACCGGGCCGCCGTGCCAATCGCTCCCGCGAAGATCGCCAAACCATGTCGCGTCCCCAAAGGCATAGACGGAGCCGTCTCCAAGCAGTAGCCAATAGCCCTTGCCGTCCGGGGTGTTGGCCATCGAGACGACGGGCGCGGGCAGCACGGAGGTGTTCAAACCCCCGCAGTATGGGAGGTCGCCGCGCTCGAAGACTTCGCCATCGCTTGTCACGAGCCGATAGCCCACCACCTTCGGGCTGCTCGGGCCGCAGGTAGTGCGGGGCACCGAGGTAGGGTCTGCGATCCCCGTCCGATCGGGGTTCGCCCTCCACTCGGGCCACGCCGGTGGGTCACTCGGCGCTGGAGCGACAGGGAACGGATAGGCGGCAAGCGTTGTGGGCAAGGTCGGTCCACCACATGCCGAGAAGAGCATCCAACCAGTCCCGGGGGCTCCGGGCACATAGGACACGGCCGCGCTGCTCGGGTCGTCACAGCCCATGTCGAGCGTGGAGGCCCAGGCGCCGGTGTTGTAGAGGAAACCGCCGGTCTTTCCTGAGAGCAGGTAGAGACCCCAGGCGGCACCGACGAGAACGTCGTCACCGTCGTCACGGCCCCCGGTGATGTCCACGAGCACAGGCGACGAGGTGGCTTCGTTGTGAGGATCGAAGTCGGTGGACCAGATCCGGTGTCCCGAGCCGCTCCAGGCCGTAACCACCGCGGGACCGCTTAGGCAGCGGGCGCACGAAGTGGCCACGACAGCTTGTTCGCCGTCTATGCGCCCGATTACTGGCGAACCGAACGTCGGCCCGCGCGCTGTCACAGGCCAGCCAGGCACGTTCTGGCCATTGTCGGCGTAGACGGCAAGGATCTCGTCAGTAGACGCGCTGTGATAGTTCGGGTAGTAGCTGGTCCCGACCACGACAGCGGGCCGCCCGGTGTCGTTGAGGATCCCGACGGTCGGGCTGGACCAGATTGTCTGGCCGACGCATTTTTGCCAGACGAGCTTCGGGCCGCCACCCACGTAGCGGTAGTCGATCAACCAGCCGCCGCGGCAGCCGTCCAGGCCGCTGGCGTCGGTGCCCATGATGATGTCGTCGCGTCCGG
The DNA here is from genome assembly GCA_049514105.1 of Acidimicrobiales bacterium. Taxonomy (GTDB): domain Bacteria; phylum Actinomycetota; class Acidimicrobiia; order Acidimicrobiales; family Bog-793; genus Fen-455. The sequence goes on from JBEKVJ010000052.1 coordinate 19,331, forward strand.
TATGGCTCGTGTCTACGAGCGTGGGCGAGGACCAGATCGTGTCTGCCCGGTTGACAGGAAATCCAGGCACGAGTTTGCCGTTCGGCTGCAAGGCATAGATGTAGTGGTCATAGGAACCGAAGACGATGTCGAGCTGGCCGGTACCGGTAATGTCACCCACCGCTGGCGTCGCGAAGACGGGATCAGACCAGTCGTTCGGACCGCCCCACGGGTTGAACGTCCGGCGGGTCTGGAAGACAAAGCGCTCTTTCCCATTGGCATAGAAGGCCTCGAGGCCGCCTTGTTGGTCCTTGCGCCACATCGAGCCCGCACCCACGATGATCGAGGGAGGCTTGTTCGGACCGTCGAGGTACGCGACCGCCGGGCTCGAGTCGATTGCCGTCGGCGTCGGGCTGTTTATGTGCACGTATTGCGGCCAGCCTGGCAGCTCGGCGCCCGAAAGCGCATTGACGACATAAATCTCTCCCGAGAGCGTTGCGAGGACGACTGCTTTCACGCCGTCGATGGTGGCAACAACCGGCGAGCTCATCCAGACGGGCCCCATTTTCTTCATGGACCAGAGCGCGCTTCCGAAATGGTTGACCTGGGCGAGCTCTGCGCGCCCGCGCTGGTCTCGAGATCCCGCGGCTCTCACTCCGGCCCAGGCCGCCGACACAGCTGGAAGGGTCATGGCGGTGATGACGCACACTGAGATCAAACCCGAAATCAGGCGGCGAGGCGTCGCTAGGCGCCCACTCATGCAACGATGGCTGCTATCGCAAGGCAACATAAGACCATAATAGAGGAATCCCACCCCCTGTGACTACAGCACCACTAAGAGTGGCATCCCAGGCGAGCAAGGGAAAGCGCATCGCCTTCGTCACCCCCCGCTACGGGGACGCCGTGGTCGGTGGCTCCGAAGCGGTGGTGCGCGAGGCGGCCCATGGGCTGGCCGAGCGTGGCTACGACGTCGAAGTGCTCACCACCTGCGCTTTGGACCACTACACCTGGGAGAACGAGTTCTCTCCGGGCACGACAGCCGACGGCTCGGTGACCGTTCGGCGCTTTTCGACCATCCAGGCTCAAGACCGTGGTCGCTGGCAATGGATCCAGGGCCGGCTCTTGTCGGGCGACCGTCTCGACGAAGCCGAGGAGCTTGCGTGGATAAACGGGCGCTTCCGGGTGCCGGACCTGTACTTGTACCTCTCCGGGCACGCTGAGCAATACGCCGCGATCATCTTCTCCCCCTATTTGTTCTGGTCGACGCTTTATTGCGCGGGTATTGCCCCGGAGCGGACGATCCTTATGCCCTGCCTGCATGACGAGCCTTATGCCTACCTAAGATCCGTGGCCGCCGCACTGGCGTCGTCCGCGGCGGTCTGGTTTCTCTCCGAGCCCGAACACCAGCTGGCTCATCGGCTCGCGCCCGTGGCCTCCCATCACTTTGTCGTCGGTGCCGCGGTGAAGATTCCCGAGAACTACGACCCGGAGGGATTCCGCAAGCGGCACAACCTCGAGCGGCCCTATGTGCTCTACGCAGGTAGGCGAGAGGGTGGTAAGGGCTGGCAGGAGCTGATGGTCGGATTCGGGATCGCGATCCGTCGCCACTTCCTGCCGTTCGATCTCGTGACCGTCGGTGTCGGTGACGCCCTGCCGCCCGCATCGCTCGAGGACCGGATCGTCGACCTTGGCTATCTCTCACCTGCGGAGGTTCCTGACGCCTTCGCCGCCGCGGAGGCCTTCTTGCAGCCGAGCGCGAACGAGAGCTTCTCGCGCACGATCATGGAGGCTTGGCTGGCGGAGACGGTCGTTATCGCCAACCGCCAGAGCGACGTCGTCACCTGGCACTGTGAGCGTTCTGGGGGAGGGCTCCTTTACGGTGACGAGCTCGAGCTCGGCCAGTGCCTGCGCTTTGTCGCGGAGGCGCCACAGCAAGCCGCCCTCCTTGCCCGAGCTGGGCGCGACTACGTGCTAGCGAACTACAGGTGGCCCTTGGTGCTAGATGCCATGGAGTCTTCCCTGGATGTATTCAGATGAGCGCGCTCGGACGACCGCTGCGCTTTCGTGAGTGGGCGCGGCCATGAAGGTTCTCGTGCTCGGCTCCCTGCCTCCGCCCGAGCGCGCCCGCTCGCACGCCTTGCGTAGCGAGGTGGCTGGTCTGCTCGCAGGGGGACACAGCGTCGAAGTCGTCGCTCCAGACCCGGTGGCGACGGCGCACCGTTACCTCGCTGCCGGCGGGCTTCCGGGTTGTGCCCAGCTCTGGCCGATGCTCGGGCGCTTCGACCTTGTGCTCGTGCAGCTTCAGCCGGGTCTTCCCGTTCGGGCCAGGGCAGGGCGATTCGAGCGCATCGTGTCCTTGATCGCTTTCTCCTTCGTGCTGGGTAGGGGGGCTCAGGTGGTCATCCGTCTCGAGTCTCTAGACGACCTCCCCGGAGGTCCCGGCGGAAGTGCAGCCTTGCGTGTCTGGCGTCGGGCCGATCGGATCGTGCTCGGCAGTGAGGAACAGCGGGCGGCCTTTCTGGGGGCGGTCGGCCGACACGGCGAGCGCCTCGCCGTGACCGCTTCGGAGGCGATAGAGCTCGATGACGATGGCGGTGGATGGGTCGAGGGCGCCGACGCCTCGATCGAGCAGATTCTCGCCCTCGTCCGCAAAAGGGCAGCTCGCGAGCGCCGTGCACTGGCCTCGCTCGACCTGCCCCACGTCTCTGGGTGGGACGCCTTGCCCGCGCCCGGAATGGCGATGACAGAGGCCGACGTGGCCGCCTTGGGCCCGCCCGCGATGCCGCACAATCCCACCGACCTGGCACGCAAGGCTCTCGCGGCCGCCGACCGCCGACCATCGCTGTGGCGCCTCGCCCGAGCCGTCCGCCTCGCCCGCCGGGGCGTCTATGGCGTGCTGCGGCCGGCCCGAGACGGCTGAAGAGCCGCAAGCTCGTCCAAGACACCTAGGAGCGCCCTCGCACCAGCTTCGAAGCTGTGCACCTTGGAGTACTCGCGGGCGCGCTGGGCGAACACACCTCGCGCTGGTGGATCCTCGAGGAGCCGACGACATGTCTCTGCAAGATCGCCCGCACTCGCATCGACAGCGATCTTGACGGCGACCTCGTCCGGCAGCTCGCCCATCCAGCCGATGTCGCTCACGATCATCGGCACGCCGACCGCGAGGCAGTCACCGGCTGCCGCCGAGGCCTCGCCCGAGAACGAGGCCCGCAACTGCACCGCGATCTCGGCTCGGTTCAGCCAGCCCAGATAGCTCTCGGCGTCGACGCGCCCGGTCACGAGGAGCCGCCCTTTGAGCCCGAGCCCGTCACCGAGGGCAGCCAGTTCATCGGAGAGCTCGCTGCTCACCGGTCCGACCAGTGCAAGCACAAGGTATGGATCGCGCTCGGCCATGGCTGCGAAGGCACGCACGAGCTTGTGGGGCTGTTTTATGGGGTCGACGATCCCGAAGCTGGCGACCACCCTGGCGCCAGGTCCGACACCGAGCTCGGCAGTGTGGGCGGCCCCTTCGGCTCGGGGCACGTCGGTGGCGAACCCTGCGATCCCGACGCGCGAGGAGAGATCAGGGCCGGCTTCGAGGCGCGCAAGGCGCGCCGCGGCCTGCGAGGTGACGAGGAACCGGTCGCAAAGGCCGATCACCTCGCGTGACATGAGCAATCCATAGCGCTCGGCTTCGACGGCGGTGACCTCACCGTTGGCGCCGAGGCCGTCGGGCAGGAGCCGCCCGTAGATCTTGCGGATCGCGCCCGAGATGCCTTCCGGCACGGCGGCTTTGGAACCGGCCGCGAACCGGTACAGACCGCTGAGGCGCACCTCGTGGGCGAGGACTACACCGCTCCGTCGCCGCAGCGACTCGAGCGCTGCCGTGTGGAACTCGCCGTTGCCGAGCACGTAGACGACCTCGTCGTAACCGGCCTTGGCGGCCTCGACCCGCAAGAGGGAGCGGGCGTCGTAGATCTCGAGCCCGGCCGGAGGCCGCGGGGACTCCACCGAGCGGTCGAGGCCGTCGGCGAAACAGTCGATCTCGAGGTCGCTGATCCTCGCGAGCTCTTCGACAAGTCTGTAGCTGTAGTTGGCTATTCCCGAGGCGACGGGCGGGAAGGGCGAGACGACGGCGACTCGTCTCCTCCGTCGTCTTTTGGGCCGCGAGGGACGGGCGAGCAGCGCCTCGTAGGCCGCGGCGGTGCGATCTGCCACCTCCGCCCAGGTTGTCACGCCCACGCGGGCGTGCGCGCGTGCGGCTTCGCGGAAGGCCTCGTCGGTGAGGGCCAGCTCCATTGAGGCACTGATCGCGGCCGTGCTTGTGGGATCGAAGCGAGCCTCCGGTGCCACGAGGTCGCGCAACGGGTCGACGTCTGAGACGATGGCGACGGCGCCGCACGCCATTGCCTCGGCGACGGGAAGGCCGTAGCCCTCGATGAGCGAGGGGAAGCACAAGAGCTCTGTCGCCTGGTACAACCGGAGCATTGCTTGGTCCGAAACGTGCCCGGTGCACAGCAGGCGGCCCTCTATGCCTTCGGTGGTCGCTACGTGGCGAAAGTGGTTGGCCATAAGCGGGGGGAGCTGGCCCACCACGACCAGCTGGCGCGTGCTGCGCAGCGTCTCGGGCAGGCGCGCGAAGGCAACTATGAGTGCTTCGACGTTCTTCCTGCCGTCGCTGCCGGCGGGGTAGAGGACAAAGCGGGCCTCGAGGCCGGGGACGGCTTCTCGGGCAGACGACAGGGCGCTCTCGCAAGACTCAGCCGGAGT
>JBEKVJ010000053.1:0-23914 GCA_049514105.1 Acidimicrobiales bacterium
GATGAACCGCCAGAAGGGGACAGCCGAGAGCATGTCCGGGTAGTTGCTCCAAAGGAACGGGTGCGGCAACCACACCGGCGGGATGGCGAGCGACTGCGGGTCGGACTTCAGCGAGGTGAGGACCATCCAGAGCAGCGGGAAACCGAGCAGCACGCTCACGACGATCAGCGTGGCGTGCTTGGCCAGGCTGCCCCCGACCTTGCGGGCCGACCTACTGCTGTTCGTTGGCATAGTAGACCCAGCGGGCGGACGAACGGAACAGGACCACCATGATCACGGCGCTGATCACGAACAAAAAGAAGGCCATCGCCGAGGAGTACCCGAGCTTGAGAAACTCGAAGGCCTGCTCGTAGAGATACTGCACGTAGAACCACGTCGAGGTGCCAGGGCCGCCGATATTGCTGGCTTCGATCACCTGCGCCTGGGTGAAGTACGAGATGCACAACACGAGTTGCAGGATGACGTTGAAGAGGATGACGGGACTGATCATCGGCAGTGTGATGTAGCGCAGTCGCTGCCAAGGGCCTGCCCCGTCGAGTGCGGCCACCTCGTACATGTCCCTGGGCACCCCCTGCAGGCCCGCCAGATAGATCACCATCGGCTGGCCGAGACCCCACAACCCGAGAAGGATGAACGACGGCTTCGACCAGGCAATGGAGAAGAACCAGTCCGGGGAGGGCAGGTGCACGTCTATGAGGAGGTCGTTGACGATCCCCGATGCCGGGTTGAACAACCAGACAAAGATCATGCACGAGGCAACGAGCGGCACGATCGAAGGGATGTAGAAGATCGTCCGGTAGACGGCCCGACCTCTTACGTTCATGTTCAGCAGCAGCGCCAGACCGAGGGCAGCAACTGTGGAGAGGGGCAGCTCGATCGCCGTGTAGTAGAAGGTGTTGAAGAGCGAGGTCTTGAACAACGGGTCGTGGAACAGGTTCACGTAATTGCCAAACCCGATCCAGTGCGCCGCACCGACGCCGTTGAAGTCCGTGAAGCTGTAGTAGATGGTGGCAAGGAAGGGGTATGCGAAAAAAAGGAGGAAGCCGGCGATCCAAGGGCTAACAAAGAGCAGCCCGACCCGGAGAGCCCGTCGGTGTGGGGAGCGGAGCGAGTTCCGACGCGCCACCCCGGAGACCGTCACTGGCGCGGTTCGCAACGTCGTCGCCTCCGTGTCGACATGCATCTCAGCAGTGTGCTCCTCCTACTGCCCGTCTGCACACGGTAGGGGACAGCCAGGACTGAGCCCCGGCTGTCCCCTATCTGTGGCGGGAGTGTCAGCTCAAGCGTTCGCCTGTTGGTCGATGTACTTGAGTGCTTGCTCAGGAGTCATGATCTTCTGCAGGACGTTTGCCGTCGCGGTGTTCTCGGCGGCGAACAGCTGCGACTGGGTAGGAGTGAGAGTCGGAGCCTGGGTGTAGGGGCTGGACATCTGGGGCAGGAAATCAGACAGCCACGAGTTTTGCTTCAGCCACGACTTATACGCCGGGGCCTTGGTCACCGAGGGGCCGGCGGGAACCCAGCCACCCTTCGGGTCGATGGATCCGACGAAGCTCTCGTTGTGGTAGCCGGCGAGCCACGAGATGAACTCGAAGGCTTGAGCAGGGTGTGCGGAGCCCTTGGGAATGATGTTGAAGTTGCCCTGTCCGAGTGTGCTCGGCCCAGGAATGGTCCCTGGGAAGGCCTCGACGCCGAAGTGGCCTTCGAGGTCCGGGTTCGATGTGGGGACGTTTTGCGCTCCCACCCACGGACCAGACAGTTCGAAGCCAGACTTACCATTCGTCCAGATGTCGGTCTGGCCACCTGCCACAAAACCTAAGTCCGTTTGCAGCGCCTGCACCTGGGCGTAGGGGTACTTGTCGAAGCTGGCGATCCATTTCATCTCCTCCTGGGCGCCCTTGCAGCTCGCGAAGTCGTACTTGCCCGCGGAGTTGAAGCAGTTGGTCGCGCCGAAGAAGGTCGTGTAGAACTGGAAGCCGTTCCCGTCTGTGTCCGGGTAAAAGCCCATGGTCACGATCCTTTGACCGCTGAAGGTCCACATCTTGGCCTGGTCGGCGTCGAACTGGGCCAGGGTCTTGGGTGGCGACTTGATGCCGAACTCGGCGAGCAAGGGAATGTTGTAGTACAGCGCCCAGGAGTTCAGTGACATCGGGATGGCGTAGAGGCCTCCCTTGTAGGTTCCCGCCTGGACCGCGACCGGGTACTCCCACTTCTTAAGGCCCGCGTAGGAGCCAGTGAGGTACTGGTTCATGTTCACGAGATCGCCGTCTGCGGCAAATGAGCCGATCTCGGGCCACCACTCCGTGAAGATGTCGGGTGGGTCCCCCGCTGCGATCGTCGAGAGCAGCTTGGCGGTGCTCGTCGTCGCGTCGCTGGGGATGTTGGTCTCGGTGACGTGAATCCCGGGATGGGTCTTGTTGAACTGCGTCACCATCGAGTTCAGCAGCTGGAGCGTCGAACCCGACCACATCGTCCACCACGTCAGGTTGACTACGGATGATTTCGCCGTCGTGCTAGCCGCCCCAGCGGTCGACCCGCCCGGGATCGCGAGGCCGATGGTACCGACAACGGTCACCGCGGCTAGCGCCACCGCGAACTTCGAGGCGGGACGCTTACTCCGACCGCGGCGAAAGTGTCTCTGGCTCGTGCGATCTGGTGCGTAGTTTTCGTATCCTTCCTGGTCCTTCATTCGTCTTGCTCCTTATTTTTCGGGGACAATCTGCCCTTATCGATCCTCGCCTGCGGATGCGACCTGGTCGGAAGCCTTCTCCTGCTTGCCGCGCGGCCCCGGGGTAACCAGCGCCCTGCGGACATGCTCGCGAGAGCGCCTGGCGCAGCTCTCGAACATCACGGGCTGAGCACGTCGAAGCGCCACTTTGGACACGGCGGGACTGCCTAGCTGAACGATCAGATCCGCCACGCAACCGCCTCTCTGGGCGGTCTTCTGTTTGACGGGCCACCGCCGGATCTAGCTAGTTAGTCATGTGTGTTGTGAGTTCAATCCCGATACTCCTTTCGCCGTCTGTCTTGTTTGCTCTGACCCGACTCCGGAGAAGCTGCAGACGGAGCTGGGGCGGGTGATCGTGTGCCCGGCGTTCGCTGCGGGCGGCCACTGTTGCTGAGGTCCGCTCTGCCCGGAGCGCGAAGCGGAGCACTCGCCCGTCGCGCCAAAGGCGGTGGTCCGGCGCTCTCTCGAATCACGAGCTCGGCCTGCGGCCATGGTGGCCCATCGCCTTGACTGTCTCCCTCCAGGGAGGACAGGAGCTTGGCGAAGCACACTTTGCCTAAGGCCTCGAAGTCCAGACGAACCGTGGTCAGGGCAGGAATGTAGAAGGCCGACAGCGGCGTGTCGTCGAAACCGACAACGCTGACGTCGTCGGGAATCCTGCGACCTGCCTGGTGCATCGCGCTCATGACGCCGATTGCAAGCTCGTCGTTCCCGCAGAGTACGGCGGTCACCCTGGAATCCTTGGCCAGCCTCTGCGCCGCTTCGTTTCCTGACCGCGGGTCCCAACCGCCTTGCACTGCTTTTGGCACGGCTATGCCGGCTTCCTCGAGGGCTGAGCGCCATCCCAACATCCGCTGGCCGGATCCGGAGGACGCCGGAATGGAGACGTATTGCACTGTCTTGTGCCCAAGGCCCAAGAGGTACCGCGTGGCGTCACGAGCTGCCTCGCGGTCGTCGATCCAGACCCAAGGCTTGCCCGTAGCCTCATCCCCGGAAGGAGTTTCAACCATGGCCGCCATCGGAACGTCCGGCGGAACCTCATTGAGCGCGGCGATGCCCGGTTGGTCATAGGCGATGACGATGAGCGCGCCTGCAGGCTCGATGGCCCGCTCGACGGCGTCACGCACCGCTGCCTGCGTGCCGGACTCCACGACTCGGACGCCGAGTGCGAACCCGGCTGTCCGTGTCGCCTCTTCGATGCCTTCCAAAGCTGCGGCGAAGCCATATTGACGGGTGTTGGAGGTAAGCACCGTGACCGACTGGATAGGACCGCCGGCGAGAGCTCGCGCGGCCCGGTTTGGACGAAAATCGAGCCTGGCAATCGTTTCGAGTACGGCCTCGCGGGTAGATGCCCTCACGCTCGGGCTCCCATTGATCACGCGCGATACCGTCTGGTACGAGACACCAGCGGCGGTGGCGACGTCTCGTATGCTCACCGAAGGCGTTCGATCACTTACTAGAGGCGTTTGACCCACCCCATTTCTCGAGCAAATCTGCCTACCGGTACTTGTGTGACCGGTCACAATGCGCTATTGTGACCGGTCACAGGAAGTCTGTCAAGCCCCTGTAACGCGAAAGTTGGGCCCCCTAGGAGGATCGACGTGGTTGGCGCTGAGACATCGTCTCGATTGGAGATGGGCTGGGCGGACGACGCTCTCGAGCTGCGGATCGAAGTGGACGATGAGGGGATGGTCCGGCTAAGGCGACTGGCACCTCCCGCGAGAAGTCGGCGAATAGCGACTGGGATGCGAGGGCCAGATGACGAGGCGCCCCACGAACAAGCTATTGGCCTGCCCCTCGTAGACGTCGTTACATCTGGTGAAGGTCGAGCATGGTCGGGAAGGCGATACGCGGAATCGGTCACGGGCGGCAGGCTCCGCTATGTCGGCCACGACGAACGCGTCGACGGCCCTTGGCGCGAGCTACGGATCGTCCTCGAAGATTCGAGTTCCGGTCTGGCAGCGGAAGTCATGTACACGGTGCTGGAACATGGCGGAGTACTTCGCTCCCAGGTGAGGCTCACTAACCGCGGCAGTGGTCCGGTCACTGTTGAGTCAGTGACCTCGTTTCTTGGTTCCGGTTTGGCGGGCGCTGTAGGTAGCTTGGGCGATATCGACCTCATGTGGGCGGATAACGCCTGGCTCGCCGAGGGTCGCTGGCAACGCCGGGCGTTTCGTGACGCGCTGCCAGACCTGAACCGGAAAGTTCACGAGCACGATTCGCGCAGTTGGTTCGGTCTCACAAGCGCGGGCAGCTGGTCTTCTGGCACCTACCTGCCATTGGGCGCCGCCATCAACCGCCGAACGGGGAACGCCTGGGCGTGGCAAATCGAACACAATGGTGGATGGCACTGGCAGGTAGGCGAGCACACGGGGCATGCCGCGACCTCGGAGCACCTGGGTGGCGCGCTCACCGATGCCTATCTAGCCCTGATGGGGCCGACGGACGCCGAGCTCCAGTGGCGTCTTTTCCTGAAACCAGGGGAGTCCTTCGAAACCGTTCCGGTCGCGGTGGCGGTCAGCAACGAGGGATTCGAGGCCGCCGTGGCATGCCTTACTAACTACCGCCGCGCGATGCGGCGGCCGCATGATGACCACCGGCGCCTTCCAGTCATCTTCAATGACTACTTGAACACCCTCATGGGAGATCCCACAACCGAACGGTTGCTACCGCTGATCACGGCCGCCGCCAGAGCGGGGGCGGAATACTTCTGCATCGACTCGGGGTGGTACACCGAGATCGGCGAGGGATGGTGGGACACGGTCGGCGCCTGGAAGCCCTCCAAGACTAGGTTCCCGAACGGCATTACCGAGGTGCTCGATCACATCAGGGCGGAAGGAATGATCCCCGGTCTATGGCTCGAACCCGAGGTGGTTGGCACCCGCAGCACGGTTGCGACGCAACTTCCCCAGGATGCCTTCTTTATTCGCGACGGCGAGCGCGTAGTGGAACAGGGCCGGTACCACCTCGACCTCTCCCACCCCGCCGCCATGAAGCACCTTGATGAGGTGGTCGATTTCCTCGCGGGAGATCTTGGCATCGGATATCTCAAGATGGACTACAACATCAATGTCGGGCCCGGAACCGAAAGCGGGAACGTGAGCGCGGGCGTCGGAATGTTGGCGCACAACCGTGCGTTCCTTGACTGGGTCGACGGAGTCCTAGATCGCCACGCCGGTCTGACGATTGAGAACTGTGCCTCCGGGGGCATGCGTACTGACTACGCGTTGCTTTCCCGTTGCCAGCTCCAGTCCACGAGTGACCAACAGGATTTCTTGCGTTACCCAGCAATCGCGGCGGCGGCCCCCACCGCAATTGCGCCCGAGCAAGCCGCCGTGTGGACCTGCCCTCAACCAGGGTGGAGCGACAACGAGATCGCGTTCTCGCTTTGCGGCGCAATGCTTGGTCGCCTCAACCTCTCCGGCCACATCGACCGAATGAGCCAAGCTCAGCAACAACTGGTGGGCGAGGGGGTCAGCGCCTACAAACACATAAGGTCGGACCTAGCTTACGCCGTGCCATTTTGGCCACTTGGCCTGCCGCAATGGACGGATCAGTGGTTCGCGCTAGGGATGAGGGCGCCCTCTGCGACCTATCTCGTTGTCTGGCACCGCGGCGAATTAAGCAAAGAGGCCAACCAGATTGCCGATCCCAGCGAGATCGTGTTCTCGGTCCCGCACCTTCTCGGCCAGAATCCCGTGCTCGAGGTGCTCTATCCGTCATTCCATGTCGCGGTGCCGCAATGGAACATCACCCGCGGCGAGCTTCACGTGGCGATGCCACACGTGCCATCTGCCTGTGTCATCAGGTGTTCACTCGAACCCGCCCAGTGAGTTCCACGACGAGCGAGCAGAGCTAGCGCGTCGGAAGACCAGTTCGCCTTCGAAGTCGCGCGATACCGGCCAAAGGGGAAGAACGGAGGACTCCCGACGTCAACCTAGATGGCCCTGGACTTGTCGAGTGTTATGCAGCCTCTTGTGAGTGTTACTCAGCCTCTCTATCGGACCCGCGAGCATGATTCGACACCACCAGTCAGCCTTTCCTGGCGAACAACGTCCGAGCAGTGTTGCACCTCGGGACTGGGGCTTGTCGCAGCTGCTTGGTCATCTCGTTGAGGGCCGATATAGCAGTGGCTTGGTCTATTCCGCCGCTCCTTCAATGATGTAGCGGGAAGTGTTCATCGCGCGAATGTCCCGCGGACGCGTCGTTCGGGGTGTTCTTTGCCCGGATGGCCCGGCGGCGTGGGGTGACAGCCGACGTGTGGGCCGTGAATGTCGACGGTTACTGGATCGAGACCGGTTCGGTAAGTTGAACGAGTTTCAGCCGGCTTAGAGACGCCGACTCTGCCACACTTTCGAGATTCTCCGTCAAATAGGCCGCAAAATAAACTGAAATGTCTGAGTTAACGGTCACCTCCAGCCAGAAGTCCAACATTGTCGTGACCCAACTGCCGTCGCCGGTTGAGAACTCAACCCAACTTGGCTTGCTCCCCGTCGTGGTCGCTTGTCTCAGCTTTGGTGAGGCAAGATTCACCGGATGTTCGATCCGATAGCTCTTGGCCGCTCTGTGGTGATAGGACCAGGGGACCCTACGCCTCGTGAATGGCCGCACCTCGAGCGAATTCGCGTCGCCGCGGTAAGCCGACAGGTCGCAGATGACCTTGGAGCCGCCTGGCGGGAGCGACGTTCGGTCACCATCGAACTCACTCCCGGCCTCGGCCTCGATGATCTCGAGGTCCCGCCACAGGAGGTTATTGCTGATCGACAGCCCTGGGAGTGGTCAGCAGATCTGGACCTCGTGGCCGAGCGGCTTCATCATGCCGTGTGGGCCAACTCAATAGACGCACGCGCCGGTTCGTCGCGGAAACGGTGGAATTGGGCTGAGCTCGCCTGCAGTCTCGGAGCCAGCAGAACAGACGGGGAAGGCGACGTGTTGCTGAAGGACGGCACGGTCGCCGTCTGCGACGGTGGGCCTCTGGACGTTTCTTTCGCGGGCCGCCTTGGCGTACCTGTGATTCACCGGATCGCTCTGGAGCACGGGATGCTTCTGCCGCTCGGAGCGAACAACCCGGTTGGTGTTCAGCTGGCGTCCGACCAGCTCGAAGCCGTGGCCGAGCCCGGAGCCACCGCCCGCGTCATTGCTCCTGCGGGATCGGGCAAGACGAGGGTGCTCACCGAGCGGGCACGGCTGCTGCTCCAAGGTTGGGGGCTCCCCCCTGGCTCGGTCGCCTTGGTCGCTTACAACACGAGGGCGGCGAACGAGATGAAGACGCGCCTCGCCGATGTCGGCGGTGTGCGGGTGCGAACGCTGAACGCGCTCGGGCTGCGATTGTGTGGTCGCCGCTCGACAATCGAGGAGGTGGAGGTCCGCAGACTCCTCGGCAACCTCGTCATGGCCCCGAAACGCTCGGAGACCGACCCCCTGGCCCCGTGGCTCAAGGCGCTCGGGCGAGTCCGCCTCGGGCTCGCCGACCCGGAGACGGTGGAGGCCGAGCTACCCGACGTGTCCGATCTGGAGCGTGTCGCCCGTGTCTACCGTGCCCAGCTGTCCGAACATGATTCCGTGGACTTCGACGAGCAGGTGACCGGAGCAATCGAGCGGCTGCTGGCCGATCCCGTTTTCCGCTGGCGGGCGCAGCGCTCAGCTCGCGTGCTCCTCGTAGATGAGTTCCAGGACCTCACACCTGCGCACCTGCTCCTCATCAGACTGCTCAGCGGGCCGGCGGGCGCAGTCTTCGCGGTCGGCGACGACGACCAGACAATCTACGGATATGCCGGTGCCACACCCCGCTGGCTGGTCGACTTCGGCCGTTGGTTTCCCGGCGCTGCGATGCACTCGCTCGAGGTCAATTACCGTTGCCCGGCCCCTGTGGTGGCCGCGGCCTCGAACCTGTTGACCCGAAACGCCGTCCGCGTCGCGAAAGTCATCCGCGCCGGCCCTTCGAAGGACGCGGAGGTCAGTGACCAAGAGTGCCTGTCGATACTTGCAGGCGAAAAGGGCCCGGCTACCCGGGCCGCGCAGCGGGTGCGGGACCTCCTCGATGGGGGCGCAGCGCCCAGAGATGTTGCCGTCCTCGCACGCGTGAACGCGTCGCTGGCCCCGGTGCAGGTCCTCCTTCGCAACGACGGCGTGCCGGTGAACGGAGGAGTGAGCAAGCAGTTCCTTCAGCGAGGTGGCGTCCGAGCCGCGCTGGCCTGGCTCACAGTTGCGACCGCTCCCGATCGGGCGCTCCCTGGTGCATTTCTGCGAGATGTGGCGCGGCGTCCCAAGCGCGGCATGAGCAGCTCGCTTCTCGAGCTTGTCGGCAAGCAGCGTTCCGTAGACGGCCTGGCCAGCCTGGCCGGCTGGCTCGATGCCAAGGGCAGCGCTCGGGAGGCGGGCAAGGTGCGAGACCTCGCTGACGATCTGATGCACGTCCGCACGGCATCTGAAAATGGGACGACGGCCGAGGTACTTGCTGTGCTTCGATCCCGGATCGGCGAAGGTGGGCTGGACGCGAGCGCGACGGCACTCGACCAATGGAGCCACGGTGCCATCGCCGCTCATGGTGACGATCTCGATGCGCTCGGCGAACTGGCCGATCTCGAAAGCGACGCAAGTCAGTTTCCTGCCTGGCTATCCGAGCAGCTGGACGCGCCAGACGACATTGACGGGGTCACCCTGGCATCGATCCATGCCGTGAAGGGCCGGGAGTGGCCACACGTTGTGGTGCACCACGCCACCTCGGGGCTCATGCCGCACCGGCTGGCCGAGGACATCGAGGAGGAGCGGCGGGTGTTCCACGTCGCCTTGACTCGCTGTCGTTCGAGCGCCTCGATCATCCCTGGGTCACCGCCGTCGCCGTTCCTTCTCGAGCTGGCACGACCCGGCAAACCGATGGCTCCTGTTGGGACGCCAGATGTTACGAAGATGCGGGCCCGCGAGGCCAGTAATCGACCAACACCGCTTCCCCGTCAGACAGCAGCCAAGGCCGAGATGCTGGTGATGACGGTCGGATCGCGCTTTACGCACCTCGGTTACGAGTGCGAGATCGTCGCGTTGAGCCCCGAGGGAGTTCGAGCACTCCTCGGGGGCGGTCCGGCAGTAACGACCGTGGCTTTCGGCACGCCTTTGACTGTCGAAGGTCGTACGGTCGTGCTGGCCCATCCCCGCTTCGCAGAGGCGTGGGACGGCCTTCGAGCCTGGCGGGCCGAGCGGGCGAAGGGGGCGGGCAAGCCCGCCTTTGTGGTTCTTGACGACAAGACCCTGCGTTTAGTCGCCGCCACATTGCCGACCAACGAGACAGGCTTGTTGGCGATCAACGGGATCGGGCCCGCGAAACTGGAGAGTTATGGCGATGAGCTCATCGCGATCGCGGAGCAGTTTCGTACAAGCTAAGGGCTCGGCCCCACGACTCTGCAAATGATTCAATCGACGTGCAGCCACCTCGGTCCCTGCTGGCAGCACAACTGCAAACACCCTCTCTCTTAGAGACGGCCGAAACCCTTCCCGGACAGCGGACGTTGGCTCTTTCGAAAACGGTGTCATTCCCCGCGAAGGTGCGAGCGTCCGAGGCTCACAACAGCAGCGACGTTGAGGTTCGCGTCGATTGACAGCCATCGTGATGATGTCACCAAGGGGTGGAATAACGGAGAATTCCCCCATAAGATAAAGGCTGTGGCGGATACGCACAGCAAACCTGTCGGCCCGCTCGACGCGACCAAGGTGCCGCGCTTTGCCGGACTGGTCACCTTCGCCCGCTTGCCTCGGCGCGAAGAGGTCGAGAGCTGCGACATAGCAATTGTGGGGATGCCGTTCGACTCCGGGACCACCTTCCGGCCAGGGGCACGTTTCGGTCCCGAGGCGATCCGGGCGGGATCACGGCTGTTGCGCACCTACAACCCCGCCCTCGAGGTGTCCCCATTCGAGGCCTGCCAGGTGGCCGACGCCGGCGACATCGCGATCAGCCCGTTCGACATCGAGGCCGCTATGGCGGCGATCGAGTCAGGGCTCGGCCAAGTCCTGGACAACGCCACCCGAGCCGTCGCTCTCGGTGGTGACCACACGATCGCCCTTCCGATCCTGCGCGTGCTCCACCGGCGCCACGGGCCGATCGCCGTCGTCCACTTCGACGCCCATCTCGACACCTGGGACACCTATTTCGGAGCGCCCTTCACGCACGGGACACCATTTCGCAGGGCGTCGGAGGAAGGGCTCTTGTCGAAGGGCAACTGCATCCATCTCGGGATCCGTGGCCCTATCTACGAGCGTCTCGATCTCTCCAACGACTCCGAGCTCGGCTTCGTCGTGCGATCCGCCTCCACTATGGGCGAGGCACACCACGAGGAGATCCTCGAGCAGGTGCACGCCCGCGTCGGCGACCGGCCGGTGTACGTGTCGGTCGACATCGATGTGCTCGACCCCGGCTTCGCCCCGGGGACGGGGACTCCAGAGCCCGGCGGCTTGTCGAGCCGGGAGTTGCTCTCCTTGCTGCGCGGCCTTCGCGACCTGCCCATAGTCGGCGCGGACGTCGTCGAGGTAGCGCCCGCCTACGACCACGCCCAGATAACCGCGCTCGCGGCCGCACACGTCGCTTACGAGCTCGTCTCAGTGATGGCGATCCAGGCGAGCGCCAGCGGCGGAATGTCCCGGCCCTAGGCCGACATCTCCTGGCGCGCCGAGGCCCGGCGCCTGGGAACCAGCGCCGGGCCTCGTTTGACTGGCTCTGTCCCTATGGCCTCGAGGCAGCCAGGTTCTCTACGAACTGACGGGCTTCGGTCATGTCCGGGATCGGGTTGGCAGCCGCGTCCAACTCGAGGATCGTCCACCCGTCATAGCCAGCCCTGTCCAGGCCGTCGATCCACCCTGCCCAGTCCACGTCCCCCTTGCCGACCGCCTTGAAGTACTCCGCCTCGAGCTCGAAGCGCTTCTCGTTCACGTCATCGTCGTTGGGCCAGCGCCCTACGGCGTCCTTCCAGTGCGAGATCGTGACGCGCTCGTAGTGGTCTGCCAGCACCTCGACCGGGGAGACCCCGCCTAAGAAGATGTGGGCCGTATCGGGGCAGAGGTCGACATAGGCCGGGTCGGTGAGGGCGAGGAACAAGTCGATGTCACGCCGGACACAGAACACCGAGCCGACCTCGGGGTGAAGTGCCAGGCGCACGCCATGGCGCTGGGTCGTCGCCCCGATCTTGTTGACGAGGTCCGCGACCGCCTTTACGTAGTCGAAGTCGACGAAGTTGGGCTCGCCCCCGGTGCCCTTCTTGCGCATCGGCATGCCGGCCACGAGCACGCCCTGGCTCTCGCCCAGGAACTCGGCATAGCGCGAGGCCTCCTCCAGGATCTGGCACTGGGTGTCCGGGTCAAGAGTGTCCTCGTGCTCCTCGAGGCCGCTGAAAAAGCCGCTGATCAAGGTGATGCCAGCACCCTTCAGGTAGTCAGAGAACGCCCCCGCCGATCCGAAGGTGCTCACTGCGGTCTCCCAGTTGCCGGGAGGGAAGGTCACCTCGACGCCGGTGATCCCCGCCGCGAGCACCGACTCGGCGATGCGGTCCCAGAATCTGCGGGGATCCCCCAAGGCGACCTTCTCGAAGGACTGACGATCCTCCGTGCCCCAGAACGAGGGGTGGTAGAAGGTGATCAAGTCGACACCAAAGCGGTACTCCATGAACTTTCTCCTTGCTTTCTCAGTGACTGTCCGGGGGGACGGCCATGCCGTTGAAGTCACCGGCGGCCACGGGCTCGGGACGCGCTGGTGCGGTCTTTAGGTGCACGACCGATTCGGTGGTGCTCGCCGCCTCGACCGATTCGAGGATCTCGAGCACGTGGTAGGCGAGCTCGGCACTCGTGCGTTGCGGTCGGCCCCCGAGCGAGTCGACGAGATCGGCGACGCCGAGCCCGCGGATACGGCCTCCTTTGACCAACCAGCCCGCCAGTGCCAGCACGGGCGCGACAACCTCCCAGGTGTCGCTTCCGTTGGGCTTGAACAGGACGTCGCCGTCGAATTTGTCCGGGTCGGGGAGCCGCAAGATGCCCTTGGTCCCGTAGATCTCGATGTGGGGGAGGTGGTCGGACCACAAATCGAAGCTCGCCGTCAAGGTCCCGACGCTGCCCGAGGCGAAGCTCAGCACGGCGACGGCGTGGGTCGGGACTTCGACGGCGATCGAGTCCACGAGCCGGCCCGGTGTGGTGACAATGCGCGGGTTGGCCCCGATCCGGGCCGAGCCCGTCACCGTGCGCACCGGTCCCAAGCAGTTGACGAGGTTCGAGATGTAGTACGGCCCCATGTCGAGCAAGGGGCCGCCGCCCTTTTTGTAAAGGAAGGTGGGGTCGGGGTGCCATTCCTCGGCGCGGCTGTGGGGTATCACGGCCGAGAACCCGACCGGCTCGCCGATGAGGCCCGAGTCGATGGCCGCGCGCGCCGTCTGGCCCGGCCCGGCGAGGAACGTGTCGGTGGCACAGCCGAGCCGAGCTGGGCCAGCCGCGGCCGCCAGCACCCGCCCGGCCTCCTCGAGCGAGGCCGAGAGGGGCTTTTCCGAGTACACGTGCTTCGAGCTGGCCAGGGCGGCGAGGCTTACCGAGCCGTGGGCGATCGGAGGGGTGATGTTGACGACGAGGTCCACCTGCGCGTCGTCGAGCAACGCCTCGACAGAGTCGTAGGCGCGCAGGTCGTGGAACTTGCCCGCAGCCTCCGCCCGGGCCTGGTCGATGTCGGCACAGCCGAGGACCCGGACCGAGCGGAGTTTGCGAAGGCCTGTTGTGTACGACTCGAAGATGTTCCCGCAGCCGACGATCCCCACGCCCAAAGGCGTGGTCGTCACCTGGTCAGCCATGAAAGCCTCCTTTTGCTGTCGCCGGTGTCAACGCGCCGACGGATGCGGAATGCAACTCGAGCCGCCCGGTCACTTCGTCGGGCTCAGGTGCAAGACGACGACCTCGTCCCAAGGTGACTCGAGGTCGTTCATCTCGTACGGGTTGCTCGCAGACGGCCATCCCGTGGCGTGCGTCGTGGTGTAGCCCGCCCATGCCCCGCCGTTGAACAGCGGGATCGCCGGGACGTCGTTCACCATGAGGCCCTCGAGTGTCGTGTACGCCTTCAACAACGAGGCGGGGTTGTCCGTTGCGGCGGCTGCGGCGAGGGCCGAGTCGGCCGCGGGGCTCGTGAAGCGCTCTACGTCACCTGTCGCGGGCTTTCCGACCGGGGCGCCAAGGGCGCTGTTGAGCATGTAGTTGTACATCGAGTACGGGTCCGAGGTCGTGAACTGGCCGCAGAAGGTCAGCTGGTAGGAGCCGACCGTGTAGTCGTTGGTCCAGGCGCTGACGGACACGCCCGAGACGCTGGCGTCGATGCCCGCCTGCTGCATCTCGTTCACGATGAGCTGGGCGTCAGTCATCCAGTCCGTGTACGGCGTCGGGCCGACGAGCGTGACGGAGAAGGGCTTGCCGTTCGGCTCTTTCAACATGCCGTTGCTGCCGAGCTTGAAGCCGTTGTTCTCGAGCAGTTTCTTGGCGGCGCTCGGATTGAAGCTCAGCGTGTCACCCGCGTACTTCGGAGCGAGCCAGCTGCTCCAGCGGGGAAGGGTCAGCCCGGTCGCGCTCGTGTCGGCGAAGTAGAAGCCGTGCTCACCTTCGCTCACGATCTGCTTGCGGTTGATCGCCTCGCTCATCGCCTGGCGCACGACCGGCTTGTTGAACGGGTACTCAGCGGTGTTCGGGCAGAGGAAGAAGTTGCCGATCGGGTAGACGGACTCGAAATGCTGGCTCGGGTCCTTCTGCACAAAGCCCGACTGGTAGTTGGGCATAAAGACGGTGTTCCAGTCGATCGCGCCCGAGCTGATTTCAAGGCCGGCGCTCGGGTTGGAGGCGTAGGCCAAGAAGTGGAGCATGTCGATCTTCGGCTCGCCCTTTTGCCAGTAGTTGGGGTTGCGCACGAGCGTGAACTCCGTAGCCGAGAAGGAGGAGACCGTGTACGGCCCTGTCCCGACGGGGTTGTCGTCGACGAACTCGACCGGGTTGGCGATGCTCTTCCAGATGTGCTCGGGCACCATCAGCACCTGGCTGATGTCGAAGAGCTGGGTGTAGGCGGGAGAGGCGAACTTCAAGATCGCCTCGCTCGAGGACGGCGCCGTCGCGGTCAGGAAGGTGACGCCGTTGCTGTCAAGAGCCGGGAACTTCTTCATCAGGTTGAAGGTGAAGGCCACGTCCGCGGCGCTGAAGGGCTTGCCGTCGGTCCACTTGACCCCGGTTCGGATGTGAAGCACGAGCTCGCGCCCGTTGTCGGCCCATGCCCACGACGTCGCGAGCCACGGGTAGATCTGGCCGACTTTCAACAAGTTGAACTGCATCAAGGGCTCGTAGACCATGGCCGTCGAGCCCTGGATATAGGCGGAGTTCGAGAGCGAGTAGGGGTTGAACCCGTTCGCGAACGGCCCCGCCGGGTCGGCGATGATGTTGAGATAGCTGCTGTTCGAGTCAGCTTTCTTCGCGCTCGCCGTGCTCGCGGCCGCGGACGAGGACAAGAGGGCCGTCATCACGAGCGCGAGCGCCGCGAGTGACCAGCCGACCCTGGCCCCGATCTTCCTGTTGCCAGATTGCTTCATTGATTGCTCCTTTTCCTGCTCTTGTCTTTACTCTTGGTTGGTTTCCTCATGGGACCCTGCTCGGGTTTCGGATATTGACACCGCTTGCGCCGACGCCTTGTCGCCAAAGAGCCAGCAGGCCGCCCAGTGCTCGCCGTCGACGTCGAAGCGGGGCGGGCGCTCCTCGGCACATATCGCCATCGCCTTAGGACAGCGTGGGTGGAAGCGACAGCCGGAGGGGGGATCGATCAGGCTCGGTGCCTCGCCCGGGGAGCCCATCTTCCGCCGGCCGCCGCGCACGGTGCTGTCGGGGTCGGGCGCCGCCGAGACGAGCAGCTGGGCGTAGGGATGCGCCGGGAACTGGGTGATCTTCTCGGCCGGGCCGGCCTCGAGCACCTGGCCGGCGTACATGACGAGCAGGCGCTCGGCGAAGTACCGGGCCGAGGCGATGTCGTGGGTGATGTAGAGCAGGGCGAGGTCGTTGTTCGTGACGAGCTCGGAGAGCAGGTTCAAGATGCTGAGCCGGACTGAGACGTCCAGCATCGAGACGGGCTCGTCAGCGATGAGCACGCTCGGCTGCACTGCGAGTGTCCTGGCGATGGCGACGCGCTGGCGCTGGCCACCGGAAAGCTCATGGGGGAGCTTGTCGATCACCTGGGTCGCAGGCGTGAGGTGGACCTGTTCGAGCAGCGCCAGCTGACGGGCGCGCAGCTCCTCGTTCGAATGGACGAGCTTGTGGATGCGAAGCGGTCTTGCGAGGTGGTAGGCGATGGTATGCACCGGGTTCAAGGAGGCGTAGGGGTCCTGGAAGATGAGCTGCACTTGGCTGCGGTAGCGCTGCAGGACCGCCCGCCTTTTCAAGTTGAGCTGCTTGCCGTTGAATAGGACGCGCCCTGAGGTGGGCGGTTCGAGGTGGGCAAGGACGCGTCCCACGGTCGACTTGCCCGACCCGCTCTCTCCGACAAGGGCCACGGCGCTTCCCGCGTGCAGCTCGAAAGAGACGTCGTCGACGGCGTGCACGACTCGACGACGCCCCGCCAGCGAGCGCATAGTGTTGTCCCGCACCGGATAGTGCTTGGAGAGCGACTCCACGCGCAGCACCGCTTCGCGGGTGGGCTCTGGTCGGCTCGGATCAGTCATCCGGGGCCTCCCTTATACCTGAGGCGGTGCTTGTCGAGCCCGGGTGTTCGCTGTGGAGCCAGCACGCCACGAGGTGGCTTCGCTCCCCTGGGGCGCTCATGTCGGCAAAAGGCGGGTAGGTCTCCCGGCAGATGTCCATCGTGTGCCCACAGCGCGGCGCGAAGGGGCATCCGGGCGGGAGCGAGCGCAGATCGGGCGGGAACCCGGCGATGCCCGTCAGCTGGCGCCTTGGCCCGGTAAGAGGGGGGAACGACTGCAACAGGCCGCGGCTGTAGGGGTGCGCCGCCTCGGAGTAGAGCCGGCGCGCCGGGCCTACCTCGACCATGCGTCCGGCGTACATGATGGCGATCGAGTCAGCGATGTCCAACAGCAGGGACAAATCGTGGGTGATGAAGACTGTCGCAAAGCCGAATTGGCGGCGCAGGTCCTCGATCTTCTCGAGGATCTGGCGCTGGGTCACGACATCGAGAGCCGTCGTCGGCTCGTCCATGATGATGAGGTCTGGTCCCAGCGCGAGCGCCATGGCGATCATCACCCGTTGGCGCATGCCGCCCGAGAGCTGGTGCGGGAAGCTGCGCAGGCGGTCTTTGCTCACTCCGACGAGCTCGAGCAGTTCGGCTGCCCGCTCGCTCTGGGTCTTGCGCTTCATGCGTGGGCGGTGCGCCTCCAGGGAATCGGTCAGCTGGGTGCGGATGTCTATCACCGGGTTGAGGGCGTTCATCGCCGACTGGAAGACGATGGCGATCTCCTCCCAGCGAAAGCGCCGCAGCTGGGCTTTGGAGAGCGTGAGCACGTCGACCGCCGGATTCTCGACACTTCCGCCGGCGCGTCCGTGGTAGAGGACCTGGCCCTTGGTGACGAGGGCGGGCGGTCGTAACAGCCTCGTGATGGCATGGGCCAGGGTGGACTTGCCCGATCCGCTCTCGCCGGCGAGACCGAGCGCCTCGCCGCGGTGAACGACGAGGTCGACGTCGTCCACGGCGTGAACCGACCCCGGACCGAAGCCGTAGTCGACCGAGAGGCCGCGTATCTCTAACAGCGGCTCGGTGAACGAGGGAGCCTCGGAAAGGCGCGCCTCGTCTCCGGACGCGCTCGCGGCCGGCTCACGTGTCGAGTCCACCGACGCCGCTGTCATGTCCCGCTGCTCGTGGTAACGACCGACGCGCCGAGCGAAAGCGCGCCTTGCCGGCGGCGGGGGACGCGCTTTAGTTTCGCCGAGCTGAGGCGGGGGTTGGCGATCTCGTCCACTCCGAAGTTCATGAGGGCGAGCCCTGTTCCCAAAAAGGCGAGGCACAGCCCCGGGGGCACGAACCAGTACCACGCCCCGGAGGCAAAGGCAGAAGCGTTCTGGGCCCAGTACAACATCGTCCCCCAGCTCCAGGCAGTGACCGATCCCACACCCAAAAATGCGAGACCGGCCTGGATCAAGATGGCATAGAGGACCGTGATGAGGAACTGGGCGGCGATAAGGGGTATCTCGTTCGGGACGATCTCGAACCAGATGATGCGCGTCGTCGACTCGCCGGCGATTCGCGCCGCCTGCACGTAGTCGCGCCGACGGATCGAGAGGGTCTGGGCGCGAAGGATCCTCGCCGTCCACGGCCAGGCGGTAACGGCGATGACGACAGATACCGCCACCTCCCCGGCGCCGTGCAGGTAGCCGGCGAGCACGATCACGAGCGGGAGCGCGGGCAGGACGAGGAACACGTTCGTGATCGTGGAAAGGATCTCGTCCCAGACCCCGCCTAAAAAGGCGCTCAGAAGTCCCATGGCGACGGCGATGAGCGTGGCGATCAGGGCCGCCACGAACCCGACTATGAGCGAGGCGGTCGTCCCGTTCACGAGCTGGGCGAGGACGTCCTGTCCGGTGTCGGTCGTGCCGAGCCAGTGAGCCCACGACGGCGAGGCATAGGCGTTCGGACCTGTCGCCGACGGGTTGGCGACAAAGTGCGGGCCGATCACACCTAAAAGGACGAAGAACATGAGGATGCCGAAGCCGGTGAGTACCTTCGGGGAGCGGCTGGCATTGCGCAGCCACCCCCGCGATCGCAGCTGGACGTCCATCGAGGCCATCTTCAGCCCGCCTCTCTGGTGCGGGGGTCCAAGGCGGCGTACATGATGTCGGCGAGGAGGTTCGCGAGCAGCACGAGGATCGTGATCATGAGGAAGATGCCTTGCATGAGGGGATAGTCCTCGTTCGTCACCGCCTGGAAGAGCACGTAGCCGACGCCCGGGTAGGAGAAGACGACCTCGGTCAAGATCGCGCCGCTCACGATGAAGCCGAGGGAGAGGGCGAAGCCGGCCATGTTCGGCAAGATGGCGTTGCGCGCCGCGTAGGTGAAGCTGACCCGGGACCGGCGTAGCCCCTTCGCCTCGGCCAAAAGCACGTAGTCCTCGCCGAGTGTGGCCATCATGACGTTGCGCATGCCGAGCAGCCAGCCCGCGATCGAGCTGACGATGATCGTGACCGCCGGCAGGACGGCGTGGTCGATGGCGTTCGAGATGAAGGTCCAGTCGAAACCGATGCTGACCGTCGGGTCGTAGCCACCACTCAAGGGGAACCAGCCGAGGTCGACAGCGAAGATGGTGAGGAACACGAGACCGAGCCAGAAGTACGGCACGGCCGAGAGGAACGAGGTGATCGGCAAGAGGGCGTCCGCCCAGGTGCCGCGACGCGTCGCCGCCAGCATCCCGAGCAGGGTCCCGAGCACGAAACTGAGCACCGTCGCCACACCGACAAGGGCAAGGGTCCAAGGCAGAGCGGTCCGGATGACAGAGGAGACCGGCGTCGGGAAGTAGGTGATCGAGATCCCGAGGTCTCCGTGCAGGATCTGGCCCAGGTAACCGAAGTACTGGGAGATGAGCCCTTCGCGGGTGTTGACGCCGAAGGCGATCTCGAACGCGTGCAGCGCCGCGGGCGATATCGAGTGGTGGATCCGGTTGAAGACGAGGTCGACCGGGTTGCCGGGCATGAGTCGGGGGATGAAGAAGTTGATCGTGATGGCGACCCAGGCCGTGATCAGGTAGAAGCCCAGTCGGCGGGCGAGGAAGGCCACCGGCTAGCGGACCCCGAGCGGGGCCGAGTCGAGGGCGGGACGGCGGATCAAGGGGCGCAGGGTCTCGTGCGAGATGGCGAGCCCACCGAGGATCCGGCTCGTGTCGCCGGACCAGACGGGGTCCTCGTGCTCGACGGAGAGGACGCCGTCGAAGCCGACCTGGTACAAGGTGTCGACGATGGCCCGCCAGTCGACCTGGCCGAGGCCCGGGACGCGGTAGCGGTAGCCGCGGTTGTCCCAGGGGTTGGCCCTGTTGAGGGCTTTGCCGAACACGCCCACCTCATTGAGGCCGTCCCGGTCTATCTCCACGTCTTTCGCCTGAGCGTGCACGACGCGTTCGTGACACCCGCGAAGCGCCACGACGGGATCTATGCCGAGCCAGGTCAGGTGCGAGGGGTCGTAGTTGAGGTAGAAGCCGAGCGAGAACATCCACTCCCACAGCTCAGGGGAGTAGGCGAGGTTGCACGGGTAGCCGTCGGGGTGCCAGCCCTCCATCGGGCAGTTCTCGACGATGAGGCGGATCTCCCGCTCGCCGGCGTAGTCGACGAGCGGGGGAAGGATCTCTTCGGCCAGCTTCACGTTCTCGCCCACCGAGCGGTTCCAGTCGCGCCCGATGAATGTCCCGACATAGGGGCAGCCGAGGAGCACAGCGGCATCCACGCACTTTCGCAGATGCGAGCGGATCTCCTCTCGGATCTTCGCGTCAGGGTGGAGGTTGTTCTCGTAGTACGCGAGAGCCGAGATCTCAAGGCCCCTTTGTGCCAGGTAGGCGAGCGTGTCCTCAGCCTTGGCAGAGTCGAGAGTCTCGACGTCGATGTGGCTGGCTTCGAACGGCCGGGACTCGACCTCGGGCCAGGTGGCGACCTCGAGGGCCTGAAAGTCGTGCGCCGCGGCCCAATCGGCGATGGCCGTGAGCTCGAGCGCCGGCAGGCAGGCGGTGAGGAAGCCGAGCTTCACGGCACCTGCACCCAGCGCTGCTCGCCCGCCGAGGCCAGCACGGCTTCTGTCAACAAGGTGCTGCGCAGCCCGTCCTCGAAGGTCGGGAACTCGCCTCGGGGCTCATCGCGCACAGCCCCGTAGACATTCGAGAACAGCTCGGCGAAGCATTCGACCAGCCCTCTCGCGTGTCCAGCCGGAAGCGAGCTCGAGTAGGGGAAGTGCCCCCAGGCGCTCGCGCCGTCCCGGGCGATGACCTGGTTCGCCTGCCGTGAGCCGATCCAGAGCCACTCGGAGTTCTCCTGGTCGAATACGAGGCTCGATTGCGCTCCGTCGATCTCGATCCAGAGTCGATTCTTGCGTCCCGGGGAGACCTGGCTTACCGTCAGTGAGCCGACGACGCCGTCGCTCGCCCTAAAAGCCATGCAGGCCGCGTCCTCGGTGTCGACCTCGACGAGGTCCCCACCGCCATTCGCGTCGTCCGAAGGTCGCGGGCGCCTTTCGTGCACGACAGATGTCACCGCGGATAGAGCCGTTATCTTGTGCCCGGAGATCCACTCGGCGAGGTCGCACCAGTGCGAGCCGATGTCGGCAAAGGCGCGCGAGGCGCCGTTTGTGCCCGAGACGGTACGCCAGTTCGCGTCCGTCTCATAGAGGAGCCAATCTTGCAGGTAGCTCCCATGCAAGAGACGGACCGGGCCGAGCTCGCCGCTTCGGACACGCTCGCGAGCTTCCTGCGCCATGGACTGGAACCGGTAGCTGAAGCAGACCGCCGCCACAAGGCCGCTCTGGCGGGCGACGGCGGCGAGCCGGGCCGCATCGCTTACCGAGGTGGCGAGCGGCTTCTCGCAAATGACGTGTTTGCCCGCGTCGAGCGCCATCTCCGCCAGAGGGACATGGAGAGAGTTCGGCGTGCAGATGTGGACTACCTCGACGGCGGGATGCCAGATCAGATCCACCGCCTTGTCGAAGCCCTGCTCGGCCCCGAGCTCGACCGCGGCGGCATCTGCGCGTGCCGCATCTAGGCCGAGAATCCCGACGAGTCGCGCCCCCACGGCGCGCGCCGCCAGGGCGTGGATCCGCCCCGCTAGGCCCGAGCCCAAGATGGCAACGCCAACCTCGTCCGCCAATGGTATTTCCCCCTGAAAGGAACCCGACGGTGAACATAATCCGGTGATATAGGAGTGTCAACTGAGTAAGTTTGTTGTTGAAAGAACATAAGAGCGGTATCTTGGCGACTGTGGGCAACGAATACCGTCCCTCGCTCGAGCTTGGCCAACTGGTCTCCCTAGTCGTCCAGCAGCAGGTCTCGACGCGCGCCGAGCTGGCCCGTATCACGGGACTGGCACGCTCCACGATCTCGCAGCGCGTCGACGAGCTGCTCAGCCTCGGCGTGCTCGTCGAGGTCGGGGACGGGCCGTCCTCGGGCGGCCGTCGGCCAACCTTGCTCGCGCTCAACCCCGCCGCAGGGGTGGTGCTTGCCGCCGACCTCGGTGCCACGCACGCCCGCTACGCAATGACGACCCTGAGCGGTCAGCCGGAAGCGGAAAGCGCGGTCGAGATCGACATCGCCGACGGCCCTGACGTCGTGCTCGGCGCTGTTGTGGAGCGCTTCGAAGAGACGCTCAGGGCCAACGGTCGCTCGCCCGCTGACGTGAAGGCGATCGGGATCGGCGTCCCCGGCCCGGTCGAGTTCGCGACGGGGACGGTCGTGCAGCCCCCGATCATGCCGGGTTGGGACGGCGTGGTCGTGCCCGAGGTGATCTCCAAGCACTTCGGCGCACCGATCTTCGTCGACAACGACGTCAACATCATGGGCCTTGGGGAGTACTGGTCCCGAGGGCTCGTCAATGAGCAGGTGCTGTTCGTGAAGGTGGCGACGGGCATCGGCTGCGGCATCATCACCAACGGCGAGGTGCACCGGGGCGCGAACGGCGCCGCCGGGGACATCGGCCATGTCCGGGTGGCGGTCGAAACCGACGTGTTGTGCTCGTGCGGGAACCTGAACTGCCTGGAGGCGGTTGCCTCCGGCTCCGCCCTCGCCCGCCAGCTCGCCGCCGAGGGGCTCGAGGTTCACAACGCCGTCGACGTAGTGCGCTTGGCCCAGGCAGGCGACGCCAGGGCGTTGCGACTGGTCCGCGTCGCCGGTCAGCGCATCGGTGAGGTGCTCGCCACCCTCGTGAACTTCTACAACCCGAGCCGCATCATTCTGGGCGGGGCACTTTCCGGCTTGCAGGACAACCTCCTCGCCGGGATCCGCGCCGTCGTCTACGAGCGGGCGCTCCCCCTCGCCACCCGCCGTCTCACCCTTGAAACGACAACTCTTGGCCACCGCTCAGCGGTGCTCGGCGCTTCGATCCTCGGCTCGCGCGGGGCGCTGTCTCCCGAGAACATCTCTGAGTGGGTGAGAACCGAGACCCGCTCCGCCTGAGACGTCGCCGGGTCACGAGCGCGGGCCGCGTTAGCCTCCGCCACCAGGTCGCCATCGAGGGTGAACAGAAGGAGGACGCCATGCAGTGGTTGAACGAACCGGCGAGCTGGTCGCAGGAGCCGGGAGTGCTCCGCGTCAAGGCAGATGCCGGGACGGACTTCTGGCGCACGACCGGCTACGGATACGTGCGCGACAACGGCCACTTCTACGGCGGCCTCGCAGCTTTCGAGTTCGACCTGTCGATGCGCGTCGTCGGTGCCTTCAGCGCCCAGTACGACCAGGCCGGGGCGATGGTGCGACTCGACGAGCGCAACTGGGTGAAGACGGGGATCGAGTTCTTCGAGGGACGCCCGCGCCTGAGCACCGTTGTCACGTACGAGAACTCGAGCTGGGTCGTGGCCGAGCTCGCACCCTCGACCAAAGAGCTCACCCTTTCCTTAAAACGGCGCGGCGATGCCCTCGAGGTTCACTACAGCGCTGACGGCGGTCCCTTGGAGCTGGCCGCGCTCGTCTATCTGACTCCGGAGGTTCCGGCTCTGGCCGGGCCGATGTGTGCCGCTCCCGAGGGCTCCGGCTTTGAGGTCAGCTTTCACGACCTCGCATTCGCCGCCCTCTAGCGCTATCTCTGAGCCGTCTCCACAAGACGATTCCGTCGTAGGCAATCTGGATGACCAAGCTATATCGGCACTCATAAACTCCCTCGCGGTGACTCGCAGTTATGGTCGTCGTGAGCCACCCCCTACGCGACGAACTAGATGGAGAGGCGAATGACCCCAACGCCCTGGATCGGTATCGACATAGGAGCAACGAAGATCCTGGGGTGTGTAGTCGATTCAACCGGCACGATCATCTTTCAGAACACGATGCCGACGCCACTGGCCGATTCGGCATCGATCGAGGACGCCCTGTTTTACATGGCCCGGTCGCTCTTGGCTGAACACGACGATTCCGAAACGGTGGGGATCGCGGTCGCGGGCTGGATTGACCGCTCCCGTCGCACGGTCTTGTTCTCCCCCCACTTGCCGTGGCATATGGAGCCACTTGCCAATAATCTCTCTACACGACTGGG
>JBEKVJ010000054.1:0-29843 GCA_049514105.1 Acidimicrobiales bacterium
TTGCTCTGTCGACGGTTCGGGACCTTAGCGCCTGATCGATAACTGGTACACCGAAACCTGGTTGTAGCGCTCTCCGACCTTGAGCTCGGTCGAGGGGAAGCCTGGCCGGTTCGGCGAGTCTGGGAAGTGCTGGGTCTCGAGGGCGAATCCGGCGTTGGGGCCGTAGAGGCGGCCGCTTTTTCCTACCAGGCTCGGGGACGACAAGCTGCCTCCGGCGTAGAACTGAAGACCGGGCTCAGTCGTGTGGATGGTGAGCTCGCGCCCGCTTTTCGGATCGACGGCCTGAGCTGCGAGCAGCAGCGACGGCGAGCCAGTTCGGTTGAGTACCCAGTTGTGGTCGTACCCGCTGCATCTTTGCAATTGCTCGTTGTCCGCGGCGCCGAACTGCGTTCCGCCGTTCAGGTTGCGGCCGATCTCGGTCAGGGTCGTGAAGTCGAAAGGTGTCCCTGCGACAGCCTTGATCTCTCCTGTCGGGATCAGGGTCTCATCGACGGGCGTGAAAGTTTCGGCGTTGATGTAGAGCAACTGGTCATGGACTTCTCCCGAAGCCTCGCCGGCTAGGTTCCAGTAGGTGTGGTTGGTCAGGTTGACGACCGTGTCCACGCTGGTCGTGGCCGAGATGCTAAGCGTGAGCCTGTTCTCGTCATCGAGGGTGTATGTGGCGACCGTGTTGAGCGTTCCCGGGAACCCCATCTCTCCCTTAGCGCTCAGGTAGGTGAGCTGGAGCGAGACGCTGTCGGGACCCGAGGAGGTAACTGGGGCCCAGATCTTCTGATCGAACCCGGTCGTCCCGCCGTGCAGGGCGTTTGGACCGTTGTTCGGCGGCACCCGGTAGCTGGTCCCGCCAAGTGCGAACTCGCCGCCGGCAATGCGATTCGCGAAGCGCCCGACGATCGCCCCGAAGTAGACGCCTGCGCCGCTCAGCTTTGTGGCATGGGGTGCCGGGTTGTAGGCCTGGTAGTCCGAAAGGCTCGAGAAACCCAACGTGACATCAGCCGACTCACCCCGGCGGTCGGGGAAGGAGATCGACTGGACAATCCCGCCGTAGTTGAAGATCTTTACGATCATCGCGTTGGTATTGGAGAGGGTGTAGAGGAACACGCCCTCCGTCCCGCCCGGCGCGGCAGTGATGGTTGGACGATCCATTTCCTGTCATGCTCCCACTCTTCGCGAGCCCAAGCGAGAAGAGCGGCGAGCTCAGACGGCTAGATCGACGAGAGGTTTCCTTCTTCCAAGGCGGCGATAGCTATGCTCCCTGCGTCGTGAAGGCTGCAAGAGAACTATGCAAAAGGACACCAAGTGCGCGAGACCAATGACACGCTCGAATGCTGGTTTCTGACCGGGAGCCAGTCACTTTACGGGGACGAGACATTGCGCCAGGTGGCTCAACAGTCCACCGAGATCGTTGCGATGCTCAACGCAGGACCGGAGATCGGTGTGCGGCTCGTTTGGAAGCCGGTGCTGATAGGGGCGGGCGAGATACGTCGGGCATGCATCGAGGCGAGCTCGGACGACAACTGCATTGGCGTCGTCGCCTGGATGCACACCTTCTCGCCTGCAAAGGCGTGGATCGCCGGGCTCGACGTCCTGCGCAAGCCCTTGTTGCACCTGCACACCCAGATAAACGAGTCCCTGCCTTGGGACACGATCGACATGGACTTCATGAACCTGAACCAGGCTGCTCACGGCGACCGTGAGTTCGGCTACATCGAGACGCGCATGGCCCTTAGGCGAAAGACCGTGGCGGGCCATGCCAGCGACCCGGTGGTACGTAGGCGGATCGGTGCCTGGGCGCGCGCGGCCGCCGGCTGGCACGCGGCACAACAGCTTCGGCTCGTGCGTTTCGGGGACAACATGCGTGAGGTGGCAGTGACTGAAGGCGACAAGGTCGAGGCGCAGTTGCGGCTCGGGATCTCAGTCAACACCTACGGCGTGAACGACCTCGTGGCGGCGGTCGACGGCGCTTCGTCCGAGGCGGTCGGCGCCATCGTCGCGGATTACGAGGCCAGCTACTCGGTGGTGCCCGAGCTCGCAAGTGGTGGCGGGCGTCACGAGGCGCTCGTTTACGCGGCGCGAATCGAAGCTGGCCTACGGTCGTTTCTCGACTCGGGCGGTTACGGTGCCTTTACGACGAACTTCGAGGATCTCGGCGGGCTGCACCAGCTGCCCGGCATTGCCGTGCAGCGGTTGATGGCCGAAGGTTACGGGTTCGGTGCCGAAGGTGACTGGAAGAGCGCCGCCCTCGTGCGGATATTGAAAGTAATGGGCGCGGGACACAACGGTGGCACCTCGTTCATGGAGGACTACACCTACCATCTCGGTCCCGGCGAGCCAAAGGTCCTCGGGGCCCACATGCTCGAGATCTGTCCCACCATCGCCGCTTCGACCCCGAGCTGTGAGATCCACCCGCTCGGCATCGGAAATCGTTCGGACCCGGTTCGCTTGGTGTTCGATGCCATGGCTGGCAACGGGTTTGTCGTCGGCCTGTTGGACCTAGGCGACCGGTTCCGCCTCGTCGCGAACGAGATCGAGATCGTGCCACCCGATGCCCCCTTGCCGAGGCTCCCCGTTGCGAGGGCAGTCTGGAAACCCGCACCCAACTTCACAACAGCGGTGGAGTCCTGGCTCATGGCCGGCGGCCCGCATCACACAGCGCTGAGCACTGCGGTGAGCATGGAGAGCCTGGAGGACTTCGCCGTGATCTCCGGTGTGGAACTGGTCCGAATCGACTCCGCCACGACCACTGAGAGCTTCAGGCGCGAGCTGCGGTGGAATCAGGCGTACTACCGCCTTGCCCAGGGTCTTCAGCGTTGAGCCACCTCAGGAGGAGGCTACGGCCTCCTGAATCTGTCTCCGGTAACTGCTGACCATCAGCTCGGTCAACTGTTCGAGCGAGGTGTCCCTCGTGAGCTGGTCGATGGTGATTCGCCCGCCTTGCATGACATTTACCCGGTCGCAGAGCTCGAAAAGGTGAGCAAAGTTGTGGTCGATGATGATCATCGAGACTTGACGGCTCGAGGCGAGCCCTCTTACGAGGTCGATGATCAGCCGTGACTCGCGCGCGCCCATAGCGGCAAGCGGTTCGTCGAGGAGAAGGATGTCGGCATTCGACCTTGTTGCCCGGGCTACGGCGATCGCCTGGCGCTGGCCTCCCGAGAGCTGGCCCACCTCGGCGTTGATGTTCGGGACGTTGACATTGATGTCGTCCAGGTACTGCCTGGTGAGCGAGCGCATCTTGGCCTTGTCAAGGATGCGCATCGGCCCGAGACGGGTAATCTCGTGGTTCAAGAACAGGTTCAAGAACACCGGCAGCTGGGGGATGAGAGCAAGGTCTTGGTAGACGGTCTCGATCCCGTGAGCGGTTGCGTCCTCGACGGACCGGAAATGAACCTCCTGGCCCTTGATCAAAAGACGGCCCGAGTCCTGCGGGGAGTACCCGCTCAATACCTTGACGAGGGTGCTCTTGCCTGCCCCGTTGTCGCCGACGAGGCCGAGCACCTCGCCAGCATGCAGGGTGAGATCGATGCCGCGCAGCACCGAGAGCGGGCCGAAGCTCTTCGTCACGCTCTGGACCTCGAGGACAATTTCGGCCTTCTCGGGGTCGCCCGCTTGAGGTGCTGACGCCTCGGTCATCTCGCTCATCGTCCCGTCCCCCTCAGCCCGTCCGTGTGCGCGCGGCCAGACGGTCGAGCCACCCGTTCAGTGTCATGGCGATGATCATGATTACCCCGATGTACACGAAGAAGTCATTGGTGCTAACCCCGATGACGTTGAGACCGGCCTCCAGGATGCCGATGAGGATGGCGCCAATAAACGCCCCGATGACGGTGCCCCGGCCGCCCGTGAGAGCTGTCCCTCCGATGACACAGGCCCCGACGGCGTAGAGGATGTAGTTAAGCCCGGCATTACCAGGGTCCATGCTGCCGTACTTGACGGCGTCGACGATCCCGACGATACCGGAGATGAACGAGCAAATCACAAAGCACATGATCTTCACGCGGCGCACTGGCACGCCGGCCTCGGCGGCGCCGAGCAGGTTACCACCGGTCGCGATCGCGCGGACACCGAAGCGAGTCCGCTTGAGCAGGAAATGGACGACCAGCATTATCGCGATCACCCAGAGAATTTCCGACCACTCCCAAACCCCGATCACCTGACCGAAGAAGCCCACGTGCGGGGTGACGGCCGAAGTCTGGGGCGGGATCGATCCGGGAACCGGGGTGGCCTCAGTGTCGTCGGAGAAGATGAGGACGAGGCCGAACAAGATGAAGTTCGTCGCAAGTGTCCCGATAAACGACGGCACGTTCAACACGACGGTGATCAGCCCGTTGATCACACCGATCCCGATGGCGACGACGAGCGAGGCGACGATGGCCCAGCCGACGGGGACCCCGAGAGTCCACAGCCAGTACATGACCCACGGCGTGAACAAGAAGACCTGGCCAGCGGAGAGGTCGATCTCTCCGAGCACGAGTATGAGCACCTCGCCGACGGCAAGTGCGCCGTAAGGCCCGGCAAGTCCGGCCGCTGAGTTGAGGCTGAGCGAAGTAGCGAAGTTCGGAGACTTGAGTGCGAAGAATATGAACAGCCCGATCG
Organism: Acidimicrobiales bacterium; assembly: GCA_049514105.1. GTDB lineage: Bacteria > Actinomycetota > Acidimicrobiia > Acidimicrobiales > Bog-793 > Fen-455. The sequence continues at coordinate 4,597 of JBEKVJ010000054.1, forward strand.
TGATGATGACGGGCGTGACCTCACGCTGCGCGACGAATGCGCGCCAAAGGTACCGGCGCAGCCCACCTGTTGGCTCACCAGCGGGGATGCCGGCAGGTAATACGGGCCCGGCCGAGCCTTGCGGCTCGGCCGGGCTAGTTACGTCGTTGGCCACCTCAGCGGCGACCCTTCAAACCGTTTCTTTGACCGACGGCCTAGTACGGAATCGGCTTCGGCGGCGTGGACACGGTCTCCTTGGAGCCCGTGCCTTCCCAGCGCGAGGTGCCGAGGTACGGTCCAACTGTCGCCTTGACGACGATGGCCGTGCCGGTGTCGGTGTCGGTCGGCTTCATCAGCCCACCGGAGATGTTGAAGAGGAACAGCTGCATCAAGGTGTCGAAGCCCTGCAGGTAGGCCTGCTGGTCGACCGTCTGGAGAAGCGAGCCGGCCTTGATGGCATCCATCACTGGGAGCCCGGTATCCCATCCGGAACCGCCAACCTTGCCCTTCAGATGGTTCTGGACGATGAACTGGGCGGCAGCGTTGCTGTCACCACTGTCGACGGTCATCATGAACTTGACATCTTTGTGACCGGCGTACCACGACGAGATCGCGTCGAGCTCGGGGGCGCCTTCGGTGGCCGAAGTCCCGACCTCTACAAAGTCGATCCCCGCCTTCGCGAAGACTGGTTTTGCCCCATCGATCCTCGGCTGGATGTTGCCCGTGCCCGGCGTGGCGATGACGCCCGCGACGAGGTCGCCCTTGGTCAGGTGCGGAACACCGTGAGCCAGGATTGAGGTGGCGACGGCGGCTCCTGCTGTCAGGTTCGACTGGCCAACGTATGCCTGCCGATTGTTGACAAATCCTGGCGCGACGTCGGCGTTGTAGGCGATGACCGGGATGCCGGCGTTCAGGGCGGCGTCGGTCGGGGCGTTGAAGGCGGTGTTGTCGATGAGCGGCACGCCGATGCCTGCAGCCTTCGAGGCGATCGCGGCCTGCATGGCCGAGACCATCTGGGAGACGACGGAGGTCTGTGATCCGACCCAGCTGAAGCTGCAGCCGGTGAGAGCGCAGAAGTCCTGGCAGCCGTAGATCGTCGCGGTGAAGAACGAGTTCGTCGTGACGTGGTTGTCCATCACAAAGTGGTACTTCGGGTGCGACGCGAAGAACGGGTGCTCGTTGTTGCGCTTGTAGGTCTGCGCGCCAGCTCCCTGTGTGCTCAAGATGTCGGCAACGCCGGCGAGCATCGGGATAGAGGCCGCAGCACCCGCATTGCGCAAGAAACGCCGTCGGGACAGCTCGCGCTTGGCATTGATCTCGTCATGATCTTCTGTTGTCATGGTGTCCCCATTTCCCTTGACCTTGAGATGATCCGCGCCTTCGCTCGGACTGGACCGGTCAAGTTACCTGTCCAACGTGGAAACCTAACAGCAACACGTGCTTCGGGCAAGGGTAATAAAGCCCCTCCGTAACGGGCCAATTCAACCGCCCAGGTAACGGCTTGCGCATGGCCCCTTCCGCCGGCTAGAGCGCGAGGACTGCGCCGGATTCGAGCGTGTCGGCCCCGAGGCGCGCAGGCGGTCGGGCGCGAGGAACTCTTAGTGATCTCTGAGCTTGCGGCGGAGAGGTCGAGGATATGGCGGCGCACACGCCACAGGCCTGGACCTTGATCACGACCTGACCGATGCCGCAAGTGGTTCGTGGTGCTCACGCAGATACGAAGAAGCGCTCGAGGGGGCGAAACGTTTCTAAGGCCCGCCTCCTCCCGTCGAGGTCGGATCTTCAGTATGGAGTAAAGCGCACTTCGCGCGAAACGCGCCCGTGTGTGTTCAGAGCAACCTTGAAGCACCGTCGGAGGCGAGGACGGCGAACACATCCGGATGGGCGAAGTCCCGGGTGGCGAAAGCCTCCACGACTGCCGCGCTCACGGCCTCGACGGCCCCAAGCTCCACGAGCACGACGGCCGAGCCCCCGAAGCCTCCGCCGGTCATGCGCCCGCCGAGCGCACCGGTGGAAACGGCCACGTCCACGACTGTGTCGAGCTCTGCGCAGGAGACCTCGAAGTCATCGCGCAGCGACCGGTGCCCGGCGCTCAACACGGGACCGACCTCGGAAGGACGCCCAGCCTCGAGTAGCTCGACGACCTCGAGCACTCGGCTCTGCTCGCTGATGATATGGCGTGCCCGACGCCTCACGACAGGATCGGAGATCTGGGCGAGAGCATCATCGATGTTCTCTGGGTCGACATCTCGCAGGGCGACGACCCCGAGCTCGGTAGCGGCACGTTGGCAGTCGCGTCGACGATTCGCGTAAGCCGAATTACCGAGAGCGTGCTTGACGCCTGTGTTCACGACGAGCAACTTGAGACCGGCATCCTCGAGCTCGAAGGGCACTTGGCGCACCTCCAGGGTCCGGGTGTCGAGAAACAGGGCATGCCCGGCCTGACAGCGCAACGACGCTGTCTGGTCCATAATCCCGGTCGGCACTCCGACGTACTCGTTCTCCGCCTTTTGGGCTAGGCAGGCGAGCTCCTGGGCTGTGAGCGAAAGGCCGAATAGATCACGCAGGGCTAGGGCGACCGAGCATTCGAGAGCAGCTGAGGAGGAAAGCCCGGCTCCGATCGGCACATCACTATCTATATGGATATCGACGCCACCGAGCCTTGCGCCAGATTTGCGAACGGCCCAAAAGACGCCGAGCACGTACGAAGACCAACCGCTCGCGCCTGGCGCGAGCTCTTCGAGGCCAACCTCGACGACGCTCCCCTCGGAACGGTCCGACCGTTGCGAGGAGGCGATCCTGACTAGGCCGTCCAAACGCCGCCCGGCGCTGGCGCGCGCCGAATAGGGCAACGCGAGAGGTAGCACGTAGCCGTCGTTGTAATCGGTGAACTCCCCGATGAGGTTCACGCGGCCCGGTGCCGACCATATTCCGTCGTGCGCCCTCCCGAAGACGCGTTTGAAACCTTCCCCTGGAGCCGAGGAGGATCTCACTGTTGCGCCGCTCGAGGGCTGGCCCACGCGTCGGCTCTTTCCAGCGCGGGCCATCGTGTCAGCACGTCACTGACACTAGCTACCAGAGCGCGAGGAGATCGAAAGCCAAAGCGTCTGTCATGCACCGAGATGGACGACGGCGCTTTGCTCTTTGCGCGCCTGGCGCAGCTGTGCCCGCAGGCTCTGGTTCGTCTGCACGAGGAGGATCACAACTGCGGCGCGGACTGGCGTTCGGACCGGGACCGTCTTGTTGATGCCGACTCAAAGGTGCTTTTTCGTCCGTTCACCTATCGCCGGTGCGCGGTGGCTGTTGCCAAGGCGCAAAGTGTGGTCTGCACATACTTACGTGGTGAACACAGCTTCGGCTAGGACGTGGGATGCCGCAATAGCGGGACCGGGTCGGACCGCACCGCTACGCTTCGCCGATGATCGCTTGCGGGCTGATTAGCGAGGGTGATCGCGGATGAGATTCGGGGTCGTGTTCCCCCAGACAGAGCTCGGTGGGGACCCGGGCGCCGTGCGGGCCTACGCTGATGCAGCCGCCGGGCTCGGTTATGAGCACATCCTCGCCTATGACCACGTTCTCGGCGCTGACGCGGCCGTCCACAAGGACTGGGAGGGCCCCTACGACCTGAGCACCACGTTCCACGAGCCGTTTGTCCTCTTCGGCTACCTGGCCGCGATCTCGTCTCTAGAGCTCGTGACCGGAATCGTGATCCTGCCTCAACGCCAGAGCGTCCTCGTGGCCAAGCAGGCGGCCGAGGTCGACCTCCTAACCCGAGGGCGACTGCGCCTCGGCGTCGGGCTCGGGTGGAACAAGGTCGAGTACGAGGCGCTCGGCAAGGACTTCTCTAACCGCGGGGAACGGATCACAGAGCAGGTGAGATTACTAAGGCGGCTTTGGACCGAGGAGTCGGTGAGTTTCGAGGGCCGCTTTGAGACCGTGACGGGCGCTGGACTGGCGCCTATGCCGGTGCAACGACCTATCCCAATCTGGTTCGGCGCCCAGGTGACGAGCCCAAAAGCGCTGCGGCGCGCCGGTCGTCTTGGCGACGGGTGGTTCCCACTCGTCGCCCCGGGGCCGGAGCTCGAGCAAGCCCGCGCAGCCATAACGGAGGCGGCCCTCGGGGCCGGTCGCGACCCCGACACGATCGGCATGGAGGGCAAGCTCGAGTTCGGCGACGGCGACTCCGACCGTCTCGGGCGCCAGGCCGAACTCTGGCACGATCTCGGGGCGAGCCACGTTTCACTCAACACGATGGGGTCCGGCCTCAAGAGTGCCGACGATCACATCGCTGCCATGACCGCGGTTGCAGAGGTGGTGTTCGGCAAGTGAGCCAGGGCGATCTACCGCCGGCGGATGCGTCACGGCCGCGCAAGAGTCAGAAAACGGCGGAGGTGTTTATCCGTGGCATGAACGTGCTCGACGACTCCGGCAGCTTCGTGGGCCCGATAGATGTTGCCGTCGAGAACGGGATTGTCGTCGGGCTTGGGCGCGACCTGCCATCGGGCAGAAGCGCGCTCGATCTTGACGGGGAAGGACTCTGGGTCCTGCCGGGGATATTCGACTGTCACCTTCACAGTGGACTCTCAAGCTTCGACACCCTCGAGCTGCTGCGCACGCCGTACTCGCGGCGCGTGCTCGAGACGGCGCAGGTGCTCCGCCGAACCCTTGAAGCTGGCATCACCTTCGTGCGTGACGCCGGAATCGCTGACGCGGGCGTCCGCGACGCCGTCGCTGCGGGCCTCGTGCCGGGTCCGACGATGCAGGTCTCAGTCGTCGCCATCGGCGCGACGGGGGGGCACCAGGACGGTTTTCTGGCCGGCCCGGGCCTCGAATGCTCGGTGGACTACTCCTTGCCCGACTATCAGGGCAGGCCGCCCCACCTTGCCGATGGCCCTGGCGAAATGCGAAAGGCCGTGCGCCTGGTTCTTCGCTCCGGGGCCGACTGGGTAAAGCTCGTTGCCACAAGGGGTGTACTAGCGGCATCAGAAGGTGGCTTCGACGCGGAGCTCTCCTTCGATGACCTCGCGACCGCCGTGGCAGAGGCCGCCGGTCGTCACCGGCCTGTCATGGTGCACGCGCTCGGAGGCGACGCGATCGGCTGGGCTGTAGCTGCCGGAGCGCGTTCGATCGAGCACGGGATCTTTCTCACAGAAAAGGACGCCGCGGCGATGGCCGAGCGTGGATGCTTTCTCGTCCCGACTTTGGCCATCTACGAGCGGCTCGTTTCTCTGGCTCGCTCGGGTGCTCTTGAGAACGGGCGTGCCGAACGGGCTCTAGAGGTCGGGGCGCAACTCGGCGAGGCCGTGCGTATCGCCCGCGCTTTTGGCGTCAAGGTGGCGCTCGGCAGCGACTTTGGCCACCGCGATGATCATGGACGAAACTTGTCTGAGCTCGCCCTTTTGTGCCGGGCAGGCATGACCACCGAGGAGACGCTGCTGGCGGCGACCTCGGTGGGAGCTGAGCTTTGTGGAGTCGGCGAGCGCGTCGGAAGGATCGCCCCGGGGTATGTATTCGACGCCATCGTCTTAGATCAGGAACCCTCCGACCTCGCCCGTCTGAGCGAGCCCGGCGCGGTTACAGGCGTTTTCCAGCGCGGCCGGCCCGTTGTCGAGCACCCGCGTCTGCACGACACCACTACCCGGTTAAGCTGATCAATCGCATCGGGTTTATAGGTTTTGCAAGGGTGCTTTAAGGAGGCTTCCAAGTGGCGGACCGACTTGACGTAAGCAGGCGGGCGAGTTCAGGCGAGCGCGGACAACGTTTCACCCGCCGCGACATGCTCCGCTTCGGCGTCGTAGGGGCGGGAGTGATCGGCGCCACCCCACTGCTTGGTGCGTGCAGCTCGGCGTCGCCGCTTGATGCGGCGAGTGGAGGCGCCAAGGCGAAGCGGGGTGGGACACTGAACTTTGGCCGTCAGACCGGACCGACTCAGCTTGACCCGGCGAACTCGATCGTCGAGGGTGACGTCTACACGCTCGACAAGATTTTCGAACCCCTCTACGTCACGAGCCCCAAGGGCCAGCTGACACCGTGGCTCGCCCAGGGACACACAGTTAGCTCGGACGGCAAGACGTGGACTTTCTCGCTCCGCCCGGGCGTGAAGTTCTCCGACGGCAAGCCCGTGACGGCGACAGACGTCGTCTTCTCGATCCACCGGGCCGCGACAGCTCCCACCGGGCCACTCAGTTTCTTGGACTTCGCGATCAAGTCTCTAAAGGCCACTGACGCACGGACGGTCACCTTCAAGCTCTCCCAGCCGTGGGCCCCTTTCCTTTCGGACATCTCGGTGTTCGCCAACGCCATACTGCCTGCGAATTTTGGAGGCGAGAGCGAATCCGCCTTCTTCGCGAATCCCGTCGGCACCGGTCCGTTCACCCTCAAGTCCTTCGTCAAGGGCGGAAACGCCGTACTGGTCCGGAACAAGAACTACTGGCAATCCGGCAAGCCGTATCTCGACGAGGTCAACTTCAGCTACATCCCCGAGGACAGCCAGCGCGTCGAGCAGCTAAAGGGGGGTGAGGTCGACGTGATCTCGGCTGTCCCTCCGGCGCAGGTGTCCGCGCTCAGGTCGGACTCGTCGATCGTGCTGGAGGACTTCGGGTCCTGGGCTGTCGATCTGCTGTTTTTCAACGAGAAGATTCCGCACTACAAGGACCGCCACGTTCGCCGGGCGATCAACATGGCCATCAACATCCCGTTGCTCGCGAAGGTCACGACCTTCGGGACCGCCCAGCCTGGGAACTCGTTCTTCCCACCCAGTTTGCAGTACTACGCCAAGGTCCCGACACTCGGCTACAGCGTGTCAGCCGCCAAGGCGGAGCTGGCGAAGTCCGCCTACCCACACGGGTTTTCCACCTCGATCCTCGTACCTAGTGGCAATACCCAGTACGTGCAGGCCGCGACGGTGATCCAGTCTCAGCTCAAGGTCCTCAACATCGAGGTTTCGATTCGAGGGCTCGATGACGCCGCCTACACAGCTGCTTTCGAGGCCTTCAACTACGAGGCGATGATCAACGGCGCCACTAACGACATAAGCGACCCGGACGAGATGGCATCGTTCCAGGTCGATGTTCAAGACGGTGGGTCGCACTCATTTTGGACCTACTACGACAATCCGAGCGCTATCGCCCTTGTTCGCGAGGCCGAGACCACGTTCGACAGTGCCAAGCGGGAGGCGCTCTATAAGCAGATCCAGGCGATCGTTGCCCAGGACGCGCCGTACATAGCCCTTGACTACCCGCCCAACATCTACGCCTGGTCGCCCTCCTTGAACAACTTCGCCGTGAACCCGGGTGGCGCCTACCGCCTCGAGGACGTCTGGTTGGCTTAGGGGCGAGGGGACCTCCCCATGCCGCTGGTGAATTACCATCGCTGGCAACCAAAAGCGTCAAGAGCACGGGGAGAACGATGAAAAGCACGAGATTTCGCGCCACGGCGGCGATACTTGCGGCGGCGGCCATCACAGGCGGCGCAGCGCTCATTTCCGTGGGGGGGCAGGCCAGCTCGACAAGGGCGCGAGGCGTCTCATCGATCTCCCCGACTGCGGTCGTGATCCGCCCCGACGCCATCCACGCCGCGCGTGGCTTCTCGAGCCCCGCCACGACCGCGGAGTGCAAGCAGAAGATCCACATCTCCTGTTACGGAGCGGGCCAGATCCGCCAGGCGTACAACGTCTGGCCGCTGTACCGCAAAGGGATCACGGGTAAAGGCGAGACGATTGTCATCGTGGATTCTTACGGATCGCCGACGATCAAACACGACCTCGCCGTCTTCGACGCCCAGTACAAGCTGTCAGCACCGCCTTCTTTTACGATCATCCAACCGGCCGGGGCAGTGGCGCCATACCGGGCGTCGTCGAACCGCGAGGGCTGGGCCGGTGAGACCACACTGGACGTGGAGTACGCCCATGTCATCGCCCCCGGCGCCAGTATCCTGCTCGTGGAGACGCCAACCTCGGAGACTGAAGGCACGACGGGCTTCCCCCAGATAGTCACGGCGGAGGAGTACGTCATCCACAACCACCTAGGCGACGTCATCAGCCAGAGCTTTAGTGCCACCGAGCAGACGTTCCCGACGGCCGAGTCACTTTTGGACCTACGTGCGGCCTACATCGACGCCGCTGCCAACAACGTCACGGTGCTCGCGGCCTCTGGCGACTCCGGCGCAGCCGACGTCGAGTACAACGCGACGACGTATTACGGCTTCCCGGTGACATCGTGGCCCGACAGTGACCCCCTCGTGACCGGGGTCGGAGGCACCCAGCTGCATCTCAACGGTGTCGGCAACCGCATTGGGCCCGACAGCGTTTGGAATGACACCTACAACGTCGCAACCAACGAGTACATCGCCGGCAACGCCGGCCCGAGCCCTCTCGCTGGCGGAGGTGGCAAGTCGATCATCTTCAGCCGACCGTCTTGGCAAAGCAAGGTTGCAAACGTCGTCGGCGCCCATCGAGGTGTGCCCGACATCTCCATGAGCGCAGCCTGCAACGGCGCGGCAAACATCTACCAGAGCTTCCCGGGCCAGCCCACGGGCTGGTACCCGACCTGTGGAACGAGCGAGGCAACGCCTCTTTTCGCCGGCATCGTCGCTCTTGCCGATCAGATGGCAGGCCATCCCCTCGGGGTCATCAACCCCGCCATCTACGCGATGTCGGCCGCCAAGGAGCCTGGGATCGTCGATGTCACCAAAGGCGACAATTCAGTGTCGTTCACCCAGGGAGCCAAGCTCCAGACGGTGACCGGGTACCCAGCGCTGCGGGGCTATGACCTCGCCTCTGGCGTCGGCACGGTCAACGCGGCGAAGTTCGTCCCAGAGCTCGTGGCTGCGGTGGCTGCTTCGTAACTGCCAGAGCCTTAGCTGCGGGGCTTGGTGCCCCGCACGACGGCTGCCTCGTTGATGACGGGCAGCGCTTGGACATCAATGAATCCTGCCTCTTTGAACATCTCGGCCCACGAGGACATAGACACAGGTCGTTCCTGGAACCGGATTAGGTAACGCCCGGCGTTCTTCGCGATCCGCCACCAGCCTCCCGGGCCCTTGCGCAGGAGCAGACTCAGTTTCGAGCCGATGATTTCACGGTCCCTGGCGTCTCCTCCACGACCGAACATCATGTCGCCGATTACGAGCTTGCCGCCAGGCCGTAGCCAGCGGAAAGCCTCGTTTACAGCGACCTGCTTGTCCTTGTCCCGCAAGTGGTGAAGGGCGTAATTGGACACCACCAGGTCCACGGAGCCGCCCTCAAGACCCAGGTGCTCGATGGGCACCGCCCGCCCCTCGACGTTCGAGACGCCTTCGCGCGAGGCGTTCTCGAGCAGGAGGTCGATCATCTTCTCGCTCACGTCGACTCCGAGCACGCTCGTGCACCTGCGTGCCAGGGCGAGTGTTACCTGTCCGGACCCGCATCCGAGATCCACCGCCCGCGTTTTGGGCTCTGGGGCGGACTCGGAGAGGACTCGTGTCACCACTTTCACCAGGCCCGGGTTATTGGCGGCGCCGTGGTCCCAGCTTGCAGCGCGCCTTGTCCAGAAACGCTGCTGGCGCGCGATGTTCCGCCCGGCACCCGAGGCGGTCTGGGGGCCGCTCGTCACGAGCTCGGCGGGTTGAACCTGTAGTTGACAGCGAAGTCGAGCTTGGCGACACTGCCGACCTGTCTCCCGCCAACGCTGACCGACAGCGAGGCGCCACCGGCGAAGGCTTGGAGCGTAACCGAGCCCGCAGGGACAGTGACCGATTGCGAGACGTCGGCCCCAATGGTCTGGTCAAAAAGAGGAACCCCGCTCGTAAGGGACTTGACTTCGACGTAGCAGCGCTGGGTCGTCTTGACCGTAAGCACGTAAGGCGCTCCCGGAACCGAGTACGTCACGGCGTTGAGACCGCGCGAGGTCTGCTGCATCTTGTCCGAGGACGGGTGTGTCGTCGTCGGCGTGGTATTCCCGCCGCCCGGATTGTTGCCGACCAGCACGCCCGGCTGGCCCACGACGTGACGGATCGGATTGAACCACGAGGGCTGATAGTGCTCGAGGACAACGGCGGCGGCGCCGATCGCGACGAGGAAGGCGAGTGTCCAGACAGTCACTCGTAAGAAGGTGGGCGCCGGAAGCTTGCGCTTCGATCCTGGGTACCAGATCGAGCCGTCCGGCAGAAGCACGCCGTAGGCAGGAGCGACGGGGACAGCCGGGATCTCCGCGGTGATCGCAGTGGCACCGCGGGTCTCGGTCGCGCCGGAGCCAGGCCATTCTGAACTCGGCTCAAGAGAGGTGACCGCCGTCCGGCTCGTCGCCGGCACAGCGTCGGGGCGCCCTGCCACCACGTGCCTTTGTCCTCCAGTCGTCCTTTCTAAAAAGCTACCGCGTCGCCCGTCACTCACCGCCGCATCGGTTGCTTGCGCCAGCTAGTCGAGGCTTTCGCCGCACTCGGCACCGGGGGCATCTCCGAGTCACAACCGAAGGCTTAGGTTAGTCCGGGCCGCCTTGGTCTGGACCGGGTGTTCTTGGCCGGGAAGGCATCCCGGCCTCCTTCGACCCGATGCGCGCCGCGGGACGCCTTCGTGGCGCCGCCGCCGTTGGGCCCATGCCCGCCGGTCGAGGCCTGCCCATCAAACGCCTGGCGCACCAAGTGGGCACGGCAGGCAAGATCAAGGTGGAATCTTTGCTCAGGGTCGTTGAGATCCCAGCCCGTAAGCTCGCTGATGCGCACGAGGCGGTAGCGCAAGGAGTTACGGTGCACGAAGAGCTTGGCCGCTGTTGCCTCAAGGGCCCCGAACTCGTTCAGGTAGGCCACGAGTGTCTTCAACAGCTCGCTACGGTGGTCGCGGTCATAGTCGATGAGGGGGCCGATCCAGGTATCGACGAGCTGTTGCAGATCGTTCGCGTCGGGCCGTGCTAGCAGACGCCAGACGCCCAGCTCGTCGAAGACTGCAACGGGTTTGTCGACAGCCGAGATCGTTAGTGTCAGAGCGAACTCTGCATCAGCGAGCGACCTTCTTACCTCCTCTAGGCGGTACAGCCCGCCTACTCCGACACGAAGCGCGGCTTCGTAGTCGAGATCGAGGATCCTCGCGAACTCGGCCCACTTCAGCTCCTGGGCGACGATCAGCACGACCCCGTTGGGACGCACGGTCGTCAGGCCCTTTACATCGAGCTGTGCCGCGGAACGGCCGACGAGTTCCCGTAGGTCTACAGAATCGGGGTCCAACGCCTGCACGAGGACGGCGCGATGCGGCTCGTCGAGGTCGTAACCGAGTCGAGCGGCGTGGGACCGGATGCGAGCGAGGTCCGAATCCTCGAGGAGCTCGGTCGCGAAGTCACCCCACAACTTGACCTCGGCCTCGGCGACGGCCCGGCTGTGGAGCAGGTCCCAACCGAGCACCGTCGCGGCCTGTTCAAGCTCGAACAGATCCACACCCGTTGCCTGCTCACCTGAGTCGAGCAGACTGATGGCCCCGAGGACCTCTCCGCGTGGACATGCCACCGCTACCCACCTGTCACCGTCGAATGTCGCGACGGCGTGGGGCGCGTTGACGGGCAGGCCCCGCTTTGGCATCTCGTCTGAGGTCCGTGATCGTTCCGCGCCGCTTGCCGCGACCACCTGGCCCAGGGGATCCTCGACGATCACGGGCTTTCCAGTGTGCTGCGCGAGTACCTTGGCAATCCCGGGCGCGCCGTGACCATTGCCTGCGGCCGCGATGAACTGGCGAAACAGTGACGCGACTTCTTGGAACACTGGCTGACCCAGCGGATCTGTCAGCGACTCCTGAGCCCCCGCCTCAGAGATCCCCACGGCGAGTAGGGTACTCCCTAAGTTCGCAAGTCGCTCCGCGTCGAGCTCCAGGCTCATCGAGTGCGCGCCGCCTCGGTCGGAACTAGGCCCTGCCGCATCGCTGTAGAGGCAACCTCTGTCCGGTTGGAGCAACCGAGCTGCTTGAGAAGGTTCGCCACGTGGTGCTTGACCCCGTGGACCGAGATGCCGAGCTTGTCGGCGATCGTCTTGTTTGTGGCACCGTCGGCGATCAGCTGCAGCACTGCCTGCTCACGCGAGCTGAGACGAACAGGGAGCGCGGGAGGCGAACCCCGGACCTGTCCGAGGAGGAATTCAGCCATTGGAGCCGGCATCGGGAATTCGTGCTCATCGAGCCGTGCCAGAAGTGACCGGAGCATCGGTGCGGAGAGGTCCTCTTCGAGGAAGTAGCCGTCGACCGGCAGGTCTGCAGCGACGGCTAGATTCGCCGCCTCGCTATCGCGCAACATCAGCACGACCCGGGTCGGCGGCCTGGACGGGCGTCCGATCGCCCTCAGCTCCTTGGTCGCAAGGGTGCCTCCCAGGATCGCGACCGCAGTTGGGGCTGAGCTGGTGGATAGGTAGCTCCATGCGAGGGGAAGCGAGCTGAAGCCCTTCAAATCGCTCGCCCACTGCATGGTCTGGAGCATTTCGATGAGGCCGAGCCTCATGACTTCGCGGTCGTCGCATACGACTACGGCCCGCATCGCGCTGGCATCTTTCGGGCGGAGGGTTGTCGCAGTAGTGCCTGTCATCTTGGGGACCTGGTCTCACATTCGCATCCCTGGTGGTTTGCCTTCGCAAGCGAACGGCGGTAGCGACTGACGGAAGATATGGGAGAGGGCCCCCGCTTTGCGAGGACCCTCTCCCGACTTCCGACGACTCTGACTTCGAGTCGTTCAAGGGATGTTGCTAGTGATTAGGTTGGGCTCTCGGTCGGCGTACGTCCGTTGGTGAACGTGACCACGTTGATGCCAGCACCTGGGTCGATGCAGATCCAACCACCGTTCGGCCCTGGGAGGGTCGGGTCGGCGGGCAGGTCCGAGTCGATCGCAACGACACCCAGCGGCAATGCCGGGTCGCTGGACTGGTATGTGCTACCGCCCTGGTACGTGATCGAGTCGAGCTGAACGCCCGACGGGTCCGTGGTCGCCTCCTCCGTGATGTTCACGTTGATGGCGTTGCCGGACGGGTCGACCACAGGCGGCCCCCAGATCAGCCCGGAGCAAACCAGGTCGGTCGGGTTGCTGGCCGTGACGATTGCCGGGAGCGTCAAGCTGACGGAACCTTCACCGGAGAGGAACTCACCATCGTCCCAGCCGTAGGTGAAGTTGAACGTGTCACCTTGGAGGTTCGCGTCCGGCGAGGTCTGCTGCTTGCAGATCTTGAACTGTGTCGGGTCCACGGCGTCCGTGAAGGTCACGACCGTCTCGTTCCCAACGCCGCCGTAAGGCACGGTGACGGATGCGGGGTTGACGGTGTCACCCGTAAGGAGGCGAGTACCGAACACGTCAGTCGCGCTCTGGGTAGAGACGTTCCAAACGAAGAAGTTGGTCTGGCTCGCCTCTGTAACCGTGGCGGTACCTGCCGGGACAACGATCGGCGCGGAGCACTCTCCACCATTCACCCAGAAGTCCGGACCGCCATTAACTGAGAAAGCGGCCGAGTTTTCCTTGTTGTAGTTCAGGAATGGGCTGTCGCCGATGAAGTTCTTGCAGACCTCGATAACGCCGAGGGGGTCGTTGGTGAAAGTAGCGGCGGCAAACGAACCGTCCGTCGGGACTTCCATGACCGCGGTGCCATTGCCACTGCCGAGGTCCTTGCCGACTGAGACAGCTACGTTCGTAACAGCAACGTAGACGCCTGGCAGCGCGTTCTCGGTGATGGTAACGGTTGATCCAGCAGGAGCAGCGGCTGCGTACGAGCACGCCTGGCCCGGGCTGGCAACGGCCGTCAAGCTCAGCTGGGAGCTACCGGTGATCGTCGCGGCCCCATTCGGCGGCGTGAAGCTCCACTTAGCCGTGTAGGTGAAGACCTGTCCTGCCAGGCTGCCCTGGTTGTCAGTAAGGACCTTGCAGGCCTCGTAGTAACCAAGGTAGGTGCCGTCTACGAACTGCGCCTCGACGCCCTGGTTGGCGCCCACCACGAAGTTGGCGCTGCCAATAGCGCCCGTGACGATGCCGCTGACTGCCAACGTCGGGAGCGACGTGACAGCGGTGACCTCGTACGGGAACTCGTTGCCCTCAGTGACAGTGACCGTACCGGCAGGAACCGGGGTGATGGCGCTGCAGCCACCGAGAGGAGCAGTGACGCTTGCGATCACTGTGCCGCCCGCGCTGATGGTGAACGGGAAGGTGCCCTCGACCAGAGTGTCGGCGGAGTACTTGCAAACCTTGATATCGCCTGTGCCCGTGGATGCACGCCCAGTCGCACGGTTGATGACCTGGGTGACAACCTTGGCGTTGACGAACCGGACGGTCGCAGCACCATGGGCCGACAGCCTGATGGTCGCGCTCGCAGTCTCCGCGGAGGCGCTGACGCGAGCCGAACTCGGGCTCACGGTGACTGACTCAAGGTTCCTGTACGAAGCAGGCGCCCAGGTCTCGACGACGTGGTTGATACCGGCCCTGGCTGTAACAGCAACACACTGCTTGCTCAACGACATCAACTTGCCGTTGATCGAGAAGTGGAACGAGCCCTGGACGGAATCACAAACTGTGATTGTTGGCTTGACGCTCTTGGCCGTCTTGACGGCAGCATTCGCCGTCCCGGCTACCAAGAAGCTGCTGCCGATGGCAACTACCGGCGCCAAAAGCAGCAATAGGGCGGAATGTCTCCGCACTCTCTTATGCACAATGGTCTCCTCGCATCATTGTCGCCCCAGCCTTGCCCACAACTTCGCGGCTCCGGCACGGGACAATCCCCCCCCGCTCCGGGGGATCCCGGCGCGGGTTTCTTTTCTCTGTGTGGGCAGCAACACAGCCACTGCCGCAAGTGCAGTATTTAGGCAGGCCAAGCGGGTGTCTTGGTGCAAGTCGCACAATGACGCGCGTGTGATTTCTTCTTATTGTGGCGAGTCCGTGACAAATTCCCAACTTCCGCACACCCTAGCGCCCTCCTGACCAGCCAAATGGTTAGGCCATCGGCATCTGAAGCGGAAACTTGGCGTAGCCGTCTGCGCCATATATTTTCTTGACCACTGTAAGCGGTGGTACGGTCACAATCACATTCAGAGGTTATACGACCACTGAAAGTGCCAATATATTCTTGAGGACGTGCGGCTTGCGTCGACTCCATGTCGGTCGTATAAAAGACACAGGCGAGGGGAGTCGATCAATGGGGGACAAGTCCAAGTGACGCGAGGCAAGCGACTGCGTGCGCGGGCGGTGGAGCTAGCCGGTCGAAAGAACACCCCCGCCCATTCCCTGAGCCATCGGGCTAGGCACGGTCGGCACAGCGCTGGGCGAGTTCTCGCTGGACCGCTTGCACTACTTACTCTTGCGGGTGCAATCGCGCTTGTCGGCTTCCTTGCTGCGACTCTTTTTTCCGGTGCCGGAGCACCCGGTCGCGCGACGGGGCCGTTGTCTGCAGAGTTCGTGCACTCCGCCGCCAGAGACCCTCTCCATGGCGCCGGTGCCGAGAAGGCATCGACCAGGTATCTCAAGCTTGCTCCCGTTTCGCGCTCACGCACGGTTGTTACAGTTTCGCGCTCGCGGAGCAATGTCTCCACGGCCTCCAGCCTCCCACTCGGGACGCGGACCGGTTCGAGTCGGACGGGCTCACGCGCTCACACGGCTAAGGGGAATCTGGCCGGTTCCGCAAAGACTGCGGCACCGCTCCGCGACCTGGTCAGTTCGGTGAGTGCAAGGACGACCGGATCAACCTCCTCCCGTGCTTCGAAGACTGCGGGCACACCGATGAGTGCAGGCAAGGCTGCGCGGATCGGAAAGGGCCTGAGCGCGTCAGCGGTGGATTCCGCAACCGCGGCGTCAGTGGTCGGGCCGGCGCTCGGCTTGAAGGCGCACTACATCGCCCAACCCGAGTCGTCGGGGACGATCATGCCGAGCGTCGTCGTGACCGCACCGGACAACCCAGAGACCGGGTCCGTCACCTATGGCGTGACTGTGACCGGTGACGGGACCGACGGGACTCCGAGCGGAGACTTCACCATTTCGGACGGCGTCAACGCGTGCTCGGGGACCCTCGACGGCTCAGGCACAGGATCCTGTTCCCTCACTGAGTACGCGGCTTACGGCCTGTACACGCTGACCGCAAGCTACGACGGTGACTCGGTCTATACGTCTGCCGAGAGCGATCCGCTTGATGTGACGCTCGCGACCGCAACCCCGAGCGTGTTGCTCACAGGGCAAGACGAAGGTTCGGGCGTTGTCGACTACTCGGTCACGGTCAACGGCCCCGGCGGTGCGGTCGTCCCGACCGGAACGGTCACGATTTCTGACGCTGACGGGGACACCTGTACGACTGACACTCTCGAGGGCGGGAGCGGGGGCTGTTCAATCACTTTCGGCTCATCGGGCCCGTTCGCTGTCAGCGCGCAGTACGGCGGGGACGGAAACTACGCCCCGGCGACGGGATGGCCGACACCGAACGTATCTGTCAGTGACAACTCGGCGACTACTTATTACGGCGGAAACCTGGTGTTCATCGTCACCGTGGCAGGTCCCGGACCCGCCGTCACGCCTACGGGATCTGTCAGCTGGGCGCTGACAGGGCCCGGTGATCCCTCGTGCTCGGACTCGGGCCTGGTGGACGGCACGGCAAGCTGCTCTGTGTCTCCTGCACAAGTGGGCGCCTACACCGCCACGGCTACCTATTTGGGCGACGGTAACTACAGCGGCGCTTTTGGCGCGGACTCCGCTGCCACCGTGAGCCCTGCGACTTTGACCGTCACCGCTTCGAGTGCCCAGTTCACCTATGGGGCGGCTGTGCCCACGATTACTCCAAGCTATTCGGGTTTTGCGAGCGGTGAGTCCGCGCTTGACCTCAGACCCGCGCCCACGTGTTCTACGACGGCTACCCAGTCGAGCCCTGTGGGGAGCTACACCTCTTCGTGTTCAGGAGGCGTGGACGGGAACTACTCGTTCAGCTACGTCGCTGGAACCGTGAAAGTCGCCCGGGCTGATCTCACGATCACAGCCTCGGACGGTTCGTTCACCTACGGGGGGAGCCCGCCGGACATCGCGGCGGAGTACTCGGGCTTTGTCAACGGCGACGACGCGTCGAGCCTCAGCAGCCAGCCGACCTGCTCGACGACGGCAACGAAGTCGAGCCCGGTTGGCGGTTACACCTCGACGTGCTCGGGAGCCGCGGACGCGAATTACTCCATCACCTACGAAACCGGCTCGGTTACAGTCGACCAGGCGGATCTCACGATCACAGCCTCGGACGGCTCGTTCACCTACGGGGGGACCCCCGCCAACATCACGGCAGCGTACTCGGGCTTTGTCAACGGCGACGACGCGTCGAAGCTCAGCAGCCAGCCGACCTGCTCGACGACGGCAACGAAGTCGAGTCCGGTGGGTAGCTACGCGTCGTCGTGTTCGGGAGCGGCGGACGCTAACTATTCCATCGCTTATAAAACCGGCTCGGTGACTGTCGGCCCCGCAGGTCTCATCGTCAAGGCGTCGAGCCCGTCTTTCGCTTATGGTGGGGACCCGCCCGCGATAACCCCCACTTATACGGGTTTCGTCAACGGTGACAACGCGTCGAGCCTCGACCCCCAGCCGACCTGTTCGACCGTGGCGACGAAGTCAAGCGCCGTCGGGAGCTACGCCTCGTCGTGTGCCGGGGGGGCGGACGCGAACTACTCCTTCAGCTATGTCGACGGAACAGTGACAGTCAGCCAGGCCGACCTAACAGTTACCGCCTCTGACGGGTCGTCCACTTACGGTCAAGACCCGCCCACGATCACTGCGAGCTACTCGGGCTTTGTAAACGGCGACAGCTCGTCCAGCCTCTCGACTCAGCCGACGTGCTCGACCGCAGCGACGAAGTCGAGCCCGGTGGGCAGCTATTCCTCCTCATGCACCGGGGCGGACGATGCGAACTACTCCATCAGCTACACAAAGGGTTCGGTAATCGTCGGACCAGCGGATCTCACAGTTACCGCCTCTGACGGGTCGTCCACTTACGGTCAAGACCCGCCCACGATCACTGCGAGCTACTCGGGCTTTGCAAACGGCGACAGCTCCTTAAGCCTCACGACTCAGCCGACGTGCTCGACCGCAGCGACGAAGTCGAGCCCGGTGGGCAGCTATTCCTCCTCATGCACCGGGGCGGACGATGCGAACTACTCCATCAGCTACACAAAGGGTTCGGTGACCGTCGGACCAGCGGGTCTCACCGTCACCGCCTCCAGCCCGTCGTTCACCTACGGCGGCACTCCGCCGACGATCACGGCCACTTATACGGGTTTTGTGAACGGTGATAGCGCGGCGAGCCTCGACCCCCAGCCGACCTGTTCGACCGGCGCGACGCACACAAGCGCCGTGGGCAGCTACGCGTCGTCGTGTTCGGGAGCGGCGGACGCGAATTACTCGATGAGTTACCTGGACGGCTCGGTGAGCGTGAACCCTGCGAATCTTACGGTCACCGCCTCCAGCCCGTCGTTCACCTACGGCGGCACTCCGCCGACGATCACCGCCACTTATACGGGGTTCGTGAACAACGACTCGTCCTCGAGCCTCAGCAAGCAGCCCACGTGCTCGACGACGGCGAGCGCCTCGAGTCACGTCGGTAGCTATCCCTCGTCGTGCACGGGAGCGGTGGACGCGAACTACTCGATGAGTTACGCGCCCGGCTCTGTCACGGTCAATCCGGCTCCGCTCACGGTCAAGGCCTCGAGTCCTTCGTTCACCTACGGCGGCAGCCCTCCGACGATCACAGCTAGTTACGCGGGATTCGAAAACGGGGACAGCGCGTCGAGCCTGAGCCCCGAGCCGAGCTGTTCGAGTGTCGCTACCAAGGCGAGCCCGGTTGGCAATTACGCTTCGTCGTGTGCTGGTGCTGCCGATGCGAACTATTCCTTCAGCTACCTGAATGGCTCGGTGACGGTCGACCCGGCCCCTCTTACCATCACAGCCTCAGGCGGCTCGTTCACCTACGGAGGGACGCCACCAGCCATAAGCGTCTTGGGGTACTCGGGTTTCGAAAACGGCGACAGCGCGACGAATCTGAGTCCCCAGCCGAGCTGCTCGACTGTGGCAACGGAGTTGAGTCCCGTGGGGAGCTACGCATCCTCGTGTTCGGGGGCTGCCGATGCCAACTACTCATTCAGCTATGTCGACGGCTCGGTGAAGGTCACCCAGGCGTCGCTGACCGTCACGGCACCGACTACACGGGTTCGAGCCCGGTGGGTAGCTACACCTCGTCGTGTGTCGGGGCGGTCGACCCGAACTACTCGTTCTCCTATGTGCAAGGTTCGGTCACTGTCAACCCGGCGCCGCTTACCGTCACCGCCTCGAGCGGCTCGTTTACCTACGGCGGAACCGTTCCGACCGTCACTGCCATCTACACAGGCCTCATGAACGGGGACACGGCGTCCAAGTTCAGTTCGGCGCCCACGTGCTCGACGACAGCAACGGGCACGAGTCCTGTCGGGAGCTACACCTCGTCGTGCTCGGGAGCCGCGGACGCGAACTACACGGTCTCCTACGTTGCGGGCGCCGTCACCGTCAACCAAGCCACGCCAACGGTCGCGGTGAGCGGCCAGAGCGGCCAAGGCACCGGGCCTGTGATGGTGACAGTGACAGTGAGCGGTCCGAGCGGGGTCAGTGCCCCGACCGGCTCGGTGACAGTCACGGATGCGACCGGGAGCTGTTCGATCAGTGCCCTCGATTCCGGCACTGGCGCATGTGCATTGGTCGAGAACTACTCGGAGGACGGCAAGGCGGTCACAGCTAGCTATCAGGGAGACACCAACTACACGGCTGCGGCCGGCACGACCGAAGAGAATGTCAGCCTAGGGACAGCGACCGTGTCGGTGAGTGCCCCGACCAGTGCCGTGACGGGGACCATCTACTACGACGTGACCATCGGTGGCCAAGGCGCAGCGCCAAGCGGCACAGTGACCATCTCCGACGGAACCAAGACCAGCACCGGTACTCCCAACGTATGTACGGGTCCCCTTGTCGGCGACGTAGCCTCCTGTCCGCTGGCTGAGGCCACAGGGACGTACCAGATCACTGCGACCTACTCGGGCGACTCCAATTACGCCACCTCCGCGGCCACAGTGACAGAGGTCGTCAACGAGACGAGCACCGCATTGGTTGTGTCGACGAACACGCTTCTTTACGGACTTGAGCAGACCGCCACCTTCTCGGTCACCGTTTATCCGCCGATCGGCTCTCCGACGGCACCTTCAGGGACCACGGTTCAGCTCATGGCCGGAACACAGATCCTTTGCGTTACCTCGCCCCTCACGCCAGCCTCCATCGTCGTAGGCCTTAACCCATTGGGGGACCCTGTTTCCGCCGCCGTGGGGACGGCAACCTGCCACCTGGCGCCGGCCGCTGTCCCGGCTGGGACTTACACCGTCGCGGCTGAGTTCCCGGGTCAGCCAGGGTCATTCGTTGGCTCGACTTCGAGCCCGGCACCTCTGGTAGTGCAGAGCGCGCCCACTACGACCGCCGTCTCGATCTCAAGAAAGACGACGACGTTCGAAAGCGAGAACAACGAAACTGTGATCGCCGAGGTCAGCGAGCCAACCGCAGGCTCATCGTTCGTAACCGGGGACGTTCTTATTCGCAACGCCGCCAGGGTCATATGCAACGCCACCCTCAGCCAGGGCGTAGCCACCTGTAAGCTCACCCGGGCACAGCTGCCGGTCGGGCATCATGCGATCGTGGCGGATTATCTGGGTACTACGAGCCTCACCGCCTCCGCGTCAACGCCGGTGACGATGAATGTGGCAAAGGCAGCCACCACAAGCACCCTTTCAGTGTCCTCGGGCACGGTGAGCGTCGCCAGCGAGAAGAGTCTGAAGCTAATTGCGAGCGTTACGGTTCCTCCCGGAATGACTCCCGCCACCGGCCGCGTCGTCATGATGGCTGGGTCGACCAGGCTGTGCGCGGCGACTCTTGTTCATGGCAAAGGCACGTGTTCGCTCAGCGCGAGCGAGCTCGCTGTCGGTCGGCATTCGATCTCTGCTCACTACAACGGATCGACCGTGCTCGATACCTCGGTTTCGCGCAGCCGGACGTTGATCGTTACCAAGGCGGCTTCGTCAGGCCAGTAGCGAAGGAGCTTTGTTCCAAAAGTGCTGGTCGGAGCTGACTAGAACCCAGATGACCCGGCGTCGACGCATATCGGCGTTGTGATGCCACTAGGGCCGAAAGTCCCATCGACGAGGGGATTGCGGCCCCGAAAGCAAGGGATTTCGCCTCTGACGTGGGATTCCCTTTCCACGGCACAGTATCTACAAGGCCCAGGTGGGGCATGTGCAAGGGAGGGACCCTGAATGTCGACCGTAACGATGGAGACGCTACCGAGTGTTTCCGACGAGACAATGCCAATTGTCTCGGCTGAAACTGCCGTGATTGCCGCTCCGAAGAGTGCCGCAACGAACAAGAGCGGGAACCTAAGGGTGGCCGACTGGTTGTTCCGGTCCAACTACGCAAGCGTGATCTGGCTTGTTGTGAGGGTATGGCTCGGTTACCAGTGGCTGAATGCCGGATATCAAAAAATCTGGGGCAGCGAGAAGATGTTCTTCTGGCACGGTAACGGTGCTGGCGTGTACGGCTTCGCCAAGTCTGGTGTCGCCGCTAACGCCGGGCCCATGGGCGCGGTTGGCTATGGATGGTGGGCGGCATTCCTGCACAACTTCGTGATGCCGAACGCGTCCTGGATCGCGAAGATCATCTCTCTCGGTGAGCTCGCCATCGGTGTCGGGCTCATCCTCGGCCTGTTCACTGGCCTTGCTGCGATCGCAGCTGTGGCCCTGAACTTCACTTACATGATGACGGGGAACGCCGGCGTCAACCCGCTGTACGCACTGACCGGGGTGTTCCTGGCCCTGGCGTGGAGGAATGCCGGATTGCTCGGCCTGGACGGCTTGCTTGTGCGAAGGACGGCCAGCCCGTTCCACGTCGTCTCGATATTGCGCAAGGTCACTCACCGACAGCCCCCCCTTGTTGGTGCAACGGACTGACACGATCATCGTGTAGTCCATGCTCTGATCGCCACGGAGGTGATCGTGAGAGTGCTGAGGGGGGCCCGAAAGGGCCCCCCTCGTCCTTTACGGCCGTCGGGCAGCGAAGGCTCAAGCGATTTTCAGGCTCGATCATTCTGGCGAGATTGCGAAAACCACGAGGACAATGAGGCGACCCGGCTCGCGCCCTGGGGCCTCACCTGATGCTCGGGCGAAGCCGCTTTGATCTTGAGCGCTGGACCCTTAACTCAAGGGCGAGGGCGTCGCGCCTTATGTCAGCGAGCGGCTTCGGCGTCGAGGCGAGCATCCTCGCGAGCGGTCTTTCGGTCTTCGGAAGCCATCCATTGGAAGTAGATGGGTATGACGGCGATGACCGTGAGCAGTTCTGTCAGGACCCAAAGGATACCGGCTCCGGTGTGGGTGCTGGACAAGGTGTACATGGGGGCGATGGTCTCTCGCGAACTCAGCAACGCGATGGCTAGGAACGACTCGAGTGGCACGCCGATCAGGAGGTTGACCATCCTCAAGGGGTAGCTGGCACCCCAACGGGGGATAGGGTCGAGCCCGATCATCGGCCACCAAAACAGCGTCGCACCGAAGAGGAAACCCAGGTTGATGAGGTCCATTACCCACATGTGGTTCATGGCGAAGCCGATCGCAGGCGTCAGGAAGAACGCGAGCATGACGCCGTAGTAGAGCACCCAGACCGTGAGCGGGTGCGAAAGAACCGCAAAAGCTTGGCTGTGGAATATCCGCAGCCAGATCTTCTTCGTCCGGCGGCTTGAGGTCTGAAGGATCAGCGTCATGGGGGCGCCCATGGACAAAAACGCCGGAGCGACGATCATCAGGAGAAGGTGCTGGATTACGTGCGCTTGGAAGTAGGAGTCGGTCAGCGTCGCGAGCGGTGACTGTAGGGCGAGGTCGATCGTGACAAGACCCGCGAAGAACGACAGCGTCCGCTGTGAGCGCCACCGCCGGCCTCGGGTCGCGAGAGCCCAGTCGGCACGGAGGTACCAGATACCGGCGGCTACGCACGCTGCCAGGATGAACAGCGGGAACGGGCCCACCTGCCAGTCGAACAGGGCGGTGTGCAGATTGAAATAGACCCTCTCCATGTGCATGCCTGGCACGCCGAAAGGCTACTGCCCGCGTCAATCCACCCTGCAGGCGCCCTTGGTCCTCTTGTGGCTGTGGTCGTGTTCTCCCTACGTGCTCCGGTTCAGGCACGAGCTGACTTGACGAGCAGCACGGCTTCGAGGAACGACTCGGGCGGCAGCGGTCCGCTCGGACCTGCTACGAGTGGCCAGATGCGGTTCGCGAGCTCGTAACCGATGCGCAGGCGCGCGTCTTGGGTATAGCCGGCCCTGTTGGCGAGGAACGTCCGTACCAGTGCAAGCTCTGCCTCGGGGACGGCGCTCACGTCCCAGTGGGCGAGAGCCGGCGGGACATAGAGCTTCTGTGGCCCCGTGGGAGCGCTTGCACCCGGGCCCCAAGCTGAGGCCCCGAAACCGGCTGATGAACTCCAGGGGACAGCTTTCCAGGTTGTGGCGGCTCCCAGCTTCTCACGTACGACGATTGTGTTGGCCAAGAGGTCACCTAAGCGTTGATTCTGGTTCGTGGCGAGTATCAGCACGCTTCCTACGAGGTAGGAGAAACCGAGCTGCATGTCGATCAGCCGGAGGATGTTTCGCAACAGGCTCGACCAGAAACCGACAGGCTGGCCGCCGACCCTGACCACGCGTAGGCCGGCCGCTCGCTTGCCGAGCGTTCGGCCGTTGAAGAGCATCTCGCAGAAGATGAAATACCCGATGAAGTCGATGAGGACGAACAACGTGAAGGCACCTGCCCAGACAAGGCTGCTGGTCGTGCCACCGGAGCCGTGGGAGGCTGACACGACGACGAAGATGAAAGCGACGAGCGCGATCACCTGCAACGCAAAGTCCAGCAAGAACGCGACGAACCGAGAGCCGAGGCCGGCCAGGACGACTTCGAGGCTGATACCTTCAGGGGTGATCGTGATGTGTCTGTCCTCGAAGTCCACATGATCAAAGTACGACCAATGTGCACACGTGACAGTCTGGGCGGGGGGACGGAGGCGTGAACCTCGAGCGGTTCGTTGCCGAGCGCTCGCCGGACTGGGCAGAGCTGGAAGGCCTCGTCAGACGTTCCCGTGGACAAGGCCGCAAGCTCGCACCTTCCGAGGTCTACCGTCTTGGGGCGCTCTATCGTTTCGCGGTCGCAGACCTGGCAGTGGCGAGACGCTCTTGGCCAGATGTCTCGGGTACCTTGCGCCTGGAGGCGTTGGTTGCGAGTGCGAACACGGTCGTCTACTCCAAGCCCGTCCGTGGTGAGACGGCTTGGGAGTTCTTGAGCACGCGGATCTGGAGCAGGATACGTGAGCTGGACCGTTGCCTTTTGATATCGGCGGGTCTTCTCCTCGGTTTCGTGCTGCTCGGTGCGCTTTGGGGCTTCGCCCAGCCGTCGGCGGCTTCAGGGCTGCTTCCCGCAGGCTTCCACGCCTCCGCGCATCAGAGCAAAGGAGCTTTTTACGGAGTCTCTATCGTCGGCCGCGGTGGGCTCGCGGTGCAGATATTTGTCAACAACATCGAAGTGGCGATGCTCGCCGTCGCAGGCGGGTTCACCTTCGGTCTTCTGACCTCCTTCTCTCTGGCTTATAACGGCGCCGTCCTTGGCATTCTCGGTGCTTTGGAATGGCGAGGAGGTGGCTTTGGCCGATTCTTCAGCCTCATCGTTCCCCATGGGCTCCTCGAGCTCTCGTGCATAACCCTTGCCGGTGCCGGTGGCCTAGCTGTGGCCCGCGCTCTGATCGATCCAGGCAACGACACTAGAGCCGCGGCGCTCGGCCATCTCACCTCAACGGTCGGCGCCGTTGTGCTTGGCGTCGTGCTTTTTCTTGTCGTGGCGGGCTTGACCGAAGGCATCGTCACGCCGTGGGACCTACCGCCGAGCGCGGCCTTCGCGGTTGGGATCGCGCTTGCCGGGAGTTTCTGGGCCCTTGTTTTTGTGCGCGGTCGCCCGCCGCAGTCGGAGCGCCAGCCACGGGGGCATTGGCTACAAGCGCGCGTGTCGCTTCAAGGTGAGGTAGGCGCCGACGACCGCAGGCCCAAGGGACGCAGGGGGCGCCTCTACGACCACAGCGCCAAGTCCCTGTAGAAGCTTGACGACCCGCCTCCGGCCTGTGAGCAGCTCGGCTACGGTCGCGGCGAGCATGACCTCGTGCAGATCGCGGGGTGGTCGTGTGCCCACCGAGGTCAGCTCCGGGTCCGTACAGCTCGCCACGAGGACGACGTGGTGCCGGGCA
>JBEKVJ010000055.1:0-23354 GCA_049514105.1 Acidimicrobiales bacterium
ATGAGCCGTCCCCCCTCAGACAGACGCTGGGCGACACCGGTCACTGCCGCGGCGATCTGAGGACCAGCCCCCACGACCGCATCTGAAGCGCGCGTCGACTCCGCGGCCATGAGCGCCACCAGATCAGACACCTCGAGGACATCGAGTTCGGCGAGCTCGGGTCGAACCGCCTCGGTGTCCAGCGCACCAAGATCAGCCGGCCTGCGGGCCTGAGTCATGCGAAAGCCTCACTTACTCGCCGGTGGATCACCGCGCGCATTTCGGCTTGCTGTTCGAGGTGCCGATGGGGATGGATCGCATTCGTGAGCAGGACGACGCCGAGTCCGATGGACCTTGAGACGAGCAGGGACGTCCCCGTGAAGCCAGTGTGCCACAGCGTGTCCTCGGGCCAGTCGCCCCAACCCTGCGGCTGCAGCCGCCATCCGAGACCGCGAATTTCGGGAGGTTGCCCTGCTCGCCTCTCAGCGATCGCTCGCAGCGCCGCAGGACCGAGCACGCGACCATCCGGTGTCAAAAGGTGCCTGACAAATGTCGTCAAGTCCTCGAGTGGCCCGAACAGGCCGGCGTGCCCAGCGACGCCTCCGAGCGCCCAGCAGTTTCCGTCGTGTACCTCGCCCCAAACCAAGCCCGGAACGAGACGTTGGTCACCATCGAGCTCGGTTGCCGCGCTCTCGGTACCCGGAGGCGGCCGAAATCCGGTACTTCTCATTCCAAGGGGAAATGCGACTTCGCGTGCGAACAGCTCGTCGAGAGGCGACCCAGCGCATGCCTCCAGCACCCAGCCGAGGAGCATGAAATTGAGATCTGAGTAGAGGACCTCCGACGTCGGTGCCGATCGAGCAGCTTCGTCGAGCACCGCCGCCTCGATGGCGGGCCGGCCGCGGAGATGCTCGAAGAACGGCCGATGGGCACTCAGCCCTGAGGTGTGCGTGATCAGGTGCAACAAGGTCGTGTCAGAACGTGGAAAGCCGCCTAGCCACCGCTGCACGGGGTCCTCAAGCGAAATCATCTGACGCTCGACGAACACCAGTGCCAAGGTCACGCTGCAAACCACCTTGGTAAGCGAGGCGAGATCGTATGAGGTCGACGTTGTGATGGGCCGGTGCGTGCCAGTTCGGCAGGCGCTTCCTCCGTATGCGCAAAAACAGGCCCCCTCGGGACCTACGACGGCAAGTGACAGGCCCGAGGGGAACGAGTCGGTCAGGAGATTCGCGAGACACTCCTTAAGAGCGGTGAAATCCTGCGAGCCCGTCTCGGTCTTGACCGCGATCTTTCCCGGAGCGCTCTCGGGCTTCACGGCGCTAGCTTCTCGAACCTGATGAGGCGAAGTTCCTCGGCACCGTAGGCAGGCTCGACACGTCTTGTACCCTCTGCGACAAAGCCGAAGGCTCCGTAAAAGGCTCTGGCCGCCTCGTTCCCCTCGAACACCCACAAGGTGACCGGTTCGAGGTGGCGCCGCGCCAGTTCAGAAAGGGCGTGTGCTAACAGGCGGCGGCCGAAACCTCGGCGCGAGGCGTCGGGAGAGACGTAGAGCGAGAACACATGCCCCAACATGGGCACCTCTGGATCACGGCCGAAGCGGCAAAAGCCGACGACCCTGCCACCTTCATCTGCCTCGGCCACAACCGTGGTCGACTCACGCGAGCCGACGAGGGTCCTCAGCCAGCGAGCGATCTCAACTTCGTCAAGACGCCTGAGGCTTTCGTGTGAGACGATCCCGGGATAGGCGCTTCGCCAGGCAGCCACGAACACGCCTGCAAGCAGAACGGCGTCATCGGGTTTGCCCGCACGAAGGCGAAGTTGCGGCACGGACCGGTCCTTTCCGCCGAACTGCGGCCTCGCGCTCATGGGCTGCGCAGCCTCGAGAGGCTTGCGGGCACGCCTGAGGGTCGAGAGAGAGACGCCAAAGAGCTCGCAGAGCTCGTGCTCTGTCGGCAAGGCTGTTCCCGGGGAGAGCTCGCCCGCCATGTCGGCCAGGCGCTCGCGAACCTGCAGGTACTTGGGTCGCTGATCTTGGCCCAGCGACCTTTTGGCTTGGCTCACTCACCACGTCCTTCTGTATGCGACCGTTCTCATAAACCGCCGACTTAACCTAACCGCAACGTGCTATTTTCGCCGCACTGTCGACTTGGAGGTTATAAGTGGGGTACAAGAATCTTCTTCGTAGCGTCATTGTGCTTGGAGCAAGCGTGGGCCTGGTAGGTGCGCTCTGTTCCTCGGTGGGGGCGGCACCGCGTGCGCAGGCGACTCACGCATCGTCGTCGGGCACCTTTGTCGTCGCGAGCACCTCAGGTGTCCAAAAGCTCGACCCTGACATCGTCACGAACTTCGTCGACTTTCAGGCTCTCGGGCTCGTGTACGACCAGCTGGTCCGCTACAACAAGAGCCTGCAATTCGTCCCGGACCTCGCGACGAGCTGGAAGTTCAGCAACGGGAACCGGGCGATCACCTTCCAGCTCCGCCAGGGCGTGAAGTTCGACGACGGCTCGGTTTTCAGATCAGCCGACGTCGTGGCCTCGCTCAATCGCGTGCTGGCTCCCAAGACCGCCGACGCCTCGGCCTCGTACCTGGCCGCGGTGAAGTCCATCGTCGCCAAGGGTCCCTACGCGGTGGAGCTGGTGCTCAGCCACGCGGACTCCTCGATCCTGTCCGGACTCACCTCAGTGAACATCTCGATGTTGTCGACCAAGGCGATCGCAGCAGGCACGGTGGCCTCCAAGCCTGACGGCACAGGCCCCTACGAGTTCTCGAGCTGGAGCCCTAGCAACTACCTCGTCTTGAAGGCGAACCCGAGCTACTGGGGTGGCAAGGTGAAGCTGGCGTCGGTACGCATCGAGGCGATCCCGACCGAGCAGTCGATCTCCGCTGCCCTGCAGGCAAACACGGTCCAGCTCGGCCTGCTCACCAACCCGGAGATAGCCAAGACCCTGACCAGCTTTTCGGTGCAAAAAGTCCTTGACCTGTCCTACAGAGCCCTGATGCTCCAAGACAAGACCGGGCCTCTCGCGAACGTGAACAACCGCCGCGCGCTCGAGTGCGCCATCAACCGCTACCAGATCGTCGATGACTCGGTGTTCGGACAGGGCCAGGTGATTGGCCCGGTCCCGCTCGGGCCTTTTGCCTCGAAGCCGGTTTCTGCGATCTGCCCAACCACGAGCGTCTCCAAGGCCAAGAACTATCTCAAGGCTGCCGGTGACCCGAGCGGCTTCAGCTTCACCGCGATCACCTCGACCGACCTCGACCCGACGAGCGCTGCCCAGGCGACCGCGGCCCAGTCCGAGCTCGCCAGCGCCGGGATCACGATGAAGATCGAGAACCTCGCCGGCGACGCGTACATCCAGGACTGGCTCAAAGGTGACTTCCAGGCAGCTTTTGCTTGGAACGGCGCCGACCCCGACCCCTACACTATGTACGGCCGGTACTTCGGCCCTGGTGCTGACCTCGGCGTTCCGGCCGGGTACAGCTCGAAATCACTCCAGACCCTGCTCGTAAACGGCGACGAGGCTTCTTCCCCGGCGTTGCGCCAGAGCTACTACAGCGCCCTTTCGACGAACCTCACCTCGAACGCAGTCTGGGTGTGGCTGTTCACGAGTTATGACTACGCGGTTGTTGGCCACGGTGTGAGCGGGTTCACTTTCTTGCCCTCGCTCACTGATTCGCTGTCGACGCTTTCGGGGACGAGCGTTTCCTGAGCACAGCTGTTTCGACTGACGAAGGACCCGCCGGTGCGCACGCACCGGCGGGTCCTCGCGTCGCACCAACCCGTCGGACTCGAGAGATCCTGTTCGGGGTTGGACGCCGCCTGGCGTCGATGCTTCTCACGCTCTTCGGGGTGTCCGTCATAATCTTCTTGGTCCTGCGCCTCCTGCCCGGAAACGCCCTCACGAGCTCGCTCGGAGTAAGCGCGGGCCTGTTGAGCCACGCCCAGATCCTCGCTCTCGACCGCTACTACGGCATCGGCGATCCGGTTGTCCAGCAGTACTTCTCCTGGCTGCACGCGATTCTCACGGGCAACCTCGGCGTCTCTCTGCAATCGCGTACCTCTGTCTCCTCGCTCGTCGGGGCCGCGTTGCCGGTGACCTTCGAGCTCGCGATCGTGGCGATGCTTCTCGGCGTCGTCATCGGCGTGCTCTTCGGTGTCTTCGGGGCGCTCCGACCTGGGCGAGTGGTCGACCTGTCGGGTCAAGGCGTGTCGGTGATCGGGCTCGGCGTCCCGAGCTTCATCCTTGGAACCGGAATCGTGACCGTGCTCTCGGCTGTATTCCACTACTTCCCGTCGTCTGAGACCTTCGCGTCATTGGCGAGCAACCCCTGGCTGAACTTCCAGCAGATCATCTTCCCTGCCTTCACCTTGAGCCTCGGAATAGGCGCTGCGATAATGCGCACCGCCCGTGCCTCGGTGTTGGAGGTCACAGGACAGAACTACGTGAGGACGGCTCGTGGCAAGGGGCTCTCGCGCCACAGCGTGACCTGGAAGCACATCTTTCTCAACGCTTTCATCCCTGTTCTTACGATGTCTGGCATCCAGCTCGGATACCTGCTCGGGGGAACGGTGATCGTCGAACAGATCTTCGTACTGCCCGGGCTCGGACGCCTCCTCGTGGAGTCGATCAACGATCGCGACTTCCCCGTGGTCCAAAGCGTCACGATTCTCTTCGCGGCTGGCTTTGTCGTAGTGAACATGATCGTCGACGTCCTCTACACCGTCATCGACCCGAGGATCCGCAAGCGATGAGCACGACCTCGTTCGAAACCTCGCCAGCGGCGAGCGGCGAGATCGCAGCCGGCGAGCCCACGGTCGCGCACCGCAGTCTGGTGCGAGCCCTGTGGCGAAGCCCGAATGGCCGCGCCGGGGTCATTCTCGTCTGCGTCGTCCTAGGTGCGGCTATCTCCGCCGCGCTGGGTGCCACGCCTTACAACCCCCAGTATCAGAATGCCTCTGCACTGCTGGCGGCCCCGTCGTGGAGCCATCCATTCGGGACCGATCAATTCGGGCGCGACATCGTCTCGCTCGTGATGAGCGGGATCGGCGTCTCTCTCGAGATCGCCTGCGTCTCGGTCCTGATCGCCGGAGTGATAGGGACCGTCGCGGGAGTTGTCGCCGGATTCCTCGGCAGATGGACCTCGGCGGTGATCATGCGGATCACCGACATGCTCTTCGCGATCCCGGCGATCCTGCTCGCTCTAATAGTCGTGGCTGCACTCGGCGCTGGCTGGTTGAACAGTGCCATCGCGATCGGGGTCGGTTACATCCCGATATTCGTGCGTGTGGTGCGGGGGCCAGTGCTCACGCTTCGTGAGTCGGGCTACGTCTTGGCAGGAAGAGGGCTCGGGTTCTCGCGTGCCAGGCTGTTGTTTCGCCACATTCTCCCGAACATCGCCGGAATCTTGGCTGTGCAGGTAAGCCTCGCCCTTGCCTGGTCCGTTCTCGCGGAGGCAAGCCTCAGCTTCCTCGGCCTCGGTCCCCCGCCTCCGACAGCGTCGCTCGGCGAGATGGTATATACCTCCGCCAGTTCCGGTTTGGCGGGGATCGACTGGTGGACCTTGGCATTTCCTTCGGTGGCGATCGTCATCGCCGTGATCGGTTTCAATCAGCTCGGAGACGGGCTGCGCGACGCCATCGACCCTCGAACGAGAAAGCGGTGAATGCAATGGCGCGAAGGGAGTCCCAACAGTGACAATGCGCGTGATCGGGATGATCTCGGGAACCTCCTTCGACGCTGTCGAGGCGGTTCTGGCCGATTTCTCGCCCCGGGGGGCGACGCTTGACTGCGGTCTTGTGGCTCACCGCTCCGTCGAATACCCAGATGACCTGAGAGAGCGCATTGCCGGCGTGCTTCCGCCCGCGGCTACCCACATAGGCGAGGTCTGCGAGCTCGACGTCGCCATCGGTCAGTTCTTCGGCGAGGTTGCCCACGATCTCGCCGACGAGATCGGCGGTCAGCCCGTAGACCTTGTCTGCTCGCACGGCCAGACCGTGTTTCACTGGGTCTCGGGCGCGCGAGCGCTCGGCACGCTCCAACTCGGCCAACCCGCCTGGATAGCAGCCCGCACTGGCGCGACCGTCGTGAGCGACGTCCGCAGTCGCGACATCGCCGAGGGTGGCCACGGGGCACCTCTGGCAAGTGTTCTCGATGTCCTCCTGCTCGGTCCGCCCGCGGGCACAGTGCGCGGTGCGCTCAATCTCGGGGGCATTTCCAACGTGACCGTGCTCGCCTATGGGCGAGAGCCGGTCGCATTTGACATCGGACCTGCGAACGCTCTCATGGACGCGGTCGTCTCGTCGTTCACTAGCGGCCGGGAACGCTTCGATGCCGAAGGTAGCCGGGCGGCACGCGGGCTGGTGGACGAGCCGCTCCTCTCGTCGCTGCTCGATGAGCCCTACTACCTCTTGGAGGCGCCGAAGTCGACCGGCAAGGAGCTCTTCAACCTCGACTACGTCCTGGCGGCACTGGCCGGGCGCGAGGTCGAGACCGACGATCTTGTTGCGACTCTTGGCGCGCTCACCGTCGAGACAGTCGCCCGGGCACTCACCAATCGAAACGTCACCGAGGTCGTCGCCGCCGGCGGCGGCACCCGCAATCCGATCCTCATGTCGCAGCTTCGCAGGCGCCTCGCGGGCGTGAAGTTCCGCCCGCTCGAGGATTTCGGCGTTCCCGAGGCCTCCAAGGAAGCTCTCGCGTTCGCCCTCATCGGATATCTGACCGGCTGTGGTATTCCTGCGTCTGTGCCATCGTGCACCGGAGCGCGTCGTTCCAGCATCCTCGGCTCCTTGACACCTGGTGAGCGGCCGCTCCCAGAAGATGTTGGAGTAAAAGCACCCTCGCACCTCGAGGTGCACCCGGCCGGCCCGATCGAGACAACGCCTTGAGCACGGTCGCGGACGTGCCCTTGCTCTCTCTTCGCGAGGTACGGGTGGGCTCTCGCAATAGACGCGAGGTCCGCGAGATCGTGCGCGGGGTCGACTTGGACGTCCTTGCGGGCGAGAAGGTCGGCGTCGTGGGAGAGAGCGGGTCAGGCAAGACACTGACGATGCTCTCGGTGCTCCAGCTGTTGCCGAAACCTCTCCAGGTGCTCGGCGGCCAGATCCAGTTCGAGGCGCGCGATCTCACCAAGCTCGACGAGCGCGCAATGGAGTCAATTCGTGGAGCAGGCGTCGCGATGGTCTACCAAGACCCGATGACCTCCTTGAACCCACTTCTGCGCGTCCGAACTCAGGTTGTAGAGACGCTGCGCGGCCACGGCGCGAGCGACGCAACGGCCCGCCAACGCACACGCGAGGTGCTCGGCCAGGTCGGCTTTGGCGATCCGAGGCGCGTCGAGGCTGCGTTTCCCCACGAGCTATCCGGCGGGATGGTGCAGCGCGTGATGATCGCTATGGCGATCGCCACCTCCCCGCGCCTGTTGGTGGCAGACGAGCCGACGACAGCGCTCGACGTGACCATCCAGCAGCAGATTCTCGATCTCGTCGACTCACTTCAGGCACGTACTGGCATGGCTGTGGTCTGGGTCTCCCATGATCTCGGCGTGATCGCCAGACTCGTTCAACGCGTCTTTGTCATGTACGCAGGTCGAGTCGTCGAGAACGCACCGACGGTGAGTTTGTTCGCGCGGCCGACTCACCCCTACTCACACGCGCTCTTGGGCTCCCTGCCCGGGCCGGAAGTTGCGCACCGCGCCCAGCTCACCCAGATCGGTGGTTCTCCACCCGATCCGACCAAGCTCAGCAAAGGCTGTCCGTTCCGAGCGCGCTGCCACTTCGCGCTCGAGCGTTGTGCCGAAGAGGAGCCTCCCTTGTTAGATCGCGGCGAAGGTAGCTTTGCGGCCTGCTGGAGGGAGCCGAGCGCATGGTCTTAGCGCTGCGCACCTGCGATCTTGTAAAGGTCTACCCAGCTCGGCGGGGACCAGGAGTGACCGCGCTCGGCGGCGTGTCCGTCGAGCTCGATTCTGGTTGCACGCTCGGGATCGTCGGCGAGAGCGGATGTGGCAAGTCGACCCTCGCCCGCCTGCTCGTGGGTCTCGAAAAGCCGTCCTCTGGGACTATCGAGCTGTTTGGCCAACCGATCGGACCCCTTGCCCGCAACGAGGTCGCGCGCAGCATTCAACTTGTCTTCCAGGACCCCTACTCCTCGCTCGATCCGCGTCTAACTGTCGCCAACGCCCTCGGCGAGGTCTTGGCGGTGCACGGGCTTGCTTCGCGCGGACGCCAACGAGACGCCCGCACGGCCGAGCTCCTGGCCATGGTTGCACTCGGACGGCGGTTTTTGAATTGCTACCCTCACGAACTCTCGGGGGGCCAAGCCCAGAGAGTCGCCATTGCCAGGGCGCTCGCAGTCGAGCCGAAGGCGCTCGTGCTCGACGAGCCAACCTCCGCCCTGGATGTCTCGGTGAGAGCCGAGGTCATCAACCTCCTCATCCGGCTGCAAGATGAGCTGGCCCTCTCCTATGTCTTTATCAGCCACGATCTCGCGACCGTCAGGCACATAGCCGATGTCATCGACGTGATGTACCTGGGCCGAGCGGTCGAATGCGGCCCTTATGGCGAGGTGCTCGGAGCGGCTCTGCACCCCTACACACGCGCCCTCGCACAGGCGGTGCCCGTACCGGATCCTGCCCGCGAGGCGGCGCGTCGCGAGCGCGTCGCCGGAGAGCCGGTGGGCGCGCCAGGTGCGCCAGCAACGGACTCGGGCTGCGCGTATCGTCCCCGTTGCCCAATGGCAGAAGAGATCTGTCGGACGACACGCCCCGAGCTCATAGAGCTCCGCCCGGCGCATCTTGTCGCTTGCCATGTCGCGAGAAGAATTGCCAGCGCCTCTCTGGGCGCGGGAGCCTGAACCGGTGGGCAACTCCTAAGGAGAGGCAAATGGGTTCACGGATCGAGTGGGTGATCGAAAGCTGCCGCCTGCTTTCGGGGATTGGTGACGAGTTCGACTCGACGAAGCCCTTCGCCGACAAATGTATCGGGACAGGGATCCATCTCGAGCCGAAGACAGTCGCCCTGCTCCTCACGCTGCGACGTGGCGGGGCCGAAGTGATCTCTACGGGCAACCTCGGGACGACTCAGCCCGAGGCCGTCGAGTACCTGCGCGCGAACGGCGTGGAGGTGCTCGGCCGCCCGACGACCGACGCGGCCGAGCACGATGCCGACCTGCGCGAGGTTCTCGCCCCGGAGCCCGATCTCATCCTCGACAACGGCGGAGACCTCTTCGTCCGCTACCTCGAGTCCCCCTACGAGCATCTCCTGGGCGGGACCGAGGAGACGACCTCCGGCCGCACGCGGCTCAGCTCGCTTCGCGACCAGATCCATAGGCCGTTGCTCGTGATCAATGACAGCTCCATCAAGCAGTTCGCGGAGAATTTCCATGCCGTCGGCCAAAGCGTGCTCGAGTCCCTGCTACGAATAACGAACCGGGGAACCCACGGCAAGCACGTCGTCGTGCTCGGCTACGGCGGATGCGGCAAGGGCGTCGCTGTCAATTTCAAGAACGCCTTCGCAAGCGTCGCGGTCCTCGATCCTGACCCGCTGAAACGTCTCGAGGCGCACTTTGACGGGTTCGCGGTACCGGACAGGTCCGAAGCCTTGTCACAGGCCGATGTCGTGATCACAGTGACCGGGTCGAGCGACGTCGTGACAGCCGACGATCTTGTCCTGTTCGCAGACGGCGTGATCCTCGCCAACGCCGGCCACTTCCCAGCCGAGATCGCAACAAGCGAGCTTCGAGCCCACCCGAGCGTGAAGGAGATTCGCAACAGCACCGACGGAATCGAGACGATGACCTTAGATGACGGGCGGCGCGTTCATCTGCTCACCGGCGGTCACATGGTCAATCTGAACGGTCCCCGACCGCTCGGAAACTCGATCGAGTCGATGGATCTCGGCTTCGCTCTCCAGGCCCGATGTCTGGAGGCCGTGGCACTCTCCAAGCTGGACGCGAGTGAAGTTGTCGTCCCGGTGCCACGCTGGATCGAGGAGAAGGTGGCCAACTCCTATCTCGCCGGACTCAGCTCGCAAAGACAAGCTCGTCGATAAGCTGCCACCGCACCTCGACTCAGCGTTCCTGGCGTCCAGCTCACAGCGGCGGCGCCAGTTCGTCGACGAGGTGCCAGAGCATCTCCAGGTGGCCTTGCGCCGTCCAAGTGCCACCGATGCAGCACCGGATCACGAACCGGCCGCCCAGGCGAGTGTGGCTCAGAAAGACGCGACCGGTTGCGTTGAGCTCTGAGAGCAGGCGTTCGGACACAGCGTCGCCCCCGAGGTGTCGGAAACAGGTGAGATTCAGCGCCGCGGGTGCGCTGAGCTCGAAACGGGCATCTCCGGCGATGAGCCCAGTGAACAGTTTCGAAAGCCGGACATGCTCGCGCACGTGTCGCCGCAGGCCCTCAGCCCCATAGCAGCGGAGCACGAACCAGAGCTTTAGGGCCCTGAAACGCCTGCCTAGTGGCACTTGCCAATCCCGATAGTCGATCACTGCGCCAGACTCGCTGGCATCGTTGCGGAGATACTCCGGGGTTATAGAGAGGGCGTCGATGAGGCTCGAGCGGTCGGCTACGTAAAAGCAGTCGCAGTCGAAGTTCGTGAGCAGCCACTTGTGCGGGTTGAAGGCGTAACTGTCGGCCAGCTCCAAGCCATCGTGGTGGGCTCGTAACTCCGGGCATATCGCGGCCGAGCCGGCCATCGCAGCATCGACATGAAGCCAGATCCGCTCGGCAAAACAGATCTCGCCAATCGCACGGATCGGGTCGAAGGCCATCGACGAAGTCGTCCCGGCCGTCGCGACGACACAGCAAGGGACAAGACCGGCGCTACGGTCGGCCACGACCGCCGCGCCGAGAGCGCCGACATCCATCCGGAACGCCTCGTCGCCGGGGACGAGGCGTATGTTCTTCTGAGCGAACCCGAGTACACGTGCGCCCTTTTTCACCGAGGAGTTGGCCTCCATCGAGGTGTACACACAAAGATCGGCCAGACACGCCCCGGCTGTGACGGCCCTTTCTCGGGCGGCCAGCAATGCGCAGAGGGTGGCTGACGACGCGCTGTCCTGAATAACTCCCCCGCCTTTTGAGCTCGAGACAAACCGTTCCGGCAGACCGAGCAGTCGGGCCAGCCAATCCAGCATCACCGTCTCGATCTCAGTGCATGCCGGGCTCGTTGCCCAGACCATTCCATTCACAGCGAGCCCGGCCGTGACGAGTTCGCCAAGAATGGACGCGGGCGACGCGTTCGCAGGGAAGTAGGCGAAAAACCCGGGAGCCTGCCAGTGCGTGATACCCGGCAGGACGATCCTGTCGAGATCGGCGAGCACTGCCTCAAAGGGTTCCGGCTCTTCTGGCGCAGCACTCGGGAGCATGGCGGCGATCTCGCCGGGGGCCGTCGTCGCGAGAACCGGATAGCTCTCAATGTTTGCGAGGTAGTCGGCAACCCATTCCATCGTTCGCAGCCCGTGGACCTTCAAGTCCTCGGGCGTGAGGAGGAACGGACCGGGCTCGAACATCGCCGCGATGCTACGACTGGCGCGAGCAGAGGACCACCGTGGCGCGCCGGCGACGCGTACTCGGTCCCAAGCTGGGCTTTTGCCCTTTACATCCGAAGCGCCAAGTGAGACGGTGAGGGTGGAATCCCCTGTGCCGAGGAGGTGCCACGATGCAAGTCAAGGCCGGAGACCACCTTTTGGTACGCGGTCACAAGGTCACCCAACCTGACCGCAACGCCGAAGTGCTCAAGGTGCTCGGAGCGGACGGAGGCCCGCCGTATCGAGTTCGTTGGCTGGAAGACGGCCACGAGGGGCTCTTCTTCCCGGGCTCGGACGCGTCAGTCGAAAAGGTCGCAAAGACCGCCAAGAAGCGCCCGAAGTAGCTACCTCATCGGCTGGTTCCGAGCCTGCCGGCTCAGGGCCGGCAGGCCTAGACCGCTGGGACGTGGCCGTCGCCCGGCGCCAACACATGGCAGCGCGAGACGTGCCCCGGCGACACCTCGACAGGCGCTGGATCCACCTCACTACAGATCGGCTCGGCCAATGGGCAGCGTGTGTGGAACCGGCATCCGGAAGGAACCGCGAGGGCCGACGGCAGCTCGCCGGTAAGGGCCGGACGCCGCTTGGTCCTCGGCCCGCGAAGGGCTGGCTGTGCCTGCAGCAGCCCGCGTGTATAGGGATGGCGGGACTCGCCGAGCACGGCCGCGACCGGGCCGGACTCCATCACACGGCCGAGGTAGAGCACGACGACGTCGGTTGCCAGATGCGAGATAACCGCTAGCTGGTGGGTGATGAAGATGATCCCGACCCCGAGGTCCGACTGCAGCTCAGCGAGGAGGTTGAGTATCTGCGCCTGCACCGACACATCGAGAGCGCTGACCGCCTCGTCGGCGATCAATATCTCCGGGTTCGTCGAAAGCGCTCGCGCGATGGCGACTCTTTGGCGCTGTCCCCCCGACAGCTGCCTCGGGTAACGCGCGGCATCTTGGGGACGCAGCCCGCAACGCTCCAGTAGTTGGGCCACGAGGTCTGTCTCCCCGGCTCGATCAACCAGGTTATGCACACGCGCTGGCTCGCCTACAGCCCGACCCACTGTGAGGCGTGGGTTCAAAGACGAATAGGGATCCTGGAAGATCAGCTGAATATGCCGCCGGAGCTCTCGAAGGGCGTCACCGTGAACCAGGTGCATGTCCTCGGGGCCGATAAGAACCTTGCCGCTGTCGAGCTGGAGGAGGCGTACTAGGCAGTAGGCGATAGTGCTCTTGCCGCTCCCGCTCTCTCCGACGATGCCGAGAACCTGACCCCGGTAAAGCTTCAAGCTCACGTCGTCGACGGCGGTGAGGCGCTGGCGGGGCGCCCGCTCCAAGACCTGGGTGAGGCTACGGCGGACCGGGAAGCTCTTGGAGATGTTCTCGGCGACGAGGAGCGGTGCGTTGCCGTCGGACGAGCTCATCGTTGTGCCTCCACGAACGGGCAGGCCGAGCCATGATCCGGCGACGCTTTGTCGATGACCATGGCAACCCCCGCGCACTCCGGGCGCGCATAGCGGCAGCGCGGTTGAAAGGGGCACCCAGGCGGTAGATCGCCGAGATCGGGGGGCTGGCCCCCGATCGTGTCGAGGCGCGATCGCCGCTGGCCAGGTTCAAACACAAGCTCCGCGGCAAGCAGGGCTTGGGTATAAGGGTGACGCGGTGAGTTGATCACGTCATCTCGTGAGCCTCGCTCGACGACGTAGCCGGCGTACATGACGACGATCTCGTCGCAGGTCTGGCCAATGACGGCAAGATCGTGCGAGACGAGGATGACCGCCATCCCCGACGATTGCTGGAGCTCGACGAGAAGCGACAGTATCTGCTCTTGCACCGTGACATCGACGGCAGTCGTCGGCTCGTCGGCAAGGAGAAGCTCAGGTCCAGGAGCCACGGCCATGGCGATCATCACGCGCTGGCGCATGCCCCCGCTCAGCTGGTGAGGGTAGTCATGCGCTCGCTTGTCAGGAGAGGGTATCCCGACGGACCTCAACAGCTCGATGGTCCGGGCGGCGGACTCTTTCTTATTCAGACCGAGCTTTTTCCGGAACACCTCGGCGATCTGGTCTCCGACCGAGTAGACCGGGTTCAGGCTCGCGCCCGGGTCCTGGAAGATCATCGTGATCTGTCGGCCACGTACGGCCCGCACCTCGCGGACGCTGCGGCCGACGAGGTTGCTTCCGTGCCAGAGGACCTCTCCTTCGAGGACCTCGCCCGGCTTGGGGATCATGCCGATCACCGATCGCAACGTCACGCTCTTACCGCAGCCGGACTCCCCCACCAGCCCGAGGGTGCGCGACGCGGCCAGCGACAGGTTCACATGGTTGGCGGCGAGGACGACCCCCCGACGTGAGGGAAACCCCACCGTCAGCTGGCGGATGTCCAACAGATTCCCAGAGCCCGAGGCGCTCGCGTCGGCGCCCTCGAGATCAGACAGTGAGGCGGAAGTCATATCCGAACCGATCTGCGATGCCGTCCCCAATCAGGCTGAACCCCACGCCGACGATCACTATCACAAGGCCAGGAAGCGTCGACACCCACCATTGGCCATTTATCAAGATGGTCTGGCCACTCGCGACTATGGAGCCCCACTCGGCCGTTGGTGGCTGCACTCCGAGACCGAGGTACGAGAGCGAGGCGAGCGTCAAGATATTCCAGACGACGGTCGCCATCGCGATCACGAAGTTGGGGCGGAGAACGTTCGGGAGGGCGTGAACCCGAAGGATCCTCGATGTTCGCAGGCCGGCGGTCTGAGCGGCGAGGACGTACTGCCGCTCGCGTATCACCAGCATCTCCGCTCGGGTGACGCGAGCGAAAAAGGCCCAGCCGAAAGTGGTCAGGCCCACGTAGATCCCGGTCAGGCCGGGTCCGAATACGGCGACGAAGGCCATGACGAAGATCATGAAGGGGAAGGCGATGAGAACGTCGACGACCCGCATGATCACCGCGTCTATCCATCCACCGAAGTACCCCGCGATGCCTCCGAGGAGGATGCCGATGATCGCCGCCATGATGGTCGTCAGTAGGCCCACCTCGTAGTCGAGTGACGTGGCCTCGAACACTCGGGCGAGCACGTCGCGACCGATGCTGTCGGTACCGAAAGGATGGGCAAGCGACGGGGCCTCAAGGATGGCGTTGAAGTTCGGCTGGTTCGGATGACCAAAACCGATGAAAGGGCCAAGCAGGCTTACGGCGGGAACGATCACGACGAGGAAGACGCCGACCCAGATGGCCACGGTCGAGAAGCGGTGCTCGGCCGTCGCCCGTTTGCGGAGCCGGTCGATGCGGTACGTGGACTGAGCTGTCAGCCCGACGAAACTGCTCGGTTGCGCCGATGAGCTAGCGATGGCCACTGAGTCGAATCCTCGGATCGAGAAGCGAATAGCCCAGGTCAGTGACTAGGTTGACGATGACAACAATGGCTCCGAGAACCAAGGCGACGCCTTGGACGACGGGGAAGTCTCGGTTTTGCACAGAGGTGACCAGCAACGATCCCAGGCCCGGCAACGCGAAGACGTTCTCGATCACCACGACAATGCTGAGTATGTAGCCCACGTTGACGCCGACGACGGTGACCGAGGCCACGAGGGAGTTCCGCAGCACATAGCGGCTCAAGACTCTCGCCTCGCTGAACCCGCGGGCCCTCGCCGCCTCGACGAACTCGCTCCCGAGCGTCTCGACGATGCTGCCCCGCAGCGTCCGAACTATGAGCGGCGCCAGGCCGAGCCCAAGTGTGAGAGCGGGAAGCGTCAAGCTGTACAGGTGATCGACAAAGCCGATCCCATAGCCCGAAGGCGGGAATACGGTCAGCTTGATAGAAAGGAAGAGGATCAGCAGAAGTCCCAGCCAGAACGCAGGCATGGCGAAGGTCACCATGGTCGTCAACCTGATGCCATGGTCGAGGGGCCGATTCCTTCGCAAGGCCGATGCCATTGCCAGAGGGACTGCCAGGACCACCGACACGATGGTCGCGTATGCCGTTAGCAGGAGCGTTGAACCGAGGCGAGGCCAGATCAAGCTTGCCACTGGTGACTGCTGCAGCGTCGAGAACCCGAAGTCCAAATGGAAAGCATTGGTGAGAAAGCTCCAATACTGAGTGGGAAGCGACCGGTCGAGGCCCATGGCCCTCCGGAGCGCCGCTACAGCGCTGGCACTCGCTCTAGGACCGAGGATCGCCCGCGCCGGGTCGCCGGGCACCAGTTGGATCAGGAGAAAAGCGACGAGCGTTATGCCGATGATGGCCATCAGCGACTGCAGCACGCGCCGGATCAGATAAAAACCCATCGGTATAGCTCATTCCGCCATGCAGAAGTAAGCGCCCCCGGACCGGCGCGTGGCGACCGTCACCGAGCCAGTCCGGGTGCTAAGTAGCCAGTCGCCCGG
The DNA here is from genome assembly GCA_049514105.1 of Acidimicrobiales bacterium. Classification (GTDB taxonomy): domain Bacteria; phylum Actinomycetota; class Acidimicrobiia; order Acidimicrobiales; family Bog-793; genus Fen-455. The sequence goes on from JBEKVJ010000055.1 coordinate 15,884, forward strand.
ATCAGGCGTTTAGCCAGACATCCTCGAGGCGCCATGACTGGTTCAGCAAGGTTCTGAGCCCTTGAACCTTCGAGTTGACCAGCATGGCGTTGGGACCGAACCCGAACGGGATAATCGGCGGGTTATCGAACAGGCAGTACCGCTGCAGCTCGGCGAAGTTCCGCTGCCTCAAAGGAATGTCAAGGCTGTGAGTCGCCTGGTTGACGAGCGCAGTGGCGTGCGGGTCGCTGTAGAAGTAACCACCGAAGTTGACCGACAGCGGCTCGTAGAAGAACAACGCCATCTCGTCGTCGTCGCCCACGTCGGTTGAGCTGTAAGTGGGTGGGAAGAAGTTGATGTCGTAGTCCGGGTTAGTCGTCGAGTAGAACCGGGCGAACATCGTGTCGAGGTCGACGTCCTCGATCTTGAGCTCGATTCCGATCTCAGCCCAGGCGGACTGCAGGATCGTGGCCACCGAGACCGAGTCGGCGTCACTGCCGACTATGAGCAAGCTCGTCGTGAATCCCTTCGGCACCGTGGACTTGGCAAGGTAGGCCTTCGCCTTGGAGAGGTCATAGCCGATGTCGGGGACCGTCGGGTCCCAGTAGCGGAGCTGACCGATGGCGCTGTTGGCGATGCGCGGGGCGTTCTTGAACACGGCCTGGTTGATCGCCGGCCGAGGAGTCGCCCAGTTCAGCGCCAGGCGAACGTTCTTCTCGTCTAGGGGAGGCCGGCGCATGTTCGGCACGGCCAAGATCACATTCGTGTAAGGCTCGAGCTGCAAGCGCGTGCCTGCTACGTCACGGTACGCCTCCAAAAGGGCGTAAGGAACGTTGAACCCGATGTCGGCAAGCCCACGCGTCACCTGGAGCATGCGGGCGTTGTCGTCAGGTACATAGGTGAACGTGGCGCTGTCGATGTATGGCGTCCCGGTCTTCCAGTAGTTCGGATTGCGCTTGAGGGTGAGCTGCTCGCCCGGTGTCTTCGACGCGAAGACGAACGGACCCGAACCGATCGGGTGCTGAGCGAAGTCCTTGGCGCCCAGCTTTTCGACCACGCGCTGTGGCACGATCCCGCTCGTGGCGTGTCCGACGACTTGGGGGAACATCGCTTGCACATACTGGAGCGTGACCCGGACGGTGTTGGAGTTGAGAGCTTCGGCCTTTTCGATCGCGCTCAAGAAGGCGTACTGAGAGTTGATCTTCGGGTTCGCGAACCTCTCCATCGTGTACTGGACATCGCTCGCCAGCACTTTGTCCCCGTTGGAGAACTCGGCGTCTCGGAGATAGAACGTGTACTCCAGGCCGCCTTTGGAAACCTCCCACGACTCTGCGAGGCCCGCCTCGTTGGTCAAGGTTCCCGGCCTGATGTTCGACAGCTGGTCGTAGACCCAAAGCAGCGTACCGAGGTCGCCGTTGTCACCGGTGGTGGGCATCTGCGGGTCCATCTGGGCGATCGGGGTGAATATCCAGGCCCAGGTAAGGTCGCCGCCGCGCCGCGGTGTCCCTTGCGACGACAGTCCGATCGGCTGGGTGACCTGCTGACCGTTCCACAGCTTCGGGGGCTGGTCAGCTCTTGTGCTTGCCGCGGGACGAGCCGCATGAGCCCCAAGACGCTTGACCACCGGCAGTCCCACCGCGGCTGCGCCGAGGGCGGCAGCTCCTTTTAGGACGTCGCGTCGGCTGGTTACGTGCCCGAGGTTGTCATCCTCAGTGCCGTCAGCGGAAGGAATGCCGTCATCAGACATAGCACAGCTCCTTAAGGTTCTAGAACTCCCCGCCTTGCACGAAGACACGGCACCAAGCGCGTCCGTACCTTGTCCGCCTGTAAGTACAGGAACTTTACCAAAGGCACCTGATCCTGTCAAGGTTTCGCAACAACTTCTCAGCAGCTCCGAAGGCGTAAGTGACCTGCATAAACGGGCCTCTCTGGGCGGGTTGGGGCACGCTTGGATCCACAAGAGCGCTCGCGAAGTGCAAGGGCTTGAGCCCTGCCGCAAGTTCGCGGCCCACCGCCGAGGCGGCTCGCGCACACTGCTTTGTCATCTGCGGGCCACAACAGTGCTCTGGCTACATGACAGCTATCGGGTTGAACGGAGATCCTGTGGCACCCGGGATCCTGAGTGGTGCCAAGACGACCATGAACTCCCAGCGTTGCTCCGCCTCACAGGCATCGGCGAGGTCCTCGAGATTGAGGCTGTCCGCAGCCAGCATGCCCATCGCGGTGATCTGCAGCGGGTGAATCGGGTACCCGATCCCTTCCACGGTGCTCGGGATCGCCTCGCCGTCGCCGTCGGGCAAGAACCCGGCCACGCGGCGTTCGTGCAGCAGTGACATGGCGTCGACGTGCAGGCCAGCCTTGCCCTCTCCGCCGTAACCGTTGTCCCACGGGCCAAGCTCGCTGCGGCGCCGATGGTGGCCCGTCCGGAACACGAACAGGTCGCCTTCGCCGAGACGAACCCGCTGTGCCTCTTCGGCGGCCTGGAGCTCCGCGCGCCTGACAGCTGTTCCCGGCTCCAACCAACTCACGCCGCGAAGGCGCGCGATGTCGAGCAGTACGCCCCTGCCGACCACGCCCTGGGCGTAGTCGGTTATGTCGAGTGCGCGCGCCCCAGAGGTGCCCACAAGCCCCGCCGGCCGGCCGTTGTAGAGCTGGCCCCGGTAGGCGATATGGCAGAGCGCGTCAATGTGGGTGTGACAGTCGCCGTGGAACTCCATGCCAAGAAAGTCGCTGGCGAATCGCAAGCTTCCTGAGCCGATGTCATTGTCGTGGCCCGTGGCCATGTAGTGAATGGCTGGGTGCGGATTGTCAGGTCCGGCGACTTTGTTGACGGGCAATGAGAGCGATATCGACCGACCCGTGAGCACCAGCGAAGCCGCGTGGCGAACGTGCTCGGGCGTTATGTAGTTGAGGGTCCCTCTGGTGTCGTCGGCTCCCCAACGCCCCCAGTTCTTAAGCGACTCGAAAAGCCGGTCGAACTCGTCGATCGACCACTTGCCGACCTCGTCAACGACTTGGGTCATCGCCGACTCCATTCACGCTCGTGGACTCTCAAGCTCGCGCCCGGCGCGGGAAACTAGCAAGTTGTCTAGACAGGAGCAAGGATCAGCGGCGGGCACGACGAAGGACTCAGCTCAAGAGCCGAATACCGCGCCGTCGTTGGGAATGCCGACAAAGGAGTGGCTGACGACGCGCCCTCCGAGCGACGCCCAGGTGTCCGTCTCCACCGCGATGCGCAGACGGTCCGTACGCAGCCACGCGCGATAGCAGTCGATGGGCTTTCCGGTCGCATCGCGAGTTAGCGACTGGATGTAGACGAGCGGGTACCGGCTCGGCACGCCCAGGCGACGGGCCAGCGGCGGCGGCGCGGCAACCGCTTCAAGGATGCGACTGCTGCCGGCGACCTCGACACCGCATTGCTCGCGCAAGGTCCAATAGAGCGAAGCGGTGGAGGTCCGCCGTATCTCCGGCAAGATCGCGGCGTACTCGTGAGGAAGGTGGTTGATGACATACAGAGCCAACTGGCCGTCGACGCGCCGAAGGCGCTCGAGGGCCACTCCCTGCGCGTTCGCGCTGAGCTGGAGCGCGTCGCTGGCCCAGTCCGGCAGGGCCTCTATGGCCGCCCTGAGCACGGTTGACTCCACCGTGATGCCGCGCCGGGTCAGCTCGTCGTCGAACAAGCCGCCGGCCCACTGCAGCAGCCACGAGCCAGAAGAGGTCCGGTTGACGAAGGCTCCCCGACCCTTCTCCTTGTGTATCAGTCCTTGCTGTTCGAGGGCGTGAAGAGCTTGGCGGACCGTCGCCCGGGAAACCTTGTAATACTCGCTCAAGAACGGCTCCGAAGGCAGCCGGTCTCCTTGGGGCCACCGACCGGTCTCGATCTGCTGCTCCAAGAGCTTTCGCAGCTGATAGTGGAACGGAACGGAGGAGGCTCGGTCGATCACCCCAGAGGGATCAGTCATCCCATGCTCCCGTTCAAACAGGACAATCCAGGCCGGTACTCTACCCCTTGACGATTCCCGCGGTCACAATTACTGTCAAGCCCTCTGGCGGCAGCGTTGCCGCGCGACCTCTGGTGCCTACGGACAGAGAGGAATTGGCATCGCCGCTGCAAGGACGGTGCTGGAACTGACGAGCTGCCTTGAAAGGGTCTGCGAAATGGAACACACGATGGAACGTGTCACCTTCGACGGTGGGCGACCCAGTGGACCGCTGCCCATCACTCAGATCGCATTTGTCGTGCGCGATATCGACAAGGCTCTCGAGAACTTTCACCGCACCCTCGGCTGGGGGCCGTGGAACATCTACGAGCACAAACCTCCCGCCCTCCACGACACCTACCTTCGCGGTGAGCCGACTGCGTACACCATGATCGGGGCGGAAACTCATGTCGGTGCCATTGACGTAGAGCTGATCCAGCCCGTAGACGGCCCGAGCATCTACAAGGAGTGGCTCGACGAGCACGGCGAAGGCGTGCACCACATCGCAGTCATGCGTGCGACGATGGAAGACGCCGAGGAGACCGAACAGTATCTCGACCAGCTCGGCGCCCCGGTAATAATGGAAGGCCGTATTGGCGACTCGATCAGGTACTTCTACGTAGACGCCCAGCCGACCCTTAAGGTCATCTTGGAGTCCGGCAGCGGCCACGCCGTCGACATGACTCCGGTGCGCGTCTACCCGCCCCAAGACTGAGCCGCTCGGCGGGCACAAGACACTCCCGCGCGACGCCTCCAAATTGCCCCGGCGCCGTCGCGTGCGGGCGTGCGCAGCCGAGCTCGCGGCGCGCTGGCGTATGAAAATGCTGCACTCTCGGGCGCCCTGCTGACCAAGTCGCGCGCTGGCACTTCCGGGTTGTTTGTACCTCGATGTCCAGCTCAGCCTCATTGCTGTACGTACAGGATGCTGTTATAGTGGCCCGCGGGAGGGTGGAGTTTCGCCCACCGGGTATAAAACTCCGAGCCTGGACCACCTCGTCGGTCCAAAGGGGAACCGGATGAAGATTCTGGCCGTAGGTGACTCGTACATGCCGCCCCATTACTTCCAGCAAGCTTTCGCCTTGCTGGAAGCCGACCACAAAGTCGAGTACTTCCAGGTCCAGGACATACCATTCTCCCCTGGTTCGCCATCTGAGCTGCGGATCAAGGAGTACCAAGGGACACCTTCGGAGCTGTGCGAGCACATGGACGGCGTCGAGGCCCTCGTGGTTCAAGGCGCCCCTGTCACCGACGCTGTGCTCGGAGCCTCCTCGGAACTTCGGATCGTCGGGTGCGCACGCGGAGGCCCGGTCAATGTCGACCTCGAGGCGGTCAACGCACGCCGGTTACCTCTCGTAAACACGCCAGGCAAGAACGCCCAGGCTGTGGCCGATCAGGCGATCGCATTTCTGATCATGCTGGCGAGGGGTTTTCCCAGAGGACAGCGGTTCTTGGACGAAGGCAATCAACTCAAGGACAACTGGGAAGGTGCCAAGTTCATCGGCAGCGACCTCCGGCGACACACTCTCGGGCTAGTCGGTTTCGGGCTCATTGGCCACCAGGTCGCCAAAAGGGCAATTCCGTTTGGCATGCGTGTGGTCGCTTATGACCCCTACATGGAGATAGACCCCGACACAGGAGTCCGCCAGCTGTCGAGCCTGGATGAGCTGTTGGCCGAGGCAGACTTCGTCTCGCTGCACGCAAGGATGACCAAAGACAACGTGAACATGTTCGACGCGGCCACCCTCGCCAAGATGAAGCCAGGCGCCTTTTTCGTAAACACCGCCCGCGAGACTCTGGTCGACGAGGACGCCCTCGACGCGGCGCTTGAGTCGGGCCATCTGGGCGGGGCCGCGTTGGACGTCGTGAGGCAAAGCTCACAGGCGGGGCGACACCGGTTCCTGCGACACCCGAATGTCGTCATGACCCCGCACGTCGGTGGCGCTACCCACGAGACCCTCCTACAAGGTGCTGAGATGATCGCCGACGAGCTAGGGAGGTTCGCCACAGGAGAGCCTCTGTGCAACGTCGTCAACCGCGGGGCACTGCAACTGTGACCGCTGGCTATCTGCTCGCAATCGATGTCGGCACGGGCAGCGCCCGGGCGGTGCTCTTTAGCGAGGACGGCCACCAGGCAGGTATCGGTCAACGCGAGTACAGCCACCGCGTAGCCCCCGGGGTCCCCGGTTCACAGGTATTCGACACCGGTACCAACTGGTCACTGATCGCTCAATGCGTGCACGAAGCTCTGGCCAGCGCGCAAGTGCCTGCATCACAGGTAAGAGCCGTCTCCGCGACGAGTATGCGTGAGGGGATGGTCCTTTACGACCGAGAGGGTCGAGAGATCTGGGCCTGCCCGAATGTCGACTCGCGCGCCGGTGAGGAGGCGACAGAGCTCGTCTCATCGGGGGAAGCCCAAGAGATCTACAACCACGCTGGCGATTGGGTTTCGATCACCTCCCCGGCCCGTTTCCGCTGGATAGCCCGCCATGAGCCGGAGACCTTCACGCAGATCGCGCACGTTGGCATGCTCGGTGACTGGGTGCTCACCAAGCTCTCCGGCGAGTTCGTCACAGACGCCTCCTTGGGCTCGAGCTCGGGGATGTTCGACCTCGCGGGACGCGACTGGTCAAAGCGCGTGCTGGAAATTTGCGAGCTCGAGCGCGAAATCTTTCCGCCAGTGCTTGAGTCCGGAACCGTCATCGGCGCCGTGACCGCTCGGGCTGCCGTCGACACCGGCCTTTTAGAAGGAACCCCAGTCGTCGTCGGCGGTGCCGACACCCAGTGCGGTCTGCTCGGCATAGGAGTGGACAGCCCCGGGCGTTTCACAATTCTCGGAGGAAGCTTCTGGCAGAGCACAATGCTGCTGGACAAGGCATTCGTCGACCCGAAGTCGCGCCTTCGCACGTTGTGCCACACCACGCCTGGGCTTTGGATGATGGAGGGGATCGGTTTTTACTGCGGCATCGTCATGCGCTGGTTCCGAGATGCCTTCTGCGAGCTCGAGCTCGCTCAGGCCACCCAGCAACAAGTGGACGTCTATTCCCTAATGGAGGACAAGGCAGCCGCGCTCCCCCCAGGGTCGAACGGGGTCGTCGGACTTTTCTCCAACGTGATGCAGGCGAGCCGTTGGGTGCACACGACGCCCGGCTTTATCGGCTTCGACGTCGATGACCCACAGCGCTCAGGTCGCGCCGCTTGCTTCCGCTCGATCGAGGAGGCCGCCGCCTACGTTGCACTCGCGCACCTTCGCATCATCGAAGAGGTGGCCGAATGCAAGGCCGAACAGGCCGTGTTCACCGGCGGCGCCGCCAAAGGTCACTTGTGGCCGCAGATCGTCGCAGACACGATCGGCCTGCCAGTGCACATCCCGGTCGTCAAGGAGTCGACGGCCCTCGGAGCGGCGATCTGTGCCGGCATGGGGGTCGGGCTCTGGTCCAGCACCGACGAGGCCGCCACTTCGGTGGCTGCCTTCGAACGGACCGTCGAACCCGACAAAGAGGACAGCGCCACCT
>JBEKVJ010000056.1:0-39724 GCA_049514105.1 Acidimicrobiales bacterium
GTACTCGACATGCGCGATCGCGATCGTGATCCCGCGTGCCTTCTCCTCCGGGGCCTTGTCGATCTGGTCGAACGCCGTGAAGGCGACGTTCGGGTTCTTCTCGTGGAGGACCTTTGTGATCGCCGCGGTCAGGGTCGTCTTACCGTGGTCGATGTGGCCCATCGTTCCGACGTTGACGTGGGGCTTCGTCCGCTCGTACTTCTTCTTGGCCATTGTTGCCGACCGCTCCGTTTGATCTGGGCTGCGCCGCCTAGGCGCCTCCATGCTGGTGGACTGCTTCTCGATTCTTTCGCGTACTGCTCCCGTGGGGCCAGCGGCCCGGGTCCTCCCGGTCCGACAGCTCCGATCAGTGGAGCACCGGGCGATGAAAGCTCGCTTCGGTGTTGACTCCTTGAAAGCTCACTCGCCGGTCACACGGGCAATTATCTCCCGCGAGACCGACTCTGGGACTTCCTGGTAAGAGTCGAACTGCATCGTGTAGGTCGCGCGACCCTGGGTGCGGGAACGCAGGTCGGTAGCGTAGCCGAACATATCGGACAGTGGGACCTGAGCCCTCACGACGTGGCTCGCGCCGCGCTGTTCCATGCCTTCGATCCGGCCCCGGCGCGAGGACAGATCGCCGATCACATCTCCGAGATTGTCCTCCGGCGCGACCACCTCGACTTCCATTATCGGCTCCAGGAGCACGGGGTGGGCGGCCCGCACCGCCTTCTTGAAGGCCATCGATCCCGCGATCTTGAAGGCCATCTCAGATGAGTCGACATCGTGGTAGGACCCATAGACCAAAGCGACGCGCACGTCGACAATCGGGAATCCGGCGAGCACACCTGAGTTCATCGCCTCTTGGATCCCGGAGTCGACAGCAGGTATGTACTCCTTCGGGATCACGCCGCCTGTGATCTTGTCGACGAACTCGAAGCCCCCGCCCGGACCCGTTGGCTCGAGGTCGATCACGACATGGCCGTACTGGCCGCGCCCACCGGTTTGGCGTATGTAGCGCTCCTCGATCTTGTGCACAGAATTCCGGATCGTCTCGCGGTAGGCGACCTGGGGTTTGCCGACGTTCGCGTCGACTTTGAACTCGCGCAGCATCCTGTCGACAAGGACCTCCAGGTGAAGCTCGCCCATACCTGAGATGACCGTCTGGCCGGTCTCCTGGTCCGAGCGGACGCGGAAGGTCGGGTCCTCCTCGCTGAGCGCGAACAAGGCGCGCGAGAGCTTGTCCTGGTCGGCCTTGGTCTTGGGCTCGACCGCGACGTGGATGACGGGCTCTGGGAACTCGAGTGACTCGAGCACGATCGGGTGTGCGACCTCGCACAAGGTGTCGCCAGTGGTCGTCGACTTGAGGCCAACGACCGCGACGATGTCGCCGGTGTAGACCGCGTCGCGGTCCTCGCGGTGGTTCGCGTGCATCTGCAGGATGCGGCCGATCCGTTCCTTGCGGTCGCGCGTCGAGTTGAGCACTGTCGTGCCCTTCTCCAAGGTGCCCGAGTACACGCGAAGATAAGTGAGCTTGCCGACGAACGGGTCGCTCATGATCTTAAAGGCGAGGGACGAGAACGGCTCGTCGTCGCGGTGCTCACGAGTGATGGTCTCGCCGCTACGGGGCTCGAGGCCCTCGGTCGGCGGGACATCGAGCGGGCTCGGGAGGTAGTCGACGACCGCATCGAGCATCGGCTGGACAGCCTTGTTCTTGAACGCCGAGCCGCAAAGCACCGGGACGATCTCGCTCCCGATTGTCGCCCTGCGCAGGGCCTTGCGGAGATCCTCCGCCGTGATCTCCAGATCGGAGACGTAGCGCTCCATGACGTTGTCGTCATAGTTGGACACGACGTCTATCAGCTGGTGGCGGGCCTCCTCTGCGCTGGTGAGGAGATGGGCGGGTATCTCCTGGGTCTCCCAGGTCTCTCCCATGCCCTCGCCCCAGACGAGAGCTTTCATCTTCAACAAGTCGATCACGCCCTCGAAGCCGCCTTCAGCTCCGATTGGGAGCTGAATCACCGCCGGCGTCGCCTCGAGGCGATCGCGGATCATTGCGACGGTGCGGTCGAAGTCGGCCCCGACGCGGTCCATCTTGTTGATAAAGCACATCCGCGGCACCCGGTATTTGTTCGCTTGGCGCCAGACCGTCTCGGTCTGTGGCTCTACGCCCGCGACGGCATCAAAGACAGCGACGGCGCCGTCAAGGACGCGAAGCGACCGCTCGACCTCGACCGTGAAGTCGACGTGGCCGGGCGTGTCGATGATGTTGATCCAGGTGTCTCGCCAGCGGCAGGTCGTCGCGGCAGAGGTGATGGTGATCCCGCGCTCTTGCTCTTGGATCATCCAGTCCATGACGGTGCCGCCCTCGTGGACCTCGCCGATCTTGTAGGTGCGCCCCGTGTAGTACAAGATGCGCTCGGTCGTCGTGGTTTTGCCCGCGTCGATGTGCGCCATGATCCCTATGTTGCGGGTCTTGGCGAGGGGGAACTCTCGGATGGTTGATGGATTGGCCATCGCCTTGCTTCGTTTCTCTCGGTCGTAGTGATGGGAGCGGAGTTGTATGCCGGGCCGGGCGTGACTCAGGCAAAAGCAACACCGCGGGCGTACCTACCCAGATCCGGGCGCGCGGGCCTCCCCGCGTGCCCTTCTCAGCGGCTGGCTACCAGCGGTAGTGCGCGAACGCCTTGTTTGACTCGGCCATCTTGTGGAGGTCCTCCTTGCGCTTGACTGTCGCGCCGACGCCGTTGGAGGCGTCGAGGATCTCGTTGGCGAGCCTGAGCGCCATGGTGCGCTCCCGGCGCTGGCGCGAGTAGCCGACGAGCCAGCGGATCGACAACGTCGTCGCCCGCCGTGGTCGCAACTCGACGGGAACCTGGTAGGTGGCGCCACCGACCCGCCGACTGCGGACCTCAAGTTCCGGCCTGGCGTTGTCGAGGGCGCGCTTTAGCAATTGGAGCGGGTCACCACCGGTCTTCTCGCGCACGACCTCGAGGGCGTCGTAGACGATTCGCTCGGCTAGCGATCGCTTCCCCCGAGAAAGGACCTTGTTGCAAAGCTGGGTGACGAGCACCGAGCGGTAGACCGGATCGGGGACGAGCTCACGGCGAGGTGGGGGGCCGTTGCGTGGCAACTCAGGACTCCTTCTTGGCACCGTAACGACTACGGGCCTGGGCACGGTCGCGCACACCGGAGGTGTCCAGAGTGCCGCGCACGATCTTGTATCGGACGCCCGGAAGGTCCTTCACGCGGCCGCCGCGCACGAGCACGATCGAGTGCTCCTGCAGGTTGTGGCCCACGCCCGGGATGTACGCCGTAATTTCGGACCCGCTCGTGAGCCGCACGCGGGCTACCTTGCGCAGAGCCGAGTTCGGCTTCTTCGGCGTCGTCGTGTAGACGCGCGTGCACACGCCGCGGCGCTGCGGCGCCCCCTTGAGGGCGGGGGTCTTCGTCTTCGACCGCTTGGTTGACCGACCTTTGCGGACGAGCTGGGCGATAGTGGGCACGCGAACCTCTCTGAACTTCCTTTTGAAGAGCCGTGGGCGCAGGCTCGCGCCCACACGACGAGACGATGATAGGAGCGGTCACCGCTCCCGGCAAACAGTGTAGGCCGTGATCAGGCAGAGCCTTCCTCGGCCGGTCCCAGCTCGGCAAGCGGATCGGCCTCGACGACCTCAATGTCGTCGCTCGGGCCGAAGCTCGCATAGGCCCCGCCGGCAGTCGCGTAGGGGTCTTCGGACTCGTAGGGAGACCCGAAAGCGCTCCGACCGACATCTCGCAGCCACGAGGCCAGGTTGTCCGTGCTCGCCTCGCCGACCTCACCCGCATCGAGGTCCGAAGACCAGAACGACATCCGCTCGGCGTCAGGTGTCGACACCTCCACGCTGCGATAACGCGTCATTCCGGTACCGGCCGGGATGAGCTTGCCGATGATGATGTTCTCCTTGAGCCCGAACAGCTGGTCGGACTTGGACTCGATGGCTGCCTCGGTGAGAACTCGCGTCGTCTCTTGGAAAGAGGCCGCCGAGAGCCAGGAGTCCGTCGCAAGCGACGCCTTGGTGATGCCCATGAGCTCGGGGCGGCCTTCTGCAGCCCGCTTCCCAGCCTGGACAAGCTCCCGGTTCACAGCCGCGTAGCGCTGGTTGTCGACACGCTCTCCCGGCAGGAACGGAGCATCGCCCGGCTCGGCTACGAGCACGCGCCGCAGCATCTGGCGGACGATGAGCTCGATGTGCTTGTCGTGGATCGACACGCCCTGGTCCCGGTAGACCTTCTGCACCTCTTCGACGAGGTACTGCTGGGTCTCGCGGATTCCCTTGATCTCGAGCAGCTCCTTGGGGTCCTTCGGGCCGTCGACGAGGGCGTCGCCGGGGCTCACTTCCTGGCCTGCGACGACTTCGAGGTGCGCCCTGGCAGAGACCGCGACCGTCTCCTCGCTGCCGTCGTCGGCGACAACGACCACGCGCCGTCCCGTCTCGTCTTCGTCGATGCGGATTACGCCTGAGGTCCGCGCGAGGACCGCGGCCCCCTTCGGGGTCCGAGCCTCAAACAGCTCGACGACGCGGGGCAGGCCGTGGGTGATGTCCTCGCCGACGATGCCGCCGGTGTGGAAGGTACGCATCGTGAGCTGGGTTCCCGGCTCGCCGATGGACTGGGCCGCGATGACGCCGACGGCCTCGCCGAGCTCGATGCTTCGACCCGTAGCAAGCGACTGGCCGTAGCAGGCGGCGCAGACGCCGTGAGTTGCCTCGCAGGTGAGAACCGAGCGGGTACGGACGCGGTCGATCGCCGGGTCGGCAGCCAACTGCTGGATCTCGAGGTCCCTAAGGACGCGGCCGACCTCGAGAACGGTGCCGTCGGAAAGCTTCACCGCCTCGATGAGGACACGCCCGTAAAGGCGCGTCTCGAGGTAGGCGCGCTTTCCTGCCTGGTCCGGGCCCACTCCCTCGATCCAGATGCCGCGAATGCTCCCGCAATCGGGCTCCCTGATGATGAGCTCCTGGGCGACGTCGACAAGACGGCGCGTGAGGTAGCCGGAGTCGGCTGTGCGCAGCGCCGTGTCGGCGAGACCCTTGCGGGCGCCGTGGGTGGAGATGAAGTACTCGAGCACCGAGAGGCCCTCGCGGAACGAGGACTTGATCGGCCGGGGGATCATCTCGCCGCGCGGGTTGGACACGAGGCCCTTCATGCCAGCGATCTGGCGGACCTGCTGGGGGTTACCACGAGCACCCGAGTCAACCATCATGTCGAGCGGGTTGAAGGCGATCGTAGCCAGCGTCTTCTCCATGGCCCGGCCGACCTCGGAGTTGGCCGAGGTCCAGATCTCGATCTCCTTCTGGCGGCGCTCGTCGTCGGTGATGATCCCTCGGCGGAATTGAGTCTCGGCCTTCTCGGCCTCTTTCTCATAACGGTCGAGGATCGTCTGTTTGTCAGGTGGCGTCTTCACGTCGTCGATGGAGATGGTCAGCCCCGAGCGCGTGGCGAAACGGAAGCCAAGGTCCTTGATGCGGTCCAGACTCTCGGCCACAAGGACCTTCGAGTAATGGGCCGCTATCTGCTCCACGATGGTGGCGAGCGAAGTATTGCGCTTGCCGATGACGTCGTTGACATAGCCGAAGCCGATCGGTAGCGCCTGATTGAAGAACAAGCGCCCTGGCGTCGTCTCGAACTCGTCCGGCACATCTACCACGGCCGTCTCGCCGTGGCGGACACCCCTCAAAGGGAGCTCGTAACCGTCTGGGCCAGGGCGAAGCTTGATCTTGGCGTGCAGAGCGACATCGCCGTTCTCCCAGGCCTGCTCGACGTCGTAGATGCGCCGGAACACGTGGCCCTCACCCTTGGCGCCGTCGACCATAAGCGTCAGGTAGTAGGTGCCAAAGACCATGTCTTGTCCTGGCACGGTGATCGGTCGGCCTGTCGCCGGCGAGAGGATGTTGTTCGCGGACAGCATCAACACGCGGGCCTCGGCCTGGGCCTCGGCAGACAGCGGGAGGTGCACGGCCATCTGGTCGCCGTCGAAGTCCGCGTTGAAAGCGGTGCACACGAGCGGGTGGATCTGGATGGCTTTGCCCTCGACGAGGATCGGCTCGAAGGCCTGGATGCCTAGGCGGTGCAAGGTCGGCGCCCGGTTCAGAAAGACCGGGTGCTCCTTTATGACCTCGTCGAGCACGTCCCAGACCTGGATCCGCCGGCGCTCGACCATACGCTTGGCGGACTTGATGTTCTGCGCGATCTCGGTATCGACGAGCCGCTTCATCACAAAGGGCTTGAACAGCTCGAGCGCCATGAGCTTGGGCAGGCCGCACTGGTGCAACTTGAGCGTCGGACCGACGACGATGACCGAGCGGCCCGAGTAGTCGACGCGCTTTCCGAGCAGGTTCTGGCGGAAGCGACCCTGCTTGCCCTTCAACATGTCGGAGAGGCTCTTAAGCGGTCGGTTGCCCGGCCCGGTCACAGGCCGGCCACGCCGGCCGTTGTCGAACAGGGCGTCGACAGCCTCTTGCAGCATCCGCTTCTCGTTGTTGATGATGATCTCGGGCGCGCCGAGATCGAGCAGCCTCTTCAGCCGGTTGTTGCGGTTGATTACGCGCCGGTAGAGGTCGTTCAGGTCCGAGGTCGCAAAGCGGCCACCGTCGAGCTGAACCATCGGACGCAGGTCCGGGGGGATGACGGGCACGGCGTCGAGGATCATCGCCCTCGGGTCGTTGATACGCCGACCCGTCTCGTCGCGGCGATTGAACGCCGAGACGATCTTCAGGCGCTTGATGGCCTTCTGCTTGCGCTGGGCCGAGAGCGGGCGCCGACCGTCCGTGGGCTCGATGGCCTCGCGGAGTTTCAGCTCCTCCTCGTCGAGGTCGAGGCGGTCGATGAGCCGAGCGATCGCCTCGGCCCCCATGCCACCTTCGAAATAGTCGCCGTAACGGCCGCGCAGCTCCCTCCACAACAGCTCGTCTTCGATGATCTTGCGGCCGTGCAGGCCGGCGATCTCATCAAAAGCACGCCGGGCGAGGACGATCTCCTCGTTCGCCCTGTCGCGCACGCCGGTGATCTCCTTCTCGACGGCGCGCTGGCGGGCGCGAATCTCGGTCTCCTTGGCACCGGAGGCCTCTAGCTCGGCGAGCTCGCGCTCAAGCTCTGCGAGGCGGCGCTCGGCCTCAAGGTCGCGGGCGCGCTCGATCTCACCGATCTCGGTGTTGAGCTCGGCCTCGAGGTTGGGAAGGTCGAGGTGCCTGCGTTCCTCGTCTACGTGAGTGACGAGGTAAGCAGCAAAGTAGATGACCTTCTCGAGCTGCTTGGCCTTTAGCTCCTCACGAGCCTCGGTGCCCATGAGAAGGTATGCGAGCCACGAACGGGTCCCGCGCAAGTACCAGATGTGCACGACCGACGCGGCAAGCTCGATATGGCCCATCCGCTCGCGGCGCACCTTCGAGCGGGTGACCTCTACGCCACAGCGCTCGCAGATGATGCCGCGGAACCGGACGCGCTTGTACTTGCCGCAATAGCACTCCCAGTCCTTTGTGGGCCCGAAGATCTTCTCGCAGAACAAGCCGTCCTTCTCCGGGCGCAGCGTTCTGTAGTTGATCGTCTCTGGCTTGCGGACCTCACCGTGCGACCAGGTCCTGATGTCGTCCGCGGTCGCGAGCCCTATTCGAAGCTGGTCGAAATCATTGACGTCGAGCACCTAGAAACTCCTCTCCGCGGCGCGGCGTGCGTCTTCCTCGTCGGACCCTCGCTCAGGACGGCTGATGTCGATCCCGAGCTCCTCTGCGGTCCGGTAAACGTCCTCGTCCAACTCGCGCATCTCGATCTCCTCACCTGTAGTCGAGAGCACCTCGACATCCAGGCAGAGCGACTGCATCTCTTTGATGAGCACCTTGAAGCTCTCGGGAATACCAGGCTCAGGGATGTTCTCGCCCTTCACGATGGCCTCGTAGACCTTCACACGCCCAAGCACGTCGTCGGACTTGATGGTGAGCAGTTCTTGTAGCGCGTAGGCAGCTCCATAAGCCTCGAGCGCCCAGACCTCCATCTCGCCGAAACGCTGGCCGCCGAACTGGGCCTTTCCGCCGAGGGGCTGCTGAGTAATCATCGAGTACGGACCGGTCGAGCGAGCGTGGATCTTGTCGTCGACGAGGTGGGCGAGCTTCAAGATGTACACGTAGCCGACACAGACCGAGTTGTCGTAAGCCTCGCCCGTACGGCCGTTGTACAGGGTTACCTTGCCGTCGGTGCCGATCATCTTCTCGGCGCCGTCGACGGTGTCTGGGAGCAAGGTCTCGAACAGCTCCTGGATCGTGTGGTGGCGCCCGGCCTCTTCGCGCTCGTCCCAGTGGGCGCCGTCGAACACTGGCGTCGACACCCAAATGGCCGGGTCTGTGCTCGGCCGTGTTTTGGTCTCAGTGCCGCGCACGATGTTCGGGGAGAGCACCTTTTTGTCAGCGCCCTGCCATCCCCAGCGCGCGGCGTAACCGAGGTGGGCCTCGAGCACCTGGCCGACATTCATCCGGCTCGGCACGCCGAGCGGGTTCAAGATGATGTCTACAGGAGTACCGTCCGCGAGGTGCGGCATGTCAGCTATAGGCAGGATCTTCGAGATGACGCCCTTGTTGCCGTGCCGTCCAGCCAGCTTGTCGCCTTCTGAGATCTTGCGCTTTTGGGCGACATAGACACGCACTAGCTGGTTTACACCTGGAGGCAACTCGTGGGAGTCGTCGCGCGAGAACACGCGCACGTCGATGACCTTGCCCGACTCGCCGTGGGGGACCTTGAGGCTCGTGTCGCGCACGTCACGTGCCTTCTCACCGAAGATCGCCCGCAGCAAGCGCTCCTCCGGGGTGAGCTCGGTCTCGCCTTTCGGTGTGACCTTGCCGACGAGGATGTCGCCCGCGTCGACCTCGGCCCCGATGCGGATGATGCCGCGCTCGTCGAGGTCGGCGAGGATGTCGTCGGAGAGGTTCGGGATGTCTCGGGTTATCTCCTCGGCGCCGAGCTTGGTGTCACGGGCGTCGACCTCGTGCTCTTCGATGTGGATCGAGGTGAGCACGTCGTCGCGCACGAGGCGCTCGGACAAGATGATGGCGTCCTCGTAGTTGTAGCCCTCCCAAGGCATGAAGGCCACGAGGAGGTTCTTGCCCAACGCCAGCTCACCGTTATGGGTCGAGGGGCCATCGGCGAGCACGTCGCCGACGCGAACATCCTGGCCCTCGGAGACGACGGGCTTCTGGTTGACACAGGTGTTCTGATTCGAGCGCTTGAACTTGGCTACCGGGTAGATCTTCCGGCCTAGCTCTTGGTGCAACCTGTCCTTCTCGCCCTGTTTGTACTCGACGGTGATGAAGTCACCCGCTACCTCGACGACCTTGCCAGTGCCTTCGGCGACGATGACCTCACCGGCGTCGCGGGCTGCTCTGGCCTCGACTCCGGTGCCGATGTAAGGCGCCTCGGGCACGAGCAAGGGGACGGCCTGCTTTTGCATGTTGGCGCCCATGAGCGCCCGGTTGGCGTCGTCGTGCTCGACGAAGGGGATGAGGGCCGTAGACACCGAGAGGATCTGCTTGGGCGAGACGTCCATAAGGTCGACTTCCGATGGAGGCACGTAGTCGACCTCGCTCGCGGTCCCATAGGACGTCGAAGTGGCACCCACGCGCACGCCGGCACCTTGGGGTCCGCGCCGGACCAAAACTCGGTCACCGATGAAGTGCCCGGTGGCGTCAAGGGCGGCCGAGGCCTGCGCAATGACGTATTCCTCCTCCTCGTCAGCGGCGTAGTAGACGATCTCGTCTGTCACGCGGCTGTCGACCACCTTGCGGTACGGCGTCTCGATGAATCCGTGGTCGTTGACCCGCGCGTAGCTGGCCAGGTGCCCGATGAGACCGATGTTCGGACCCTCTGGAGTCTCGATCGGGCACATCCGCCCGTAGTGCGAGGTGTGCACGTCTCGCACCTCGAAGCCGGCACGCTCGCGCGAAAGGCCACCTGGGCCGAGCGCAGACAGCCGGCGCTTGTGCGCCAGACCGGAAAGTGGGTTGTGCTGGTCCATGAACTGCGACAGCTGGCTCGTACCGAAGAACTCCTTGATGGCGGCCACGACCGGGCGGATGTTGATCAAAGTCTGGGGCGTGATCGCCTCAACGTCCTGTGTCGTCATGCGCTCGCGCACGACACGTTCCATGCGCGACAGCCCGATTCGGACCTGGTTTTGGATCAGCTCTCCCACCGAGCGGATGCGTCGGTTGGCGAAGTGGTCCTGGTCGTCCAACCGATAACCGGCCTCGCCATTGGCGAGGTGCAGCATGTAGGTGGATGCTGCCAGTACCTCGGCCGGGCTGAGCACGCCGGAGTGCTCGTCCGGGTGTTCGAGCGGGATGTCGAGAAGCTGGGAGATCCGCTCGATCTCTGGGCCGAGCTTGCGGTTCAGCTTGTAGCGCCCGACTCGGGTGAGGTCATATCGCCGCGGGTTGAAGAACGCGTTCTCGAAATACACACGCGCCGCATCGAGAGAGAGGGGCTCTCCCGGGCGCGCCCGCTTATAGATCTCGAGCAATGCCTCGTCGCGCGTCGGGATGAGCTCACGCTCACGCTCCCACTGGGCCTCGAGGAAGTCGAAGTGACGCACGAACCGGTTCAAGAACGCCTCGTCCTCATAACCAAGGGCGCGCAGAACCACGAACAGCGAAAGGCGCCGCTTGCGGGCGACTCGCGCCCCGGCACTCACGTCGCGGTTGGGCTTGGCCTCGACGTCAAACTCGATCCACTCTCCTCTATAGGGGTGGATGGTCCCGGTGACGATCGTCTTCTGGTCGCGGCCGGGCTGGAAGATGACCCCAGGGGAGCGAACGAGCTGGCTGACCACGACGCGCTCGGTCCCGTTGATGATGAAGGTCCCACGCGCCGTCATCATGGGGAAATCGCCCATGAAAACCGTTTGCTCTTTGATCTCGCCCGTGGAGCGGTTCATGAACGAGGCCCGAACAAATATCGGGGCGGCGTAGGTGATGTCCTTTGCCTTGCACTCGTCGATCGAGAATTTTGGCGGCGGTCTCAAGTCCGGATCGGTCGGGTCGAAGTCAAGCTTCAGGCTCAACTGGTCGGTGAAGTCCGAGATCGGACTTATGTCATTGAAAGTCTCGGCGAGGCCGCGATCGAGAAACCAGTCGAAAGAGTCGCGCTGGACTGCTATCAGGTCAGGAAGCGGAAGGACCTCGTCGATGTTGGCGAACGAGTAACGCTCCGGGGTGCGGGAACGTAAAGGCAAGGGTTTACTCCTCGCGAGTGCTGATCGACCGGGAAACAGGGCTGAGCGATGCCTGGGCGCGCGTCAAGGAACTAAAAGTGGAGCGGTCACTTGACGGAAGGGCACGGCAACCGTTTATCTTACACGCGCGAGGTCGCGCGAGCAACAGGCATACTACGCCGCCTCGCGAAGGGTACGGGAACCGCGCCCCCAGGTCAAGATGGCTAGCCGCCGATGTCGGTGGCAAGCCAGTCCCGAGGGCACGGAAGCCCCGAAGGGTCCTTACTTGAGTTCGACGGTGGCGCCAGCCTCTTCGAGCTGACCCTTGGCCTTCTCGGCGTCCTCCTTCGACACCTTCTCCAGCACGGGCTTGGGAGCGCCGTCGACGAGGTCCTTGGCCTCTTTCAGCCCGAGGCTCGTGAGCGAGCGCACCTCCTTGATTACCTGGATCTTCTTCTCTCCCGCGGAGACAAGGACGACGTCGAACTCGTCCTGCTCCTCCTCGACGGGCGCGGCATCGCCGCCGCCAGCGGGGGCTGCGGCAGCGGCTGCGACCGGAGCTGCCGCCGTCACGCCGAACTTCTCCTCGAATTCCTTCAACAGCTCGCTCAGCTCGAGCACTGTCATGCTCGCAATGCCGTCGAGGATCTCTTCCTTGGTTGCCATGTCTCCTCCTGTTTTACGAATAGTTGTCTGGTTTGTCGATCGTTACTGGTTCGGTCCGCAAAGGGCGGGGTGCTAGGACTCGGTGGTCTCGGCTGACTCAGGCGACCCAGTGGTCTCGGATGACTCAGGCGACCCAGTCGTCTCGGCTGACTCAGCTGACTCAGCTGACTCGGTGGCGGCTGACTCAGCTGACTCGGCGGTCTCGGCTGACTCGGCGGTCTCGGCTGACTCGGGGGCGACGCTCTCGACGGGCTCAGCTGTATCGAGCTGCGCCACTGGTACGACCGTCTCAGTGAGCGCCTCTGATGCCTGCGGTGAATCGGCCTGCTCGAGCGGCTCGATGGCCTCAGCGGCCTCTGTCGGCTCAGGAGCCAGCGCGGCCGTCTCCAAGCTCTCCGTCTCGCCGGGCGCGGGGCCGCCGAGCTTTTCGATCAGAGCTGACAACCCGTACGCAAAGCTACGCGGCAATGCCTGCAGCAAGCCGGCGAATTGGCGCATGGGAGCGGCCATCACGCCCGCGATCTGGGCCAGCAGCGCCTCACGCGACGGCAGGTCGGCGAGGGCACCGGCACCCTTGGCGTCAACCAGCTTGGTACCGAGGAGGCCACCTTTAACGACGAGCTCCGGGTGCACACGGCTGAAGTCCCTGAGCACCTTCGCGACCGCGCCGATGTCGTCATGCACGAATGCGATCGCTGTCGGGCCCTGGAGGTACGGATCGATGCCGGCCTGGTCGGTGCCCGCAGTCGCGCGCCGCACCAGGGTGTTCTTGAAGATCTTGTACTCGGCGCCAGCCGTGCGAAGCTGCCTGCGCAACGCAGCCAGGTCGCCGACTTTGAGGCCGCGGTACTCGGTGAGGATGGCCGCGTCGGAATTCGCGAGGTGCTCGCGCACCTCCTCCACGACTGCAACCTTCTCAGGTCTCGGACCTGCCATGAACGCTCCTTTTGATCACATCTGCCGGTCGAGCCGGGGATTGCGGCTCCGAGAGGACCGCGACGCGCAAGAGGTGAGAAGCGCTCAGCACTTCGCCTCGTCGGGCGGGTCGGGACCCTTTGAGCGCCTTTCGGCGCACCGGAGATCTACGGCGAGTTATTCAGTTGTGTGCACTTTAGAGTAGCCGACCTGCGAGGCTGGCCCACAGGCGGGGCGGGACTAGGGGGCTCAGGCCGATGCGGCCAGAGTGTCGTCTGTCACCCGTGCCCTGATCGGATCGATCTTGACGCCCGGGCCCATCGTCGAGCTGACCGTCACCGAACGAAGGTAGCGGCCCTTTGCCGCGGCGGGCTTGGCTCGCAAGAGCTCGTCGATTGCAGCCCGGTAGTTGTCGATGAGCTGGGCGCGCTCGAAGGACGCCTTGCCGACTGGGACGTGCACGTTGCCGACCCGGTCGGTCCGGTACTCGACACGCCCGGCTTTGTACTCGGCGACCGCCTTGGCGATGTCGTTGGTGACCGTGCCGGTCTTGGGGTTGGGCATCAGGCCGCGTGGACCGAGCACACGTCCGAGACGGCCTACCTGGGCCATGAGGTCAGGGGTGGCAATGGCGACGTCGAAGGCCAAAAAGCCCTCCTTTTCGATCCGCTGCACGAGGTCGTCGGACCCGACGACGTCAGCACCTGCCGCGCGCGCTTCTGCGGCCATTTCCCCGGCTGCGAAGACGGCCACTCGCACCGACCGGCCAGTTCCGGCCGGCAAGGAGAGCGACCCGCGGACGATCTGGTCGGCGCGACGAGGATCGACCCCAAGGCGCACCGCCAGCTCCACTGTTTCGTCAAAGCGTGCCTTGGAGAGACTCTTGACCAGCTCAAGCGCCTCGACTGGTCCATAAAGACGGTCGCGGTCGTAGCCTTTGACCGCCTCGGCGTACCGCTTTCCCCTGTTCATTTGCAGAGCTCCCTTCGATCTTGCGCGCCGCTCAGGCCCGAGGCGGCGATCACTTTGCCACCGTGATGCCCATCGAGCGGGCAGTCCCCGCAACCTGGCGCTTTGCGGCCTCGAGGTCGTTGGCATTGAGGTCAGGCATCTTCTTCGCGGCGATATCGGCTACCTGGTCGTCGGTGATCGAGCCGGCGGTCTCGCGCCCAGCGAGCTTGCTCCCCTTTTCGAGGCCCGCAGCCTCGCGGATAAGCACCGTCGTCGGCGGTGTCTTGAGCACGAAGGTGAACGAGCGGTCCTCGTAGATCGTGATCTCGACGGGCACGATCGTGCCCCGCTGGTTCTCGGTGGCGGCGTTGTACTGCTTGCAGAACTCCATCGTCTGCACGCCATGCGGGCCAAGGGCCGTCCCAACAGGGGGCGCGGGCGTGGCGGCCCCTGCGGGCAGCTGGATCTTTACTATGGCGGCGACGCGGCGACGTGCCATGAAGGTTGTTCCTCTTTCTTTTCCTGCCAGGGGCTCAGAGCTTGGCGACCTGGCTGAATTCGAGCTCGACCGGAGTCTCGCGGCCGAAGATGTTGACAAGGACCTTTAGCTTCAACTGGTCCTCGTTGATTTCCGCAATCTGACCGGAGAAGTCCGCGAACGGACCTTCCTTGACCCGTACGGTGTCGCCGACCTGGTGCTCGAGGCGCGGCTTGGTGCGGTGCTTTTGGCCCTCGACACCCTCTGGGCGTACCTGCAAGATGGCTTCGACCTCGGCGCGCGGTAGTGGTGAGGGCTTGGTTCCCGGGCCGACGAAACCGGTCACACCGGGCGTCTGGCGGATAACTGACCACGAGTCGTCGTCGAGGTCGCACCTGCACAGCAGATAGCCGGGGAAGACCTTGCGCTGCACGAAGACGCGCTTGCCGCCTTTTATCTCGGCGACTTCCTCCATCGGGATTACGACCTCGAAGATGCGGTCCTCCATGTTCATCGACGAGATGCGGCTCTCGAGGTTGGACTTCACCTTGTTCTCGTAGCCGGCGTAAGTGTGCACGACGTACCACTGGCCTGGCCGGTCATAGGGGCTTGGCTCGTTGACCACGACCTCGTCATCGTCGTCCTGGCCCGGCAGCTCGTATTCGAGCAGGTCGAAGCTGCTCGACTTCGGCTCTGGCGCGGGGGTCTCCTCAGGGGCCGAGGTTGTCTCGGCGGCTGGGTCTGCAGGCACTTCGCCCTCGTCGTGCAGGGCATCTTCGGGAAACATCGCGCTCACTTCATGGTCTTTGGGGTTGTCTCCGCCGCTCAAACGCCGAAGAGGAATAGCACGCCTTTGGCGAACCCCGCGTCGAGGCCGAAGACGAGGCTCGTCATGAAAACCAGGGTCACGAACACGACGACGGTGTACTTGACGACCTCACGTCGGTTCGGCCAGGCGACCTTAGCGAGCTCGTTGCGAACCTCGCGGGCGAACTCGACCACCCGGCTCCAAAAGCTGGGCCGCTCCGGTCCCCCACTTCCACCACCGCCGCCGCCTGGCGGGCGGCGCGCCGGAGGCGGCCGCCGGCCACCTGCTGCTGGCGCGCCCTCTTCGTCGATTTGCCCCTGCCGCTGCAGGAGGCGCTTTGTCTGTCGGTTCACGAAACAATCCTCGGCTCGAAAAAGCGGTGAGCAGGGCAGGAGGGACTCGAACCCCCAACCGCCGGTTTTGGAGACCGGTGCTCTACCAATTGAGCTACTGCCCTCCGGGCCGGGGTCGTGGCCCGCCTCTGACTGAACACCGGTCGCCCCGGGTCGGCATCACGATAGCACCACAGGCCGAACCCTCCGCAGGCGGCCACGGCGGGCGGCTGTCACTGCGACTATCGCCCCTGCGGCTGCAAGCGCCCCTCCGAAGACGAGTCTGCGCCCTGTCAGTACGGAACGAATGACGCGCCGGTGTGCGGCCTGCTCGAGAGCGCCGAGAATGTCGGTGACCGTCCCGGGTGGGGGCTCGACTCGGGCCGCCCTGAGCTGGTTGAGCAGTCGCAGCAGCTTGTGGTACTTGGCCAGCTCGGCCTGGCACCTGAGGCACTCCCCCACGTGCTCGACGACAACTTCGTCGGCGACAAAACCTCCGTCGAGGATCGAGGGAAGGGCGAGCGCGACCTCGCCACAGGAGATCTCACGGGTCTCGGATCTTGAGCGCGAAGCCCTCGACCACGGAGCCTCGATGGCCGCTACACGCGCCAGTAGGCCATGGTCAAACCGCGGCTGCATGTCTGTCCGCCTCTTCGACACGCGTATCTCGATTGCTCAGCTCCACGGGGGCGCTCAGCGCCGCCGGAGCTCGCTTTCGCGAACGGGCCGGGCTGCCCGCCGTCCCCGCGGCGGCGAACAACTGCTCGCGAAGCCGCCTTCGGGCCCGGTGCAAGCGGACCTTCGCGGCGGTCTGGGTGATGCCAAGCTCCCGGGCGATCTCCTCGTGTGCCATGTCGTAGACATCACGCAGCACGACGACCATCCTCATCTGGTCGGGAAGGCCGGAAAGCGCCTCGACGAGGCGCTGCCGGTCGTCAGCGGTGCCGGCGACCGTCTCGGGATCGGCCTCGGCTCGCACTTCGAGCACATCGAAGTCCTCGTCCAGCTCGAGATGCGAGGAGCGCCGGCGCTTGGCCACAAAGGTCGCCGAGCAGTTCACGGTGATGCGGTGCAACCAAGTACCGAAAGTCGAGTCGCCACGGAACTTGCGCAGTGAGCGGAAGGCTCGTAGGTAGGTGTCCTGGAGCACGTCACGCGCGTCGTGCTCGTTTCCGACCAAGCGCAGCGCGAGGGCATAAGCATCGGCCGAGGTCGCGCGCACCAGATGCTCGAATGCTGACCTGTCCCCGTTCCTGGCGAGTTCGACGAGGGGAGCGAGGGGGTCCGGCTGGCGCTTCAGCGCGTTTCCTTGTGGACCGTGTGCTGCCGGTCGAACTGGCAGTACTTCTTCATCTCGATCCGCTCACGGTCGTTCTGCTTGTTTTTCATCGTGATGTAGTTCCGGCGCTTGCATACCTCGCACGCAAGGGTCACCTTTACTCGCTTCTCGTTCTTGGCCACGCTCTTGCTCTCCTGTTCCCAAACTCCCGGTAGCGGCGGCCGGACTCGAACCGGCGACCCCACGATTATGAGCCGTGTGCTCTTACCAACTGAGCTACGCCGCCGCGGAGCCCCCTGTCGGAATCGAACCGACGACACCAGCCACGATGCGCCGGTGGACATTCGCAGAGCGATCAGTGCCGATGCAGATGCCATTCGGGCGATCTACAACATCGAGGTCACGGGCTCCACGGCGACATTGGACCTCGTGCCGCGCTCGGCTGAGGAGCAGGCGAGCTGGATGGCCTCCCATTCCGGCGTCTACCCTGCCCTCGTCGCCGAACTGGGCGGAGAGGTGGTCGGTTTCGCGTCCCTGTCGCCCTATCGGCCCCGGCCGGGTTACGCAACCGCCGTCGAGGACTCCATCTACGTCGCCGCCGACCACCGGGGCCGGGGAATCGGGCGCCAACTTCTGACCGAAGCGGTCGACACGGCCCGCGACCACGGCTTCCATTCCGTCGTGGCCCGCGTGAGCGCCACCCAGCCGGCTTCGGTCGCGCTTCATCAGGCCTGCGGTTTCGACTTCGTCGGCGTCGAACGCGAGATCGGCCGGAAGTTTGGTCGCTGGATCGACGTCGCGATCTTGCAACTCCTGCTGTGAAGCTCCAACGCACTAGCTCCGGTGGGCCGCCAAGACCTCAGCGTCGGGTGTGTGGATCGCTCTTCTCACCCTGAGCACGATGGGAATGGCGAGAAGCAGGATGAGGGCGATCGAGGCGAGAACGATCAGGATGGGATTAGCCTCACCGAACTGCAGCACGAGTTTGCGTGCGCCCGGCAGATCGAAGAAACAGGCCACACACGACAGCCCGATCACGAGGACTCGCAAGCGGTGCTCTGCGATCGTGGCGAGGATCACTACCGACCACGCCAGGTACCACGGCTGAACCGACGGCCCCAAGAACACGACCGCCATCAAGCTGAGCCCCATCGCGCGCATGGACTGGCTCCCACTCGATCGGGCACGCCAGAACAGCCAGAGCGCGATGGCGGTTGCCATGAGCAGCCCCAGGGCGCGCGCCCCGCTCAGCACGAGCTCTTGGTGCCTGCCGAGACCAAGCGTGCTGACGAGCTTGGCAGTCCACAACCCGATCGCCGTCGGAGGGTCGATCCAGGACCGGACCGCGCCGGGATTGCTCAGCGCAGACACCCAGCCCCATCCAAGACCGACCATCTGCGAGACGGCGGTCATCACTACAACAGCGAGGAAGCTGGCGGTGATCGTCGGGCGGAGCCGGGAGCGCCATGGAGCTTGCTCACCCAGCCAGAGCCAGCCGATGTAGACGACACCAATGAAGGCCGGGATCTTGACCATCGCTCCGAGGGTGCACAGCAGCACCCCGAGCACCGGCCGGCCCTCCCGTGCCATGGCCAACCCGGCCACGAGGAAGCCGAGCATCAATGCATCGTTGTGGGCGCCGGCTATGAGGTGGAGCAGTACGAGTGGGTTCAATACGGCCAGGGCGAAAGCGACCGAGGGGTCGCGGCCATAAGAGCGGGCAAGGCGCGGCACGAACACGGCGATCATCAGCACACCGAGAAGAGCGAGCACTCGAAAGCCCACTACGCCGAGGAGCTCGTTGTGGTGAACCACGGTCGCGTTCACCCCCGCGACCCACAAGAACACAGGCCCGTAGGGCGAGGTGGCGTTAGCCCACAGCTTGTCGACAAGACCTGAGAAGGCATTCACTCCGAGCACGGCCGGCCCGAACAGATACGGGCTGATCCCGCGGCTCATCATCTCGCCCTGGGCGGCATAGCTGTAGGCGTCACGGCTGAAAAGTGGCGCGACGACTAGCAAAGGCGCCGTCCAAGCTGCGAAGACGGCCGATAAGAACCGCACCGGCAAGCCCCGGAAGCGACGGGCGACGCGGATCAGGGCGATCCACGCCTGCATCAAGACGACCATTCCCCCGTAAACCGCGACAAGTCCGATGAACAGGTTCTTGTCCGCAGGCAAGGGAGCTCCCTGCACGACCGGCGGCGCCGGTATCCCGAAGAACCACGGGTGACAGACGGTGACAGAGCCCTGGACGATGCCTGTGCAGCTCTTCCATGTGAACGGCGAGCTCGGCTCTGAAGCTCCCCAGGTTATGGCGATGGCGCTCAGAAAGCCGACAAGGGCCGGGGGCCACAGCAGGTGTGCGAGCTGGGTCTCGCCCGGTACATAAGGTTGGATCTCACCGATCGGCTTGCGCATGCGGGCGACGAAGCCCACCACACGGCCGAAGTGGCCGCGGCCTTGGTCGACGAGCCCGCCAATCCACCCTAGGAAAGGCCGGCCTCGCCAAACCTTGGCGCTCCCGGTGTCTTGGTCTTGCTCCAAGTGCTCCGGGTCAGTGGTTGGCTCCGCTTTCTGTGCTATGCGGCGATCCTACTGAAGCCTCCCCGCCCGATCCCTGAGAACGCGGGTAGTGGCGGACCGATGACAACCGGCGGCCTGCGGACCCTTTCATCCTCCTAAGGGCGTGTGCGCTAACGGCACGGTCTCTTCGGGCCTCGCAGGCCCGGGCGGCACGCCCGTGGCGAACGGCCTGCCGCCAAGGACGACGGCGCCTCTAAAGCAGAAGATCCCGAAGGGGCATACAGAGGCCGCCTGCGGTCACTGCGGCCCCGTTCGCGCGACGGTGAGCCTGGACGAGTGGGCCGGGAAGGATTCGAACCTTCGAAGGCGATGCCAGCAGATTTACAGTCTGCCCCCGTTGGCCACTTGGGTACCGACCCGTCGGCGGACACGATAGTGGCCTGAGCGGGCTCGCTTCGCAAGACGGCGACAAAGCGAGCTTGCTAGCGTTCCTCGCGTGCCGAGCTTTGATGTCACCTCCGAAGTCGATATGCAAGAGGTCCGCAATGCTGTCGACCAGGCGAGCCGTGAAGTTGCGACTCGCTTCGACTTCAAGAACACCGGTGCAAGCCTCGAGCTAAAGGGGAACGAGATCGAGCTCGACGCGCCGACCGAGGACCGCCGGCGCGCCTTGGTCCAGGTCCTCGAGGAGAAGCTCGTCCGACGGCAGGTCTCGCTCAAAGCAGTCTCCTACGGAAAGATCGAGGAAGCCTCCAAAGGGACGCTGCGCCAGATGGTCACGCTGAACGCGGGTATTTCGTCTGATCACTCCAAGAAGATCAACAAGGTCATCAAGGATCTCGCACTCAAAGGCGTGCAGTCCCAGACCCAGGGCGACCAGGTCCGCGTGACCGGCAAGAAGCGCGACGATCTGCAAGCGGTGATCGCGGCCTTGAAGGAACAGGACCTGGACATCCCCTTGCAGTTCGGGAACTTCCGGGACTAGGCGCCTCGGCCCGCACAACCACAGAGCTCGGCGGCGGCCTTTGTCGGGCCGACCAACGCGCTCGCGTCATACGACCGCTGCAAGGCCGTCGTCGAATTGGCCGCTCAGCTACCGTGCGCGAGCGTGCTCGGCTGCAACAATGGAGGCACATGCCCAAGTACGCCGCCGTCGCCTGCCTGGACGTCCCTGTGGGCTGGCGGGTGATAGTCGTAAGTGACCTGTTCCTGAGCCAGGCGCGAACCGAGGCGTCCGGCGCCGCATCCGAGGCGCTCGCAAGGGCTCTCGATCTCGCTGAAGGCCCGGGCGCCATCGTTCTCGCCGGCAACGGTTTCGATCTGCTCGTGCCACCTGGAGGTGATCCAGTCGCCGCCCTTGCTGCCCACGAAGAGCTACGCAAAGCGCTCGCCAACTACCTGGCGACCGACTGCCGGCGCCGAGCCATCCTGCTGGCCGGGAACCGGGACCGGGCCGTGCTCTATGACCAAGCGGCGAACGATGCCGTGGCGGCTGCAGGCTTGGAAGTAGCGCTCAAAGCGGAGCTGCGCGTGGCTACCGCGAATGGTCGCAAACAGGTGTGCATCGAGCCTGGCTGGCGTTTCGACGAGCGCAATGCCTTCATCGACCCGGCCGACGAGCGCGACACCCCGCTCGGCCACCACGCAGTCGCCGAGATCCTGCCCGCCCTTGGCGGGCCGGGCTCTCCTTGGTTGGCAGGAATGGACCGTCTCGCCGACCCCTCCGGCCTGCCACGTTTCGTCGCCTCGCGCCTGACTTATCGCCGCGTGGTGCGCTGGCTGTGGTGGTTGGTGGTCCCGATCATGGTCGCCCTTTTGGCGAGGCTTCCTGATTACTGGCTCTTCGGAATGCCTAGGAAGCTGGAGCCATTCTCCTCGAGATTGCTGGGCTTAGGGCTCACCATCGCGGCCGAGGTGATCGTGGCTGGAGTGGTGCTCGCTTTCGTGAACCACCGGGTGTGGCACTCGGCTGGTCGGACTCTTCTCGGCCCGCCCGCGCACAGGGCCAACGACGCTGCCCGCGAGGCGGCGCGACCGATCCTGGCCTCGGGCGGCGTCGGCCTTGTCACGGGCCACACGCTCCAAGCCGAGCTCTCCAGGGTTGGCACAGGCTTTTACGCGAATTCCGGCGCTTGCGGCGAGGTCGTTGAGGAACGTGACTCGCGACTCGGCCTGCCCCCTGTTTTCGTCCATATCCAACAGGTTTCCTGGGTGGAGATCGAAGCAGGTGCCCAGGTGCACGCGAGGCTCTTGCTGGCCCGCAACTACCTCCGGCCGGCTACGCTCCTCGAGCGCTTCGCGGCAGGGCGTCTCCCGCGCAATGCCGGAGCCCCGGCAGTCGTCGCCTCGTTCCCGGGTGGTCTCGTCTGGCCACGCGTCGCCGATCAGGCGAAGAGCCTGCGCAGGGTACGGCGCCTCGCGGCAGCGGGCATCGCCCTTTTGGGCTTGGCCGACCTCGTCTCGGCCGTCGTGCCTCCCCAGGTCCGAGGCCGCCTGCATCCCGTCCTCGGCTACATCCCGCTCGGGGTGAGCGAGGCCGCCGGGGCGCTCGTCGCCCTCGCGGGCGTCGGGCTGCTCGCGGTCGCCCGAGGGGTACGCAGAGGTCAGCGCTCGGCCTGGCTCGTGTCGGTGCTGCTCCTTGGCGGGACTGTCGCGCTCCACCTGATCCGCCATGGCGACGTCGTCCAGTCGATCGCCGCCCTCGTCCTCGTGGCCGTGCTGTGGTGGACGAGGAAATCCTTCCGGGCGCGCTTCGACCTGCCTTCACTTCGAACCGGGCTTTTCACGCTGCTAGGTGGCGTGCTCGGGATCAGCGTTGTCGGCGCCACCGTCTTGTGGAGCGTCGTGCCGACCCATCGCGGCGGACAGCCGATCTCTTGGGACAGGGCATGGTGGGCGACAGCGGGCCGCCTCGTCGGCATACGGACTGTGGCGCTCAATCCCCGCGTGGACGCCTTCTTGTACCCGGCACTGTTGGCCATCGGGCTCGGGCTCGCCTCGGTCGCGCTCGTGCTGTTGTTCCGGCCCGTCGTCGATCGCCGCCGCGCCGGTTCTCACACCGGTACGACCGCGCTCGCCGGGGACGTCGTGCGCCGCCGCGGCTTGGGGACGCTCGACTACTTCGCCCTTCGCAGCGACAAACAGGCCTTCTTAGAACGCGACGGCCTCGTTGCCTACGCCATCTACGGCGGCATCTGCCTCGTCTCCCCCGATCCCATCTGCGCCCCCGAGGAGCGCGACCAGCTCTGGTCGGACTTTCGCCGTTATGCGGACGACCACGGCTGGTCGGTCGCCGTGCTCGGTGCCGGGGAGGAGTGGCTCAGCGCTTACCGCCGCTCGGGCATGCACGAGCGCTACATAGGCGACGAGGGCGTCGTCGACGTGCGCAGCTTCACCCTCGAGGGCGGGAGCCGCAAAGGCCTACGCCAGGCGGTCAACCGCATCGCCAAGTACGGCTACTCGATCTCGTTTCACGACCCTGCCCATATCGACGACGAGCTGCAAGACGCCGTCCGGTCGATCCTCGTCCAACGCCGCCGGGGCGAGGTCGAAAGGGGCTTTTCGATGACCCTCGGGCGCATCTTCGATCCCCGCGACGAGGGCCTACTTTTAGCCGTGGCGCACAGCCCCGCGGGCGACCCCGTTGCCTTCTGCCAGTTCGTCCCAGCGCCAGGAATCCACGGCTACTCGCTCGACCTCATGCGCCGCGACGATGGGGAGCACCCGAACGGCCTGCTCGACTTCGTCCTCGTCCGCACGATCGAGCGCCTGCGCGAGT
This sequence comes from Acidimicrobiales bacterium, assembly GCA_049514105.1. Classification (GTDB taxonomy): domain Bacteria; phylum Actinomycetota; class Acidimicrobiia; order Acidimicrobiales; family Bog-793; genus Fen-455. The sequence goes on from JBEKVJ010000056.1 coordinate 22,946, forward strand.
CCGGCAATGAGCACCTCGGCCTCAACTTCGCCGCCATGCGTGCGGTCCTCGCGGGAGAGGAGGGTGGTGGGATCCAACGTTGGCTCCTTCGCAGGATGTCCGACTCGATGCAGATCGAGTCTCTGTGGCGCTTCAACGCAAAATTTGGCCCGGAGTGGCTGCCGCGCTATGTCGTTTGGGACGCGGCCGAGAACACGCTCCCGATGGCCCTTGCTATCGCCCGGGCGGAGTCGTTCTGGGAGCTGCCACTGATCGGAAGGTTCTTCCAGCCGGCCGGGACCAATGACGGCGCCGAGCACGTCAATGCCCCGGCGCCAGAGCCCCTACGCCAAGCCCATCACGCCGGGCACCGCTCGGCTTAGAGCCCGGCGCGACACCGGACTGGCGCCCGGCGCGCCCGCATGTGAGGTGCCGGCATCTGTTCTGTCGAGCAGGTGCTAGCGATCCTGCGCTGGGGCGAGCGGCATCTCGGCCACGAGGTACCTGGGACCGCTCCCCGGCCAAGAAAAGCTTCGGTGCAGGGCCGCTGCTGGCCTTGGCACCGCATGCGAGGAACCAAGCTCGAACAACCGGGCCTCGGTGAGCACCGTTCAAGGCCTATGCGAGCTTCACCGAACCCAAAAGCAGCACTCGGCTCAGCGACGGCGCCGATCGCCGCCTCAACCAAGAGCGCTAGGACCGGGCCGTCGCTCTTGTCACGGGTTGGAAAGGCCCCAAAGCCTGCGACAACCGGCGGCGCATTCCTGGTGTCGAGTGATGTTCTGGCTTAGAACAAAAACCCAGCGGCTTTCGCGAAATCGACGAGAGGTGCCGGCCAGATCCCGAACACGACAGTGACTGCGACGGTGACAAAGATCGCCGCCGCGCTCGGAGCCGGAACCCGCACAGGGCCGAGGCTGACCTTGCGGGGCCCGCCCTCGGACGGCTCGAGGGCGTCGGGAACCTCGCCCGCGATCGGCAGTGACAGTGAGCCCTTGTCTCCTCCGGTGCCGACGGGCAGACGGACGCCGTACATGAGGAACACGACGCGCAGATAGAACGCGGCCGCGATTGCTGCAGACAGCATGGCGATGACGGCGAGCGCGTACGAATGGGCCTTTACTGCGGCCGAGATCACATAGAACTTGGCAAGGAACCCGGTCGTGAACGGGACACCGGTCTGGCCTAAAAGCAGCAGCGTGAACGCGAGGGCAAGCGCCGGCTGGCGCCGAGCAAGTCCGCGGTAGTTGTCGAGGTCGTGCTCGAGGTCACCGCGCCCTCCGACGAGGGTGATGACGGCGAAGCTGCCCATCACCATGATGGCGTAGACAAAGACGTAGTAGACGCTCCCGGAGATCCCCACGGTCGTCGCCGCTGCCAGTCCCACGAGGATGAAGCCGGCGTGGTTGATCGAGGAGTACGCAAGCATCCGCTTCACATCGCGCTGCACGAGACCCAAGATGGCGCCGAGCAGGAGGGTGACGATGGCGATCACCCACAGCAACGGCTGCCAGTCGGTGCGAAGTGTCCCGAAGGTCGAGAAGAAGACCCGTAACAGGGCCGCGAAGCCACCTGCCTTGGCGATGGCGGTCATAAAGCCGGTAACCGGTGTCGGAGCGCCCTGGTAGACGTCCGGGGTCCACATGTGGAACGGCACCGCGGAAACCTTGAAGCCGAAGCCGACGAGCAACAGGCCGAGCCCGGCCAAAAGGACGCCATTGGAGGTGACGATGTTCGTGCTCAAGTAGGAGGCGATCTGGGGCAGGTTCGTCGAGCCGGTCGCCCCATAGACCAGGGCGATCCCATAGACGAAGACCGCCGAGGAGAACGCCCCGAGGACGAAGTACTTCATCGCGGCCTCGCCCGACTCGCGTCGGCGCAGGTCCATCCCGGCTAGGACATAGAGGGGGATCGACATGATCTCGAGGGCCACGAAGATCAAGATCAGGTCGTTGGCCGCTGCCATGAGCATCGCGCCTGAGCCCGCCAAGAGGGCGAGCACGTGGTACTCGGGTCCTTCCATTTCCTCGCGACGCAAGAAGTCGTTCGCGACCGCCGATCCAATCAACAAGACGCAGGACACGAGCACGAGGAACACGATCGCGAACCCATCGACGGCCACGGAATCTGCGACAGCGGTGAAAGGCCCTCGCGCCTGGACGTCGTGCCACAGCACGAGCGAAGCGACGAGCGCGGCGGTGGCTATGGCCCCGCTGCCGATGGAGTAGAAGGCAATCGGCACCTTTTTGAACACGAGCTGGCCGCTTAGAAGCAGCACGAGCGCCCCCGCTATGAGGATCAACTCGGGAAGGATCGCGACGTAGTTGACATGCGGGGTGACAAACGTGGCGGCGAGGAAAAGGGAGGGGTTCACGGCTTTTGCGCCTGGCCCTGGCGAAGCGCCGCTCCGGGTGCGCCGACTTGGGGCGGGTGCTGGTGGGCAACGGCCTCGACGTGGGTGACGACCCGGCTCACCGACGGGCCGATGCGGTTCAGCAACGGTCCGGGGAAGACCCCTAGGAGCACGATCAAGATCACGAGCGGTGCGAGCACGAGTCCTTCACGCCAGGTGAGGTCGCGCACGGCACCGGTCTCGATTGTGGGCTTGCCGTGGAAGGCCTGCTGGTAGGCCCACAGCAGGTACACGGCGGCTAGCACCACGCCCCCGGTGGCGACGACCGCCCACCAGCGGTGCGTCAAGAATGTCCCTGCCAAGATGAGGAACTCGCCCACGAAGCCGTTCAGTCCCGGGACCCCGATCGAGGCGAGCATGACGAGGGTGAACACACCGGCGAGGACGGGCATGCGCCGTTGCAGGCCACCCATGTCCTTGACCGAGAAGGTGCCTAGGCGCTGGTACAAAAGCGCGATCAAGATGAACAGCGCCGCGGTGTAAAGGCCGTGGTTGACCATCTGCAGCACGGCCCCCGTTAGGGCTTCGCGGGTTAGGGCGAACGCCCCGATCACGATGAAGCCGAGGTGGGCGAGCGAGGAGTAGGCGACGAGGCGCTTGAGGTCGCGCTCGACCGCGGCCACGACCGCCCCGTAGATGATCCCGATCGCGCCCAAACTGAGAAGCAGCGGTGCGAGGGTCACCACCGCGCGGGGGAACAGGGCCAGGTCGAAGCGGATGATCCCGTAGGTGCCGAGCTTGGCCATGACACCGGCCAGAAGGAGCGATCCGGCTGCCGGCGCCTCACGGTAGGCGTCGGGAGACCAGGTGTGGAAGGGGAATATCGGCGTCTTCACGGCGAAGGCGGCGGTGAAGGCCAAGAACAAGAGCACGCCCGCGGTCCCCGACAGGTGAGTGTCGGCGAGTGCCCTCACGTCGAAAGTGGTCACACCGCTCTGCGAGGCGTGAATCGAGACAAGCGCCAGAATGCCGACGAACAAAAAGGCGGAGGCGCCGAGGGTGTAGAGGAAGAACTTCCCGGCCGCGTACCCGCGCCGCTCATGGCCCCAGCCGGCTATGAGGAAGTACACCGGGACCAAGGTGAGCTCGAAGAACACGAAGAACAAGAGCAGGTCGAGGGCGAGGAAGCTCCCGATGCACCCGGCTTCGAGGACGAGGATCCAGGCGACGAACGACTTGTCAGCGGCTCGCTCGCCCGAGACCGCGAGCGCGATCGGGAACAACAGCGCCGTCATGAGGACCAAGAAAAGCGAGATTCCGTCCATCCCGAGGCTCCAGGAGATCCCGAAAGCGGAGATCCACGGGTGGGTCGACACGAACTGGTAGCCGCCGTCGCCAGCGGAAAAGGCGACCGTCGCCGCCGCTGAGATGCCGAGCACGGCGAGCGAGGCGACAAGGCCGATGACCTGAACGACGCGCTTTTGCGTGCTGGGGACAAGAGCTAGGACAAGGGCCGCCCCGGCCGGGACGAGGACTAGGACGGTTAGATAGGGGAAGGCGCTAGTCATGAGACCCTCGTCAGCACGTAGGCGAGCACGAGCACCAGGCCTGCTGTGAGGCCGAGGGCGTAGTTGCGGACGTAGCCTGTCTGGACCTTTCGCAGCTGACGCCCTGTCGCTCGAACGACAAAGGCGAAGCCGTTCACGGCTCCGTCGATGCCCTTGGCCTCGACGACAGAGGACGTCTCAAGGGCGACCTCGCTCCCGCCGCGGGCGATGAAGCGGTCGTAGGCCCAGTCGATGTACCAGGCGCGGCGCAAGAACTCGGGCTCAACAGCCGGACGCTCGTAGCTGTGGCCCCAGAGCGCGATCGCGAGGCTCGCCCCCAAAAGGGCGAGGGCCGCGTCGATGAGTGCAAAGGTCCACAGGCCCCCGAGGCTCCAGTGGTGCGCGAACAGACGAGACGCGAAGACCGGGTTCAGCCATCGCTCCAAGAAGTCGAAATCTGGGTGGAAAGGCAAGTTGACGAGCCCGCCGAGCGCCGACAGGGTCCCGAGCACGACGAGAGGCAGCGACATCACCCAGGATGGGTCGTGCGGATGCAGCCCTTTTTTCGCCGTCGTCTTGGCCTCGACCCATCGCTGCTCGCCCCGGAACACGAGCAGGTAGGCACGCCCCATGTAGTAGGCGGTGAGGACGGCGGTGAGAGCCCCGACCGCCCACAACGCCGGGCTGAAGGCGAAGCCGTTCAAGAGCACGTCGCCCTTGGACCAAAAGCCCGACAGGACAGGCACGCCGCCTATCGAGAGCCAGCCGATGAGGAAGGTCACCCCGGTGATCGGCATCAACTTGGCGAGTGCCCCCATCGTTTTCACGTCCTGCTCGTCGTTCATTGCGTGGATGACCGAACCGGCGCCGAGGAACAACAGAGCCTTGTAGAAGGCGTGCGTGAGCATCAAGAAGATGGCGGCGTCATACGCGCCTACGCCAGCGGCGAGGAACATGTAACCGAGCTGCGAGATCGTCGAGTAGGCGAGGATCTTCTTGATGTCGTTCTGGGCGCAGGCGATCGTGGCGCCCAGCAGTGCCGTCGCCGCCCCGACGATGGCTACGACATGGGCCGCGTCCGGTGCCCGGTACAAGATCGGGTTGATGCGGCACATGAGATAGACACCGGCGGTCACCATGGTGGCGGCGTGGATGAGCGCGGAGACCGGCGTTGGGCCTTCCATCGCGTCCGCGAGCCACGGGTACAAGGGGATCTGGGCCGACTTGCCGACGGCGCCGCCGAACAACAACAGCCCGATGGCGACAAGGGAGGGCTCCCCGACCGAGCCCAAGTTGGCGAAGACGGTGTGGTACTCGAGACTGCCGGTGCGCTCGTAGATGAGAAACAACGCCACGAGGAAGGCGGCATCGCCGAGGCGGTTGAAGATCATCGCCTTTTTCGCCGCGCTCGAGGCGCTGTCGCGCTCGAACCAGAAGCCGATGAGGAAATAGGAGCAGACCCCGACTCCCTCCCAGCCCAAGAACATGAGCAGGAAGTTGTCCGCGAGCACCAGTACCAGCATCGAGGCGACGAACAGGTTCAGGTACAAGAAGAACTTGGGGAAGTCCTCGTCGTGCTCCATGTAGCCGATGGAATAAAGGTGGATGAGGGCGCTAACTCCGGTCGCAAAAGCCGCCATCGTCATCGAGAGCGGGTCGATCAAAAGGCCCATGTCGACATGCAGGTGCCCTGAGGAAATCCAGGTGAACCAGCTCTGGGTGTACGAGCGAGCTCCCACGGGGAGGCGGAACAAGCCTGCGAACACGATGACCGTGACGACGAAAGACGCCGCCACCATGAAGGTCCCGAGCCAGCCAGCAAGCGGGTTGCCGAGCTTACGGCCCGAAGCAACCAGGATCAGGAAGCCCGCGAGAGGCAGCAGCGGAATCAAAAAGGCGACGCGGAGCACTGCCCTAACCCTTCAGCCTGTGGATGTCGTCGGCGGTCGCGCCTGGGCGCCGGCGGTAGATCGAGACGATGATCCCGAGACCGACGACAACCTCGGCCGCCGCCACCACGAGCACGAAGAAGACTGCCGTCTGGCCGGCGATGTCGTTGAGCTTGCGGGCAAAGCTCACAAAGGTGAGGTTGGCGGCGTTCAGCATCAGCTCGACGCACATGAACATGACCAGGACGTTCCTGCGGATCAAAAGGCCCACGGCACCGATGGTGAACAGCACCGCCGCGAGGGTCAGGTACCAGGAAGCGGAGATGCTCATGGGCCGACCTCCGAGTCGTCGAGCTCGTCCGGCACTGACTCGTGGTCGGCGTCGTTCTGACCGGTGCCCCCAGTGGCATCTGCCCCTGTGTCCTCGCGTCCGTCCGGGCCAACCTCGAGTGCTGCGGCGTCGTTCTCCGGGGCCCGACGGGGCCGGCGAGCGAGCACGACGGCACCGACGACCGCGACCACGAGTAGAGCCGAGGTCACCTCGAAGGCGAGCAGATAGGTGGTGAAGACCGACTGACCCACCTGCGAGACATTGCTGGCCGGTGTGCCGAGGGTGCCGCTCACCTGGGGCGCCCCGCTCGGCCAACGGCCCCGTGCGAGCAGGAGGACCTCAACTAGACCGAGAATCCCAAGGCAGACGGCGACGGGTCGCTGGCCGGGGAGGGGCTCTTTCGCGATGACCTCGCTCCGGTCGACACCGAGCAGCATGATGACAAAGAGGAACAGCACGACGATCGCACCGGCATAGACGATCACCTGAACCGCTGCGAGGAACTGGGCGTTCTCCTCCACGAAAAGGATGGCGACACCGAAAAGGGTCATCACGAGCATCAGGGCCGAGTGGACCGGATTGCGGGCGAGCACGACGCCGAGGGCTCCGACAACGCAGATCACCGCCGCCAGCGCGAAGGTGACGGCATCGGGGATCGTCGCTGCGAACAGCAGGCCCGTCATGTGCCGCGCACCTTGCCGCCAAAGCGCTTGGAGATCTTGTCCCTCTCGACCGCCCTTATGGAGATGTTCCCCGTTGCGACGTCGTTGCGGTTCTTGCTCTGGCCGCCCTCAGCCGCCCGGACGCCGTAGCCGAGCTCTGCGGACCACTGCGGCGTGCCCTCGTACTCGACCGCCCCCGAAGGCGAGGTCGCCCGCATCCAACCAGAGCTGTGCTCGTCGTCTCCACTTCGCCAGTCCTCCCAGGGCAGGTGGCGGGGCATGCCGTCGTCGTCGACCACGAGCTCGTTCTTGGTGTAGATGGCATCCGAGCGGTTTGTAAAGGAGAACTCGAACATCTTCGACTCGGTGATCGCCTCGGTCGGGCAGGCCTCGACGCACAGGTCACAGTGGATGCAGCGCAGGTAATTGATCTCGTAGACGAATCCGTACCGCTCGCCCGGGGACACCGGCGCGTCCGGCGGGTTGTCGAGTCCGCGCACATAGATGCAGTCCGCCGGACACACGGCCGCGCACAACTCGCACCCGATGCACTTCTCCATCCCGTCCTCGTAGCGGTTAAGGACGTGGCGGCCGTGCAGGCGCGGCGGCTTGGGAAGCTTCTCATCGGGGTACTCGGTCGTGACCCTCGGCTCGGCGACCTGTTTCAAAGTCACAGCGAAGCCGCCGAAGAACCCCAAGGACCGCTTCTTCGGCGCTTTGTCGACCATCATCGGCCTCCATCTGGTTCGGGCACCGAACGCAGGTGGGCATCCGAAGGTGGCGAAGAACGCAATGTCGAGGAGCTGTCCTCCATGGCCTCGCGCCTGGCATGCGCGACGCGCAAGGCTTGCCAGAGGCCCGCTCCGGCGATGGCACAGCCGACAAACACACCGAATCCCCAGACCGTGCCGACCCTGAACGCGGCCACCACGAGCAGCCAGCCGAGCGAGAAGGGGATGAGCACCTTCCAGCCGATCCCCATCAACTGGTCGTAGCGCAGCCGGGGCAACGCCGCGCGTATCCAGACATAGACGTACATGAACACGACGGTCTTGCCGAGGAACCAGACGATGGGCCACAGCCAGCGCAAGAAGTGGAACCCGGGACCGTCCGGACCGCCGAAGAACAGCGTGACCATCACGGCCGACATCGTGATCGTATTCATGAACTCTGCCAGGTAGAACATGGCAAAGCGCACTGAGGAGTACTCGGTGTGGAACCCGCCCACGAGCTCCTGCTCGCCTTCGGCTAGGTCGAAGGGCGGGTGGTTGAGCTCGGCTGTCACCGCCACGAGGAAGATCGGGAAGGGCAAGATGCCGAGGCGGAAGATGTTCCAGTGGAAAAAGCTGGCCGCCTGGGCGTCAACGATCGCCCGGGTCGAAAGCGAGTGGGTGACGATGACCACAGTCGCGATCGTCAGGCCCATTGCGGCCTCGTAGGAGATCATCTGCGCCGAGGCCCGGATCGACCCCAAAAGTGGGTACTTCGAGCCTGAGGCCCAGCCCGCCAGCATCGTGCCGTAGACCGACACCGACGACAGGGCGAGCAGGAACAGAATCCCGATCGGCGGATCGGCCACCTGCAGCTCGATGACGTGGTGGGCGATCGTCACCACGCCTCCGACAGGAACGATCGTGAAGATCAATAGCGCCGGCACCAAAGCTAGGTAGGGCGCCAAACGGAACACGAACCGGTCCGCCTGCTCGGGCAGCAGGTCCTCTTTGAAAAACAGCTTGATGCCATCGGCGAGAGTTTGAAACAACCCATAAGGACCGGCGCGGTTCGGCCCGATCCGGTTCTGCATGTCGGAAATGACCTTGCGCAGGAACCAGATCGCCAACATCACCGAGACGAGCAGCACCCCGAACGCGACAAGGACCTTGACGACGACGATGACCAATACCGCGAGGCCGACGCCGCCGGAGAACACAGGGTCAGACATCAGGACACCTTCTCCACTCGGACCTCGATGGTGACCGCGCCGTTGGCGATAAGCGCTGAGGCACTCGTTTCATAGATGGGGGCGGCGTTGAACTGCAACAGGGCCACCCCGTTCGGGACACCGGCGTCGGCAGCTAGGACGCAGGTGAGCTCGCCGCTTGGTGAGCTCACCTTGACCTTGTCACCAGGCGCGGCGCCGAGCTTGTCTATCTCGGCCGGAGCGAGGTGTAGCTGCTGGGGCGGCGCAAGCGGCCCGAGGGATCGCGCGGATTGCACGAGGGTGCCGTGGTCGTAGAGCCGGCGCCGCACGACCAGGCGCGAGGCTCGCTCACCGGCCGGGCTCACTAGAACAGGCGACGACCACGCGTCCGCGTCGAAGCGAACCATCGCCGGCCGCCTCGCTGCGGGGGCGGCTTGGAGCAGGGCGGATTTGGCGTCTTCGCGCAGCGTGGCGTCTTCATCTTCACCGGCGTCGCGGCCCTCTTCGTCCTCGAGGCCCTCGTAGTCGAGGTCCTCGTCGCTCAAAGGCTCGACACCGGGCGCCAGCGCCGCACCGACAGCGAGAGGAGCGCCTTGTTCTTCCACCGACTCGATGCCCGGCGTCGCGATCGGGTCGAGCCGACGCGGCCCGCTCGAGAGCTTCACCGTGGCGCCCTTTAGGGGCACGACTATCCCGTCGGCAGCGGACTTTGCTGCAAGTGACTCGAGCGTGCAGCCCGAATACACCGGTGCGACCCTCTCGACCTCCGCCCAGATTCCGTCCAGTGATTCGAAGCCCAGGTCCTGACCGAGCCGGTCGGCGAGCTCAGTGGCTATTACCCAGTCGGCGCGGGCCACCCCTGGAGGCACGACCTTGGCGGCGAGTCTGGAGACCCGACCTTCGATGTTGGTAGTCGTGCCAGCACGCTCCGCGTAGCCTGCCGCCGGCAGCACTACGTCGGCGAGCATTGAGGACGCGTTGAGAATCGTGTCGATGGCGACGATGAACTCGACACGTTCGAGCGCCCGTTTCGCAAGGGCGCGGTCGGGAAAGTCCGATAGCGGGTCCGCCCCCAAGAGCACGAGCGTGCTCAGCTCGCCCGCCGCCGCGGCTTCAAGCATGCCGGCAGTATCGAGCCCTTCTTCTGCGGGCACGGCGCCCCACAGCGCCGCGAAGTAAGCACCGCCCTCTTTAAGTGACACCCGTCCGGGCAGCAGGCCCGGAGTGCAGCCGAGGTCGATCGCGCCGTGGACGTTCGCCCGCCGTAGGGCGGGAAGGAAGCGTGCCTGTGGCCAGGCAGCCGCGAACACGGCGGCGGCGGCGGCGATCTGGGCCGAAGACTCGGCGAGGGAAGGCCGGCCGAGCACGACGACAACACCGTCGCCCGATTCGCTCTCGACGAGAGAGCGCGCCATTTCGACCGCCTCACCCGGCTTGTACGGAGCCCAGGTGGCCACCTTGCTAAGACCGCTCGCTACCGGCGAGCAGTCGATGATGCGCAGGCCGTCGTTGGCCGCGGCCTGTCGCAAGCGCAGGTGTAAGACCGGGAGCTCCTCGCGAAGGTCGCCCGCGAGCACGATGACGGTGCTTGCGGCGACGGTCTGCGAGATCGTGGCTCGAGGCAGGCACGCCACGAGCGCCGCCGGTAGGCCGTCGCCGAGCTGAGCATCGAAATTGTCAGTGCCGATGACGCCTTTTGCGAGCTTGACCCAGGCGTAGGCGTCCTCGTTCGCGAGCCGCGCACCGCCGATCACGCCCACAGCGCGAGCCCCCTGGCTCTCTAGGGTGCCGGTAATGGCCGTTGTCACCGCGCTCAAGGCCTCGTGCCAGGTACTCGGGACAAGCTCGTTCTCGTTGCGGACGAGGGGCTGGCCGAGGCGCGAAGCGACCTCGACCGCTTCGTAGCCGAAGCGCCCGCGGTCGCAGAGCCAGCTCTGGTTCACCGGCTCGGAATCGACACCGAGATGGCGCACGAGCGAGCCAGCCGACGATTGGGCGACGACGCGGCAACCCACGGCGCAAATTGTGCAGGTCGTCTCAACCTGTTCGAGGTCCCACGGGCGTGACTTGAAGCGGTACGGCACCGCCGTGAGCGCCCCCACCGGGCAGATCTGGATCGTGTTGCCGGCGAAATAAGAGGTGAAGGGCTCTCCAGGGAAGACCGAGACCTCGATGCGGTCGCCGCGCTGGGCGAAGTCGATGAACGCCTCACCGGCGACCTCTTCGGCGAACCGGGTGCACCGGGCACACTGGATGCAGCGCTCCCTGTCCAACAGCACGAGCGGGCCTATCTCGATCGGCTTGGCCCAGTGGCGCTTCTCCTCGTCGAAACGGCTCTCGCCAGGACCATGTGACATCGACTGGTCCTGGAGCGGGCATTCGCCACCCTTATCGCAGACGGGACAGTCGAGCGGGTGGTTCAAAAGCAGGTACTCGATCACGCCCTCTTGGGCCTTTTTTGCTGCTGGCGAATCGGTGAGGATCTCCTGACCCTCGGACACCTCGACATAACAGGCCGGCTGCAGGCTCGGCCCCCTCGGCGAGGAGACCTCGACCAGGCACATGCGGCACATCCCGACCGAGCTCATGCGTGGGTGGTAGCAAAAGCGCGGGATGAAAATCCCCGCCCGCTCAGCCGCAGCAATAATCAACTCGCCTTTTCGCGCTTCGACGCTGCGCCCGTCGATCGTGACCGAAATGCCCGCTGGGACATCGAGGAGATCAGCCACGGCGCACCACGTCCGCAGGGAAGGGGCATCCGCCCTCTTTTACGTGCAGGGCCATCTCGTCCCCGAACATCTTGGCCACCGAGACAACTGCGGAGGGGATAGAGGGCCCGAGGACGCAGATCGTCGTCTGCTTGGGTGGCCAGGTGAGCCCCGGCGAGATGTTGTCGCAGGCGTCGAGCACGAGCTCGATGTCCTTCTCCTGACCGAGGCCCCGCTCGATGCGGTGCATGATCTTCTCGATCCATCCGCTCCCCTCCCGGCACGGGGTGCACTGACCGCACGACTCGCGGTGGAAGAACTGGGTGATGCGCCACGCTGCCCGCACGGGACAGGTGTCGGAGTCCATCACGACCACAGAGCCCGAGCCGAGCATGGAGCCCGCTTTGCCGACGGCATCTTGGTCCAGGCCCATGTCGAGCTGGTCGGGCCCGAACCACGGTGCTGAGACACCGCCGGGGATGAAGGCCCGCAAGTCCTTGCCGTCCCGGATGCCTCCGCCGAGCGTCTCGTCGAAGATGAGGTCCCTAAAGGTCGTCTTCGACATTTCGATCTCGAACCAGCCCGGGTGAAGCACACGCCCGGAAAGAGCGAAAAGGCGCGTCCCGGCCGAGCTACCCTCGCCGAGGGCCGTGAAGGCGTCCGCCCCCTTGGAGATGATCCAGGGCAGGTTGGAAACTGTCTCTACGTTGTTTACAACCGTCGGCTCGCCGTAAAGACCGATGGCGGCAGGAAAGAACGGAGGCTTGATGCGCGGAAAGCCGCGCTTTCCCTCGAGGCTCTCCAAAAGCGCCGTCTCCTCGCCACAGATATAGGCGCCCGCCCCCGGATGGATGACGATGTCGAGGCTGTAGCCCGAGCCGAACACGTCGGCACCGAGGGCGCCGTGTGCGTAAGCCTCGTTGCATGCTTGCTGCAGGCGCTCAAGACCGAGAGCAAACTCTCCCCGGCAGTAGATGAAGGCGAGCTCGGCCCCGGTCGCGTAAGCCGCGATCGCCGTCCCTTCGATGATCTGGTGTGGGTCGTGCTCGATAAGCAGGTGGTCCTTGAATGTGGCCGGCTCGCTCTCGTCGCCGTTGATGACCACATAACGAGTCTCACTCTGGCGCAGCATCGACCACTTGCGCCCCGCTGGGAAGCCTGCTCCGCCGCGTCCGAGCAGGCTCGCCTTGTTGACCTCGCCGGCGACCTCAGAAGGCGCCATGGACAGCGCCTTGCGCAGCGCTTCGTAGCCTCCGGTGGCGAGGTAGCGCTCGAGAGTGAAGGAGTCCTCGAGAGCGACTCGGGAGGTCACGATCCGGGGGGCGCTCGTGATCATGCCGGCACCGGACCTTTGGCGGCGCCCTTCGGCTTGGGGGCAGCGGACGACTTGGCGGCCGTGGACGACTTGGCGGCGAGGCCGGGAAGACCCACGTTGCGCTCGACGCGACTCAAGACCCCGTGCGCGGGGACCGTCTCGGCGAGTCGGCCGGCGCGCAGGTCATCGGCGAGGAGGTCGAAGCTCTCTGGGTCCAAGGGGCCGAAAAAGCGGTGGTTCACCTGCACGCACGGTGCCCGGTCGCACCCGGCCAGGCATTCGGCCTCTTCGAGTGTGAACTCTCCGTCGGCCGTCGTCTGGCCGACCGAGATGCCGAGGGACGCCTCGGCACGATCGAGCACCTCGTAGGCGCCTGCGAGCATGCAGGCGATGTTCGTACAGACGCTGAAGACGTGCCGGCCGACGGGCTCGGTGTGGAGCATGTCGTAAAACGTCGCCGTGCCCCGGACCTCCGCCGACGTGCAGCCGACAAGCTCGGCGATCTCCTCCATCGCCTCGCAGGTGAGAAAGCCGTCCTGGGACTGGGCGAGGTGACACAAAGGGATGAGGGCCGAGCGCGGGCGCGGGTAGCACGCCACGAGCGCTTCTGCCCGAGCGCGGTTGTCGACGGACAGATGGCCCATCAGCGGTCCACCTCACCCATGACCGGGTCGACCGAGGAGATGACGGCGATCGCGTCCGCTATCAACCCGCCGCGAAGAAGCGGCGGCAACGTCTGCAGGTTCACGAAGCTCGGGCCCCTTATGTGCATCCGGTATGGCTTGTTCGAGCCGTCCGAGACCATGTAGCAGCCGAGCTCGCCCCGGGGCGACTCGATCGCCACGTAGACCTCCCCGTCAGGGACCTCGAAGCCACGCGTGAAGATCTTGAAGTGATGGATGAGGGCCTCCATCGATTCGTCGATGCGCGCCCGAGGGGGCGGCGTCACCTTCTTGTCCTGAGCCCGGTAGTCACCGAGCGGCATCTTGTCGATGCATTGGCGGACGATCTTGCACGACTCGCGGATCTCGTTGAGACGCACCGCGTACCGGTCGTAGGTGTCTCCGACGGTGCCTACGATGACGTCGAAGTCGACCTCGTCGTAGGCGAGATAGGGCATGTCGCGGCGCAGGTCCCAGGCGACTCCCGAAGCCCGCAGGATCGGGCCGGTGGCCGACATCGCGATCGCGAGCTCGGGCGAGATGATGCCGACGCCCTCTGTGCGCTGCTTGAAGATGGGCTGGCCAGTGAGCATGCCGTCGTATTCGTCGACGCGCCCAGGAATGGTGTCGATGATCGCGGTCACGTCGTCCTCCCACCCGTCGGGCAGGTCCGCGGCTACGCCACCAGGTCTTATGTAGTCGTGGTTCATGCGCAAGCCCGTCGTCTTCTCGAAAAACGAGAGGATCATCTCGCGGTCGCGAAAGCCGTAGATCATCATCGAGGTCGAGGCGAGGTCCATCCCGTTGGTCGCCATCCACATCACGTGGGAAGCGATGCGGTTGAGCTCGGTCATGAGCATCCTGATCCAAGTCGCCCGGCGCGGAATCTCGATGCCCAAAAGGGCCTCGACCGCCAGCGAGTAGACGAGCTCGTTGTGCAGTGGCGAGAGGTAGTCCATACGGGTGACGTTCGTCGCCCCCTGGACATAGGTGAGCTGCTCGCCGGTCTTCTCCATGCCCGTGTGGAGGTACCCGATTATGGGCTTGGAGCGCATCACGGTCTCTCCCTCGAGCTCGAGCATGATGCGCAACACACCATGGGTCGAGGGGTGCTGCGGGCCCATGTTGATGATCATCGTCTCGTCCGAGCCGAACTCGACGTCGATGTCGCCCGGGTCGAGCACGAGCCCCTCCGGCAAGCGCATGGCCGAGCCCTGCTCGATCGCCAGCTCTTCGGGGCTCGTGTCGTCCAGGTCCTGCAGCTCCTGGGGGCCTTCCGAGGTCTCCGCGATCAGCTCCTCGTCGGTCACCGCGGGCCCGGTGCTTCCTTGAACTGGACCGGCACGCGGCCCACCGAATAGTCCTTGCGGAGCGGGTGGCCCTCCCAGTCATCGGGCATGAGGATCCGCGTAAGGTCCGGGTGGCCCTCGAATCGGACCCCGTACATGTCGAAGGCTTCGCGCTCCATGTTCTCCGAGCCCGGGTAGAGATGGAACAAGCTCGAGACGACCGGGTCCGATTCGGGAACCTGGACCCGCACGCGCACTCTTTGGTGACGCGCGATCGAGACGAGGTTTACGACGACCTCAAAGCGCTCCGCCACGACGCCTTCTGGGAGCGCGCGATCGAGATGACGCAGGTAGTCGACCGCGCACAGGTCCGCGCACATGTCAAAACCGCCCTCGCGAAGCGAGACGAGAACGTTGAGGTATCCCTCGCGCGTGACGTGGAGTACCTCCTGGGACAGAGCACCGCTCGATGCGATCACTCCCGCGCCCGCGAGCTCCGCGCCAGGAGACACGACGCCTCCCATCAGCGCGGTGTCCCCAGGCGTACGCCCGAAGGCGGTGCCACCCATCCCGGCGGTGCGGGCTCGGCAGCGAGGTCGATCCCGGCTCCGGTCTCGCCTGGACGGCGCTGGGTGAGCTCGCCCAGCCGGATCTTCTCGTGCAATGTCAAAATCGCGTGAATTAGCGTCTGCGGGTTCGGCGGGCAGCCCGGCGCGTAGACATCGACCGGGACGATCTGGTCGACGCCCTGGACGATCGCGTAGTTGTTGAACATGCCGCCCGTCGACGCACAAACGCCCATCGAGATGACCCATTTCGGCTCGACCATCTGGTCGTAGACCTGCCGCAGCACCGGCGCCATCTTCTGGGACACCCGGCCCGCGACAACCATGAGGTCGGCCTGACGAGGCGAGCCGCGGAAGACCTCCATGCCGAACCGGGCGAGGTCAAAGTCAGCCGCGCCGGCCGCCATCATCTCGATGGCACAGCAAGCCAGGCCGAAGGTCGCCGGCCAGACGCTCGAGCGACGAGCCCATTTCACGAGCTCCTCCAACGAGCCCGTCAAGAAGTTGTGCTTGAGGTCTTCGAGTCCCAATTCGCGCCCCCCGGCCTAGGCCGCCTCGCCGCTGGAAGGCCCGATGCGGCGGACGGTCGAAGAAGAGTCTCTGACAGACTCCGGCTCCAAGGGACGAACACGCTTTAGCGGGCCCCAGTCGAGGGCGCCGTTCGCGACAAGGTAGACGAGCGGCACGAAGACCGAGGCAGCGAAGACGAGTATCTCCACCAGGCCGAATCGGCCCAGGTTCTGGGAGACCACGGCCCAGGGGAAGATGAAGATGATCTCGATGTCGACGACTACGAAGATCATGGCGATGAGATAGAAGCGCACGGGAAAACGCCGGGCGGGCTCGTGGTCGGGCACGATGCCGCACTCGTAGGGCGCCTCTTTGGCCGCCGTCGGGCGTTGGGGCGCGAGCAGCTTGGACGCGGCGAAAGAAAGGCCCGCGAACGCGACCCCGAGCACGATCATGAAAAAGATTGGAAGATAGCTGTCCAGGCTGCCCATATGTCCTCGGCGGTTTCTAGCACGCAGGATAATGGCGAGCACATCGAGACCCGTCGCCGCTCTGCGCTTCTATCATGCTCGCATGACTGCAGCCAACGATGCCGCGGCCGAGCTGCAGCCTCCACGCCCCAGCGAGGTGAAATGTGACGTCCTCGTCGTCGGGGGCGGCCCAGGCGGCGCCGCGGCCGCCTACTGGCTGGCAAGCTCTGGCCTAGAGGTCGTTGTCGTCGAGAAGAAGCACTATCCGCGCGAAAAGACCTGCGGCGACGGCCTCACGCCTCGCTCGGTCCACCAGCTCGAACAGATGGGC
Organism: Acidimicrobiales bacterium; assembly: GCA_049514105.1. Lineage (GTDB taxonomy): Bacteria > Actinomycetota > Acidimicrobiia > Acidimicrobiales > Bog-793 > Fen-455. Next base: position 39,479 of record JBEKVJ010000056.1, read on the forward strand.
CTCGCCGATGAGCTTGCAACCCACCACCGCTACGTGGGCCTGCGGGCGAACGCCTACGGCCGCTCGGTGGCGATGACCTGGCCGAAACATCCCAACCTGCCCTCGTACGGTTATGTGATCACGAGAGCCGAGCTCGACAGTCTCGTCGCGGCGCGCGCCGAGAAGGCAGGCGCGGTTATCTGGCAGGGAACCGAGGCGCTGGCACCTTTGTCCACCCCCGCTCCCGGGCGGCGCGCCGGACAGATA
>JBEKVJ010000057.1:0-22272 GCA_049514105.1 Acidimicrobiales bacterium
ACCAGCTTCTCGGAAGATCCCGTCCAGCCCTTCCGTTTCGGCCTGGTGCTTTACCTGCCGTGAGCCTGGCACGGCAAGTGCACGCAGGCCTTGTTTGACCCGGCGCCCCGCGAGCACACCGGCGGCGATGCGCAGGTCCTCGATCCTCGAGTTCGTGCATGAGCCGATGAACACGGTGTCGACCTCGATCGATCGGACAGGCGTGCCGGCTTCGAGTCCCATGTAGGCAAGGGCACGTACAGCGGCTTCGCGCTCGGCCGGAGTCGGGAGGTCCTCGGGGTTGGGTACTTGGCCATCGATCGACACAACCTGGGCTGGGTTCGTACCCCACGAGACGTGAGGGCGGATCGAGGCACCATCGAGAGTCACTTCGGCATCAAAGTGGGCTCCGTCGTCGGTTGCCAGAGCCAACCAGGACTCGACCGCCCTGTCCCACTCGGATCCCTTCGGCGCATGCAGCCTGCCCCTTAGGTACTCGAAGGTCACATCGTCCGGCGCGATCATCCCGGCGCGTGCTCCTGCTTCGATTGACATGTTGCAGACTGTCATACGGCCTTCCATAGACAATGAGCGGATTGCCGAGCCTCGGTACTCGATCACGTAGCCGACGCCACCGGTTGTGCCGAGGCGACCGATGATCGCGAGAACCATATCCTTGGCGCTCACGCCGAGAGGAAGATCGCCTTCGACGGTGACGGCCATCGTCCGGGGCCGACGCTGGGGAAGGGTCTGTGTGGCCAGAACGTGTTCGACCTCCGAGGTCCCGATGCCGAAAGCGAGCGCCCCGAAGGCGCCATGAGTCGAGGTGTGGCTGTCGCCGCACACGATGGTCATGCCCGGCTGGGTGAGGCCCTGTTCGGGCCCGATCACATGCACTATCCCCTGATGCTCGTCGCCCATGGGATAGCAGGTCACGCCGAATTCGGCGCAGTTCGCGTCGAGCGCTTCGAGCTGACGCCTCGAGATCGGATCCTCGACGGGGCCAGTCACCGTCGTAGTCGGGACGTTGTGGTCCGCGGTCGCGATAGTTAGATCCGGTCGCCTCACGCGTCGTCCGGCCAGTCGTAGACCCTCGAAGGCCTGAGGAGAAGTGACCTCGTGGACAAGGTGCAGGTCTATGTAGAGAAGGTCGGGCTCAGCCGCGCCATCGCCAGGGCGAACGACGTGGCGGTCCCACACCTTTTCGGCGAGGGTTGAAGGCACAGCTGGTTAGCTTCCCACCGCGACGATCTCGACGATGAAGACGTTGCCGTTCGGGGCTTTGTACTCGACGGTCTCGCCCACGCTGCGCCCCACGAGCGCCTGGCCGAGCGGCGAGGCAGGCGAGACGACAGACACGCCTTCACCTTTTTCCTCGATAGAGCCGACCAGGAACTTCTCGGTCCCCTCGTCACCCACGTAACGCAGCTCCACGATCACACCGGTCGTCACGACACCTGCCTCATGGGTCGAGGTGTCGACGATCACGGCGTCTTCCAGCATCCGTTGCAGCTGGCGCACTCGGGACTCCATCTTTCCCTGGGCGTCCTTGGCCGCGTGGTAATCCCCGTTCTCGGAAAGGTCGCCGAGTGCGCGGGCGGCCTCGATCTGGCGCGCGATCTCCACACGGCCCCGAGTGGTGAGGTCCTCGAGCTCGGCGACGAGCCGGGCGTGAGTCTCAGCTGTCAGATGGGTAGCGTCAGTCACCGACGCGAGGCTATCGGCTCGCCGACGAGATTTCGTCTAGCGCCCGGTACGCGTCTTCGCGCGCCGGCGCGAGATACCCTCACGTGATGAAGCGGGCCTTGCTCATCTGGTCTGGGCGTGGCGCGCTCATCACCGTCGGCGTGGCGCTCCTTAGCTTCGCGGCTGTTGCTGCTTCGGAGGTAGGTGCTGTTCCGGGGGCCGGTCCTCCCATGAGTGCCGCCGCGCCCCTAACTGGGATCGTCCCCCCGAGGAACCCACCGAAGAATCTGCCTCCGAGTCCGAACTTCTACGATTTCTGTGCGCCGGGAGCATTTGACGACACGGTCGCCTGCAACTCGGAGGTCCTGCTAGCCATCGACCATGCTCGTGGGACAGAGCCGCTCGGCCCCCTGCATTTCAAACTGCAAAATTTCCTCCGCCTGAGCGTGCCCGAGCAGATCTTCGCCATCGCCGACATGGAACGGGTGTCGCGCGGCGAACCCCCGGTATCCGCGCTGACCGTTCAATTGGATCATGTCGCCGCCCTCGGCGCCGTGGCGGGCACGGACCCTGTGTTCGCAGGAAGTGCTCTGTCGGGGGGTGCGCAAATGCGGGCCTGGGGATCTAACTGGGCCGACGGTGCCGAGAGCGCGCTCGGATCCGACGACGGCTGGATGTATGACGACGGCTACGGGAGCTCCAACTACGACTGCCGGTCCCCGCACGCAGCGGGATGTTGGGGGCACCGGGACAACATCCTTAGGCCGTGGACTACCTACCTCGGCGGTTGTAGGGCGAGCGATTCGCATCTTGTCATGGGAGCCGCCTACGCGAGGTCGTCGAGGTACTCAACGTCCTTCGCGGAGATCTTCGTGGCCGCTTGTGGCCCTAAGCCCGCCGGGGAGGTCTTCACATGGACCGAGGCCCAGGTCGCGATCGGCATCTAGGGACCCATGACCCTCCGCCAAATACCCCGACTAGTGTTGCCGCAAGATGGAATCAAGTGCGGATCGCGTCTTAGGTCGCGTGTCCCGCCGGCCTTCACTCCCTGAGGGGCGACAGGAGAAGGTGTGCACACAATTGCGGTGATCGGCGGCGACGGCATCGGCCCTGAGGTGGTCGCGGAGGCACTCAAGGTTGTTCGCGCGAGCGGCGTCGTCATCGATACCGTCGACTACGACCTTGGCGCGGCCCGCTACGAGCGCACCGGTGAAGTGCTGCCTGACTCGGTGCTGGAGGAGCTTCGGACCACCGACGCCATCCTCCTTGGAGCCGTTGGGCCTCCGATCGGATCCACCAGCGTGCCTCCCGGGGTGATCGAGCGTGGGTTGTTGCTGAAACTGCGCTTCGAGCTGGACCTGTACATCAACCTGCGACCGTTCACTGGCGTCCCCGGTGCGATTGCTCCTGGGGCTGACTTTGTTGTCGTGCGTGAGAACACCGAGGGGCCTTATGTCGGCGAGGGTGGTGCGCTCAGACGCGCAACTCCGTTCGAGGTCGCCACGCAAGGTTCGGTCAACACCAGATTCGGGGTGGAGCGCTGTGTGCGCTACGCCTTCGACCTTGCCGAGAGCCGGCCTCGACATCATCTGAGCTTGGTGCACAAGACGAACGTCCTTACCTACGCCGGTGATCTTTGGCGGCGCGTGTTCGATGAGGTTGCCCTCGAGCACACCAGCGTGGGCACCGCTTACAACCACGTCGATGCTGCCTGCATCTTCTTTGTAGAGGACGCCGGCCGCTATGACGTTGTCGTCACCGACAACCTCTTCGGTGACATCCTCGCGGACCTCGCCGGTGCGATTACAGGCGGGATCGGGCTTGCGGCATCGGCCAACTTGAACCCGGCTGGCACAGGGCCGTCGCTGTTCGAGCCTGTGCACGGGTCCGCGCACGACATCGCTGGCACCGGGAAGGCCAATCCTCTCGCCGCCATCCGCTCGGCGGCGATGATGCTCGAATACCTCGGTGAGGAGGCGCCCGCGCAACGAGTCGCACGGGCTGTGGTGGAATTGCAAACGGAGATGGCCGGATCCTCTGAACCTTGGAGCACCTCCGGCGTCGGCGACGAAGTCGTAAGGAGGTTGTGACGGTGCCTATCACCCCGACAACGAAGATCTGGATGGACGGCGAGCTCGTCGACTGGGACAAGGCCACCGTGCATGTCCTGACTCACAGCCTGCACTATGGCATGGGCGTATTCGAGGGAATCCGCGCCTATGAGACAGCCGACGGGCCGGCGATCTTCCGCTTGCGCGATCACACGAAAAGGCTGTTCCGGGGCGCCCGCATCCTCCAGATGGAGATGCCATTCTCCGAAGAGGAGATCTTCGAGGCGATAAAGCTCACCGTGGCGGTCAATGGGCTCGAGAGCTGCTACATCCGCCCCATCGCCTACCTCGGCTACGGCGAGATGGGCCTCAACCCGCTTCCGTGCAAAGTGAGCGTCTCCATCGCATGTTGGCCGTGGGGCGCCTACCTAGGCGAGGAGGGCATCGAGAAGGGCATTCGTCTCAAGATCAGCTCATGGGCCCGCCACGATCCCCGGGCCATCCCTACGGCGGCCAAGGGCACGGGTATGTATGTCAACTCCTCGCTCGCGAAAGTGGAGGCGATGCGCGCCGGCTACGACGAGGCCCTCATGTGCACTACGAGCGGGCTGATATCAGAAGGCACAGGCGAGAACGTGTTTGTCGTTCGCGGAGGCCAGATCTTCATGCCTCCCGCGTCGGCGGCCGGCGCCCTCGAGGGGATCACTGCGGACTCGATTATCACCATCGCCGGTGATCTCGGCTACGCCGTGACCGAGCGCGAGATGCGACGGACGGACCTGTACATGGCAGACGAGGCCTTCCTCTCCGGCACCGCGGCCGAGGTCGTCCCGATCGGCTCGGTCGATGACCGCCTTGTCGGCGACGGCAAGCCCGGGCCTATCACTCGTGAGATCCAGGAGACCTACTTCGCGGCGGTGAGGGGCAAGGTGGACCGCTACAAGGACTGGCTCGAACATGTCAACTGAGCCCCGCCTTCCTGAGGCGGTCGACGTCTACGACACGACGCTTCGGGACGGCTCACAACAAGAGGGCATCTCGCTCACCGTCGATGACAAGCTGCACGTCGCCGAACAGCTGGACCATCTCGGCCTCGCCTACATCGAAGGCGGCTGGCCGGGTGCGAATCCGAAAGACGAGGAGTTCTTCGCCCGGGCCGCCAAGGACCTGCGTCTAAAGACCGCGACTTTGGTCGCCTTCGGCTCGACGCGGCGATCTGGCGCCAAGGCGAGTTCTGACGAGACTCTCCGTCACCTCATCGAGGCGGGGACGGAGGTGGTCTGCATTGTCGCCAAGGCCTCCGACCTGCATGTGACCGAAGCGCTGCGGACCACGCTAGAGGAGGCCATCGCCATGGCTGGCGACTCTGTGGCGTACCTGCGGTCCTCGGGTCTGCGCGTATTTCTCGACGCCGAGCACTTCTTCGACGGTTACAAGCGCGACCGCGAGTTCGCCCTCGCAGTTCTTGAGGCGGCCGAAGAGGCAGGAGCCGAGGTGCTCGTACTGTGCGACACAAACGGCGGCACGATGCCGGACGAGGTGGAGCGGATCGTCGCAGAGGTAAAAGAGCGCTCTTCTGTGACCGTCGGCGGGCACTTCCACAACGACGGCGGTTGCGCAGTGGCCAATTCGCTCGCGGCGGTGCGCCATGGCGCGACCCATATACAAGGTTGTATCAACGGCTACGGCGAGCGGACAGGCAATGCCGACCTGTCAGCGATCATCGCCAACCTGAGCTTGAAGATGGGCGTGAGGACAATTCCTGTCGACCGGCTCGAGCGCCTCACCCCGGTCGCTCATCACGTCTCTGAGCTGGTCAATCTGACCCTCGACCCCCAGCGTCCATATGTCGGGGTGGGGGCATTTACCCACAAGGCGGGCCTGCATACGAGCGCGCTCGTTCGTCGCTCCGATGCCTACGAGCACATCTCGCCAGACCTCGTGGGAAACGGGACGCGCGTCGTCGTGAGCGAGCTCGCGGGGCGCTCGACACTGCAGATGAAAGCGGCGGAGCTCGGACTCGAGCTCGACTCCCCGGCGCTCGGCCGGGTGCTCGAGGCCCTGAAGCACCTCGAGCACAACGGCTATCACTTCGAGGTTGCCGACGGGTCACTCGAGTTGTTGATGAGGGCCGCGGCCGGTGCGAATGGCGGGAGTCTCGGTGACCTGTTCAGGATCGAATCGTTCCGTGTCATCACCGACTGGCGTGCTCGGGACGCGAGTGCCGGGGTCGAGGCGCCGGACGATGGTGCTGCGGCGCTTGTCCACCCCTGGTCGTCACCAGGCGAGCTCACGACCGAGGCGACGGTCAAGGCGCACGTGGGTGACGAGCGCGTCGTCGCCACGGCCGAGGGAAACGGGCCCGTCAACGCCCTCGACGCAGCGCTACGTCTTGCGATCGAGCCGCACTTTCGCCAGCTGCGCAACGTGCACCTGACCGACTACCGGGTGCGTGTCCTCGACACGGCAAAGGGGACCGACGCCGTGACCCGCGTGCTCCTAGACACCGCGGACGCCGAGGGCAGTTGGTCGACGATCGGGGTGTCGGAGAACATAATCGAGGCATCCTGGGAGGCTCTCGTGGACGCAGTGGTTTTCGGCCTCGTCCGGGCTGCGGAGAGCGAGGTTGTCGAATGACACAGCCCAAGTTCGCTCCGATCATGGAGCAGCACGAGGTACGCGACACTTACCAGCTCGCTGTCCCGGCCCCGTGGGAGCCTCACCGCCCCGGCGAGAGGCGGCCAACACCTCACCCGCAGAACCTCGCCGGTCTCGGGATCCCGGGCCCGGACCAGGGTTACGCCCTTGAGCTATCGACCAGGTTCGAGGACCGACTCGGACTTGAGCCCGACGAGCGGGCCGAGGACGTTCTTTCCGGCGCGGTCGCGATAGCCATGCGCCGCGCAGCGATCTTCGGCCGGGCGCCCGTCAGCTCCGATATCGAGCTCGCGCTCTGCCTTTTCAAGTACCTGATCGGAGACGAGGGAACCTGGCCCTCGCCTGACCTGGTCGCATGGCGGCGTGAGCGTTTTTCCGGTTCAGCGCACGATTACTGGCGTCGGAGGGCGCTCGCGGACTCGATCCCCGAGGCGAGCCTCAGGCTTAAGCCAGGGATAATCACCGAGCGGCTCGAGGCTGAACAGGGGCGCTGGCGCGAGCTCGTCGGCGCCTGAGGCCTAGCCTCACCGGCTCCCCCCAAGAATCTCCGCGACGATTGTCGCCAGCGGAACGAAATGGCATGTGCAACTCAAACCTCGACGCGAACGCGGCCGTTCCTAGGGCATCGAGTGTGACCGCGGATCTTGAAGTGCCGACCCCGTCCTGACCGTGGCTGCGGCCGAGCGGAGCACCGCGTCCACGTCATGGAGGTGGTGCTCGCCCTCGTGGACCGAGTGGCGCCCGAGCCACAACACGCTGCGCTCGGCGGCCTCAGGGAAGTTGTAAATGCACCTGCGTTGCCACTGGGTTTCGTCGAGGCCTTCGAAGCCCCAGGCGAGCATCTCGGCCGCCACCGTGAGCTCACGGCCGACGTCTTTAGGATCCTCGGCGCCATAGCGGGCGAGGGTTGCCCGGTCGTCGCCGTACATTCTTGCGAAGCTTGGGCAATCCTCGATAAGGGTGAGGTACAGGCGCTCGCGCTGGATGAGGAAAACGTCGCGGAGATGGCAGGCGTATTCGAGAGCAGACCAGGTCCGCGGACCCGGGCGAGTCCGCATTGTCAATGCCAGCGTCGGGTCGCCGCGTTCGTTGGAGATCCTCATCCCGAAACGACCTCCCAACGACCGCAACGTGCTCGACACGGCGCCTGGGCCGACGGAGTCGTAGTCGAATTGGCATTCGTTGCAGCGGTCCACTTCAATATCGTGGCCGATCGAGGGGCCAGGCGTGGTCGCGCCAGTTTCCAGGCGGTAGCGTCGCGTCCTGACAGCGCAGGTCAGGCCGACAGCGGCCACTATCTCATCGGAGGCAGGGCCATGGGTTTTATGGACAAGGTAAAAGCGCAGGCGACGGTTTTGGCCGAGAAGGCCCAAGAAGGGGCCAAGGCTGGGCAGGCCAAGCTTTCGGAGATGCAGGCGAAAAAGCACGCTGATGCACTTCTGCTCGAGCTCGGTGGTCTCATGTACACAGAGCAGGCGGGACGTGCCGCTGCCGGTTCGGAAGCCCGGGTCTCTGAGCTGATCAGCGAGATCCGCCAATTCGAGGCTGAGCACGGAGCAGTAACGGTCACTTCCGCGAACGCGGCGCCAAGCGCGCCCGACGGGTCTTTCGTCCCGAGCTCGACAGGAGCTGGCGACACCCCTGTGCAGGCTTCCGCGCCAAGCGCGACGGCCGTGCCAGGCGGCGGGGGCATTCCACAGTCCAGCGGCGGGATCCCGACGGGGAGCTACTCCTCCGACACCGAGGAGACGCCGGAAGCAGGAGGGACGTCCTAGTCCGGGCCGCGGCTCCGGCTCGCTGGCACGGCGACATTTCAGCGAGGCGATGACGCGGCGGGTCTAGCGTCGACCCGCCACTAGTTTGTAAACGAATGCCAGCGGGCCATCCGGAGCCTCGTCGGCTCCGTAGACCAGTTGAAGTGCGACCTGAACTGTCCAACGCGAGCGACGCCAATCTCGCGCTTGCGGTAGCCCGCTACCGCGAGGACGCGCTCGCGGAGGCTTACCGGCGTCACGCCGGGGCGGTCTTCGGTCTCGCGCGCCGCCTCTTGCACGAGAAGGCAGCAGCCGAAGAGGTCGTGCAGGAGGTGTTCGTGAGGCTGTGGAACGCGCCAGACCGCTTCGATCCCGAGCGTGGGTCGCTGCGGTCCTACCTGTTGGCGCAGGCCCACGGTCGCGCCGTCGACCAGATGAGATCTGAATCGTCTCGCCGACGGCGCGAGGAACGCGAGGCGCGCGAAACGGCGCATAGCGGCTATGACCTCGAGCACGAGGTCGGGGACATAATTGTTGCTGACCACGTCCGCGAGGTGCTCGGCAGCCTCCCTGACACAGAGCGCAAGCCGATCGAGCTGGCCTACTTTCGGGGTCATACCTACCGGGAGGTGGCGACCATCCTCGGCGAGCCCGAGGGAACGGTGAAAAGCAGGATCAGAAGCGGGCTGAAACGCATGCACGCCGAGCTCGCCGTTTCAGGGCTCGGTCTTGGAGGTGAGCAGCTATGACGCACGACGAGCTTGAGGAGCTGCTCGGCGTCTATGCCCTCGATGCTCTCGATGATGACGAGCGCCGCGAGGTCGATGACCACCTTTCCTCCTGTCCGAGGTGCCGGGCGGAGCTCGCCTCGTACCGCGAGGTCGCGGCGATGCTGGGCAATTCTGCCGCCGACACACCCGCAGCCGCGCCCGATGAGCTGTGGGATCGCATCTCCGCCTCGCTCCTCGACGAGCCGCCCGTCCTCTCGCCGTTGCACAGGAGCCGACGCCAGCGGGCTGGGTGGATTGTCCCCCTCGGTGCTGTCGCAGCCGCCCTAATCATCGTCGTCGGGCTGCTGGTCGCAAAGGTCATCAACCTCGACCACCAGGTCAGCGCACTTTCCAGCGAGGCTGGTGTCGCCAAGGTCATCTCCGACCCGTCCCATCAGACAGTCGAGCTAACCTCGACCACCAAACCCTGGCGGGCGACCGTCGTCCTGCTTGACGGACAGGGCTACCTGATCAACCCATCCATGCCCAGCCTCGGCCGCTCACAGACCTTCCAGCTCTGGGCGCTTTCGCGCGGCAAGGTCGTCTCGCTCGGCGTACTCGGGGCCACCCCTTCGGCGGCTGCTTTGCGGGTCGAGCCCAACATGACGGTGCTCATGATCACCGCCGAGCCTCTCGGGGGCACGCCCGTGCCGACAACGCCGGTGCTTGTACGGGGGGACTTGCCCGTCGGAGTGTGAGCGCGCCCGCTGGTCTGCGAAGGCCGTTGGAGTGAGAGACTTCCTCAGGGAAACGGGAAGGCGGCTGCTATGGCCATAGAGACGGCGCTCAGTTATCCGGACATAAGTGCTCAGGGGTTCGCCCACCCCGCCGACCGGGCAGCTGCCGCGGCACTGCACAGCGTCCCGATGCTCGACCGCGTGATCAAGAAGCTCACCGAGGCCAGTTACGAGCGCCTGGCTCGCCAGCTGATGCTGGGCAACTCGGTCCGCCTCGGAGAAGACCAGCTGCCTGAGGTGTGGGCGATGCAGCGCCGTTTCGCCCACACCTTCGACATCTCCGAGTGCCCAGCTCTCTACGTGACTCAGTTCCCGGTCGGCAATGGCACCACGATCGGTGCCAACGCCCCGGTGACACTCATTTCGTCTGGTCTCGCGAGGTCGTTTGACTCAGACGAGCTCCAGGCAGTGCTCGCGCACGAGATGGGCCACGTACTGGCTGAGCACGTGAGCCTGCTCACGACGCTCAAGCTCGTAGAGATGATCCTGAGCGGCGCGCTGGCCTCGACGCCCTTCACGGGACTGCCGCTGCGGGCGCTCTACTATGCCCTCCTCGAGTGGTCGAGGGCCGCCGAGCTCACGGCCGACAGGGCGAGCGCGCTCGGGACTGGCGATCCGCTTTTGACCTGTAGGACTCTCATGCGCATGGCGGGAGGTCCGGTTCCCGGCCTCGACCTCGACGCCTTCATCCGTCAGGCGACTGAGTACGAGGGGGAAGACGATCCCTTCGCGCGTTACTCGCGGTTCTGGCGCGAGATCGGCTCTACGCACCCCTTCCCCGTTCGCCGGGTCCGTGAGCTCATCGCTTGGGTGGCCTCGGGTGAATTCGACCGCCAGCGCTCGGGCGGGTATCTCCGCCGAGGCCAGGAGCCACCCCCCTCAGCGGAATTCGACGCCGCCCTCAAGCACTACAGGCAACGTTTTGCCAGGATCGTGGAGCGGGTTGGTGGCGGGGTGCAGCAAGTCGTGAACCGCTTTGCCACCTGGCTCGATGTCGACAGCGAAACCGACGAGGCCGACGACGAAGAAGGCTTCGACATCTGAGCGAGCGCGATCAGGCGAGGAATGAGCGAGGAAGAGCCTCGAACATCTCAGCAGACAATGCCAGGGACTCGACATCGACGCGCTCGTCGTCCCCGTGGAACATCGACATGAACTGGGCGAAGCTCAGCCGGTCCGAGAACATCCCGAAGCCGTAGGCAACCGCACCGAGGCGGCGGAAAAAGCGCCCGTCCGTCGCGCCGGCACTGAAGAAAGGGATGCTTTCGGCACCTGGGTGAAAGCGCCGCACCATGGCGTCAAGCTCGTCCCACAGCGGCGTGTTGACGGAGGACTCACTGGCGGGGTCGTAGTGGGTCCAAAGAATCTCGACCTTTTCGCCCATGTCCCCGATCGCCTCGGCAAGAAGCGATCGCACGTCCGATTCTCTCTGGCCCGGCAGAGTGCGGATGTCGAGGTCGAGATCGACCTTGTCAGGGATGATGTTCAGCTTCGCACCCCCATGGACGATCGTCGGGGCGATGGTCATGTGCGTCAAGGCGTGCGCCTGGCGGGCGAGGCCTAGATCGGGGAGCGATCGGCACAGCTCGCCGATGGCATCAGGATCGAGGAGCATCGCGGCGATCTCTTCGGGAAACGACATGCCCCCGACGAGCCGGCGCCAGGCGTCGTGTATGTTCGCCGGAACCGCGAACTGAAAGAGGCGCCGTATCACCTCGGCCGCGTTGACGAGCGCGTTGTCCGTCCGCAGAGGTGCCGAAGCGTGGCCGGCGACGCCGCGGACACGTAGGCGGCACCAGCAGCTTCCTTTCTCGCCCACCGTGATCGGGAGCCGGCGGCCATTCGCCGTCTCGATAGGGATACCGCCCTCCTCGGTGATCACATAGTCTGCTTCGACTGCTGAGGCGGCGTGCTCTGTCAACCACGCTGAGCCATGGGTACCGAGGGCCTCCTCGTCGGCGACAGCGGCGAGAATCAAGCTGCCCCGGGGGCGAAAGCCACCACGAGCGAGACGCCCGAAGGCGACGGCCATCGAGGCGGTGATGTTCAACATGTCGACCGCGCCCCTGCCCCACACCTCTCCATTCACGAGCTCGCCACCGAAGGGATCGCGGCTCCAGTTATCGGAATTGACTGGTACGACATCGGTATGACCTAGGTAACAAAGAGAGGGTGCACCGGGGTCTGATCCGTCGATACGCGCCACCAGTGAGACACGGTCCGAGATTGGCTCATAGATCTCCAGGTCACACCCAGAGCCCTCTATGCGGTCACGGATGACTTCAACGTTCATGGCCTCGTGGCCCGACTCGGCGGTCCCGTCGTTCACACAGGCATTTCGGATGAGCTGTTGGAGGAGCTCAACGACCTCCGGATCGCGCACTTCGGAGCTTTCTTTCATGTCATTACTTCCTCTTCGATACGCCTCCACATGACGACGTGAGGTCCGATCGATGGCAAGGTCCATTCGCTGCCCCAGGTCACAAATCCCGCCCTCTTATAGAAAGCCACTGCCCTCACTCGGGCGTTGCACCAGATGAGATCCCCACCATTGTCTGCTACATAGTCAAAGACGGCATTGATCACCATTGAACCAAGGCCATTACCCTGGAGGTCGGCACGCGTGGCCATCCCGCGCAGGCGCCATGTTGTCTTGTCCCCCCCCATTCCGACTGCAAGACCAACATCGACCGGGCGAAACGGGGCCGTCTCGCGAAACACCGTCGCCACGGAGAGTACGTCTCTGCTGACTTGATCGACCGCACCGAACGTTGCCGTGCCCAGGTCATCGTCCCCTTCCCAGGCCACGGTCGCGCTGTCCTGCTGTGGCCTGAGGATCGCGTGCCGAAGCGGGTAGCTGGCTGCTGTCTCGATTAGTTCTACCTTGACCTCCACAGCTCGAGGTTACCGATGCTTGGCCGACGTATTCCAGCTCTCGTCCGGGCACCAGGCTGTGAGGGAGCCAAGTTCTGGGCGCCCGCCCACGAGGGAAACGTTCGTCGCATCCGAGGGCATCTGTGAGGCGCCGGTAAGAGGAATTCTTCCCTCCGTTCCCTCGTGAGTGGCACAAGCACAGCTCGGTTCGCCACCGAGGCCGCACCGCGCTCCAGGTGTCGGCCTCGACGCCTTGAGTTCGCACGATTGGCGCTTTCGGGCGCCGAAACCTCGCCCTTTTGAGTGCTGACGTTGCGCGAGGCCAAGGCCAAACACAGGCGTGAGCTGGTGATCCGTGGACCTACGACGCGTTCGCGTCTCAGATCGGACGCGCCTGCATCTCGTTTGCAATGGTGTTCCAGTCGATTACCTCCTTATGCGCTACCAGCGGCGTCCCGAGAACGGGGCGTGTTAACGGGCGCACAGGAGAGGTCCTGATGGCAGTCTGGAGACTCAACACGGGTGTTGCACGTTCGACGCGGACGTGCGCGCCTCAGAATCCTGGGGTCATCGGAGAGGGCGGCCGCTTGCGCGGCCCTCGTTGCCGTTTTCGTTCGCAACAGCGCACCTCACGCGACCAAGCCGTTGCCGTCCGCGAGCCCCGGAGTCGGGCGGGCCAGATGGCAAGGTGGTCGACCGACGGTCTCGACACCGTACTCGCAACTTCCGGTATCCAATGTTGGCGGAAGCGCGTCGTTACACCCGCGATCTCCCGCTCTAGCCCGAAATGCAATGCGATGGCCGTCTCGAATCGGCGTGTCAGTACGCACCTCGGCTTGAGTCTCGTACCTACGGTTCTAGGGCCGACAGGGCGCAAGTGCGCCGCCCGCGGCGAAGAGCTTTGCCTGGAAAAGGACATGGACAATGCGGCATCCTAACCAAATTGATTCTGAGACGCACGCAGTGTGCCCAACAGACCAGCGAAGGTCGGTGCCGCACGGCGGCCGGTCTGCGCGACAACGGGGAATAGCTGCTGGTGCTTTGAAGGTGTTCGTCGTTACCCTTGTCGCGGCAATGGCGAGCGCTGGAATGTTCGCTGTCCCCGCCTTTGCGGCATCTGCTCCGACGATCACCTCTGTCACCAACGCCTTCGGGCCGACCACGGGTGGCACTGTCGTGGGAATCGTCGGAACCAACTTTGTCGTGAGTGCCACGACAGCCAAGTTCGGAACAATCGCCGGCACCAGTGTCAGTTGCTCGTCGACCACTGCGTGCAGCGCAACCTCGCCCGCTGAGGCAGTCGGCTTCGTCGACATCACGGTCAACACCACAGGGGGCACTTCCGCGACCTCTTCGGCAGACCAGTTCGATTACGAAGCCGTCCCGACGATCAGCTCTGTGACCCCGTCCGCGGGCCCGACCACTGGGGGCACGGTCGTGAGCGTTGTGGGCACGGGCTTTGGATTCGGGTTCACATCGTTCGACTTTGGCGCAACTGTCGGGACCGGCATCGACTGCTCTGGGGCCACCCAGTGCGACGTGACCTCGCCCGCTGGATCGGCGGGGATCGTCGACATCACGGCGATTACTCCGGGAGGCACCTCTTCGACGGGCGCGGGTGACAAGTTCACCTATGACGTCGCTCCGACGGTCACCGGGATCAGCCCGAGTATGGGGCCTCTTGCCGCCGGCACCGTCGTGACGGTGACCGGCACAGGCTTTGTCGCCGGTAACACCACTGCGGCCTTCGGCGCGACAGCGGCGACCGGTGTGAGTTGTACGACGACGAGCTGCAGCGTCACCTCACCCGCAGAAGCCGCGGGCACCGTCGACATCACCGTCACCACACCCGGGGGCACGTCTTCGACATCGTCCTCGGACAAGTTCACCTATGAGGCGCTTCCGACGATCACCTCAGTCACACCGTCCGCGGGCCCGCTCACCGCTGGCACGGTCGTGAGCATCGCCGGCACCGGCTTTGTCGTCGGTGCCACGACAGCTAAATTCGGCGCGACCGCCGGAACCTCGGTCAACTGCTCGTCGACCATCTTGTGCAGCGCCACATCGCCGGCCGAGTCGGCAGGGACGATCAATATCACGGTCACCACCAGTGGCGGTACATCGGCGACTGTTGGGGCCGACGACTTCACCTATGACCCGATCCCGACGATCACCGGCATCAGCCCGAGCGTGGGAGCACTCTCTGGCGGAGCCGTCGTTACTGTAACTGGAACCGGTTTCGTTGTCGGCGGCACCACGGCGAGTTTCGGTGGGACGGCCGCAACCGGTGTGAGTTGTACATCGAGCACGAGCTGTACCGTCACCTCGCCCTCGGGGACGGCCGGAACCGTCAACCTCACGGTCACCACCGCAGGCGGTACATCGGCAACCGTGGGGGTCGACGACTTCACTTACGAGGCGATCCCGTCGATCACCTCTGTCACTCCGTCTTCGGGCCCGCTCACTGCCGGCACGGTTGTGAGCCTTGCCGGCACTGGCTTCGTTGTCGGTGCCACTAGCGTCAGCTTTGGCGGCACCGCCGGCACAGCTGTCAGCTGTTCGTCGACGACGGCCTGCACAGCCACTTCGCCGGCCGAGTCCGCAGGAATCGTCGACATCACCGCGACGACTACCGGTGGTACCTCCACGACGGGCGTCGGTGACAAGTTCACCTATGAGGCCGTTCCAACGGTCACCGGCGTCAGCCCGTCGGCAGGTCCGCTCACTGCTGGCACGGTCGTGACGGTGACCGGCACCGGATTTGTCGTCGGCGCCACGACAGCAAGCTTCGGCGGGACGGCGGCTACCGGCGTCAGCTGCACGACGACGAGCTGTAGCGTCACCTCGCCGGCTGGCTCCTCGGGGATCGTCAACGTCACCGTCAGCACTCCCGGTGGCACATCGGCGACTGTTGGGGCCGACGACTTCACCTATGACCCGATCCCGACGATCACGGGCGTCAACCCCTCCGCAGGTCCGATTGTAGGTGGCACCGTCTTTACGATCACGGGTACGGGCTACGTGCCCGGTGGCACCACGGCAAGCTTCGGGGCGACTCCGGCGGCCGCCATCAACTGTGCGTCCTCCACGAGCTGCAGCATCACTTCACCCTCGGAGGCGGCCGGCACCGTAGATGTCACAGTCACGACTCCTGGTGGCACGTCCTCGACCTCTTCCTCGGACAAGTTCATCTACGAGGCCCTCCCGACGATCAGCTCTGTTTCCCCGAATAACGGCGCTCCTGGAGGCAGTGCTGTCGTGACGATCACCGGCACCGGCTTTGTTGTCGGGGCTACGAGCGAGATGTTCGGCTCGACCGCCGGTACCAGCGTCAGCTGCTCGTCGACCACGACTTGCACTGCCACCTCGCCCGCTGAGACTGCGGGCGTCGTCGACATCACGGTGACGACTGCTGGCGGTACCTCGGCGACCGGTGCCGGTGACAAGTTCACCTATGACGGAGTCCCGAGCGTCACTGCCGTCAGCCCGAATGCGGGCTCGCTTACGGGCGGCACTGTCGTTACTGTCACCGGGACAGGCTTTGTCACCGGAGGGACGAGTGCCACGTTCGGCTCGACAGCTGGAACCGCTGTCAGCTGCACTAGTGCGACGAGCTGTGTGGTCACCTCGCCCTCGGAGGCCGCGGGCACGGTCGACATCACCCTCAGCACTCCGGGCGGCACTTCGGCGACATCGTCATCCGACAAGTTCACCTACACGAGCGCCCCGTACGTGACCGGGATCTCCCCGAGCGTGGGCCCGCTCTCGGGCGGCACCGTCGTAACTGTCACCGGCTCTGGTTTTGTGGTCGGTGTCACGACAGCCAGCTTCGGTGCCACGGCGGCGACGGGCGTTAGTTGCACGACCACGAGCTGTACGGTCACTTCGCCCGCGAAAACTGTCAGCACGGTCGACATCACGGTCACGACTCCAAGTGGCACGTCATCGACGTCTTCCGCTGACCAGTTCACCTACGAGACCGTCCCCGTAATCACTTCTCTTAATCTTTCGACAGGCGCCATCGTCGGCGGCACCGTCGTCAGCGTTGCCGGCACCGGTTTCGTCGTCGGTGCCACCACCGTCAGCTTCGGTGGGATCGCCGGGACCAGTGTCAGCTGCGCGTCGACAATCCTGTGCAGCGCGACCTCGCCGGCCGAAGCGGCCGGAGTCATCAACGTCACGGTCACTACGGCGGGTGGGACTTCGGCTGCGTCGTCGCAGAATCAGTACACCTACGCTGCGGCTTCGACTGCGTACGTGGTCAACCAAGGTTCCAACACCGTCACTCCGATCACGGTCTCCACCGGTGCGGCCGGCACGCCCATAACCGTCGGCACCTATCCGCGTAATATCGCCATCACCCCCAACGGCCAAGTGGCTTATGTGACGAATTCCACCGCTGGCACCGTCACCCCGATCACGATCTCGACCAACACCGCAGGCGCGCCCATTGCCGTTGGCACAGTCCCAATTGGCATCGCCATCACCCCGAACGGCCAGATGGCTTACGTGACCAATGCCACTGCCGGCACCGTCACCCCGATCACGATCTCGACCAATACCGCCGGAAGCCCAATCACCGTTGGCACTAACCCGCTTGGCATCGCCATAACTCCCAACGGCCAAACCGCGTACGTCGTCAACCAAGGCTCCAACACCGTCACCCCGATCACGATCTCGACCAACACCGCCGGGACCCCCATCGCCGTCGGTTCGTCCCCAGAGGACATGGCCATTACCCCGAACGGCCAGACGGGGTATGTGACCAACTACACCTCGGGCACCGTTACTCCAATAACGATCTCCTCGAACACTGCCGGCACTGCGATTACCGTCGGCACCAACCCGTACGGCATCGCCATCAGCCCCAATGGCCTAAGCGCGTACGTGGCCAACTACGGCTCCGGCACCGCCACCCCGATCACGATCTCGACCAACACCGCCGGCACCCCCATTTCCGTTGGCGCCAACCCGTACGGGGTCGCCATCACCCCGAACGGCCAGACGGCGTATGTGACAAACGCCGGCACGAACAACGTCACTCCGATCACGATCTCGACCAACACCGCCGGCACCGCCACAAGCGTCGGATCCCAGCCGGTGAGCGTTGCGGTCACCCCCGATCAGGCGCCGACCGCGTCGTTCAGCGTGACGCCAGCATCACCGGGATCAGCAACCTCGTTCAACGGTTCCGCGTCGACAGCATCCTTCGGGTCGATCGCGAGCTACTCCTGGAACTTCGGGGACGGCACCAACACGACGACCACGAGCGCGACAACCATCCACACCTACGCCACCGGCGGCTCATTCACAGCGACTTTGACAGTCACGGACACAGCTGGCACATCCACCGCCCAGGTCTTCACGGGCCAGACGGTTTCGAATAACGGTGGGTCGTCTGCATCTATCAGTCGAAGCTTCGGTCTTCCTCTCGGCGTCGCTTCGGTCTCACCGAACTCGGGCCCGATAGGCGGAGGCACGGTTGTCACCATCGCTGGCTCCGGCTTCGTTCCCGGGTACACAACCGTCAGCTTTGGCGCGACACCAGGCACTGGCGTCAGTTGCTCTTCGAGCACATCTTGCTCCGCCACATCTCCCGCCGAGTCGGCGGGCACCGTCGACGTCACGGTCGCGACGCCCGGCGCTACCTCGGGCACCTTGCCAGCTGACCGGTTCACCTACGGCACGGTTCCGTTCGTGAGCGCTGTCGTTCCGAGCTCTGGATCGACCACCGGTGCCCAACAGGTGACGATCCTCGGGAGCAATCTCGCCGGTGCCACCGCCGTTCACTTCGGCGCGACGGCGGCTACGGGTGTCTCGAGCACCGCCACCTCCGTGATGGCGACCGCCCCGGCCGGTTCCGGATCCGTTGACGTCACGGTCACCACAAGCGCCGGAACGAGCGCCACGTCGGGGGCGGATCAGTACAGCTACGTCGTAGCCCCGACCGCGTACGTGACCAACTTCACTCCTAGCACCGTCACTCCGATAGCGACCTCCTCCAACAGTCCTGGCGCCAATATCACCGTAGGGTCTAACCCCGCCTGGATCGCCATCACCCCCAACGGCCAAACGGCCTATGAATCGGACTTCGGCGCCGGCACCGTCACTCCGATCACTCTCTCGAGCAACACCGCAGGCACGCCGATTCCAGTCGGCAACAGCCCGCGCGGGATTGCCATCACCCCGAACGGCCAGATCGCCTATGTGGCCAACTACGGCTCGGGCACCGTTACTCCGATCACCCTGTCGTCGAACACAGCGGGTGCCCCCATCCCGGTCGGCATCGAGCCGTGGGGCATCGCCATCACCCCGAACGGACTGACGGCGTACGTGACCAACTACGGCTCGAATACCGTCACCCCGATCACTCTTTCCACCAACACCGCTGGTACCCCTATCGCCGTAGGTACTGGCCCGAAGGGCATCGCCATCACGCCGAACGGCCAGAGTGCGTACGTGGCCAACTGGGGCTCGGGCACTGTCACACCGATCACGATCTCTACCAACACCACCAGCGCAGTTATCACTGTTGGTAACGGACCGACCGGTATTGCGATCACTCCGAATGGCGATGCGGCCTACGTCGCCAACAACACCGACGGCACCGTAACCCCGTTCATGCTCGGCTCAAATACGCTCAGCGCCGCGATAACGGTTGGTAGTGGGGCGTACGCCGTTTCGATCTCCCCGAACGGCAAGATCGCCTACGTGACCAATGAGGTATCGAGCACGGTCAGCCCGATAACCATCTTGACCGGGGCAGTGGGAACAGCGATCACTGTGGGGGCTAACCCTTACGGCGTCGCGATCACGCCTGACCAGGCGCCCACCGCTTCGTTCGCTGTCACACCGGCATCACTGGGAGCTGCGACCTCGTTCAATGCCTCGGCATCGGGCGCTCCTTATGGAGCCATCGCCAGTTACGCCTGGAACTTCGGCGACGGTAACAGCGCGATTACCTCGAGCGCCACTACTACTCACACCTACTCTACGGCCGGCCCCTTTATAGCCTCCCTGACTGTTACCGACGCTGCTGGTACTTCCACGAGCCAAGTCTTCACGGGCGCGACCGTGTCGAACAACGGTGGGCCTTCGGCACAGACGACACAGACCTTCAGCCTTCCTCTCGGCGTGGCTTCCATCTCGCCAAGCTCCGGCCCAGTGAATGGAGGAACAGTTGTGACGATCGTGGGCAACGGTTTTGTCCCGGGAGCCACCACCGTCAACTTCGGCACCTCGGCCGCTAGCGCTGTGAGCTGCTCGTCGAGCACTTCGTGCACAGCGACTTCGCCTGCCGAGGTAGCCGCTACCGTCGATGTTACTGTCAGCACCGGATCCACTTCCAGCGTCTCGTCGGCCGACAGGTTCACTTTCGGAAGCTTCCCGTTCGTGGCCGCAGTCATCGCGAGCTCAGGCCCGTTAACCGGTGGCCAACGGGTCACGATTCTCGGGGCCAATCTCGCGAATGCGACGGCGGTTCACTTTGGCGCCACAGCAGCGACGATTGTCTCTAGCACGACAACGTCGGTTACAGCGACGGAGCCGGCGGGTTCAGCGACCGTTGATGTCACGGTAACGACTGCCGCCGGAACGAGCGCGACTTCGTCGGCTGACCAGTACTCCTACGTCGCTGCGCCAACGGCCTTCGCGAGCACTTGGGCGACTGGACTCGCCAATATCTTGTTGTCCACCAACACAGCGGGAACACCCATCGTCGCTGATAGTTATGCCGGATCTGGCATCGCCATCACTCCCAACGGTCAGACTGCCTATGTTGCCAACGGGAGCTCGAAGGCAGGCACGATCACGCCGGTCACTCTCTCCACCGGTGCCCTTGGCATCCCAATTGCCGTCGGGTCCTACCCGATAGGCGTCGCCATCACCCCCAACGGCCAGACCGCTTACGTGGTCAATGACTACTCGGACACTGTAAGCGTGGTCACGCTCGCAACCGGTACCGTCGTCGCTACCATCCCAGTAGGTACTAGTCCGGCCGCGATCGCCATTACCCCCAACGGCCAGACCGCGTACGTGACGAACTACTCGACCACTGCTGGACAGGGCAGCGTCAGCGTCATCACGTTAGCTACCAACACAGTCACCGCCACTCTCGCAACCAGTCGTCCAGATGGCATAGCCATTGCACCTAACGGCCAGACCGCCTACGTGGTCAACGTCGCCAGTCCTGGCACCGTTACTCCGATCACGGTCGCTACCAACACGCTTGGCAGTCCGATCACTGTTGGAAACGGCGCCGAGTTCATCGCCATCACTCCGAATGGCGCGACGGCGTACGTCACGAACTACACCGCGACCAGTGTTAGTCCGATCACGCTGTCCAATAACACGGCCGGCGCTGCTATCACCGTCGGTACTGGACCACAGAACATTGCCGTCAGCCCCGACGGATCGACCGTCTACGTGGGTTACTACAACCAGACTTTCGTCACGCCGATCCCGACTTCAACCAATGTCGCCGGCAACAACATCGCGATCTCCGCTTCGACTGTCACAGGCATCGCGAGTACTCCGGACCAGGCGCCGACTGCCTCGTTCACCGTCGCACCGGCATCACCGGGATCGGCGACCAGCTTCAACGGCTCGGCCTCAGGTGCCCCCTACGGATCCATCGCGACTTACGCCTGGAACTTCGGGGACGGCAGCAGCACGATGACCGCGACTGCGACCACAACCCACACCTACGCCACGGTCGGACCGTTCACGGCAACCTTGACGGTCACCGACTCGGCGGGAACCTCGACGAGTCAGGTCTTCACCGGCCAGACCGTGTCCAACAACGGTGGTCCTTCGGCTCAGACCACCCAGAGCTTCAGTCTTCCCCTCGCTGTGTCCTCCATCTCGCCCAACACCGGGGGCACAGCCGGCGGCACAGTCGTGACCATAACCGGCACCGGCTTTGTCGCCGGTGCGGCCACTGCGGCATTCGGGGCAACCGCAGCGACGTCGGTCAGCTGCTCGTCGACGACCACCTGTGTCGCCACTTCCCCGGCCGAGTCCGCCGGCACCGTCGATGTGACGGTTGCCCAATCTGGTTCCACCTCTACCACGACTCCGACGGACCGCTTCACCTACGGCAGCTTCCCGTTTGTGTCCTCGGTGATCGCGAGTTCGGGACCCACCACCGGTGGCCAGGTGGTCACGCTTCTCGGGAGCAACTTCGTTGTCGGCTCCACGACCGCCAGCTTCGGAGGGACGGCTGCGACCTCCGTCAGTTGCACGATCACTAGCTGCACGGTCACCTCGCCCGCGAATACCGCCGGCACAGTTGACGTGACGGTCACGACCGCTATCGGGACGAGCGCGACGTCCTCCGCGGACCTCTACACCTACGGCGCATCTCCGACCGCCTACGTGGCGAACAATACCGGTGGCACCGTCACGCCTATAACGCTTTCCACCGGAGGCGGCAGCCCCGGCACCCCGATCGCCGTCGGCGCCAACCCGCAGGGCCTCGCCATCACCCCCAACGGCCAGACCGAGTATGTCGTCAACGACATCGCCTCGGGCACTGTCACCCCGATCACGATCGCCACCGACACGCTCGGCACCCCAATCAGCGTCGGCAGCCACCCCTACGCCATTGCCATCACCCCCAACGGCCAGACCGCCTATGTGACCAACGGCAGCTCGGGCACTGTTACCCCGATCACGATCGCCACCAACACGCCCGGCACCCCCATCAGCGGCTTCAACGACCCGCAAGGCATCGCCATCACCCCCAACGGCCAGACCGCCTATG
>JBEKVJ010000058.1:0-22239 GCA_049514105.1 Acidimicrobiales bacterium
CCCACCACTGTGGCGGCGACAGCAACGCTGATCAAAGAAAGCACGAGTAGTTGCTGGCGCCACTCCCGTTTGAAAAGGCGCCACGCCCAGCGGCTGACGGCCCGGCGGGCAGGGGCCCCGCCGTCGCTGGTACCGGCGGCAACGGCACCGGGCCGTAGCCGGCGACGGAGCGATATGACACCCACGGCCGCCAGGACCACAACGACCATGAGAACAGGCGCCCCGAGGGTCATCGGCGTACCGGTGGCCGGGCGAGGAGGGACTCCGGGCTCGGCGGCGGCACCGTCTGGTCCACCACTCGGCCGTCCCGGATGAACACGACCCTGTCGGCCCAAGACCCGAGCCTGGCATCGTGGGTGACTACGACAGCAGCCACGCCGCGCTTGCAGGCGGCAAGGATCAGTCGCATGACGGCGTCACCGTTCAGCGAGTCGAGGGCGCCCGAGGGCTCGTCGGCGAGCAGGAGGCGGCGGTCACCGACGATGGCGCGGGCGATGGCCACGCGCTGGCGTTCGCCGCCCGAGAGCTCGTCCGGGTAGTGCGATGCCCGCTCGGCTACGTCAAGGCCAGCGAGCGCAGCCATGGCCGCGACCCGAGCCTTTTTGGCTGGGGTACCGTCCAACTCAAGGGGCAACGAAACGTTCTCTGCCGCCGTCAAGCCGGCCAGGAGGTTGAAGTCTTGGAACACGTACCCTATCGTCCGCCGCCGGAGCTGCGCCTTTTCGTTGCGGGACATTGTCGAAACGGGCGCGCCCCCTACGGTGACTTCGCCGCTCGTGGGGTCTTCCAGGGTCCCGGCGATGCTGAGGAGCGTGCTCTTCCCGGATCCGCTCGGGCCCATGACCGCCACGAGCTCACCGGCCTCGACCGATAAGTCGACGTCTTGCACGGCGAGCACCTCGGCGGCGCCTACGCCGTAACGCTTGGTGACCTTGCGGAGCTCGAGGAAACTCATCGCCTCACCACCACCCTTCGCCGGAAGAGCGGAGCAGGTGACTTGGCGGGTGGCTCCATGCTGGCCCGCTCCAACCGGCCGCTGGCCGAGTCGAGCCAGCGTACGAGGGAGTCCAAACGGAACAGCTCGGCGTCTACCACCAAGGCCAGGCCGAGGTCGAAGTCGGCCTCGTCCTCTTTAAGCCGTGTCCACTGTTGCATGAGCTCGACCAGGTAGCGGCGGTGGGCCTGGACGATGTCGTGGACGTCGACGCCCGGCACCCGTAGGGCCGAGAGGATCTTGATCACGAGCTCGTCTCGAGGCGGTGCGGTCATGTCGGTCGGGGCACGGAGCCAGGTAGTGAGCTCCAGCTCTCCGGCGGCTGTGATCCGGAAGACGTTCTGAGCCCCTTCTCCGGCAGAACCGTCCGACTCGACGAGGCCGTCGCGCCCCAGGCGCTGCAGGGTCGTGTACACCTGGCCGATGTTGAGGGGCCACACCTCGCCCGTGCTCGACTCGAACTCCTTTTGGAGCTGCAGGCCGTACTTCGGTCCCTCGCTGAGGAGGGCGAGGATGGCATGCCGGACGCTCACTGCGCTGACCGATCGCTGATCATACGCAGTATGGTACAGGTCCGGCCGCGCCGGTCAAGCCTCCGCCTGTCGCGCAGGACACCAACTATGGGCACATCCGGGAAGCCGAGGGTGCCCGATCAGAAGTGCGGCGTCCCGCCAGGATTCGCTTCACACTTCGCTCTGTCAAGGTTCTCCTGGAAAAATACCCTCATGGCGGAACCCGAGCCTCTTGATGAGACCGCCCGCGCCGTCAGGGCCTGCTGGAGGTCACGCGGCGCGTGCACAACCTCGTCTCGGTCGTGGCCGCCCGCCACGACCTCACCGCCGAGCAGATCGGCCTCCTGCGGATGCTCGACGAACCGTTGTCGTTGCAGGCCTTTGCCGACATGACCGGCCTCGTCAACAAAGCCGAGCGCATCGGCCCGGTCGAGAGGCTGACCGATCAGCGCGACCGCCGTGTCCGCATGCTCACGCTGACCTCAAAGACCCGCCACATCCGACAGCGGGTGAACCGGGATCTCGTCTCGGAGTTGAGTGCTCCCGTCGGGGTGAGCTCGACCACCAGGGGCCAGACCGCCAGGCTGCTCGGAGCCATGAATCCGGGGCCACCGGACGATCACGCGCACGGACCGTCTCGTGGCACCACTGCATCGGCCGAATGGGCACCTTCGTGACTGCCTCCCAACTCGGGCCGGGAATGATCTCGAAAGACCCGACCAACAACGAGCGAGTGCCTCTCCTCGATACTGAGAAGCTGCCGGCGTTGTTTCAATGTTGCAGGCAACAGCTTGAAGCTGGTCATCCTGGTTTCCCCGACCTGCCCGATCTGCCTGGACGGAATCGCCCTCGTCAGAGAAGGCCTCGCAGGACTGGGCTCGGCTGACGTCGCCGTCCACGTCGTCTGGGTGCCTGTCCTTAGCGGCGACACTCCCGAAGCGGCGGAGGACTCAACCCGACTGATTGGCGACGCCGTCCAGGCAGCCCATTACTGGGACGTCGGGCGTGGGCTGTCGAATCGGTACTGCGACCTGCTCGGGCTTGAAGCGCGCGGACGCACCGTGGCGTGGGATCTCTACCTGATCTACGAGCGAAGTGCTCGTTGGACCGCGTACCCACCAATGCCGAGTTTTTGGATGCAGCAGCTGCTTCTGGACGACGTCCCCGAACTGGAGCCCTCGTTGCTTGTCAGCCGGCTCCGCCAGCTGCTCGACACCACCGACCGCTGAGAAGTCGAGACCGAACAGGGCCGCGAGTTGTGAGGTGCGTGGCGCCCTGAGGGTGACAGGAGCGCCACTCGCGGATACGCCCTTTGCCGTGCCGGCACACCCCTGTGGCCGCTGCGCACAGCATGCGGCGCCCACGCCCTCGATCACCCCCTCCGTTGGAGAAAGGATTCCATTCGTCGAAGGTCCACGCCGTGGCGGAACCGTTGTCACTCTCGAACAGGACTATGTGCACCATCATTGGGCGACGATATGAGACAACCCCCGCCAGACGAAGTCCGGTCTGAGCGCACTGAAAGTGAGGTCTACACCGCAGCGTTGGCGCCGTGGGATCAGGCGCGTCTTTCTGTCTGAACGAGCGACACCGGACCGAGGCCGGCGGTGAGCCGGAGAGAATCAGACGATCCCCATTAGGGTAGATACGTGAAAAAACATGCTGGTCCTATTCAGGCCTGCCACCACGTGGCCCGAATCGTCAGTCTCAAAGGTCTCGCGGGTGAGGTGAAATCCGTCGAGGGCTTCAATGCCAAGCTGGCCGTGATCCTTACGCGATGCGTAGGGTCGATGGCTTGCGCCTACCTGTTCTGCCTTATCGCCCTCGTGAGCCTGCCCGCGATCTTGATCGAGGCCGGCGCCCTCAAGGCCACGGCGGTCCCGCACTTTCTTACGAGGCCCGGTCTCATCCTCATCGTTGCCTGGGTGGCGCAAACTTTCCTGCAGCTCGTCTTGCTGAGCGTCATCATGGTCGGCCAATCCGTGCAGAGCGCAGCCTCCGACGCTCGGGCCGCGAAAGAGTTCTCTGACACCGAGTTCATCATGGACCAGGTCAACGAGCACACCGAGGGAGGGCTCAAGCTCATCCTCGAACGCCTCGATGCCATCGAGTCGCGACTGCCTCCTCCAGCCCCAGCATGAGCCAACCGGCCGGCGTTAGTCGCTTGGCAGTTGGGCTCCTCAGCCTCGGGTGACCGCGCCCGTCCGGCAAGTCTCACTCGACGTGACTTCACCAAACTTATTGTGGGTAGTCGCAGCGATCGTCCTCTTTGTGTGGATTCTCGGGCTCGCCCTGGCCTGGGGCGGGGGAGCTCCGGCAGGCACCACTTCTACCGGTGGTGAGGTAGTGCACCGCGACGAAGAAGAACGTTGTGGTTCGCCGTGGCGCTCGCTCAGGCGGCGGGCGGTGAGCGGACTGCGATCACAAGCGGGAATCTGCTCTTACCCCCGTGCCACCTGAACAGTTCGCTCGTTCGCTCTCTGGCACACGTAAGGAGAACCCGCCTCCCTTTTTAACCTGGGAGCTACGGAGCCACTGTTGCCATGCGCCGTGAGTTTTGGGCCGAGTCCCCCCTCCGACACCAACCCTCCGGCCTCACGCTTGCAGGGCTGGTACCAGGGAGTGTGCGTCGGGGCCCTGTACGCCGACACGCTTCACTTCCACGGCGCTTCAAGTTGCGATCGCGCCGCCTCTCTCACGTCGCGCCGTCGCCAGCTCGCCGAGGCGGCGCCGAGCCGGTCCCGCCAGTCGACGAAGACCTGGGTCCGGTGCGAACCGTCTCGTTGGGAACGACCTAGATACCAAGGATCGCATCTCCGCTCGGTCGCCGACTTGGCCGGCTGCGCGCAGCTGGACGAGGAGATTGCCGATCGCCGAGGCCTCGACCGGCCCGGCAACAACTTCGAGCCCGGTCGCGGCGGCCAAGACCTCGAGGAACAAATCGTTGGCCGCGCCGCCCCCGACTACGTGGATCACTTGCACGCTTCGACCAGCGAGGCGCTGGGCCTCCTCGACGGTCTCGGCCACCGCGAGCGCCATGGAGTCGACGACACAGCGCACGAGCTCGGCGTCGCTGTGCGGTGCGGGCTCACCGCTGGTTGAAACTGCGGCCCTGACCCGGGCTGGCATATCCCCGGGACGACCGAACTCGGGGTCTTCCGTGTCGACGAGAGAGCGGAACGAGGAAACACTGGCCGCTTCGGCCAATAGGTCTTTGATACCTCTTTCGTGACCGGACCTCGCCCACGTGCTCTCGCATTGCTGCAACATCCAGTGCCCCATGGTGTTTCGCAGGAATCGCACGGTGTTGTCGAGGCCGAGCTCATTGGAGAAGTTCGCCCGCCGGCTGTCCTCGTCGATCACCGGCCGTTCGAGCTCGAGACCGACGAGGGACCACGTTCCGCTCGAGACGTAAGCGAAGTTGTCGACCTCCGCCGGGACCGCGAGCACGGCGGAAGCTGTGTCATGGGAGGCGACGGCGATCACCGACACCGGCGAGCGGATCTCTGCACTGGCGGCGGTCTCGACGCACACCGGGCCGACCATTTCGCCCGGCTGGATCGCGGGTGCGAACAGGTCCTGGCGAAGGCCGAGCTGGGTGAGAATTGACCCGGCAAGCTCGCCCGTACGCACGTCCACGAGCTGTGTCGTGGAGGCGTTGGTGCGCTCGAAGCGTCGTTCCCCGGTGAGGAAGTACACGAGCAAGTCCGGCACCAGCAGCAGCTGAGCGGCCGCGCGATAGGCGGCACTGCCCCTTTCCGCCAGTAGCTGGAAGAGTGTGTTGATTTCCAGCTCCTGGATGCCGGTCGCCTGGTAGATAGCTGAGCGACCCACGATCGCCCTCGCCTTCTCGAGCTGGCCCGAGGTTCGCTCATCCCTGTAGTGGAAGGGCATTCCGAGAAGATGGCCGGCGGAGTCTATGAGCCCGTAGTCGACGCCCCAGCTGTCAATGCCGGCCCATAGGGGCTCGCCGTCGACGTCGCGGGAAAGCGAGGCGAGGGTCTCGAGGATGAGTTGGTGTATCCGCAACACATCCCAGTGCAGGCCGTCGGGAAGCCGTACCGGGCCGATAGGGAGCCGAGCTATCTCGGAGGCGACTAGTCGGTCCTGTTCCATACGACCGGCGAACACACGGGCGCTCGAAGCGCCGAGATCGACAGCGGCGTGCAAGCGTGGCGGTCTCATCGTGGCCGCCCCGGGCGTGGCAGTACGACGCCCCGCCTCTCGTCGCTGGTCATCTCAAGAACGCGGCCGCTACTCCCGCGTCGACCGGTACGAGGAGCCCGGTCGTATGGGACAATTCGGCGCTCGCGAGGACGAACACGGCATTTGCGACGTGTTCGGGGAGCACCTCGAGTTTGAGCAGTGTCCGCGAGGCGTAGTACTCGCCTAGGCGTTCCTCCGGCACGCCGTACACCGCCGCCCGCTGCGCGCCCCAGCCCGAGGCGAATATGCCCGAGCCGCGTACTACTCCGTCAGGATTGACCCCGTTCACGCGGATTCTGTGCTGACCGAGCTCGGCGGCCAGCAGGCGCACCTGGTGGGCCTGATCGGCCTTGGTGGACCCGTAGGCGACGTTGTTCGGCCCAGCGAAGACGGCGTTCTTGCTCACGATGTAGATGATGTCGCCACCCATGGCTTGTGGGGCCATGACGCGAACCGCTTCTCGCGAGACGAGGAAGGATCCCTTTGCCATCACGGAGTGCTGACGGTCCCAGTCGCTCACCGTAGTTTCCATCAAGCCCTTCGATATCGACATGCCGGCGTTGTTGACGACCAGGTCAACACCGCCAAAGGCGAGGACGGCAGCTTGCATCGCCGCGGCCACCTCGCTCTCCGAGCTCACGTCGACCCGGCAGGCGATGGCGGCGTCGCTGTCACCGATGCCGAAGGCGACTGTGGAGGCGTTCTGCTCGTCGAGATCGGCACAGACGACACACGCACCCTCCGAGGCGAGACGGCGTGCCGTGGCCGCCCCGATGCCTGAGCCCCCACCCGTGACGAAGGCCACCCGGGTCGCGAGGGGCTTAGCTGCACGCTGGCGGCGCAGCTTCTGCTCCTCGAGGTCCCAGTACTCGATGCGGAATTTCTCCGACTCGGGTATCGGCTCGTAGACCGAAAGCGCCTCGGCCCCGCGCATGACGTTGATGGCGTTTATGTAGAACTCGCCCGCCACCCGTGCCGTTTGCTTGTCCCGCCCGAAGCTGAGCATGCCGACGCCGGGCACGAGGACTATGGCCGGATCCGCGCCGCGCATCGGGGGCGACTCGGGTGTCGCGTAGCGCTCGTAGTAGGCGCGGTACTCGGCCCGGTAGGCCTCGTGCAGCTCCCGCAGCCGGTCCAGCGCCTGCTCGATGGGGGCATCGGCGGGCAGGTCGAGCACCATCGGCCTCACCTTTGTGCGCAAGAAGTGGTCCGGGCAGGACGTCCCCTTCAGGGCGAGCGCCCCGTGACGCTCGCGCGCTAGGAAGTCGAGCACAACCTCACTGTCGTCGTAGTGGCCAACCTGACGGGCATCGGTACTCGCGAGTCCCCTCATCACAGGCAAGAGTGCGGCCGCTCGGGCATGGCGCTCGTGGGCGGGGAGAGGAGCGTTGGACGAGACGACCCGGCCGAAAGGCTCGGGGCGTCCCTTGGCCTCGATGTAAGCCTGGGCGGTGGCGATAATCTCGAGCGAGCGGGCCTCACACTGGTCACTGGTAGCTCCCCAGGCCGTGATCCCGTGGCCCCCCAAGATGACCCCGATGGCTTCCGGGTTCGCGGCCGCGACAGCAGCGATGTCGAGGCCGAGCTGGAACCCGGGCCGGCGCCAGGGTACCCAGATGACGCGCTCACCGAAGCAGTCCCGAGTCAGGGCCTCGCCTTCGGCCGAGGTGGCCAATGCGATTCCGGCATCAGGGTGGAGATGGTCGACGTTCGCCGCCTCGACGAGGCCGTGCATGGCAGTGTCGATCGATGGAGCCGCGCCCCCCTTGCCGTGCAGGCAGAAGTCGAACGCATCCACCATCTCGTCCTCGTGCTCTTCGCCGGCGTAGACCTTCACTAGCGCTCGCAGCCGGTCCAGCCGCAGGACGGCGAGACCTGCCTCGCCAAGCGTGCCGAGGTCGCCACCGGAGCCTTTCACCCACATCAGCTCGACCTGCTCGCCGTTGACCGGGTCAGTTGCTGAGGCCTTGGCCGAGGTGTTGCCGCCGGCGTAGTTGGTGTTGCGTGGGTCGGCGCCCAGCCGGTGCGAGCGGTCCAGTAGCTCGCTCACCGGCGAGGGAGTCGGGTCTGTCACTGTTCAGTTACCCCAGCCGACCGCTCCACCAGCCGAACGCTTGGCCCGCGCCTGCTCGGCGTGCCCCGAACGGGCATAGGCGCCAAGCGGATCGGGGTCCAGTCCCATGTCCTCGCGCAACTCGGCGAGCAGCGGGCGCACGTCGGAGTTGAAGGCGTCGACGAGGACTCCGTTCGCCGCCATGACGTCGCCCTCGGCCTGGGCGGTCCGCAGGGCGTCGAAGTCGACGAGTAGGGCTTTGGCCGTTGCCTCCTGGACGTTCATCACCGAGCGGATCTCGGCGGGCACCTTCTCCTCGATGTTGTGGCACTGGTCGAGCATGAATGCCACGCCCGATCCCTGCAGGTGCGCGTCGATGGCGACGATCTCGACGAGGATGCGGAAGAGTTGGAAGGGGTCGGCGGCACCGACTAGGAGGTCGTCATCGGCGTAGAAGCGGCTGTTGAAGTGGAAGCCGCCGAGCCGGCCGAGCCTCAGCAAGGAGGCGACTATGAACTCGATGTTCGTACCGGGGGCGTGGTGGCCGGTATCGACGAGGACGTTGGCCTTCTCGCCTAAGGCCAGGCAATGCACGAGCGACGTTCCCCAGTCCGGGACGTCCATCGTGTAGAAGCTGGGCTCGAAGAACTTGTACTCGAGCAGCATCCCGATGTCGTCCGGCAGGACCGCGTAAACAGTTCTCAAAGCCTCGGCGAGGCGGTCTTGGCGCGCCCTGATGTCGTCCTGGCCCGGGTAGTTGGTGCCGTCCGCAAACCAGAGGCTGACCGCCGGCGAGCCGATGGTCTCGGCGATCTCGACACACTCGAGCAGGTGATCCGTCGCCTTTCTGCGGATGGTGGGATCGGGGTTGCACACACTGCCGAGGCGGTAGTCGTCTTCTTGGAAGACGTTGGGGTTGATCGCCCCGATGCGAAGTCCAGCGTCAGTGGCGTGCTTGGCGAGCTTGCCATAGTCGTCCACCTTGTCCCAGGGGATGTGGAGCGCGACGGAGGGAGCAACTCCTGTGAGGCGATGCACGAGAGCGGCGTCGTCGATCTTTTCGTACGGGTCCCGAGCGGCGCCCGGGTTTTTGAAGACCTTGAACCGTGTCCCGGTGTTGCCGTATGCCCACGAGGGCGTCTCGAGCCATTGCTGACGCAGAGCTTGCTTGATCTCACTTCTGGATCTCATCAAAAACCTTTCCTCATTCTTCTGTCGTGCTCCGCAGGCCCGCCTCGATGGCGTCGGCTAGTCGA
The DNA here is from genome assembly GCA_049514105.1 of Acidimicrobiales bacterium. Taxonomy (GTDB): domain Bacteria; phylum Actinomycetota; class Acidimicrobiia; order Acidimicrobiales; family Bog-793; genus Fen-455. The sequence goes on from JBEKVJ010000058.1 coordinate 9,022, forward strand.
TGTGGAAGATCTCGAGCAGGGGCCGCATCGACTGGTCGGGCTGGCTGCCCTCGATCCCCTGGAAGAAGCCCGCCATATCCTCCTGCCAGCGCGCGTTTACCTCCGACCGGCCCATCGCCTGCACCGAAGCGTCGAAGTCCTCGCACTCGAGATAGCCGGTCAGCAGGCCGTCCTCGGCGAGGAACAACGAGTAGTTCCTCCAACCCGTCTCCCGAAGCGCCGCTTGCATTTCGGGCCAGACGGCCTGGTGCCTTACGCGGTACTCCTCGACGCGCTCAGGCCGAACCTGGAGGTGAAAGCAGATGCGTTGCATCCGATGGCTCGCAATCGTGGACTAGGGAAACGGGGGTGCCGGCCGTGAGACCGGCACCCCCGAGGTAAGCATGCCTAGAAGTTGAACTGATTGATGTTCGCCTTGTCAAAGACAAAGGGCTTGCCGAGAAGGATTGTGTGGCCATCGGCCACGGTGAACTTCCCGAGCTTGCCGGCGACGAAGCTCTGTCCGGTCTTGTTCGTGATCGCACCGGAGGCAAGCTCGACCGCTGCGTAGGCCGCCAGGTACCCAAGGTCGGCCGGGTTCCAGAGCTCGAACTCCTTGACGGTGCCGTCAGCCACGTACTTCTTCATCTCGTCCGGCGTACCGAGGCCGGTGAGCATGACCTTGCCACGGTATTGCTTTGTGTCGAGAACGGCCGCGGCCGCGGCGATACCCACGGTCGTAGGCGAGATGATCCCCTTGAGGTCGGGGTAACGCGAGAGCAGGCCCTCGGTCACCGTGGTGGACGTGGCAGTGTCGTCGTTGCCGTAAACAACCGGCTCGAGGACGACGTGCGGGTACTTCTTCAGCTCCACCTTCATCCAGCTGATCCAGGTGTTCTGATTGGTGTCGGAGGCTGAGGCAGAAACGATCCCGATCTCGCCGGTGTCGTGGATCTCACTTGCGATGATGTCGACCTCGGACTCACCGAGGCCTTCCGCGGTCGCCTGGTTTATGAACAGGTCCCTGCAGGTCGGCGCGTCGGAGTCGTAGGTGACGACGACGATGCCCTTTTTCATGGCGGAGTTGAGCGTCGGGCAGAGTGCCGACGGGTCGGTCGCCGAGACGATCAGAGCATTCGCACCCTTAGTTATATCCGCCTGGATGATCGGGATCTGCGAGGCCGGGGTATCGGTAGTGCCGCTGGTCTCCTGGCCCACCTCGCCGAGGGTCTTCAACGCCGCTAGTGCTCCGCCACTCTTAACGCTGTCGGCCGTGGTGAAGTAGGAGTTCCCGAGGTTCTTAGGTATGACGAAGACCTTGAGGCCCTTCTTCAGCGCCGTCGTCCCCGCCTGCGCGCTCGGGGCGAGACTCAGCGTTGTCGTGATGAGCGCAGCCGCGACCATACCCGCCACGGTTGCCTTTCTCTTCAGGTTTCTTACCCACATGGTCGTTCTTAGGTCCTTTCAATCAGTTAGCTGGCAACGAACAACTGCTCTACACACCCCCTTCCCTTCAAGAGTGGCCCAGCAGGTGACGACGAGAGCCGTGGTTGAAACATGCTGGCGCTGCGCTCGCAGCGGTGCACGAGCCGGTAACGGTCCCATCTCCTCCACCTTTTTCAGCCGGGGAGAAACCTCCGTAGCTCTTCACAGCGCCGCGGCCATGGCGCCATCCGATGCCTTCGCCGGCTGCCGGAACAGCGCCGTGCCGGTCAAGAGGCTCTCACGTTCAGCGCTCATGGGCGTCAGCCTGCGAAGTCAAGGTTCCCCCGTCCGATCAGTGACCCGCTCCTCGCGGAGACCGTCGAACCACCCGATCCCCGGCGTTCTGAATCGATTCAAAAAATCAGCTTGGAACATGGTAAGTTCATGCCAGTCGACTGTCAAGGGCCCCAAACAGTGTGAGGTCGAGGATCTGGGACACCGGCGAATGGCGCCCATCCTGGCGCCTCGGCGCAGCGCATAGTCGGACACAAGGCCGGTCCTCTGCCCGCCCACTGTTCACCGGTGCGTTGCTGTGATCGACTCTCAAGGCCGTCATCCGCGACTAGACAGCCTTGCTCCATCCGCTGGAGCGTGCCACCTCCACCATCTCGCTCTGGACCTCTTCAGGGACGAGGTCCGGCTCCCCCAACTTGAGGGCGAGAGCCAGGTAGTACACGCGCGCGGCCTGCTCAGCCGCGATGCAGCGGTCGAGTGCCACCTCGAGGTCGCGCCCCACGCAGAACAGGCCGTGGTTCTTCCACACGACCCCGAACCTGTCACCCATGGCGTCGAGGGATGCGGAGGCAAATGTGCTTGTCCCGCTACGCAGTGAGGGACCGGTCGCCAGTCCGCGACCCCCGAAGAGATATACGAAGTTGCCGAGCACGTTCGGGACCGGTTTATTTAGCGCGTAAAGGGTATTGATGTAAGTGGGCTCAACATGGACACACGCCCCGACCTCGTGGTAGCGGCGATAGGCGAGCGCATGGACGTCGGCTTCGCTCGACGACTCGTGCTCGCCGTGTAGCTTGCGCCCGTCGAGCTCGGCGAGAACCAGATCCTCCGGGGTGATGTCCGCATAGGGAATCCCATGCGGCGTTATCATGAACAGGTTTTCGCCCGGTATCCTGACGCTAAAATTGCCCTGCGCGTTCTGCACAAGACCGAGAGCCTCAGCCCGCCTCGTCACAGCCACAATCTGGCGGCTTATAGCTATTTCGCGCACTGCCAATCGTTCTTCCTCCTATCTAGATACTTCGCCGTGTGGGAAGCTCAGCAGCTGCTCATCGGAGACCTTTCCCTCACCGGCTGAAGCATGCAAAGCGCGCCCCTTCTCAGGGGGCACTGGGGAAACGGCCACGCCCCTTGTGGGCGCGGACACGACGAATGAGGTCTCCGCCGTTGGGCAAAAGGACGCTCCCAAGAAGGAGCCCTCCGGTGACGATGCCCGTGGCATCTTCGGGGAAGTTCGTGAGCAAGAGGGCGTTCTGCAGGCTACAGAAGACGATCACGGCGAGGAAGACACCGAAGAGCGTTCCTTTGCCTCCGAAGATCGAAACTCCACCCATCAAAACGACGGCGATGACAGACAGGACCAGTCCTGAGCCGTTGTCGAACTCCGCAGTACTTAGGCGGAAGGTGTACAGCACCCCTGCGAGCGCCCCGATCAAGCCCGAGACCATGTAGAGGATGGTCTTCACTCGCTTTACGCGGATGCCCGCATACTGGGCGGCCTCCTTGTTCCAGCCGATCGCGAACAAGGAGCGACCGAACGGAGTTGCGTGCATGAGGGCGCCGAAGATGACGGCGAGGACCAAGAAGGCCACCGCGGAGTAGGACAGGACAGTGTGAGGAAAGGGATTCACGCCGATGTTGGTGTAGCGGGCGGGGAAGTTCGAGACGATAGTCGACCCGAGGACGATCTCAGCCATGCCCGCGTACAGGGTCATGGTCCCGATCGTCACGGCCAGGGAGGGAAGCCCGAGGCGGGTCACGAGTAATCCGTTGACTGCACCAAGCACGACCCCGATGAAGAGTACGAAGACGATGATCGCAGGCATCGGCCAGCCATGGAGCCAGAGATAGCCGAGGAGGCTGCTCGACAGCCCGAGGGTCGAGGCGATCGAGAGATCGATCTCGCCGGCGATGATGATCAGCGTCATCGGCAAGGTCATGATCGCGACCTCACCATTGGCGAGCCCGATGTTGAAGATGTTGGACCCGGTCAAGAACTGCGACGAGACCCCGACACCGAACGCGATCGTGGCCGCGAGGGCGATGACGAGCGCGGTTTCCCACCTGACGAGGAGGCGGACCAGCTCGATCACCGACCTGACCTGTTCAGTCGGAAGTGAGCCGTTCTCGGCCTGCGGGGAGCCCGTCGGCGGTTCAGGTCCGCGTGAGACCGTGAAGGCGTCAGGTTGCATGCTCGAGGCTCCTTTTACGAAGCGCTGAGGTGAGGCTGACGGCTATCCCGTGGTCAAGAGAGATGGCCGCGATTAGAAGCAGTCCGGCGATCGCCTCGTCCCAGAACGAGGAGATCCCCAGCACGTACAGCGCCTGGTTGATGGTGGCGAGCAGGAGTGCCCCGAACGCGGCCCCGACGACCGTCCCGCTGCCGCCGAAGATAGCCACGCCGCCGACGACCACAGCGGCCACGACCTGCAGCTCGTAGCCCGTGCCGGCGGTCGAGTCGATGGTGCCGTAATTGGACGCCCAGAGCACGCCGGCGATGCCGGCAATGCCCCCGCTCACGACGAAGGCGGTGAACACGCGCTTGCCCGTCGGGATGCCTGCCAGCCGGGCGGCCTCGGGATTGGACCCCATGGCGTACAGCTCCCGTCCGGAACGGAACGATCGCAGGTAGTAAGCACCAAGCCCAATCACGGCGGCGACCACGATGGCGAGATAGGGCACCGGTCCGAAACTCGAGCTGGTAATGGCTAGGAAGCTGTTCGGGAGCGAGTTTGCGACGACCATGCCGCCCCCCACGACGATGATGTCGAAACCGCGGATCACATACAGGGTCGCCAGGGTGACGACAAGGCTGGGAACGCGCCCGATCGCGACGATCGCCCCGTTGATGACGCCACAGGCCAGCCCGATGCCAAGCCCAGCCGCGAACACTCCCACGATTGGGATGCCATGGGTGCGGGTGAAAAGGTCGGATGACAGGTACGCGGACAAGCCGAGCACGGACCCGACGGAGAGGTCGATGTTTCTCGCCACCACGACCATCGTCTCGCCGAGAGCCAAGAGGGCATAGATCGTCGCGTTGGTGAATATGAACTTGATGTTCTGGCTGTCGACAAAGCGCGGCTGTATCGCGGCGGTGACGCCCACGAAGATCAACAGCACGGCGATGATCCCGAACTCGCGAAGTTTGAAGACGAGATCCGCGAGCCGGCGCGAGCTCGATGCCTCGTCTGGGCCTATGTCGTCCATGACCTCGGACGCGGCGCTCATGGCGCCATCATCTCGGTTTGGCCGGTAGCGGCGGCGACGATCGACTCCTCGGAGGACTCCTGGTGGGCGAACTCGGCGACAAGACGCCCTTCGCGCATCACGAGAACGCGGTCCGCGACCCGGAGCACCTCGGGGAGCTCAGAGGAGATCATGAGGACGGCGACGCCCTCCTGGGCGAGCTCGACGAGCAGCCTGTGGACTTCGCTCTTCGTCGCCACGTCGATGCCACGCGTCGGCTCGTCGACGATGAGGACCCTCGGCCGGCGGCTCAGCCACTTGGCGAGGACAGACTTCTGCTGGTTGCCTCCTGAGAGGGTCGAGACCTGGCTGGACAAGCGCGCGTGCTTGATACGCAGCCGGGCGGCCCACTCTCCGGCCAGCTTGTGCTCAGCGGCGCGGCGGACAAAGCCGAACCGTGACAGCCGCCCCAGTGATGCGAGGGCGATGTTGCCCCCGATGGACAACTCCATGATGAGGCCCTGCAGCCTCCTGTCCTCGGGCACCAGGCCGACTCCTGCAGACATCGCCGCAGCGGAGACGCCCTTTTTGAGGCGTTCCCCGCCGACGTACACCGATCCGGCGTCGTAGCGGTCGATTCCGAAGATTGCCCGGGCAACCTCACTTCGGCCCGAGCCCACGAGCCCGGCGAGGGCGACGATCTCGCCGCTTCTTACCTCGAAGGAGATGTCGATGAAGACGCCCTCGCGGGTGAGTCGGTCGACCTTGAGGACGACGTCACCGCGCTGGACCTCGCCGATCTGTTCGCGCTCGACGACGTCTCGGCCCACCATGGCCCGCACGAGGTCGTCAGGGCTGAGGCCTTCGAGCGGACGCGAGATGACGCGCATGCCGTCGCGCATGACCGTCACCCGCTGGCAGATGGCGAATACTTCGTTCAGACGGTGCGAGATGAACAGCACGGCCGACCCCGAGGCACGGAGCGTCTCCACGACCCGGAACAGCCGCTGCACCTCGTAAGCCGAGAGCGCTGCCGTCGGCTCGTCCATGACGATGACCCGGGCGTCGAGCGAGAGTGCTTTGGCGATCTCGACGATCTGCTGGTCCGCGATAGACAGGCCGCGGGCGATTCGCTCAGGGTCCAGGCGTACACCGAGCGGGCCGAGGAGGTCGACGACCCGGCGGTGCATCGCCTTGCGGTCGATCCGGTGACCACTGCGAAGTGGTTGGCGGCCAATGAACACGTTCTCGGCGACCGTGAGGTCGGGGAACAGGGAGGGCTCCTGGTAGATGACGGCAATGCCGGCGTCGCGTGCGGCAGCTGGGCTCGCGATCACTATCGGCTTGCCGTCGATCCGCAGCGTCCCTGCGTCGGGCTGGTAGACACCGGCGAGGATTTTCACCATCGTCGATTTGCCGGCCCCGTTTTCACCGACGAGGGCATGGGTCTCGCCCGGGTACAGCTCGAGCGATCCGTCCCCGAGGGCGCGGACCGCGCCGAAGGACTTTGCGACATGGTCCATTACCAACAACGGGCTCAGCATCGGCGCGGGCCGGGCGGAGACCTCTGGCAGCTGGTCCGGGGCGGAGGCGTCGTTCACACAGAGTTCCAGATCGCGAGCTCCGAACGGGCCGGCAGCTCTGTCGGACTCGAAACGGTCGAGCTGTCTTCCCGGTCAGCGCTCCTCGGCATCAGCTCTGAACTCCAATCCCATCTCCTCGATCGGTGACCCATATCGTGGCAGGATCTCCGAACTCTCACTACGCGCCTGAATCGATTCAAAATGGGTTTCGGTTATGCTAAGGCGATGCCAGTGGACTGTCAAGGGTCGGCTGACGCCAAGACGACCCGCTGGGCCGGGCGGGTGACGATCAGCGAGGTGGCCCGCCTTGCACAGGTCTCTGTGGGCACAGTGTCCAACGTGCTGAACAACCCCGCCGCGGTCTCTACCGTGACTCGCTCGCGGGTCCAAAAGGCTATAGACGAGTCCGGCTTCGTCCGCTCCAAGGCCGCCCATCAGCTTCGTGTCGGCAAGAGCCTTACGGTGGGCATCGTCCTGCTGGATATCGCGAACCCGTTCTTCGCCGAGATGGTCAGAGGCGCCGAGGGTGTGCTGCGGGACAAAGGCTACGTGCTCATGGTGTGCTCGAGCGACGAGTCGACCGAGCTCGAGCGCCAGTACTTGCGCGTGCTCGAGGAATACCGGGTTGATGGGCTCCTGATAACACCCGCCGAGCGGGACCTTGGACAGCTGACCGTGCTTGCGGCGCGGGGAATACCGACGGTGTTGCTCGACCGCGACGACGAGGCGAGTTCGCTGTGCTCGGCAACCGTCGACGACGTCCGCGGTGGCGAGCTTGCGGCGAGCCATCTCTTCGGCCTGGGCCACAAGACGATCGCTTTCGTCAACGGTCCCTCGTCCATCCGACAGTGCGCCGACCGCCACGAGGGAGCGAGAAGGGCACTGCGACGTGCCCGGCGCCGAGGCGAGGCGAGCTTGATCGAGATCAAGGTGAGCGCACTCGCCGTCGACCACGGCGAGAGGGCGGTCAGCGCGGTCCTGGCCTCGACCCCGAGGCCGACCGCCGTCATGTGCGCCAACGACCTGTTGGCCCTCGGTGTGCTGCGCGGCCTCGCCGAGAGTGGCATCAAGGTCCCGGACAAGATCGCCGTAGTCGGCTATGACGACGTGACCTTCGCTTCGATGCTCTCGCCGGCGCTCACCTCGGTGCGGCAGCCCAAATACGAGCTCGGGGCGAGCGCGGCCGAGCTTCTCTTAGAAGAGGTGCTCGGCTCCCAGCACGAACACCGGTCGGTCCGCTTCGAGCCTGAGCTCGTCGTACGGGCCTCGAGCGGTGGGCCCCGCAGCTGAGCGCCGGGACGCGGATCACAGAGCCGGCCGCTACGAAGAACCGGGTCGGCTCCGAAGCCGCTCACGAGGCTAAGCAGTTCTAAGGCCGAATCACCGGTCGTTGGACACTCTCGGATCGTCAGCTCGCGGCCGTGAAAGGGCAGCGAAGCGGTCGCAGATCTGCAGAGGGAGAAAGGGCGAGGCCGTGGTTGCCTCGAGGCAGGCGACCGATGACGAGAAAGTGATGGCGCGTAAGTCCGTCGACTCCGGAAGTGGCTGCACGACGTCTACGTCGTCATTGTGACCTCGAGCTGGCGTAGCAAGAGACGCTCCCGTCACCCGTACTCGAACCGTACGAAGCAGACGACCTCCATGCCGTTGCCTTTATGCGCCGATTGTCGGTGTCGAGACCCGCTCCAGTCGCCCGGCGTCCAGCCCGGTTTTCTGGGAAGCTACGCGGGATGAAGATCGCCTTGTTCATCACTTGCTTCAACGACGCGATTTACCCGCAGACAGGACGAGCCGTAGTGACCGTCCTCGAGCGACTTGGCCATGAAATCGCGTTCCCGGAAGCGCAGACCTGCTGCGGCCAGATGCACATCAACACCGGGTACCGGACCGAAGCACTCGCCTTGGCGCGGTACTTCGTCGAAGTTTTTTCGCCTTACGAGGTCGTGGTCGCACCCTCGGCGTCGTGCGTGGGGACTGTAGTCGACTCCTACGCGAATCTTGCCGACGAGGATGGAGATGCCGGGCTCGCCGCGGCCGTAAGGGAGCTCGCTCCCCGAGTGCACGAGCTCAGCGGGCTGCTCGTCGACGAGCTCGGTGTTACGGACGTGGGAGCTTTCTTCCCACACCGGGTCGCCTACCACCCCACTTGTCATTCACTGCGCGTGCTCCACCTCGACGACCAGCCGTTGCAGCTCCTGCGTGCGGTCGAGGGGCTGGAGCTCGTCCCCTTCGAGGACGCCGCGTCTTGCTGTGGCTTCGGTGGCACCTTCGCGCTCAAGAACGCGGACACCTCGGTGGCGATGCTCGCCGACAAGATGGCGGCTGTGCGGGCGAGCGGAGCCGAGATTCTCTGCGCGCTCGACAACTCTTGTCTCACCCACATCGGCGGTGGGGCTTCACGCCTCGGGTCGGGTTTGCGTACCGTGCATATAGCCGAGATTCTCGCCGCCACCGGCGAGGGAGGCCGGAGATGACCGCGGCCGACTTCAAGGACTCGCCCCCGTTCCCTCGCGCAGCTGCAAAGACGCTCGCCGACGGGCAGCTGCGGGTGAATCTGCGGCGCGCGACTAAGACGATCCGGGAGAAGCGCGAGCACCTAGTCGGCGAGATGGAGGACTTCGAGCAGCTGCGCTCCGCCGCGGAAGCCATCAAGGACGACGCCCTCGGCCGTCTCGACGAGTTGCTCGAACAGCTGGAGGCAAACGTGACGGCCGCCGGAGGCCACGTTCACTTCGCCCGAGACGCCGCCGAGGCGAACAGGATCGTGGTCGGCCTCGTCCAGCAGACCGGGGCGCGCGAGGTCGTCAAGGTCAAGTCGATGACAACCGTTGAGATACGGCTGAACGAGGCTCTGGCCTCCGCGGGCATCGAGCCCACCGAGACCGACCTGGCGGAGCTCATCGTCCAGCTGGGCGAGGATCTGCCTAGCCATATCGTCGTTCCCGCCATCCACCGCAATCGCAGTGAGATCCGTTCGATCTTTCTCGACCACATGGGAGAGCACGGTCTCGCCGCTCCGAGCGGGCTCAGCAACGAGCCGGCCGATCTAGCGTCCGCCGCGCGGGCGCATCTCCGCGAGCGGTTCTTGCAGGCAAAGGTCGCGATCTCCGGTGCGAACTTCGCGATCGCAGAGAGCGGGGCGCTCGTCGTGGTGGAGTCGGAGGGGAACGGCCGTATGTGCCTCACGCTGCCGGAGACCCTGATCTCGGTTGTCGGCATCGAAAAGGTCATCGGGCGCTTCCAGGATCTTGAGGTGTTCCTCCAGCTGCTCGCCCGCTCGGCGACCGGTGAACGGATGAGCCCGTACACGTCGATCTGGAGCGGGGTCACCGCGGGTGACGGCCCGTCGGAGTTCCACCTTGTCCTGCTCGACAACGGTCGCAGCGCCTCTCTAGCAGACCGGGTCGGGCGTCAGGCGCTTCGCTGCATCCGCTGTGCGGCCTGTCTCAATGTGTGCCCGGTCTACGAGCGCGTCGGCGGCCACGCCTACGGCTCGGTCTATCCGGGGCCGATCGGTGCAGTCATTGCACCGCAGCTGCGCGGGGTCGCCACTGACCAGGTGGCTGCGTCGTTGCCCTTCGCTTCGACGTTGTGCGGCGCCTGTTTCGAGGTATGCCCTGTCCGCATCGACATCCCAAGGCTGCTCGTACACCTTCGCGCACAGTCGGTGGATCGCAAGCTCGAGAAGGGCCCGAGCCTTGAGGGCATCGCGATGGCGGCCGCGGGCGGAGTCCTGTCCTCGCCCGGTCGTCTTGACTTCGCCGAGCGGAGCGCGGGCCGCCTCTCGGGTGTCCTGTTCCCAAGGGGCCGCGTCCGGTGGCTGCCCTGGCCGCTCGGGCGCTGGACGATTGCCCGCGACGCACCCGTGGTCGCAGGTGAGTCCTTCCGCGAGTGGTGGCGGAGCGAGCGAGCGCCTTCGCAGCCAGCGGAGTCGTCTTCAACATCAAGGTCGCAAGGCGCCGGGCTCGGGTTTTCGCACCTGCTCGCAGCCATGCTCCCGCGATCGCTCAGGGTGAAGAGAGCCGGGTCGCGCCCCCAAGGCATGGCGACGACTCTGCAGGAGGCTGGCTCGGGCCGAGTCGCGGTGCTCGGGGCCGTGCGTGCTTCTCTCAGCTCCGCGCCGATGGGTGATATCGGTATCGCGCGCTCTTACCGGGTCGCCGGGGAAAGCGCCGTCACCGAAGTGCTCCAGCTCTTCGTCGAGCGCGCCACTTACTACCGGGCGGAGGTCAGCTGGGCAACACCAGGAGCGATCGCCGAGGTGATCAGCGAGCTGCTTGTCCGCCACGGCGGCCGTAGGGTAATCGTGCCGAGCGATCTGCCAGAGGGATGGTTGCCCCGCGGGCGCGACCTCGTCGTCGAACGCGACACCGGTTCACTCGGAACCCTCGAGGTAGACCACTTCGACGCCGCGGTCACGGCCTGCGCTGTGGCCATCGCGGATACTGGCACGGTCGTGCTCGACGGCGGGCCAGGCCAGGGACGCCGTGTGCTGTCCCTCCTGCCGGACCATCTTGTCGTCGTCGTTCAAGCTGGCCAAGTCGTTCCCGAGGTACCCGACGGGATCTCGAAGCTGTCAACTAAGGCCGACCAGACCTGGATCTCCGGTCCGTCGGCCACGGTCGACATCGAGCTCAAGCGGGTGGAGGGCGTACACGGGCCGCGCAAGCTGAGCCTCGTCCTCGTCGGAAGTGAAACTGCGCCAGATTCGAGGCCAGATCCAGGACGAGTGACGCCGGGCTCGGAGAAACAGAGCAAGAAACAAGGGGCAACCTAGGAACACAGACATCAACATGCTTGAGCGACCGACAAGGTCTGCGAGCGGAGAGGGGCTGTCATGCCGGACGCAGGAGTACGCCGCTACCAGATGTTCATCGACGGGGAGCTCGTCGACGCCGAAAAGACGTTCTCGGTTGTCAACCCGTCCACGACCAAGGTGGTCTCCGAGGTCCCGAGCGGGACCGAAGCCGATGTTCACGCGGCCGTCGACGCCGCCGCACGAGCCCAGCAGGAATGGAGCAAGCTACCGGCGATCGTCCGTGCCGGTCATCTGCGAGAGATCGCCCACCTGCTCCGCGAGAACCGCGACGAGCTAGCTGCAATCATCACCGAGGAGCAGGGCAAGATCCTTTCGCTGGCCGAGGTGGAGGTGGACTTTTCCGCCGACTATATGGACTACATGGCAGAATTCGCGCGTCGCTACGAGGGTGAGATTGTCCAGAGTGACCGGCCCGGCGAGAACATCCTCGTCTACAAGTTGCCCATCGGTGTCGTCGCCGGCGTGCTCCCCTGGAATTTCCCGTTCTTCCTTATCGTGAGGAAGATGGCGCCGGCGCTCGTTACGGGGAACACGATCGTCATCAAGCCCAGTACCGAGACTCCGAACAATGCCTGCGCCTTTGCGAAGCTCGTCGCCGCATCATCGCTGCCCAAAGGTGTCTTCAACCTAGTCACTGGCGCTGGCTCCGTGGTCGGCAACATCCTTGCCAGCCATCCCAAGGTGGACATGGTCAGTCTGACCGGGAGCGTTGAGGCCGGGGCAGCGGTCATGCGCGCCGCTGCGGACAACATCACCAAGGTCTCTTTGGAGCTCGGCGGGAAGGCACCGGCCATCGTGATGCAGGACGCTGACATCGGTCTCGCGGTGCGCTCGATCCGTGCCTCGCGCATCATCAACACCGGGCAGGTTTGCAACTGTGCCGAGCGCGCCTACATCCACGAGTCGGTCGCCGACGAATTCATCGAGAAGTTCGCCGCCGCGATGGACCAGACCGTAGTTGGCGACCCCTTTGACGCTAAGGTCGAAATGGGCCCGCTCGTGAGCGAGAGGCAGCTCGAGCTTGTCGACGCTGCTGTGCAGCGTGCTATCGGTGACGGCAGCAAGCTCGTGACAGGCGGGGAGCGCTACGAGGGCAGGACCGGGTACTACTACCCACCGACTGTGCTCACGAACTGCGCCCAGAAGAGCGACATCATGCAGAAGGAGATCTTTGGGCCCGTTCTGCCTATCGCGACCTTCTCGGACCTCGATGAGGCGATCGAGTTCGCAAACGACTGCGAGTACGGCCTCACGTCGTCCATCTACACCCGCAGCATGGACGTCATGATGCGCGCCTGCAACGAGATCCGCTTTGGCGAAACGTACGTCAACCGAGAGAACTTCGAGGCCATGCAGGGCTTTCATGCCGGCTGGCGGAAGTCGGGCATCGGCGGTGCAGACGGCAAGCACGGCCTCGAGGAGTACCTGCAGACCCATGTCGTCTACGTGGACTACGACGTAACGAAGAAGTAAACGGCAGGGCGTGTTACCTGGTTCACTCAAGGCCGAGATCCATATCTCTCCCGGTGAACCGATGGCTAGCCTAGCTGTAGCTAGCCCCGGGGAGCCGAAAGGACGGTTCCCGGTACCAGATAACGCTCTGGCTATCATTAGTGGCCTGTGTTCTGGAATAGCGTCGAGCGACGGTGCAATGTATGCGCTACCGCCTGGCTGCTCACGAATAAACAGGCCCAGTTCTCGCGCCGTCCAGCTCGCCGTGCGAAAGGTCCGGGCATAGGCGCCATGGGAGCACCTGCTGACGAGGCAAATATGCTCGGCCTCGAGGCAGCGGGGTTGCAGATGAGGTCCGAGACCGACGAGCTGCTCGTCGTACGCGATTCGTTGCGCAGGTGCCCGAAGTGCCAATCAGATGACTTCGTCGATCGGAAGGTGACCAGGTCTAGGCCCGCATCGCCGGACGCTTCTCGT
>JBEKVJ010000059.1:0-22123 GCA_049514105.1 Acidimicrobiales bacterium
CGGCGACTGCGCTTGCGTTGCCGCACCTGCCGAGCATCATCCTTATTCCCGTTGTGTTGCTCGCAGGCGCCGCAGGTGGGGCCGTTTGGGGAGCGATCCCCGGAGCGTTCAAGGCCTACTTCAACGTCAACGAGATCCTCAGCACGATCATGCTCAACCTCGTCGCGGTCCAGATCGTGAACTGGCTGCTGGCAGGCCCGATGGTCGACAAGACGCAGAACTCGACATACGGGCTCATCCCAGAGACGCGCCTGTTGCCAAAAGCGTCGTGGCTGCCCATTTTGATCGCCAATACCCAGCTTCACCTCGGCGTTGTCATCGCAGTGGTCGTGGCGGTGGGCGTATGGGTGCTGCTCTACAAGACGAGCTTCGGCTTTCGCATCCAGGCCGTGGGACTCTCCCGCGATGCCTCTAAGTACGCCGGTATACCGGTGAAGCGCACGATGACCCTCGCCATGACGATAAGTGGGGCGATGTGCGGCCTCGGAGGGGCGCTGCTCGTCTTCGGCAGCATCTCTCACCGGATGGTCACAGACGGGAGCCTGACGGGTTTCACAGGCTCAGACGGATTCAACGGGATCGTCGTAGCTCTATTTGGGGCGCTCAACCCGATCTGGTCGATCATCTCGGCCTTCCTATTCGGTGGGCTCATCGTTGGTGGTGACGCCTTGCAGGTGGCAACCGGAGTTCCCGCCGACATGGTGACTGCTCTCGAGGGCCTCGTCGTGGTCTTCGTCGTATCCCTCGAGTACATGCGCCGGCGCAGCCGCGCGACCGCGCTTGCACCCCCAACGAAGTCGTCTGGGGCCGAAGAGGCCGCGACGCCTCCCGACCCGCTCGTGACCGCAAAGGAGCGGGGCGACCAATGAGCCACTTTTTCACCTACGCCGTGCTTACAGCGACGGTGGCCACGGCGCTTGGCCTCGCGGCACCGTTCCTGCTTGCCGCCCTCGGCGAGACTGTGGGTCAGCGCAGCGGAGTGATCAACCTGGGCGTCGACGGGATCATGCTGTTGTCCGCTTTCGCCACGTACTTCACCGCACTCAAGACCGGCAACTTGTTCTACTCGATTCTCGCCGGGATGGGCGTGGGGGCGGTGATGGGGGTCGTGACCGCCTTCATAAGCGTCACCTTGAAGGCCGAGCAGGGCATAAGTGGGATCGGCATCTACCTGTTCGGCCTCGGCTTCAGCGACTTGCTCTTTATCAAGTACGTCGGAACGCCACTTCCCATCAACACCCTGAACCCGATCAACATCCCGCTCTTGGACAAGATTCCAGCCATCGGAGGCATGTTCTTCAAGCAGACGATCCTTGTCTACATCGCCTTCTTGCTGGTCCCGGTCGTGACGTTCCTGCTCAATCGCACCACCTTCGGCATGAAGATCCGGGCAGCGGGGGAGAACCCGGCCGCTGCTGACAGCGTAGGTGTCAACGTCGTTCGCATTCGCTGGGAGGCGGTCCTTATCGGCTGCGTCCTGGCGGGTCTCGCCGGCGCCGCGCTCTTGATGTTCGATGGCATCTTTCAAGAGAACCTGACCCAGAGCGAGGGATTCATCGCTGTCGCCCTCGTCTACTTCGGCGCATGGCGCCCGACGGGCGTCATGGGGGGCTCGTTGCTTTACGGACTCGCGATAGCCGTAGTCCTCGAATGGAAGTCCCTCGGCATCATTCCCCTCAGCGCTTCGGACCTCTGGGCGACAGCCCCGGCGGTGATCACGATCCTTGCCCTGTTGACGGTCGCGCGCCGATTCCGGCAGCCCGCAGCCCTTGGGAAGCCCTATGAGAGAGGCGGGTGATACATCCAGACGATCCGGCGGAAACTCCAGGCAGTCCCATAAGTCCCCAAGGAAAACCGCAGTCAAGAGCAACTTAACAAGGAGAGAGCAAATGCAAGTGAAGATTTGGAGAAGGGGTGCCTTGGTGCTCGTCGCAGCTGCCATGGCGCTCGGCACAGCTGCTTTCGCGACAGGCGCCTCCGCAACTGCGCGCTCAAGCTCGACCCCTAAGGGGATGAGCACTCTGAAGGTGGCCCTCATCGCGCCGAGCGCGACGAACGACCTCGCCTTCACCCAGTCGATGTACAGCGCCCTCGAGAGCCTCAAGGGCTCCGAACACCTGCAGATCGCCGTCTCGGCTAACGAGTACGTGGTCAGCCAGGCCGCCGACATCATCGAGACCTACGCCCACGAGGGCTACAACCTCATCGTTGCCCACGGATCCCAGTACGGATCCATCATCGAGCAGCTGGCGCCCAAGTTCCCGAAGGTCTCTTTTGCATGGGGCACCGCCGGGGCGACATTCGGCATGAAGAACGTCTTCGCCTACGAGGCAAGCTCGAACGAGGGTGGCTACGTCCAGGGTTACATGGCCGCGTTGCTGAGCAAGTCGCACGTGCTCGGGATCTGCGGGCCCATCGCGACCGGTGACGCCAAGCTCTACGTGGACGGCTTCCAGGCAGGCGCAAAGGCAGCTGCTCTGGCCGGCAAGTTCAAGATCACGGCACACGCTGTGTACACCGGTTCGTTCAGTGACAACAGCCTCATGGCCAGCTGTGCGAAGACCTTCGTTGGCAACGGCGCGGATGTCCTCACGGGCAGCTCGCAGTCGGTCGTCGGGGCGATCGGGGTCGCGAAGAGCGACCACAAGATCTGGTTCGGCACGCAGTGGGTCCAGTCCTCGCTGGCTCCGCACAACGTCGTCTCCTCGCAGGTCTACAACTGGGCCCCGATCCTCAAGCAGATGTTCACCGCGATCCGCGGCGGAACTCTTGGCGACGCGACCTACGTAATCGGTCTCGGCAATGGTGGCGAGAAGATCAACTTCAACAAGGGCTACAACCTGCCCGCCTCTGTCAAGACCGAGGCTGCGAAGTTGATCGCCGAGATCACCAACGGCGACATCACCGTCGCGCAGTAGTCAGCTAGCAAACAAACAAAAGGACAATCGTGGTGACCATCCCGGCAGCGCAAGGAGAGGGTTCAGCCCTGGAGGACGTTCCTCTCCTCCAGATGACTGGAATAACCAAGCGCTTTCCCGGGGTGGTCGCCAACGACCACGTCGATTTCGAAGTTCACCGTGGTGAGATCCACACTCTTTTCGGGGAGAACGGCGCGGGCAAGAGCACCCTCATGCGGGTGCTATATGGCCTGTATCGTCCCGACGAGGGCGAGATAAGGATGAATGGTGAGCGCGTAAACATATCCTCGCCCGCGGACGCGATCCGCCGCGGGATAGGGATGATTCACCAACATTTCATGCTTGTTGACACCTTGACTGTCGCCGAGAACGTCGCCTTGGGTGAAAAGTCGACCCGCGGTCCGTTGACCGACCTCGGGCGGGTTTCAACCAAGATTCGCGAGCTCGCCGAGACCTATGGCCTCAAAGTCGACCCGCAAGCCATCATCTGGCAGCTGTCGGTGGGCGAGCGACAGCGTGTAGAGATCATCAAAGCCCTGTATCGCAACGTCTCATTGCTCGTTCTCGACGAACCGACAGCTGTGCTTACTCCTCGTGAAGTCGACGAGCTGTTCGTCGTGCTGCGCCAGATGACACAAGGTGGTCGAGGGCTCGTGTTCATCTCCCATAAGATCCACGAGGTGCTCGATATCTCGGCTCGCATGACCGTGCTGCGCCAGGGCCGCAATGTCGGCACAATCCAAGCGGCTGAGGCGACGAGGGAGCGGCTCGTCGAGTTGATGGTCGGGCGCAGTGTCGCCCTAGAGAGCCAGACCACAAAGGGCACCGCGAGTGAGGTGCGCCTGGCTGTGAGCGACCTGAAAGTGCGAGGCGACCGCGGAACCGAAGCCGTGCGAGGACTATCACTCGATGTCTCCGGCGGCGAGATTGTCGGTATCGCTGGTGTCTCGGGGAACGGCCAGCGCGAACTCGCCGAGTCCATCGCTGGGATCCGTAGTCCCATGAGCGGCTCCATCCGCCTGGACGGAACCGAACTAGCTGGAGCCAAGCCTGCCGCCGCACGCGCGGCCGGGCTCGCCTATGTCCCAGAAGAGCGCATGCGCGATGGGGTCGTACCTGAGTTCACCGTGGCACAGAACCTGCTCCTTGTGGAGAACAGGGACCGGAGGTTCTCCCGGCTGGGTTTCTTGCGCAAGCGTGCCATCCGTAACCACTGCCACGAGCTCGTGACCGAGTTCGACGTCAGGACGCCGTCTCTTGACACGCCCGCCAGGAATCTCTCGGGCGGGAACATCCAAAAGCTGATCATGGCCCGCGAGCTGTCAGGCAGCCCGCGGGTGCTGCTGGTTGCACAGCCCACACGGGGCATCGACGTCGGCGCGACGCACTACATCCACGAGCGCCTCATCGCCCAGCGCGACAACGGCACCGCCTGCCTGATCGTCTCGGAAGACCTCGACGAGATCATGACGATCTGTGACCGTGTCCTGGTGATGTACGAGGGCAGGATCATCGGGTCGGCGGACCCACGCGTCAACTCTCGCGAGGACATCGGGATGATGATGGCGGGTGTGGGATCTCGGGATCCGAGCACTGATGGATCGGCGGTCCCAGACGCGCTCCCAGCTCCCAGCTAGCAGCGACACAGCTGTCGGATGGTTGCCGATTGGATAGCTCAGCTGCGGAACAACGCGCTGTAGGCGTTTATGGCGGGCTGGCCGCCGAGGTGGGCGTAAAGGACGTTCGAATCCCCGCCTATCTCGCCACTGCGGACTAGGTCTATGAGCCCCGCCATCGACTTACCCTCATAGACGGGGTCCAAGATCACGCCCTCGAGGCTGCCGGTGAGGCGTATCGCATCCAGGGTGGAGCGCACCGGGATGCCGTAGTGGTCGCCCGCCCACCCCTCGAGGAGAATGATCTCGTGTTCAGTGAGCTGGCGTTCAAGACCGATCAGCTCGGCGGTGTTGCTGGCGATCTTCGTGACATGTTCACGTGTCTGTTCGATCTTGGCCGAAGCGTCTATTCCGATCACGCGGCGTGGGCGGTCTTGGGTCGCGAAGCCCACGATCATGCCCGCTTGGGTCGACCCGGTGACAGTGCAGACGACGATCGTGTCGAAGAACACCCCCAGCTCGGCCTCCTGCGCGGCGACCTCGCCGGCCCAGCTCGCGAACCCGAGACCCCCGAGCCGGTGATCAGACGCACCAGCGGGAATCGGGTAGGGGACTCCGCCTTTGGACCGGACGTCTTCGAGTGCCACCTCCCAGCTGTCTTTGATGCCGATCCCGAACTCCGCGTCGACTAGTTCGAGTTCTGCTCCCATCACCCTCGACAAAAGGATGTTCCCGACCCGGTCGTTCACCGCGTCGGGCCAGTCGACCCATGTCTCTTGGACGAGGCGGGCCTTGAGCCCCAGTCTGGCCGCCACCGCCGCCACCTGGCGGGTGTGATTCGACTGGATTCCGCCGATGGAAACGAGGTGGGTCGCACCCTTCGCGATTGCGTCAGGGACGAGGTACTCGAGCTTTCGCGTCTTGTTGCCACCGAAAGCGAGGCCCGAGTTGCAGTCCTCGCGTTTTGCCCACACCGTCGCGCCACCGAGGTGTTGGGACAGCCGCTCGAGCTTGTGAACAGGGCTCGGCCCGAAAAGCAGCGGGTAGCGGGGAAAATCGCTCAGGGGCATCTAATACTCCTTTGCAGGCTTTTCAGAATATGAGCGTGCTCTAGCGCTCGGGTGGCGCCGCGTCTACCTGATGGTTTGTCGTAGATGGATCCCAGCTGAAATTGCCTCTAGATCGGCACTTTCGTTTCATCATTCTCGACGTGTCCAGGCCGGTGAGCAATGCCGAGTGCTATCTGCCGGTGCGCTCGCGGTGCTTACAACCTGGCCAACAGCAGGGCCGACGCTGGCCTTCTTCCAGCTCCTCTTGCGTCCGGCGGATGCGGCGTTCTCGGGTCAGCTCCTGCTTGGCATCCTCGACCCAGCAGATGAACTCGTTGCGGGCCAGAGGTGTGATGTCCTGCCAGGCATCGAGCGCGATGGGGTTGGCGACCAGGGCCTTGCGAAGGTCTGCAGGAAGCTCGTGTACCACCCCACCAAGCACTCGCGGGCCGCTCACAAGGCCACGGTAGCGACTGGTCGTGGATTCGTTGACCCTAAGACACGAAGGGTCTCGAATTGGTACCCGGGTCAGCGAGGTCCGGCGTCAGAGCCAACCAGGCGCCTCATCGGTGAACCCACCGGAGAGCGAGAACAGCTTTCGGACTTCAGCGGGTGCGCCGTTCGCGACAGTTAGCACTCGATGCCAGGTGGACCGGAATGTGCGTCACTGATCCGGCAGCGATTGGGGCACGTCACCCACCGGGCGGTCAGGGCATCAGTCGTCTCCACTTGAGTTCTACGATCGCGACCTGCGTCGTCAGGTTCGACGGATCCATGCAGGGCAGTGCTGCCATCCCCGCCGAATGGGAGAACACGTGACCAAGTACACAGACGACGCTTCAAACTTTGGAGCTGATGGATCCTTCTTCCACATCATTCGAGAAGGTTTGAAGGGTCTCGCTGAGGGCGAGGACTACTTCGACCTGCTGGCTGATGATGTCGTTTTCGAGTACGTCGTCTCCGTGCCTGGCTTTCCGCGACGAGTTGAAGGGCGACAGAACATCATCGACCTCTATTGCGACTACGACAACTTCATGTCCGTGCGCAGTGCTGACAATCTTCATGTTTATCGAGATCCCGCAGCGTCGGTCGCGGTCCTCGAATATGAGGTCCATGGCGAATCAGTGCAGACGGGGCGTCCGTACGACAACCGGTTTGTCTCCATCGTCACGATCAAGGACGGAAAAGTGGCACGGTGGCGGGACTACCTAGATCCAGTGGCAGTGTTCGATGCCAAAGGTTGGCCCGAAGGACCCGCTTAGGCAAACAACTGAGCGATCGCGTCCTCGACGGTTCGGTGCGCGGCTTGGAGATTCGCGGCGTCGGCGTTGGCGCCCTCGGCAGGATTCGAACCTGCGCACCCGGCTCCGGAGGCCGATGCTCTATCCCCTGAGCTACGAGGGCTCGATGGACGCAGTTGCATGCTAGCGGGAAGTCGGCCATCCTCAGACTCCAATGACAACCGAGCAGCGCCTGGCCGGGGCGATAGTGGCCGCTCTTGGAACCCTGCATATCCCAATTGACGCGCAGCTGGTCCAACTCGTCCGGCCGGCTCGCCCAGAACACGGCGACTGGTCGACCAACGTCGCCCTCGTCGTCGCCAAGGCCGCCGGCCGAGCGCCTCGCGACCTTGCCGGCGAGCTCGCCAAGGCGCTCAAGGTTGCGGCGATCGACGATGTGCTCGAAGTCGAGGTTGCCGGCCCGGGTTTTATCAATTTCAAGCTCGCGCCCTCGTGGCTGCACCAAGCCTTGCGCGATGTCGTCGCCGCCGGCGAAGACGGCTACGCCACCTGCGATCTTGGGCACGGCGAGCGGGTCCAGATCGAGTTTGTCTCTGCGAATCCGACGGGGCCGCTGCACGTCGGTAACGGATGGCTCGGCTCCTACGGCGACGCCCTCGGGCGTGTCATGAGCCGTTGCGGCTTTCAGGTGAGGCGCGAGTACTACGTCAACGACACCGGCGGCCAGATCCGCCTTCTCGGCAATAGCCTCCTCGCGCGGCGCAGGGGCGAGGTCGTGCCCGAGGAGGGCTATCAGGGCGAGTACGTTACGCATCTCGCCGGTGACTACGACGGCCCAGACGACGTCGTCGAGGCGGGCCGGTTCGCGGCCGACAGGATCCTCGAGAACATAAAGGCGACGCTCGACCGTCTCAACATCTGTTTTGACGAGTGGCAGTCGCAGGCCTCTATCGAAGACACTGGCCAGGTGGGCCAGACCATCGAGCTGTTTCGCGAGCGCGGCCTCGTCTATGAGGACGACGGAGCTTTGTGGCTGCGGTCCACCGAGGTTGGCGACACTCGCGACCGTGTGCTGATCCGCACGAACGGGGACGCCACATACCTCGCGGGCGATCTGGCTTACCACCGCGACAAGTTCCTCGTTCGTGGCTTCGACCGCGTTATCGACGTATTCGGAGCCGATCATCACGGCCAGGTCGCCAGCTTGAAAGCAGGTGTGGCCGCGCTCGGCGTGGAACCGGACCGCCTCGAGATCCGCCTCGGCCAGCTCGTCAATGTGGTCGGGCGTCGGATGTCGAAGCGGGCCGGAAACGTGATCCAGCTTGACTCTGTCATCGACGAGTTCGGACCTGACGCGACTCGATTGCTGTCCTTGCTCAACTCGATCGACCAGGCGACGACGCTCGACCTCGATCTCATGAAACGCCAGTCGATGGAGAACCCGGTCTTTTACGTCCAGTACGCGCATGCCCGGATCTCCTCCATCGACCGCAAGCGCGTCGAGCGGGGCATTGACCGCGTCCCGATATCGCAGGCCGACCTGGCCCTTTTGGTCCACGACCGAGAGCTCGAGCTCATCAGATGCCTGGTCGACCTGCCCCGCACCGTTGCCGAAGCAGCCAAGGACCGGGCACCTCACAAGGTCACGAGCTGGGTACGTCAGCTCGCGGGTGAGTTCCACGGCTTCTACCATGACTGCCGAGTCCTGTCAGAAGAGATCCCGCCCGAGCTCACCCAAGCCCGACTCTGGCTCGTCGACGGAGTGAGAATCGGACTTGCGATCGCGCTCGGCCTGCTCGGGGTCCAGGCGCCCGACGAGATGTGACGGGCGCTCAGGCCTCTTCGGGGCCGTCAGAGGACGAACGGATTGTCGCCAGGCCGCCAGTCGAACAAGCTCCTTCACAAGGCCCGATCGCCAGGGGCCTGTTGCCGGACTCGAGCGCGCTGACACCCGACGGCCACTTGAGCATCGGTGGAGTCGATCTTCTAGAGCTTGTTGAGCAGTTCGGCACACCGGTGTTCGTCTACGACGAAGACCACCTGCGCGCCCGGTGCCGCGAGGCTGTCGGTGCCTTCGGGCCCGGGGTCGCCTATGCCACGAAGGCTTTCTTGTGCAAAGCGATGGCAGCGCTCGCCATCGAAGAGAACATGGCGCTTGACGTATCGACCGGCGGCGAGCTGGCCGTGGCCCTCGCCGCGGGCGCTAGTGGTGACCGGCTCGTCTGCCACGGCAACAACAAGTCCTACGAGGAGCTGGTGGCTGCACTTCATGGCGGAGTCGGCCGGATCGTGGTCGACTCGTTTGACGAGATCGACCGGTTGAGGTACCTCTGCGGCAGTGGCGCGACACGTCAGGCCGGCTACAAGCCCAAGCTCCTGGTCCGGGTGACTCCGGGTATCGAGGCACACACCCACGAGTATGTGAGGACGGGCCAGGAGGACACCAAGTTCGGTTTCTCTCTGGCCTCGGGCGCAGCTAGGCAGTCCCTCGAGGCGCTTGCGCGCCTTGAGGATTTCGAACTCGTGGGTGTGCACGCTCACATCGGGAGCCAGATCTTCGAAACTTCCGCCTTCGTGGAGGAGATCGGGGCTCTCGCACCCTTCGTCGCAGAGAACAACCTCAAGGAGTGCTGTATCGGTGGCGGGCTCGGTGTTGCCTATGTCGAGGGTGAGCAGGCGCCATCTATCACCGAGTGGGCACAGGCGGTGCACTCGGCTTCACGCGCGGTTGGCATGGATGCCTCGGTACGGCTCACAGCAGAGCCAGGCCGGGCCATAGTCGCGAGCGCGGCCGTGACCTTGTACCGCGTGGGCACCATCAAGCGCCTTTCGGGTCTGCGCTGTTATGTGGCCGTGGACGGCGGAATGTCCGACAACCCGCGTCCGGTGCTCTACGGCAGTGGATATGAGGCTTTCTTGCCCCGGGATCTGTTGGCGGCGCGACCACTAGCCGCTCGTCTTGTTGGCAAGCACTGCGAGTCTGGTGACGTCATCGTCGATGACGCCCGGCTGCCTGGCGACCTGGCCGTGGACGACGTTGTCGCCACCCCGGTCACCGGCGCGTACGGGTTCTCGATGGCTTCGAATTACAACCGGGTGCTGCGCCCGCCTGTCGTGTTCGTCTCCGGCGGTCGCGCCCGCGTCGTGGTGAGACGCGAGACGATCGCCGACCTGCTCGCCCTCGAAACCTGAATCCTGGATTGAGCCTCGCCTCCGTCTTGTACCTTGTGGCGGTGGGCGCGCCTCAAAGGGAGCTGACAGTAGGCCCGGACGTCGTGCGCGTCGGCCTGCTCGGATACGGCAACGTCGGTGTCGCCTTCACGCGCCTTATCGACTCCCAGGCCGAGGCAATAGCGTTGCGCACTGGCATCGAGCTGCGCGTGACGCGGATCGCGGTGAGAGACCTCGACAGGCAGCGTCCCGGCACGGCTCGCGCGGACGCCGGCGAGAGGCTCTGCGCCCAGAGCGCCGCGCTAGTGGACGACTCCGAGATCGACGTCATCGTGGAGCTCGTCGGCGGTATAGAACCGGCCCGCAGCCTGGTGCTCTCGGCCCTGGCGGCCGGGAAGCCCGTCGTGACAGCCAACAAGGAGCTTCTTGCCTATTGCGGCGCCGAGCTGCTCACCGCGGCGGAAAAAGGTGGGGTCGACCTTTTCTACGAAGCCTCGGTTGCAGGCGCGATCCCGCTCGTGAGACTCCTCAACGACTCCCTCGCAGGCGAACGCATAGTCCGCGTGATGGGGATCGTGAACGGCACGACCAACTACATGCTCACGTCCATGAGCGAGGAGGGCAGTGAGTACGCCACCGCCCTCGCGGAGGCGCAAGCACTTGGCTATGCCGAGGCCGACCCGAGAGCGGACGTCGAAGGCTACGACGCCCGGGCCAAGGCTGCCATCTTGGCCGGGATCGCGTTCGACGCCGACGTCGTGCCGAGCGACGTCTACACCGAGGGGATCACGGCCATCGGCGCCTCGGACATAGCCTTTGCTCACAAGCTCGGCTACGAAGTCAAGCTACTGGCCGTCGCCGAGCGGGTTGGGGACGGCTCGACACCGTCGGTCGCGGTTCGCGTCCATCCCGCGATGGTGCCCCGTGAGCATCCCCTCGCTAGTGTCCGGGGCGCGTTCAACGCCGTGTTCGTCGAGGGCGACACCGCGGGCGAGCTCATGGTCTACGGCCGGGGCGCTGGCGGCATGGCGACCGCCAGCGCCGTGCTCGGCGACGTTGTGGCTGCCGCACACCACCTTCGTGAGGAGACGCGCGGCCGCGCCGTGCGACGAGAAAGGGTGGAGATAAGCCCGATCTCGGCGCTTTCGACTCAGTACTATCTCGCTCTCGACGTGAAGGACCAGCCTGGAGTACTCGCTGCGGTTGCCCGTGTCTTCGGCGAGCACCACGTCTCGATCCGCTCCATGGAGCAGATCGGCCTCGGCGATGGGGCGCGTCTAGTTTTCATCACCCACACAGCCCTCGAGGCCGATCTTCAGGCGACGTTGGTTTCACTTTCCGCCTTGGAGGTCGTCGCGCGTATCGGAGCGCTGCTGCGCGTGATCGGACCGGAACGTTGATCGAGGCCCCGTGACCGCTTGGCGAGGGGTCCTTGAGGAGTACCGCGATTTCCTCCCCGTCAGCGAGGCAACCCCCGTCGTGAGCCTGCTCGAGGGCGGGACTCCCCTGTTACCCGCGCCCCGGCTCTCCGAGCGCGTCGGTGCCCGGGTCTTTTTGAAGCTCGAAGGCGCGAACCCAACCGGGTCGTTCAAAGACCGTGGCATGACCATGGCGATCTCCAAGGCGGCCGAAGAAGGCGTGAAGGCGGTCGTGTGCGCCTCGACGGGCAACACCTCGGCCTCGGCGGCCGCCTACGCCGCCCGCGCCGGGATGAGTTGCGCCGTGCTCATACCCGAGGGGCACATCGCCCTCGGCAAGCTTGCCCAGGCCCTCGTGCACGGGGCGCGGGTACTGCAGGTGCGGGGCAATTTTGACGTGGCCCTCGAGATAGTACGTGAGCTGCCGCGGCGTGCTCCGGTAGTCGTTGTCAACTCGGTGAACCCGTTCCGCATCGAGGGTCAGAAGACGGGGGCCTTCGAGATCGTCGACACGCTCGGGGATGCCCCGGAGGTCCACTGCATTCCGGTCGGCAACGCCGGGAACATCACTGCCTACTGGCGCGGATACTGCGAGTACCGCAATGCAGGGCGTTCCACCCGCCTCCCGCGCATGCTCGGCTTTCAGGCTTCCGGGGCAGCCCCCATCGTTGCCGGTCACCCGATCGCCGAGCCCGAGACAATCGCCACCGCGATCCGCATCGGCAACCCGGCCTCCTGGTACGGGGCGACAGCTGCGGCCTCCGAGTCAGGAGGCGGCATCTTCGCAGTGACCGACGAAGAGATCCTCGAGGCGTACCGGTTTCTCGCCACCGAGGAGTCCGTCTTCTGCGAGGCAGCCTCGGCGGCCTCGGTCGCGGGTTTGCTGAATACGCCACTTGTCGAAGGCTCGAGCGTGGTCTGCGTACTGACCGGTCACGGTCTGAAGGACCCGGATCTCGCAATCAGCCAGGCATCGGTGCCCCCGGTTGTCGACGCGGACCTCACGTCGGTGCTCGGAGCTCTCGGTGTCTGAGTCGTATCTCCACTGAGAGTGGCTGCTCAGGGCATCTGAGCGAGAATCACCGCTTCGCGTGCATGTCCCGGCCAGTTCGAATCTGGACGACCTAGCGCCGATGAAAGGGTCGGCTTTGCAGGCGCCAGCGGCCCGCGCGATCCCCTCGAGGCTCCCTTAGGGTGATCACCGAGTAGATGATTCGGGGTGCATCGCCGAGGCCTACTTCCTGCCGCCGGCTTTTTCAGATGATGCGATAGTGCTCGCGTTTTGGCGACAAGCTGCCGCGGAACCGACCGTCTGCCAGGGGGTGTTTGCCGGAGACGGAATGTCCCGCTAACATGGGTTTGCCTTCGTTCGTCACTGCGGATGCGAGTTCGCCCCTACGGGGCGGGCGACCCGAATGGGGCGGTGGGAATCTCAGAGGTCCTTTCCCTGTTATCACCTACACCGGCACCTCCCTCCGTGCAGACGCTTTAGCCGCCGTAGGCACTCACTTACTGGGCTGTGCGATCCGACGAAATCAAAGCTTTTGTTTCTGCTTGGGGAATCCCAGCGGGGATCGTCTGCCCAGGTCGAGCACTTATCCGACCGCTCCGGGAGGGCAAGTCTTAGACCCAGCGTGGGGGCACACCGACATCGAAACTGAGCAGATCCCGGCGGACCCCCGCGAGGAAACACCTTCAACAACAGTAAAGATCCAGAGAGGAACCTGATGAGCGAGGAACAGCTCGAACGTTCGATCCTTGAACGCAAAGCGAGCGACGAGCTTCGAGCTATCGCGACCGCGATGTCACTTGAGCCTGTGGCGAGGACGCGCAAGGCGGAGCTCGTTAACCAGATCCTGCGTGCCGCAGGCGTCGAGGTAGACGACGCCGCGGGGGCGCACGCGAGCGGAACTGGCCCAGCACAGCCAGCCGATGCCAATGGCGCACCGGCCGAGACTGTCTCGGCATCCGAGGGCGCGGGCGTGGCAACCAAGCCGGCGCGAGGACGCACGTCTCGAGCGCGTTCGACGGCCAAGACGGCCTCAGCAGCCACAAGGAGCAAGAACGGCGCTGCGGAAGCCCTCCCTGTCGGCCACGACGCTCTGGACGGTTCTGCGCCGTTCAACGGGAATGGCCCGGAGTCCTCCTCCGAGGCCGATGACTCCGTCGCCGCAGCCGCGGCCGCGATCCTCGCCGGCTCCGACTCGGGTCGAAACGGCGCTGAGAGCGCGCATGCCGGAGCCGTTGCAGCTGATGCAGGTCACACCCCACAGGGAGGAAGCGACACCTTCGAGCGCACTGGCGGGGAACCGTCGGCCAGCTCGAAACCGCAGCGCCAGTCCCAGCAGCACTCGCCGGGACGGGGCAACCAGAACAACCAGGGGGGCCAGGTCGGTCAGATAGAGCCCGGCAACCGCCGCGGGCGTCGTCGCCGTGGGCGCGACCGCGAGCGTGGGGGCCAAGAGCCCCAAGGTGGCGGCCAGGAAGTTGCCTGGCAGGGCGAACTGGTGCCCGTGCGCGGCCTGCTCGACCTTCGCGACGAGGGCTACGGCTTCTTGCGCACGAGCGGTTACCTGCCGAGCTCCAAGGACGTGTACATCTCCGTCTCGCAGGCGAGGCGTTTTTCGCTTCGGCGTGGCGATGCCATCGAGGGTGCCTGCCGGCCGGCAGGGCCGAGCGAAAAGTACCCGGCCCTGTTGCGGATCGACTCTGTATGCGGGATGACGCCCGACGAGGCCCGCGAGCGGCCGCGTTTTGAGGACCTGACACCGCTGTTCCCCGACCAGCGGATGCGCCTCGAGCTGAAGGAGGACCCGCTCAACACCACGGCCAGGATCGTGGACCTGATCTCGCCGATCGGGAAGGGCCAGCGCAGCATGATCGTCTCGCCACCGAAGGCGGGCAAGACGACGATCTTGAAGCAGATCGCCCATTCGATCGAGCAGAACGATCCGAGTGTCCACCTGATGGTCCTTTTGGTGGACGAGCGGCCCGAGGAGGCGACCGACTGGCGGCGCTCGGTCAAGGGCGAGGTAATCGCCTCGACCTTTGACCGACCTGCCGATGAGCACACGACTGTCGCCGAGCTCGCCATCGAGCGGGCCAAGCGCCTCGTAGAGCTAGGCAGGGACGTCGTGATCATCCTCGACGGGATCACCAGACTTGCTCGCGCCTACAACCTGGCCCAGCCAGCGACAGGTCGAATCATGTCCGGTGGTGTCGACTCAGGGGCCCTTTACCCTCCGAAGAAGTTCTTCGGGGCCGCCCGCAACATCGAAGAAGGCGGATCACTCACCATCCTCGCGACCGCTCTCGTGGAGACGGGTTCGAAGATGGACGAGGTCATCTTCGAGGAGTTCAAGGGTACGGGCAACATGGAGCTGCGCCTCGACCGCAAGCTGGCCGAGCGCCGCATCTACCCCGCCATAGACGTCAACGCCAGCTCAACTCGTCACGAGGAGCTTCTCTTCGACCGCTCCCAGCTCCAGCAGGTCTGGAAGCTACGCCGGGTGCTAAACGCCCTCGGCGGCGACGGCGGGCCCGGCGCGGGGCTCGAATTGCTGATGGACAAGATCCGTACGACTCGCTCCAACGACGAGTTCCTCGCCGAGATCGCCAAGGCGCCGGTCCCTGGCGGCTGACTCCCGAGTTCGCCCTGGATGGGAGCCGGCTGGCCCGGCCTACAATGGAGAGATCATGAAGACAGACATACACCCCGCATACGTGACCGCGTCGGTGCGCTGCTCGTGCGGGAACACCTTCACGACACGATCGACCAAGCCCGACCTGCACGTCGAGCTTTGCAACGAGTGCCATCCCTTCTACACCGGCAAGCAGAAGCTCGTGGACACCGGTGGGCGCGTTGAGCGTTTCGAGCGCCGCTACGGCCAGCGCAAGACCAAGCGCTGAACGGACCGGCCTGCGGGAGCTCCGCAGGCCGCGGACCTACTTCAGATTGTCGTGGGTTCTCTGAGCTCTGAACCGACGCGCCGTCTGAACGCGAGGCCGTCGAGATAGAAGTAGGCGGCGACAGCTATCCCGACGAACACTTCGAAGGGCCAGACGACCGAGTCACCCGGATAGCTCCTGTGGGCGATGGTCAACGCCACGGGCTCGAGGCAGAGCGCCCCCGCGACGAGGACGGCGCTTAGCCAGGCACGCCGGGTCCGCCAGCGCTGGCCGAGCAGGCCGTACAAAGGACCGGTCACAAGCCCCCCGACGATGTTCTCCGCGTTGGACGCGAGCAGGCCGTGTATCTCTCGCAGGTTCACGCTCCACTGCCCACCCTCGAGCGGGCCAATGATCATACAGAAGTAGCCGCACAGTGCGGCCATCGTGGCGACGAGCCCAAGCTTGCCTGCGCGACTCGCCCGCAGCTGGCTGCAACCGAACAGGAACGGGAGCACGAGCCACGGTGCGGACAGCAAGCTCAAAGAGACCGTCCAAAGCCCGCGGGCGTCAAGGCTGCCCACGTACTGATCAGCGCCTCCAAAGATGAGCCCGACGACGATCGCGACCGGAAAGACCACTCCCGCGGTATAGCACGAACAGCCTCGGCTCGGATGTAGGCGCCGACGGGGTGACTAACCTTGGGGCGTGCTCGATCGCCTTGAGGCGCTTGAGGCCGAGTACTCACAGGTCCTCGCGCGCCTCTCTGACCCAACTCTCTCCCAGGATCGCAATGAGCTGCGTGTCCTCTCGCGCCGGCACAAAGAGCTCGAGACCGTCGTGCACAAGATGCACGAGCTGCGCTCAGCTCAAGACGATGTGGCCGCTGCCCGCGAGCTCGCGTCCGACGCCGTCGGGGCCGAGCGTGAGCTCGGTCGCGACGAGCTAGACGCGGCGGAGGCGAGGGTGGCCGCCCTCGAAAATGACCTCCGCGACCTGCTCATACCAAAGGACCCAAACGACGGCCGCAACGTCATCGTCGAGATCCGTGGCGCGGAAGGGGGCGAGGAGGCGAACCTGTTCGCCAAGGACCTGTTCGACATGTACCAGCGCTACGCCGCCGACCACAGGGGATGGCGTGTCGAGGTACTGGACCTTCGCGAGTCTGAGCTCGGCGGGGTGGACGGGGTCACCTTTCTCATAAAGGGTGAAGATGCCTGGCAACGCATGCACCAAGAGGCCGGGACTCACCGGGTACAGCGGATCCCCGTCACCGAATCCCAAGGGCGCGTCCATACCTCGTCCGCGACCGTCAACGTCCTGCCAGAGGCGGACGAGGTCGAGGTCGAGATCGAGCCGGGCGACCTTCGCATAGACGTCTACCGCTCGACAGGACCGGGCGGTCAGTCGGTCAACACGACCGACTCGGCCGTACGGATAACCCACCTGCCCACGGGCCTTGTGGTCGCGATGCAGGACGAGAAGAGCCAGATTCAGAACCGTGCGGCCGCCCTCAAGGTGCTGCGGGCGCGCCTTTACGAGCTCGAGCAGCAGAAGAACGCCGCGGCTCTGGCCAAAGAGCGCCGCGCCCAGGTTGGCGGCGGCGGTCGTTCGGAGAAGATCCGGACCTACAACTTCAAGGACAACAGGGTCACCGACCATCGCATCGGGCTCACTTTGAAAAAGCTCGATCGGATCTTGATGGGCGACCTCGAAGAGCTCGTCGACGCCTTGCTGGCAGACGAACGGAGCCGCCAGCTCGTCGAGGGATGACGCGTCCCAAGAGGCCCCGATGACCTGGCGCCAGTTGTGGCGAGAGACCGCTGAGCAGATAGTTGACCCTGTTGCAGCCCGGTGGTTGCTCGAAGAGGCGAGTGGCCGTGACGCCACCGCACTGCTGGGTGACATCGACCTTGAAGCACCAGCAGAGGTGTCGGCACGCCTTGGCGAGCTCGTGAGTCGCCGCCGGCACGGCGAGCCCCTCCAGCACGTGCTCGGCCGTTGGGGCTTTCGAACGTTGTCTGTCCGAGTCGACGGGCGCGCTCTCGTGCCGCGTCCGGAAACCGAGTTCGTCGTTGAGCTCGCCCTGTTGGAGCTGGACCGCCTTTTTCTTCTAGGAGCGGGCTCGGAGCTGCTCGCTGCCGATCTCGGCACCGGCTCGGGTGTGATCGCCCTGTCGCTTGTGGCCGAGCGGCCCGCTGTGCGCGTGATCGCGACCGACCTGGACCTGGCCGCATTGGAGCTCGCCGCCAGCAACATCTCTGCTGTGACAGAAAGGGCAGCTGAGAGACTGAGCCTGGCCGCGGGGGACTGGTTCAAGGCGCTGCCCGGTGATCTCATGGGCCGGCTCGACCTGGTTGTTGCCAACCCGCCATATTTGGCCGAGAGCGAGTGGGACGCACTCGAGGCGACTGTGCGTGACTACGACCCCTACCGGGCACTTGTCGCGGGGCCGAGCGGTCTCGAAGCGGTGGCTGCGGTCGTATCCGACGCTCCCGGGTGGCTCGCCGACCACGGTGCGGTCGTGGTCGAGATCGCCCCGCACCAGGCTACGGCAGCGCTCGAGCTGGCGAGGCAGGCCGGCTTTGGATACGCGAGTGTCGAGGACGACCTTGCCGGGCGTCCCCGTGTGCTGGTGGCGAGGCGGTGAGCCTGTCTGGGATCGACGAGGCCGCCGGGGCCCTCGCGGCGGGCCAGGTCGTCGCGATCCCCACCGACACCGTCTATGGCCTTGCGGTCGACCCGCGCCTTTATGGTGCCTCAGAGCGAGTGTTCGCTCTCAAGAACCGCCCCGAACAGTTCGCCCTCCCGGTGCTTATCGCCGATCCGGCCGAGATGGGCCAACTGGCGCTCGTCTCCGAAGGGGCGGCGCGGCTTGCCTGTTGCTACTGGCCCGGCGCCCTCACCCTGGTGCTGTCGCGTCGCGCCGATGTCGGCTTCGACCTCGGCGGTGATCGGGCGACAATCGGGCTGCGATGCCCTGCACATGGGGCATTGACGCGACTGCTAAAGATCACCGGCCCCCTCGCGGTGACGAGCGCGAACCGCCACGGGCAAGCCCCTCTGCACTCCGCAGAAGAGGTCCGGGCCCACTTCGGCGCCGGCGTTATGGTGCTCGACGGCGGGCGCTGTGAGGCCAAGCCCTCGACCGTCGTCTCGCTCACCGGCGCCGCGCCCGTGTGCTTGCGCGAGGGCGAGATCGCCTTTGGCGATATCGCCCTGGTTTTCCAAGCCTCCTGAGCCCGCGGGCCTTCGAGTGGCCCCGCCGCTACGCCCACCGCCGCGCGAGCCAGCTGAAGCGCCGAATCGCGAATACGAGTCCGACGGCAACCCCCAGATGGCCATGTTCACAAGCCAAGCCCCATTTATCGACCCGCTGTGGTTTCTCGGGTCGAGAGCGTTGAAGCTTGCGAGCACAAAGCGCCGTATTGCGCATGCTCGAGCGAGTCGGGATCGTCCTGCAAGAGACTGCGGTCGAGCAATTTCTGACCGTCCGCGAGGTGCTCAAACGTCGCGCCGCGTACTACCCCCACCCTCGAGAGTCCGACGCCGCGCCGTCTTGGGGGCCTGTCTGGCCGACCGGTAGACTCGCCCGGTGCGCGTCGCGGTGGGATCGGACCACGCGGGTTTCGAGCTGAAGCAACTGCTTGTTGACCGGCTCGCTCTTTTGGGACACGAGGTCGAGGACCTCGGTACATACTCCCCCGAGCCGGTCGACTACCCGCCTTTTGGGGCTGCGGTCGGCCGCGCCGTGGCCTTTGGCAGGAGCGATCTTGGAGTTTGCGTATGCGGGACCGGGATAGGGATTTCGATCGCCGCCAACAAGATCCGCGGAGTTCGCGCCGCGGTGGTCCACGACGTGAGCTCTGCGCGCCTTGCTCGTGAGCACAACGACGCCAATGTGATCTGCTTCGGTGCTCGCCTCTTGGGCCCTCAAGTCGCGACCGACGCCCTCGAGATGTTCCTACGGGCCGAGTTCGTGGGCGGTCGCCACCTGCGCAGGATCGAGGAGATCACGACTCTCGAGGCCCCGGCGAAGCCTGACTCGCCGAGACGTCCCTATGACAGCTTGGAAGGAGCCGTTTATGACAACCTCCAGTGAAGAGTCTTCGAGCGCGAGCGCGTTCTTGCCGGGAGCCCTCGCCGGTGACCCGGAGCTCCATGGCCTGCTCGAACGTGAGATCGAACGGCAGCGAACGAACCTCCAGTTGATCGCATCGGAGAACTTCACCTCCCCCGCTGTCCTTGCCGCTTCGGCATCTGTGCTGACGAACAAGTACTCCGAGGGCTACCCGGGCCGGAGGTACTACGGCGGCAACGTCGTCGCCGACCAGGTCGAGGACCTCGCGCGGGCCCGGGCGACCGAGCTGTTCGGTGCCGAACATGCCAACGTCCAGCCGCACGCGGGCGCGAATGCGAACCTGGCGGCGTACCTCGCCCTAGTCGAGCCCGGCGACACCATTCTCGCCATGCGCCTGGACCAGGGCGGTCACCTCACTCACGGCTCGCCCGTCAGCATCACGGGCAAGCTCTACCGCTTCGTTGCCTACGGCGTCACGACGGCGGCCGCAGACGGCTCCGGCGAGCGGATCGACCTCGACATGGTGCGGGACCTCGCCAAGCGCGAGCGTCCTCGCCTCATCGTGGCAGGAGCGACCGCCTACTCACGCGCGATAGATCCCCAACCGTTCCGGGAGATCGCCGACGAGGTGGGCGCCCGGTTCATGTTCGACGCCGCCCACCCCGCCGGCCTCATCGCCGGCAAAGTGCACCCGAACCCGGTTGGCGTCGCCGACGTCGTGACATTTACGACCCACAAGACACTTCGCGGTCCTCGGGGCGGGGCGATCCTGTGCGGAGCCGATCTGGCAAAGGCGGTGGACTCGGCTGTGTTCCCGGGCCTGCAAGGTGGCCCGCTCGAGCACGTGATCGCTGCCAAGGCGGTCGCGTTCGGCGAGGCGCTCAAGCCCGCCTTCGCCGAGTACGCCGCAAAGGTCGTGCGCAACGCGGCCGCGCTCGCCGAGGCGCTTACTGCTCAGGGCTTCAGGCTCGTCGCCGGAGGGACCGACAACCACCTCGTGCTCGTCGACCTGCGGAGCTTCGAAGCCGAGCTCACCGGAAAGGTGGCTCAAGAGGTGCTGGACCGCACCGGGATCACGTGCAATCGCAACGCCATCCCGAACGACCCGAGACCACCGTTCGTCGCCAGCGGTCTCAGACTCGGCTCGGCCGCCGAGACGACCGCCGGCCTCGGCGAGGCAGAGATGGCCGAGGTCGCCTCGCTGATCGCAAGGGCGCTTCGCGGGCGCGAGGACGAAGACCAGCTGGCCAAGGTTCGTGGTGAGGTCCGCGACCTGTGCCGCCTCTTCGACCCCTATCCGCGGGGCGTGGCGTCGGCCGGGTGAGCGGTAGCCCCCGATTTTTTGCAACCTGGCCGGTCAATTCCGGCCGAGATGGGTGCGGACCAGGGTATTGTCTTGCCGGATTGGTGTGACAATGCCAGGATTGGCGACCGAGTGAGCAAGAAGCCCTCACCGAGCTTCAGCACGTTGCTCGGTATGGGCGTCGCAACGGCTTTGTGCATTGCCGTCGGAGTAGGCGGCGGGTACTGGCTGGACAGGACGTTCCATACCGGTGTGCTGCTCACATTTGTTGGATTGGCGTTGGGTGTGCTCGCCGCCGTGGTGGTGGTCTACTCCGATGTCAAGAGTTTTCTCTGAGCGCCTGCAGTGTGGCTGGCTGGCCCAGACGGTCACGCGCCGCTGCGAAGAGACGATCAAGAAGAGGGCATGGACCGACTAGCAACGGTGCTGGGACAGCTTGACCTGCCGGAGATATCGCGCATGTTGCGGCGAACTGTGTTCGCCGCCCTGGGCGTAGGTCTGGTCGCGCTCGTCGTGCTTTCGCTCCTCGGTTACCCGCTCGCCGGTCTCGGAGCCTGTGTGGGTCTCGGTCTCGGGATCGTGAACATCCGCCTCGTGATGTCGACGGCCTCGCGGCTGAACGCTTCGGGCGTGACCAAGATCAAGCGACCGATGGCCACGAACACCTTGACTCGCCTTGGCATAACCACCGTGATCGCGATCGGTCTCGTCGTCGTCGACCTTTCCCTCGGCATGGGCGTGCTGGGCGGTGTAGCGGTCTTCTACCTGCTCTTTGTCGTGAGCCTGGTCGTGACCTTGCTCCGCCAGGGGGCAGTCACGTGATGGGCGTCGGGCTCTTGGCAACCCCGGGCGCGGGCGCCATCTCGGTCGGCAACTCGCCGACGATCAAGCTGCTCGGGCTCACCGTCAACAAGTACGACGTCATCTCGGCACTCGTGGCCGGAGTGCTCGTGATCGGGATCGGCCTTGCCGTGAGGGTGCGTGTCACTTCGGAGGTGCCCGGCAAGATGCAACTCGCTTTCGAGGCGATCTCGAACGGCATCTCGAGCCAGATCGAGTCTTCCATGGGCTCCAAGGGGCGCCGGATCGTGCCGCTGGCGATGACACTTTTCCTCTACATCTTGTTCTGCAACTGGCTCGAGATGATCCCAACCGGTCATGCCCCGCAGTTGCTGCCCGCCCCGACGGGTGATGTGAACCTGACCTATGCGATGGCGATCACCGTGATCATCCTCGTGCATGTGACCTGGATCCGAACCCAGGGTCTGGGCCATTACATCGGCCATTACTTCAAGCCATACTGGCCGCTGTTCCCGATCAACGTGATAGAGGAGATCGCCAAGCCCCTCACGCTGGCCCTTCGTCTTTTCGGCAACATCTTCTCCGGTGGGATCATGCTGCTTTTGATCTGGGCCCTGTTCCCCTGGTTCATCGTCCC
>JBEKVJ010000060.1:0-22063 GCA_049514105.1 Acidimicrobiales bacterium
GTTCTTGCGGCACTTGCCGAACTGAGTTCGGCACCGACGCTGCTCGTGGCGACGGCGACAGCTCGCGAGGCTGAGCAGCTTGCGCACGACCTCGGTCCGTTTCTCGGCGCGGAGGCTGTCGAGCTCCTTCCCGCCTGGGAGACACTGCCGTTCGAGCGCGTGTCACCCGCGACAGAGACGATGGGGCGCAGGCTCCGGACGATGTGGCGGATGCGGCATGGAACAAGCGCCACACCGGTAGGCACCGACCTGGATTCCTGTGTCGTGGTCGCCCCGGTCCGGGCACTGTTGCAGAGGCTCGGCTCGCGGGAGGAGGACACCGAGCCAGTCGTCGTCCGCCAGGGTGCCGAGCTCGACCCGGAGGAGTTGATTGCCCGGCTAGTGCATGCCGGGTACCGCCGCGAGTACCAAGTCGAGGCGCGAGGCGAGCTGGCCGTGCGAGGTGGCATTGTCGATGTCTTCGGCTCCACGGCGAGCCACCCGATCCGGATCGATCTTTTCGGCGACGAGGTCGAGAGGCTGACGTCGTTCGAGGTGGCGAGCCAGCGATCAGTGTCCGATCTCGCCCAGGTGGAGCTCTTCGGCTGCCGAGAGCTCGTCTTGACCACACAGGTGCGAGATAGCGCCCGCGCCTTATCGGAGTCGGCGCCATTCGCGCGTGACAACTTCGCCCGGATCGCCGATGGGGAGCTCTTTGACGGTATGGAGTCATGGCTTCCCTGGCTGAGCCCCGAGGAGCGCCTATTTACAGACTTGTTGGACGAACGCTCGCGAGTCGTGCTCGTAGAGCCACGGCGTTTGCGGGACCGGGCCAGCGAGATACTCGACGAGGAGGTGGCGCTGAGCGAGAGCCTGGCGACGACCTGGGGGCTCGCACAGGTCGATGCTGCCGCAGCTGCCATGCCGCGCCTGCACTTGAGCTTCGACCGCCTCTTGTCCCACAGTGCTGCCAAGGTGGCCTCGCTCTTGCCGGTCGCCGAGAGCACACGCACTCTCGCCCTGCAGGCCTCGGGCTGGCCACCGGTACTCGGTGATTCGGCGTTGCTTGCCCGCCGTTTCGGCGAGCTCGCCTCCTCCGGGCACCGGGTGGTTATCTGCGCGGACGGCCGTGGCAGTGCCGAGCGCATGGCGGCGGTGCTCGATGGAGAGGGCCTCGCGGTCGATTTGCTCATCGACGAGCCTCAAGACAAGGCGGACGCTGAGATCCGCCGTCCCGGTGTCCATGTTGTGGTCGCGGCGCTTGACCGGGGAGGCCTCATCTCGGGCGCGAAGCTCGCCATCGTTGCAGAGCCGGACGTGACCGGCAGGCGGCGGCCGCATCGTCAGGCGCGACCGCGACCGCGGGCGACCGAGGGCTTTTTTGACGACCTGGCGCCCGGTGACTACGTCGTGCACAACGTGCACGGCGTCGCCCGCTTTGCCGGGATGGTCACCCGCTCGATGGGTGGCGCGGAGAGGGACTATTTGCAGCTGGAGTATCGCGGTGGCGACAGGCTGTACCTCCCGTCTGAGCAGATCGACGCCCTCACGCCCTACACGGGGGGCGAGTCGCCAACGCTCAACCGGATGGGGGGCGCGGAGTGGTCGCGCCAAAAAGCACGCGTGCGGGCGGCGGTCCGAGAAGTGGCCAAAGAGCTGGTCGAGCTTTACCGGCGCCGCCATACCACCCCCGGGCACGCCTTCGCGCCAGACACGCCGTGGCAGTTCGAGCTCGAGCAGGCCTTCCCGTACCCGGAGACCCCGGACCAGCTAAAGGCCGTCGAGGACGTGAAAGCCGACATGGAGCGGCCAGTGCCGATGGACCGCCTCGTGTGTGGCGACGTCGGCTTCGGCAAGACCGAGGTCGCCGTGCGAGCGGTGTTCAAGGCCGTGCAGGACGGCTACCAGGCCGCCGTCCTTGTCCCCACGACGCTGCTTGCCCAGCAGCACTTCCAGACCTTTTCCGAGCGTTTCGCCCCCTACCCGCTCCGGGTCGAGGTGCTGTCGCGCTTTCTCACCGTCGCCGAAGCCCGAAAAGTCGTAAACGGGCTCGGCGACGGTTCGGTCGATGTCGTGATCGGGACACATCGCCTTCTCACGCCCGATGTCCGTTTCAAAAGGCTTGGCCTTCTCATCGTCGACGAGGAGCAGCGCTTCGGGGTCTCGCACAAAGAGGCGATCAAACAGCTGACTATCGGCGTCGACGTGCTTACCTTGACCGCGAGCCCTATCCCGCGCACTCTCGAGATGAGCCTCACGGGGATCCGGGACCTCTCGCTCATCACGACGCCCCCTTCCGAGCGCCAGCCGATCCTGACCTATGTGGGCGAGCACGACGAGCGCGCCGTCGCCGAGGCGCTCCGGCGCGAGCTGTTGCGGGAGGGCCAGATCTTCTACGTGCACAACCGCGTGCAGGACATCGAGCGTGTCGCTGCCGATCTCCGATTGCTCGTGCCTGACGCCCGGGTGGCGGTCGCCCACGGTCAGATGGACGAGGGGACATTGGAGCAAGTCGTACTCGACTTCTGGGCCGGCGCTTATGACGTGCTCGTGTGCACGACGATCATCGAGTCGGGCATCGACATGCCCTCTGTCAACACCCTCGTTGTTGACCGGGCCGACCGTCTCGGCCTAGGCCAGCTCCACCAATTGCGAGGCCGGGTCGGCCGGGCAGGGCGGCGTGCCTACGCCTACTTGTTGTTCCCTCCCGACCGTGTCCTGTCCGAGCAGGCCTACGAGCGGTTGCGCACCATCGGCGAACACACAGAGCTCGGCTCTGGCTTCAAGATCGCCATGCGCGACCTCGAGATCCGAGGAGCGGGCAACCTTCTCGGGAGGGACCAGTCCGGCCATATCGCTGCGGTCGGCTACGACCTGTACGTACGCCTAGTCGCCGAGGCCGTCTCGGAGCTGAAAGGAGAGCCGGTTCGGGTCCCGGTCGAGATCACCGTCGACCTGCCGGTCGACGCCTTCTTGCCCTCCGAGTACGTCGAACGCGAGGACCTACGCCTCGAGGCCTACCGCAGGCTGGCCGAGGTTCGCGACCCGGGCGCTGTGGAGGACCTGCGCACCGAATGGCTCGACCGCTACGGACCTTTGCCGGCTGAGGCGGAGGCGCTCGTCGCTGTGGGCCGGGTGCGCGCTGAGTGCGTCCGCACGGGTGTCACCGAGGTGACCGCGTCGCTCACCCGCCCCGGTGGGGGTGGCCCCGGGCGCACAGGTGAGGCCGTTGCCCGCCTGTCTCCCCTCCGCCTACGCGCCTCGGCGAGGGTGCGCCTCGGTCGGTTGTACCCGCGCTCGATCGTGAAGGAAGACGTCGACCAGGTGATCGTGCCGCTCGCCGCAGGGCCCGATCTCGCCGACCGCCTCGCGGTGCTCCTACACGAGCTCGTGCCGCCCGAGGCAACCGAGGCGCCCGCGCGAGATCCCGACGCCGCGGCCGTCGCCGCCGCCGAAGCTCTCGCGGCTGGCTTTGGGGCTCCTCGCGCCCCTACCATCTGAGAACCGTGAAGCGACTTCCCGCCACCGTGGCAGGTCTAGGCGTGATCCTCGCGTTGTCACTCGGGTTGTCGGGGTGCAACGTCAGGTTCTCGCCCTACGCCGCGGTCGTGAACGGCACCGAGATCTCCCAGAGCCAGCTGCACGCGGCCATCTTGGCGATCATGGCCAATTCCAGCTACAAGTGCGCCATCGAGTCGAGCGGCACGACGCACCTCAGCGGTGCGGGTGAGGGAACCTACAACTCCGCTTTCACTGCCGAGGTGCTCTCGATCCTCATCCAGGACAGGGTCGTGGGTGACTACGTCGCGAGCCAGAAGCTCCCCGAGCCGAAGAGCCTCGGCGCTGTCGCCCTCGCCCAGCTTCAGCAGTCCACGGCCCCACCCAGCACCTGTGCCGGCTCGGGCGCCTCGCTGATGGCCTCTTTCCCGGCGTCCTACAGGGCGGAGCTGGTTAGGTTCCAGGTCGACGAGGACGCCCTGGCCGCACACGTGGCAGGAACTTCGCTCACCCCCTCCACACTCGACGGCTACGTCGCTGCACACAAGAACGAGTTGTCTGTGGCGTGCGTGTCTGTGATCGAGGTCGCTTCCAAGGCGACGGCGGCGTCCCTGCGCAGTCGTTTGCTAAATGGCGCCAGCTTCGCGGCGCTGGCGAAGGCAGACTCGATCGATTCGACGACAGCTTCGAGCGGCGGGGCAATCGGGTGCATCGCAGATTCGTTGTTCACCACGCCCCTCAACAGCGACCTAGCCGACCTTGCGATCGGGAAGGTGTCGAGTCCGATCGCCTTCAGCTCGGACTACCTGCTGCTCGAGGTCACCTCGCGCGATCCTGAGACCTACCAACAGCTCGTGTCGAGCCTGGTAGCCAACGAGCAGAGTGCTTTGAACAAGGTCTTCCCGGACATCGTCAAGGCGGCTGAGGTCCAGCTCGATCCTCAGTACGGCACCTGGAACACGAAAGGGACAATCGCGAGGGTTGTCGCCAATGTCGGCCCTCCGGCCGCGATCGTGCCGAATGCGAGCGCCAATACCGGGCCGAGCGTCACGACCGGGACGAGTGCGTCCGGCTAGCGGACGGGCTCTCCTGCGCCGCCGCCAGCTTCGGCACTCGCGATGAACCCTGACCTGGTCCCGCGTCCCAGGGTCCTCGCCGTCGGCCTCGGCCCCGCCGGGCCCGAGCACACAACTCCCGCCGCCGCCGAGGTGCTCTCGGGCGCGCCGGTGGTGTTCCTGCGCACCGGCCGGCATCCCGCGGCGCAGCCATGGCTCGCCCGCCCGAATGTGATCGGGCTCGACTACTGCTATGAGGAGGGGGCGAGTTTCGAGGAGGTATACCGCACGATCGCCCGCATCGTCGCGGCGGGTGCGGCCGAGCACGGGACTGTGGCCTATGGCGTCCCGGGCTCACCTGCGGTCGCGGAACGCACCGTCGAGCTTCTCAGGGCCGATTCGTCGATCGACCTCGAGCTCGTGCCGGGCCTGTCGTTCTGTGACCTCGCCTGGGCCCGTCTCGGCATAGACCCGATCGCCGCCGGCGTCCGGCTCGTCGACGCGGAGAGCTTCGCTGTCCAGGCTGCAGGTGATGCCGGTCCGCTCCTGGTCGGCCAATGCTGGTCCAAACAGGTGCTCTCGGAGGTGAAGCTCTGCTTTGCCGGCGATCCCGGCCCCGCGTTCCTGCTTCATCACCTCGGGCTTGCTGATGAGGTGGTCCGCGAGGTCCCCTGGGCAGAGGTCGACCGAAGCCTGGACGCCGACCACCTGACGGCGCTGTATGTAGCCGAGCTGGCAGAGCCGATCGCGAGGGAGACGACCCGGCTCGTCGAGCTCGTCCGCGTTCTGCGCGAGCGCTGCCCGTGGGACCGCGAGCAGACACATGACTCCCTGGTACAGCACATGCTCGAGGAGACCTACGAGGCGATGGAGGCCATCGAGTCGCTTGGGCCAGATCCCGCGGGGGCTTCGGCGGAGGTCGCCGCGCACGTTGCTGAGGAGCTCGGCGACCTTTTGTGCCAGGTGCTCTTCCACGCCCGGTTAGCGGAGGAGGAGGGACTGTTCGACCTCGCCGAGGTGGCGCGAAGCGTCCATGACAAGCTCGTCGCTCGCCATCCGCACGTATTCGGTGACGTCGTGGCCACTTCTTCGGGGGCGGTGTTGGCGAACTGGGAGCGCAACAAACAGGCCGAGAAGCAGCGCACGCATCTGTTCGACGGCATCCCCGCCGCGATGCCCGCGCTCGCTAGGGCCGCCAAGGCAGAGCGCAAGCTGGCGAGCTTTGGGCTCGGTTTTCCGGAGACGGGCATGGACGCGGAGTCCTTCGTGGCCTCCTTGGCTGGCCTTTTCAGCCTCGTCGACTCCGATGCGGTCGTGGACGACGACACGGCCGTCGCTCTCGGGGCCTTGTTGCTCGACGAGGCCCGCCTGCTCGCGTCTCGGGGCGCCGATCCAGAAGGCCTCCTTCGCCAGTCGCTTGACCGCCTGGGCCGGAGACTGGCTTCAGTCGAGGCGGCCGCACTCGAGGCCGGCTCCGACCTCGGAGCACTTGATGCGAGTTCACGTCTCGGTCTTTGGCGGGCGCGGTCGTCGCATCCTTGAGTCGCAGGGCCCGACAATCCAGGTCCAATGCTCCGAAATCGGCGGTGTCGCGTCCCCGAGCGCGAGGCGCCCAGGTGCCTTTCCACCATGCCTCGATGCCCCCTTGGAGCCCCGCTTTTCGCGGGCCCAATCCCTGTGCCACGGTCTGAGCTGGCCACTTTGCTAACTTGGGTCACAACCTTCACAGGAGAAACAGGCAAGTGAGCGCGATAGCGCACCTATTCGCACGGGAGGTCCTCGACTCCCGCGGCAATCTCACCGTCGAGGTGAATTGCTGTCCCGACTCGGGCGCCAGCGCGAGCGCGATCGTGCCTTCCGGCGCTTCGACGAGCGCCTTGGAGGCGCTGGAGCTTCGCGACGGCGGTTGGCGCCATGGGGCCAAGGCAGTGCGAAGTTCTGTGTCGAACGTGAGTGCCGCCATCGCTGATGACCGGATGACGAAGTACAACCAGCTGCTGCGCATCGCCGAACAGCTCGCGGGCGCGGCCGGATCCCCCGGTCGCTCCGCCTACGCCAACCTGTCGCACGGCGGTGTCCGGTGATACATCGGGCGCGGCTGTTCTTCTTCGTCGCTGTCGCTATCGCCGGGGTCATTCTGGTCGCCAATTTCCCGGCCGCCGCTCTTTTGCAGGGCCGCTCAACTGTGCGCACCGACAGCACCAAGCTCGCGACCCTCCAGGCCGAGAACCGGGAGCTGGCGGCGCAAGTGAAGGCCTTGCACGAGCCCGCCGTGGTCGGGCGAATCGCCCACGCCGAGTACGGCTTGACGATGCCCGGCGAGCGATCCGTTGTCGTGCTGCCGGGCTCGGGGAAGGTCCATTCGCCCACGGCCAACCCGCTCGCCGACAACCCGGTTCCTTCGTCCGATCTGCTCCCGAGCGACGCCCTGTTGGATCCGACCAGTTCGCCCCCGGTTGTCGTCGTGCACGAGCCGAGCTTCTGGCACCGCGTTGTCGACAGCCTGGAGTTCTGGCACTCGCTGTTCTGAGTCCGGCCGAGAAGGCACATGCCGGCCCACTCACGCCGGCAAAACGAGCGTTGACCACATAGACGCCCAAGTCATCTCTAAGCCAGCGGTAGCCTCGGCAGCAGGCAAGTGAGGTGAAGG
Source organism: Acidimicrobiales bacterium (assembly GCA_049514105.1). Lineage (GTDB taxonomy): Bacteria > Actinomycetota > Acidimicrobiia > Acidimicrobiales > Bog-793 > Fen-455. The sequence continues at coordinate 7,183 of JBEKVJ010000060.1, forward strand.
CTCGATGAAAGAAGTGATCGCGGACATCGACCGATGGCAAACGGCGGGCCGACGCGTCGCGATTGCGCGAGTGATCGGCATCGAGGGCTCAGGGCCGCGCGACCCCGGTGCGACGATGGCGGTCAGCGAGGACGGGGAAGTCGCCGGCTCGGTCTCGGGCGGGTGTGTGGAAGGTGCCGTCGTCACCGAAGCACTGGCCGCGCTCGGCGAGTCTAAGGCGAGGTTGTGCACCTTCGGCTACTCCGACGACGAGGCCTTCGCCGTTGGCCTGACATGTGGCGGTATCGTGCACCTTCTCGTCGAACCGCTCGACTGGTGAGCAGGGCCAGCTCTAGATGAGCGGCGAGCTGTACCAGAACCTGCGGTCTTCCTTACTTCGCGACGAGCCCGTCGTGCTCGCGACTGTCACCGCCGTTAGGGGCGAGGCCGAAGGCCGCACAGCCCTTGCAGCCAAGCTCATCGTTTGGCCAGACGGTCGTAGCCTCGGCAGCCTCGGCGGGGAAGAGCTGGACCGGATCGCGAAACGCGACGCGCTTGCGGCTCTCGAGCGCGGCGTCACCGTAACCCGCCACTACGGCGCCCACGGGGAGGCGCGCATGGACGAGGTCGCGGTGTTCTTCGAGGTCTTCGCCCCCGCAGCACGCCTGATCGTGTTTGGTGCGGTCGACTTCACAAGAGCCCTTGTCGAGGTAGGCAAGGTTCTTGGCTTTGCAGTCACGGTCTGTGACGCCCGCCCGGTGTTCGCGACGAAGGCTCGCTTCCCCCGTGCGGACGAGGTCGTGGTGGACTGGCCCGACCGCTACTTGGAGCGGATCGGCCCCGAGCTCGGGCCGCGAGATGCCGTCTGCGTGTTGACCCACGACACCAAGTTCGACGTCCCTGCCATCTTGGGAGCTTTGCGGACTCGGGTCGGCTACCTCGGCGCCATGGGCTCGCGGCGCACGCACGAGAAGAGGTGGCAGCGTCTCGTAGAGGCCGGTGCCGACGAGACACAGCTCAGCGAGCGCCTCATGAGCCCGATCGGCCTGGACATCGGCGCACGCACGCCGGAGGAGACAGCGGTAGCGATCTGCGCCGAGATCATCGCCAGTCGCACCGGTCGCCTGAGCGGTGCGGTGACCTCCTTGCGCCGTGAAAGCGGACCCATTCACCAGGCTTAAATTCCCTCCAGCTGCGCGGCCACGGCACGAAGCAACAAGCGGCGCCGGTACCGTGTCGCAATGACCCGGGCCGCGCACCGGAGGGCACAGCCCTGAGCGGCTCATCGGCGATGACCGCCCTCGCATGGCTGCGGACGCGCGACCGTGACCTGGTGGCGCTTCGAAGGGCCGGACGGACCGCCATCGTCATGCCGGCGATGTTCGCCCTCGGAGACAAGCTCATCTCGAACCCGACGATCGCAACATTTGCCGCGCTGGGTTCGTTCGCGATGCTGCTTCTGGTTGAGTTTGCCGGTCCGATACGCGTGCGCCTCCAGGACCAGCTGGCCCTCGCCGTAGTCAGCGGTGTGCTCGTCTGTCTCGGCACGTTGGCGTCGCGGGCGGTGTGGCTCGCAGCGATCGCTATGGCCGTGGTCGGCTTCGCGGTTCTGTTCGCCGGCATCGTGAGTTCGGTGCTGACCGCAGCGACGACAGCGCTCTTACTGGCGTTCATACTCCCGGTCTGCCTGCGAGGGCCCGTCTCTTCAATTCCTGACCGGCTCGCGGGCTGGGAGATGGCTGCCGGGGCGACTCTTCTCGCGATAACGGTGTTGTGGCCCGCGCCTCAGCGCGACCAGCTTCGCCTGCCGGCGCTTGCCGCTTGCCGAGCCATTGCCGCACGCTTGCGCTTTGAGGTTGGCTTTCTGCTCGGCGGCGAGCAGGCGCCGTCGCAGCTCACGACTGACGAAGCGATCGCCACGGCGCGCGCCGCCTCAGAGGCGCTGCGTCGGACCTTTTACGCAACGCCGTATCGCCCTACAGCCCTGAGCACCGGGGCGCGAGCGATAGTTCGCCTCGTTGACGAGGTGGGATGGCTCGATGCGATCATCTCCAGCTCCGCCGCGCACCCTCCCGGGATCGTTCCCCACGCCGGTGCGTGCCGGGTCAAGCTCGCAGCCGCAGCGGTGCTCGAGCGAGGTGCGGATCTGCTCGAGCGACCACACTCACCGACCGACGACCTGCACGAGGCACTTGCCGGCCTTGACGCTTCGCTGGGCGCGCTCGAGCGCGGCGCGACCGCGGACCTGCCTGTCGGCCGGGTGGCTGCGGGCGGGCAGGCGGAGGCGAGCGAGGAGCAGATCGCCGAGTTCGTGACATCGCTCGATCCGGGCTTTAGGTCCCAGGAACTGAGCTTCGCGGTCTCGCAGATCGCGGCCAACATCGACCTCGCCGCCGCCGCGGAACGGCGGAGCTGGCTCGAACGCCTTGCGGGCCGTCAGCCGGCTGGCCTGACGAGCACCCTCGCCGCCGCCCAGGAGCGAGCGGCCTCGCACTTCCAGCGGCACTCTGTGACCCTGCACAACAGTCTGCGAGGCGCCGTCGCTCTCGGCCTCGCGGTTCTCGTCGCGGACTTGACAGGTGTGCAGCACTCGTTCTGGGTGGTGCTCGGCACCTTGTCCGTGCTGCGCTCGAATGCCTTGAGCACCGGACAAAACGTGCTGCGAGGGCTGGTTGGAACTGTGGGCGGCTTTGTCATCGGGGCTGGCGTGCTTGTAGCCATTGGGACCAATGTCGTTGTTCTATGGCTGTTGCTGCCCTTCGCGATCCTCCTCGCCGGCATCGCGCCGGCCGCTGTCTCCTTTGCTGCCGGGCAGGGCGCGTTCACCTTGGTGCTGGTGATCTTGTTCAACATCATCCAGCCTTTGGGATGGCGCGTCGGGCTGGTACGAGTCGAGGACATCGCCATCGGGTGTGGCGTGAGCCTTGCTGTGGGACTGCTGTTCTGGCCGCGGGGAGCGGCCGCGGCCCTCGGCCAGGCTTTGGCCGGGGCCTACACATCCAGCGCCCGCTACCTCGCGGGCGCTGTCGAGTTCGGGATGCGACATTGCGACGCAGCTGTCGCGCCGGGGCCTGCGCCGAACGAGGAGGCGGTGCGGGCAGCGGCTGCCTCGAGACGGCTCGACGACGCTTTTCGGGGCTATCTCGCAGAACGCGGCGCCAAACCCCTGCCGCTGGCGGAGGCGACCGGGCTCGTGTCAGGCGTTGTCGGATTGCGGTTGGCGGCCGACGCCGTGCTGGAGCTTTGGAGCCGCGGTGTCCTCGAGCCGGGCGGGGACCGCAGCGCGGCTCGCGATGAGCTGATGACGAGCGCGAGGCGGGTGACAGGGTGGTATGAGGCCCTTGGCGGCAGCTTCGTTGGTGGTGAAGTCCCCACGCCACAAGAGCGCGACCAGGCGGGCGATGCACGGCTCGTGCTCGCCGTGCGCCGCGATCTCAAGGACGGCGACGGGAACGCCACTGCCACCGCGGTGCGGATGATCTGGACTGGAGACCACCTTGACGCTGTTCGACGCCTGCAGGGGCTGCTCGTCGCACCTGCGCGGGCGGCCGCCCGTCGACGCTTCCTCACGCGCGAGTTCCCCTGGGTGCGACTGGCGACATGAGCCCGAGGGCGGGTTTCAAAACTCGCGTCCAGGTGGTTCTGGTGTGCGTTCTTTGTCGAATCCGACGGCGAAAGACACCTGCGCGACCTCTCTCGCCAGGTCGTCCTTACTCGATCGGCTTAGGGTCCTAGCAGGTGGTTTCGAGCTTGCGCGGCCAGACTCGTTCGTACGCTGACTGGATGCCGGGGCCTGTCAGTTCGGCTCAGCTGCTCTGTCGGACCCGAGGAAGGGCTCGAGCGCGCGGAGGAACCACTCTGTTATGACCATGACCGGCAAGGTCTCGAGATCGAGCCGATAGGTCCTTGTCAAAAGGATCTCAGGCGGCGCCGAGACTGCGCAGCTGGGCGGAGACGCCACCGAGCGCTGAGGCGCCGAAAGCGCCGATCGCGTGAACTCGAGGCCCTCCTCGGCGAGGATCCGTCCGATCGGATCGCTGGTCGTCTCAAGTCGTGCGCAGACAGAAGACGGGAGACGACTCGGGACGATGAGACTCTCAGCCTGCATGAAAGCCTGAGTGGACCATCGACCCCGCAACAGAGCGAACCGGCGCAGAAGCAGGCTTCCCTCGGCGACCTCGAGCTCGTTCGGCATGACAGCGTGGACCACGGCGTGAAGCCGCTCGCCCGCATCCAAAGGTTCACCCACGAGCTGTTCAAGCAACGCGGTCACTGTTGTCGCGCTCTCAAGCGCGAGGTCCAGAGGTGACCGTTGGCCCACGACAACCATTGAACCGCAAGCTGGTACCGACCGGATGGGTCGATACCTTTAGCATGGCCCGACATGGCCATCGTTGAGTCCGTAAACGTCGGGGTGCTGCGTTCGATAGGCGCGAAGGCCGGCGCCACCGGCATCGACAAGGTGCCGACCACCGCGACGGTCATGGTCTCCGCGCCAGGCCCGGGCGGTGCCGGGAAAGGGGGGCTCGCCGGGGATGTGATCTGCGACGCCGAACACCACGGGGGCGATGACCAAGCCGTCTATGCCTATTCCCGCGAGGACCTCGCGTGGTGGGAGACTGAGCTGGGGCGAGCTTTGCGCGGGGGCATGTTCGGCGAGAACCTCACTACCCTCGGCCTCGATGTCACTGAGGCACTGATCGGCGAGACGTGGAGGATTGGCGAGAGTGTCGTGCTCCAGGTGCGCTCGCCAAGAGTCCCGTGCGGGACCTTCGCCGCATGGATCGACCAGAAAGGATGGCTTAAAGCCTTCACTCGTCAGGCCCGTCCTGGTGCCTATCTGCGGGTTCTCGAACAAGGCGAAATCAAAGCGGGCGACCCGATAGTCGTCGTATTCCGCCCCAGCCACAGCGCGACCGTGGGAGTGACCTTCCGGGCTCTCACGCTCGAGCCCGACCTATGCCGCAAGGTGCTCGAGGCGTCCGAGTTCCTAAGCGATGAGATCGTCCGAAGGGCAGAAAGACGCGACGTCTTCGTCCTTTACGATCCGGCCGAGGTCTGAGTCGCTAGGCCGGGCTGCTCGGCCGGCATCAGTCGCGCAGGACGAAGCGGTTGGCCAGCCCTGCCCCAGATCCTGGAAAACAACTGCCGCTGTTAGCCGGGCGTTCATTATTCACCCTCGGCGGTTAGCCCGGAGAGCGCTCAATCGGCAGCGGCCCGCCACGAAGCGATCATCAGGCAAGGTGGCAAAGGCCCGGTCGTCGATGTCCGCGCTGGCGCTGAGCCATGAGTACGGGCCATCGGGACCACCATGTCGGTCTTGCAGAGGTACGTGACGTCTCTCGGTTAGAACATCGCTGCCTACTATCGCTGTGCCATGGACGTCAGGCTGCTTGCGGACGAAGCAGAGGCCGAGCTCCGGGCGCGAGGTGGCGCGAAGCGTGCAGAGCACGAGAAGGCATATTTGCGATCTGGGCTGGAGCACTACGGCGTGACAGTGCCGGCGATACGTTCTGTCGCGAAGTCGATCGGGCGCCGTTACCCCGAGCTTTCCCACAACGATCTGATCGGTCTCGTCGTTACTCTCTGGTCGGTACCTGTTCACGAGCGCCGAATGACGGCTGTCGAGCTTCTCAAGCTCTCTGTCGACGGCCTCAACAAAGACGATGTATGTGTTCTTGAGGACATGCTCCGCGAGTCGAAGACGTGGGCCCTGGTCGATGTGCTCGCGGCATCTGTCATCGGATCGCTTGTTGAGCGCCTCGAGCTCGGAGCGACACTCGATCGTTGGGCTGTTGACGGCGACTTCTGGATGCGCCGCTCCGCGCTGTTGGCGCTGCTCCCCGGCCTTTGCCGCTTCGCTGGCGACTTCGAGCGCTTTTCTGGCTATGCGGACTCAATGCTCTACGAAAAGGAGTTCTTCGTCCGCAAGGCGATCGGCTGGGTCCTTCGGGAGACTGCGAGAAAGCGACCCGCCTTGGTATACGAATGGCTGCTTGCCAGGGTTCAAGGCGCGTCCGGGGTGACCATCCGCGAGGCGATCAAGCCATTATCGCAACAGCAAAGGGCCTCGATCCTGGCGGCTCGGTCAGAGGACCGACGGCGTTAGAACACGAGCTTGCCAACACCGCGTCCAGGTGTGAACAGTCCACTGCACAGCTGCTCGTCTAAAGCTCGATCCTCGGTCCCCGATCTCATCGGCCGCCGCGGGGCAAGCGTAGGCCCGAGTTGGGACGTCACGACGTTATCGGGAGGTAGATGTCGGCTCGCCAGGTTCTGGCCGGTTGGGGGACGCACAGGGCTGAGACGGCACGAAGTGACCACTCGAGGACTCCTTCGTGCGGTTCATTCTCGGGAAGGCGCAAGACGAGCCCTCGGCGAGGGTGGTCCTGTTCGACGAACCAGGTCTCGGGAATTGGGACGCCAAGCGAAAACAACTGCGCGACGGCGCGACGGCCAGTGACTTGGGTGATTCCGACACTCGCAAGGACCGATCCGCGGCGGTTGTAGCTCCTGGGGATCCAGGTGCACATCGTGACACCGGCGCTGCCACCACCGAGCAAGGTCAAAAAGCCAAGCGAGGTTGGCCTATCTTCGTTCTCGGCGACCTTGGGCACCAAGTTGATCCAGCCGTCTGTCGCTGCGGCCAGCCGCGCCATCCATTGCACGATCGTGGCGACGCCGTCAACGGTGAATTCAACGTGCTCGATCTGTCGGGGCGTGCGAGCCACGAGAGGAGTATCGCAGTTGGCAAGGCTTCGCAGTGCCAGAGCGGAGGGGGATTTCGAGCTCAGTCGTCCTCGAGGATGAATCTGGCGAAACTCTCAGGGTCGATGTTGGCACCGCACACGACAATGCCTACGCTCATTGCGTCCAGCCGGTTGCGAAGCGGGTACATGAGCGCTGAAAGTGCGGCGGCTCCGGCAGGCTCGCTGACCAGCTTTGCCGAGCCGAAGAGCACACGCATCGCCTCGCGGATCTGCTCGTCTGTCACCAGTACAACCTCGTCGACGAAACGGCGGTTCAGCTCGAACGAGTAGGGCTCGCATCGTGGCGCTCCGAGGGAGTCGGCGATGGTTCGGACGGCTTCGATGCCCATGGGCGAGCCTGTCGCAATGCTCCGGCTCAAGGTGTCGGCTCCTTCTGGTTCGACTGCATAAACGAGTGTGGTCGGGAGCATCTGTTTGACGGCGCACGCCACCCCGCCGGACAACCCGCCACCGCCGACAGCGACGATCACGGCGTCAAGGGATCCCCCGGCCCTTTGCACCTGCTCGACGAGCTCTGTGCCGATAGAGGCCGTACCGAGTGCCGTCTTGGGGCCTTCGAAGGGGTGTACGAAACTCCGTCCTTCGGCCGCAGCGATCTCGTTTGCACGGTCGAAGGCTTCGTGGACGTTCGCGGCGAACTCGATGACGCCGCCGAAGTCCTCACAGAGCCTGACACGGTAGGGGTCCGCCGTCACCGGCATCACGACCTTGGCTGTCGTGCCCAAGATGCGCGCCGAGTAAGCAAGAGAAATGGCGTGGTTGCCGGCCGACACCCCGGTGACCCCTTTTGCGAGAGAGGCGGCGTCCAGATCAAGCATCACAGAGAGCGCACCACGCGGTTTGAAGCTTCCGGTGCGCTGGAAGAGCTCCTCTTTTAGCCAGACGCGTGTCGCTTCTCCGACGATCGCACCGAGGGCATCGTCGCGCACGAGCCGGACCGGTGTGGTGGTCACCAGATCGCCGAGCCGGGCCCTGTTGGCCCGGATGTCGTCGACAGTAGGAACCTGAAATTCCAATAGGCCCGACACACCACGTCCTTCGCTATGGCCTTTTCGTCAAGACAGCTCTTGGCGATGGGCTCGATCGAGAGCTCGGTCAGGCATAGCACGCTCCGCCGGCCAGAGTTGCCAGCGTCGACGGGGCCTTGCCAGACGGGTACCTCCCACGCGGCGCTACCGTCGTCGGGATGGCTAAAGGACCTCACCCCGTCCTCACTCGGAAACTCGACCAGTTCGACGACTACCACGGCGAGCTGGTCGTCGACCACTACCGCTGGCTGGAGGACTCGAACGACCCAGAGACACTCCGCTGGGTCATTGAGCAGAACGCGGCCACCGAAGCCTGGCTCGCTCGCGTTCCAACGCGCGAGCAGATTCGCACGCGCCTTAAAGATGTCTGGGACTTCCCACGTTACGGCGTGCCCTTCGAGCGCGGCGGGATCTGGTTCCAGTTCCGCAACTCTGGCTTGCAGAACCAGTCGGTGCTCTACGCGATGGACTCGGCACGAGCCCACGGGCGCGTGCTGCTCGACCCCAACGAGCTCGCTGGCGATGGCACGGTCGCGGTCACCGGTGTCGCCGTGAGTGATGACGGGTCACTGCTGGCCTATGCGACCAGCCGCGCCGGCTCAGACTGGATGACCTGGCAGGTGCGCGACGTTGCGAGCGGCGAGGACCGCGAGGACATTGTCAGCTGGTCGAAGTTCTGCCTGGCCGCATGGGCCAAAGACGGCTCCGGCTTCTACTACAACGCCCCGACGCCGCCCAAGCTTGGCACCGAGTACGTGGAGGAGATCGGTTCGCTTAGAGTCCTGTTCCATCGCCTCGGGACGAACCAAAGCGAGGACGAGCTCGTGTTCGAGCCCGGGCGGCCCGAGGAGATACCCGAGGCGGCCGTAAGCGAGGACGGTCGTTTCCTGATCCTCTCGGTCCGCCATGGCACCGCGCTAGAGGCCATGGTGTCAGTGCTCGACCTCGAGGCCCCCGACCGGCATTTCCGCCCGCTCACGAGCGACTTCTCCTGTACGGCAAGAATCGTCGGCAACCTCAACACGACGTTCTATGTCCTCACTGATGATGCGGCGGAACGCCGACGCCTCGTCGCAGTCGAACTCGACCGGCCGGGCAAGGAGCATTGGAGCGAAGTCGTGCCTGAGCACGACGCCCTGCTTGAGGATGTCGTTCACTGCGGCGGTGTCTTCGTCTGCCACCATCTCGAGCACGCCTGCTCGCGTCTGTCGGTCGTGAGACGGGACGGCTCACACCTGCGCGACCTGGCACTGCCCGCCATCGTCTCGGTTACGCCAGACCAGCACACATCGGGTCTCGAGGGCCGCTCGGAGCGAAGCACGGTGTACTTCGAGCTCTCGTCCTTCGTCGACCCGGGCTCGCTCTGGGAGCATGACGTCGAGTCGGGGGTGACACGACTCGTTCGAGGCTCCGCGACATCGATCGATCCCGCCCAGTTCGTGAGCGAGCAGGTCTTCGTGACAGCTGACGACGGGGCCTCTATCCCTCTTTTTGTGACACGGCGGCGGGATGTGGAGCCCACCGGAGAGGTTCCCGTGCTGCTCGTCGGCTACGGCGGCTTCGACGTCGCTATCACACCTGGGTTCTCCACAAGCCAAGCGGTGTTCGTCGAACGGGGTGGTTTGTTAGCAGTGGCGGTGCTGCGCGGCGGCGGCGAATACGGCAAGGCCTGGCATGACGCAGGGCGGCTGGCGAATAAGCAGCGGGTGTTCGACGACTTCTGCGACTGTGCCCGCTGGCTCGAGAGCTCAGGGTGGTCTCGCGCTTCGCGCATCGCCATAAATGGCGCGTCGAATGGCGGACTGCTCGTGGGCGCGTGTCTCACTCAGCACCCGGAGCTTTTTGGCGCGGCCGTGCCTGAAGTCGGCGTGCTCGACATGCTTCGCTTTCACCGCTTCACGATCGGATGGGCCTGGAAGAGCGACTTCGGCGACCCGGACGACCCTGTTCAGTACCGGTGGGTCCGGGCGTACTCACCTCTCCACAACGTGCAGCAGGGGAGGTCTTACCCGCCTACGCTGGTCTTGACTGGTGATCACGACGATCGCGTCGTGCCAGGTCACTCGTTCAAGTTCGCGGCCGCGCTCCAGGCGGCCCAGGAGGTCGGATCGACGGCTCCGATCCTCATCAGGATCGAGACATCTGCCGGGCACGGCGCGGGCAAGCCCACCGCGAAGGCGATCGCTGAGCGTACCGACGTGCTTGCTTTCCTCGACGCCGCCCTCGGCCTCGTGCCGTCGCGCGAGAATCCAGACGCCTGATCTTGCGAGTTTGCTGCAGAGCACGGACCGAGAGAGGGGCAAGCTGACCTGCGAGCTGCGCAGTTGCAGGGTGCCATCGACGCCTATGCGGCCCGAACCGGAGACTCGCGCCTGGAAGACAGTTGCCTGCGGCCTCTCTCGCAGCTCGGCGTAGGCGGTTACGCTCCTAGGGGTGTCCGTAGCTGCAGTGATCCTCGCCGCCGGCGCTGGGACTCGCTTCAACGGTGACCAACCCGATTCCAGCCCGGGCGCCAAGCTTCTCGCAAATGCGCGCGGCAAGCCCCTCATCAAGTGGGCGATTGCGCCCGCCATCGAAGCTGAGCTCGACGAGCTGATCGTTGTCTGCGGCGCCGCCGAGCTGAGCGAAGTGGTGCCCGAGAGCGCGACGCTGTTGCGCAACGACGACTGGGCCGCTGGCCAGGCCACCTCATTGCGCGTCGCCATTGACTGGTGCGCCCGCCGGGGACATTTGTCCGCGGTCGTAGGTCTCGGCGATTTGCCCGGGTTAACGGCCGAAGCCTGGCGGACCGTCGCCTCGGCGCGAGGCGGCCCGATCGTCTTTGCGACCTACTACGGCCGTCGCGGTCACCCGGTGAGGCTTGATGCCGAAATCTGGTCGCTGCTGCCGATCAGCGGTGATGAGGGTGCCCGGTCCCTCGCCAACCGTCGCCCCGAGCTCGTCACGGAGGTAGCGTGCGAGGGCATCACGGCCGACATCGACACTCAGGAGGACTTGCGCCGATGGAGTTGAACGACCAATCCGAAGGTGGCGCCCAGAGCGCCGAAAGCGAGACACCGGCCGAGACGCGAGAGCCGGCCGCGCAGCCCGCAAAAGCCAAGCCCAAAGACGAGTCGGAGATCGAGGCCGAGATCGAGTCGGAGATCGAGGCCGACGTTGCATCGTACGAATCCGAGCTCGAGGGCGAGGTCGCCGAGTCAAAGACGCGCGCCGAGGAGGAGTCTGTCGCCTCCGAATACCCCGGGCCCTGGGTGCCGACCAGCTCACGTGAGGAGAAGAGCCAATCGCTGTTCAGGCGTCTTTCGCCGTATTTGACCGTGGCCGGACTTCTCCTTATCGCGCGCATCGTCGTTTTCTCCCTGCGGCGCCGCCGGCGGTGAGCCAAGGCGACTGGGAGACGGTCGCCGCGCTGCTGGGGAGATCGCCTCTCGGGGCCTTCGAGGTCGTCGTTCGTGATGCCACGGGCGGCCCGGTCGTCATATTGAATTCGCCCTTGCTCGACGACGGCACGCCCATGCCGACTCGGTACTGGCTCGTCGGGCGCTTAGAGCGCGACATGGTCAGTCGCCTGGAGTCCACCGGCGGCGTGCGTGCCGCGGAGGCTGTCGTCGATCCAACAGAGCTCGAGGCAGCGCACAAGCTCTACCGGGCCCTTCGTGACGCGGCTATGCCGGCTGAGCACACGGGCCCGCAACCGGCCGGTGGTGTGGGCGGGACCCGTCGCGGGGTGAAATGCCTACATGCCCATCTCGCCTGGTATCTCGCGGGTGGTCCCGATCCGGTGGGGCGATGGACCTTCGAACAGCTCGGTCTTGATCCATCCGACTACCAGCGCGCAGAGTCGCAAGACCGGGCTCTCCGGAGAGGCTTTAGGGGCGCGTCGTGAACCTCGGAGGAGCCTTCGCAGCTGTCGACTTGGGCACGAACTCCACGCGCCTTCTCGTTGTCGACGCGACGGGCCAGCCCTTGGAGCGCTTGATGCGGATAACACGTCTTGGCGAGGGGGTGGACCGCACCGGCCGCCTCGGCGAGGAGGCGATGGGGAGGACGACAGAGGTTCTCGCCGAGTTCGCCAGTGTGATGGGTGGCCTCGGTGTGGTCCGCGCCCGGGCGACCGCGACCTCGGCCGCGCGCGACGCTGAAAACGCCGTCGAGTTCGCCCGTCGCGTGACCGAGATCATCGGTGTGGTCCCAGAGGTTCTCGATGGTGAAGAGGAGGCTCGCCTCACCTATAAAGGGGCGACCTCCGAGCTCGACCCGACGGCCGGGCCGTACCTCGTAATTGACGTCGGAGGTGGCTCGACGGAGCTTGTCGGAGGCGGGTCGCCCGGCCTCCAGGCCGCCTCCTTGGAGATGGGCTGCGTGCGTGTGAGTGAGCGGTTCTTGGGGCACGACCCTCCGCTGGCAGAAGAGCTGGAGGCGGCCCGGGCCTATGTCCGCCAGCTCGTGGTCCAGGCGCTGGGGGACGAGCCGGGGCTCGACGGTGCGGCCCGGCTCATCGGCGTCGCCGGCACCGTCAGCGCTCTCACGCGCCTCGACCAGGGAATCGTCAGCTACGACCGGAGTCGTGTCCACCACGCCTGCCTCGCCTTGTCGGTGATCGAGCGGCTCCTCAACGAGCTCGCCGCTGTGAGCCTGGCAGCTCGACTGAGCCGGCCGGCACTCGAGGCCGAGAGGGCAGATGTCCTCATCGGGGGCACGGCGGTACTGGCCGAGTCGATGTGCGTGCTCGGATTTGACGCCTTGACGGTCTCGGAGTCCGACCTGCTCGACGGAGTGGTCGCCGAGCTGCTTAGCGGCTGAGCCGCCAGCGTTGCCGGTCGCGACCCTGGCGCCTAGGCGGTCTTGGCCTGGACAGCGAGGGCCGCGCCCACCTGGTCGGCGATGAACGCCGCCACGAGGAGGCGGTCGGGAGACACCGGTGTACCAGGAGTCGGGACCATTACAAAACGCCCGAAGGTCTTGCCCCGGTACTCGACGATCATCTCGACCTCCCGACCCGGCAGGCCACTTCGGTGAGCCCCCCAACGCAGGCCGCCGAGGGCTACCACGCCTGAGTGTTCGATGCGCGCCGGGTGCCGGTCCGACATCTGGGTCTCGAAGCGGCAGTCCTTCAATTTGAGAAGCGACCTCAGTTCGAGCACGGCGTGGGCGAGGACGACATCGGCCGCTTCGCCCGCGGCCACAAGCTCGGTGAAATCGTGGATGAGGGCGATGTGGTCGGCCTCCTCTGAGGCCTCCTCGCGATTCGCGCGGCTCCGGGCCGCGATCTCGGTCACAGCCAGGCCCACTACGAGCAGGCTGATCTCGGTCTGCAGGTCCGGCCGGTAGGTGATGTTTAACGTCTCGTAGGGCTTGGTGAGGAAGAAGTCGAACCAAGCTGCCGCCGACAAGGCGGCGACGAGGCCGGCGAAGCGGCTCCCGAACGACCCGACTGCGACCACGACCAGCACGAGCACGAGGGCGGAAGCCGGCAAGGCGAAGTTGGTGCGGAACGGGACCAATATCGCCGCGACCGCGAGAGGCGCCAGCAGGCCGCACAACGCAGCGATCCACCCCTTGTCGAGGGCTTCGACCAGTCGCCTCACTTGGGGGCTCTCCTGCAACAGAGCACGATCATGACGCTAGCGCTGTTGAGGCTGCTCGGTTCACCCGAATGCGAAGCGCTCAACCTGATCACAGAAGCGCTGATGGTTCCCGTGCACCTCGGTCGTCCACTCGCGACCTTGCTCGGAAAGTCGGTCCCTGAGCGCCGTGTCGTCGAGGATCGCTTTGGTGGCCTCGAAAAGCTCCCGGAAGTCCCGGTACCACAGGCCGCCGTTCGAGCTCTCCGCGATTTCGGAGGCGACGGTGCCCTCAGGCACGACGACAGGCGTGCCCAGCATCAGCGATTCGATGGTCTCGCGGCCCACTGTCCCCTGCGGACGGAGATCCAAGCAGACCTCGGCATGGCGTAGCAGCTTCCATAGGTTGGGTCGGGACGGTCCAACCGGGACTTCGCGGGCCTTTTCCAGATCCGAGATGAGCCACCGGTCAAGGGCGACTTCTGCGACGGCGATCGGACCGAGCCAACGTCGCACGTAATCGTGACCGGGGCAACGCCCAGCTGCTGGGCTTCCCTCCGGGAATCCGGTCAGAAGCACGACGAAACGGCCGAAGTGCGACATCCCGACCATCAATTGATCGGCCGCGGGGCGGTTGACGGAAAAGGCGACGTCGATATCGGTGACCTCGACCGGTGCGGAGCGCGACAGCCACGCGCCGTCGATCCGGCCGAGCACCTGACGGCCTTCGGCGCGTGACAGCACTCCCACGGCATCGACTCCGGCAAGAAGTGGCCCGAGATGAGCAAGGCCCCCGAGAGCGTCCCCGCCGAGGAGGGGCACTGAACATACCCTCACGCCGGGGCGGAGCGGGCCGAGGGCTTCGGGGAGCCACCATGTCTCGGGTCCTGCGAGCAGCACCGCGTCCGGCTCGAGCGTGGCGATGAGATCGACTGCTTGCGGGGCCAGCCCTCCGCCCAGCTCGGCGAGGCGCGCGCCGGCGATCTCGGGCAGCTGGCGCCTGCCTCCGAGAGCGAGAGCGGCCCGGACTAGTCCCGCGTGCAGCCGATCGGCCCTGCTCGCGACGACCTCGTGCAGGACAAACACGCTGTCACGACGCGTTTGCACCCCCCCCGGTCCTCTCGCAGCGGTTCCGCAGGTGCCAAGGGAGACGACCTCCACCCGGGCGCGCGCAGATAGGGCTCCCGCGAGCAGGCGCACCACTGCGCCCGATTCGCCGTGTGAGCTTCCCCAGCGTGCGGTGACAACGACGATTCGTCTCACTCGCCGAGTCGTTCCTCTATCTGGGTCGCGAAGTCAACGAGATCTGACCGCACCGCCTCGACAGCGCGCAGCTGACCCGCCCCCTGTTCGTCGACACGGCGGGCCACTGCCTCAAGTGCTCGGACCGTGACCGCGATGCTGTCTTGGACCTTGACGAGATAGGGGTTCAGCACGGCGATGACGCCTCGGTGCACTAGCCGTTTCACCCAGGCTTTCAAACCATTGCCCTCCGGAGGTGCGAGAGCCTGCGCAAAATCCGCATTGGCCTGCAGCCAGG
>JBEKVJ010000061.1:0-22052 GCA_049514105.1 Acidimicrobiales bacterium
CAGGCTCGCTGAGGACTGGCTCAAGATCTACCGCGCCTCGATGGAGCTCGCCGAATCCGGCCTCGTGCGCCCGCTGTGGCGTGCGGCCGGGACCTGATCTATACCGGAATAGGAGACCAACATGCCTGAAGCTGACGCAAGAACCGATAAGAATTTCTTCGAGAACGTACCGGCACCCGACCAGGGCTTCTTCTTGAAGGGCTCGGCTAGCTACGACTGGGGGATGAAGAACCGCCTTTCGCGGATCTTCCGCCCCGACTCCGGTCACACCGTCATGCTCGCCATCGATCACGGCTACTTCCAGGGCCCGACGACTGGTCTGGAGCGAGTCGACGTCACGATCCTGCCTTTGGCTCCCTACGCCGACGCCCTCATGTGCACGCGCGGCATCCTGCGCTCGACGATCCCCCCAACCCACCGCGGTGGCGTTGTCATCCGCGCGAGCGGCGGCCCGAGCATCTTGAAAGAGCTCTCCAACGAGAACACCGCGCTCGACCTCGATGATGCTGCCCGTCTGAATGTGCATGCGGTCGCCGTGCAAGCTTTCATCGGGGGCGAGTTCGAAACCCAGTCGATCGCGAACCTGACCAAGCTCGTCGACGCTGGCTATCGCGTGGGCATCCCGGTGCTAGGCGTCACCGCCGTCGGCAAGGACCTCGTCCGCGACGAGCGCTATCTCTGCCTTGCAAGCCGTATCTGTGCCGAGCTCGGAGCACAGATCGTGAAGACCTACTACTGCGAGACAGGCTTCGAACATGTCACCGCAGGCTGCCCTGTGCCCGTCGTAATGGCAGGCGGCAAGAAGCTTCCCGAGCTGGACGCACTCACGATGGCCTACCGCGCCATCCAAGAAGGCGCCGCCGGGGTGGACATGGGACGCAACATCTTCCAGTCGGCCTCGCCTGTCGCCATGATCCAAGCTGTCGGCAAGGTCGTCCACGAGGCCATGAAGCCCGAAGACGCCTTCGAGGCCTACAAGGAGCTCTCCCTCGAGCTTGCGCGGGCTGAGCGGTGAAGGCCACCGTCCGGCAACTGCTGGACGGTGGACCCACGATCAGCGTCGGAATGCTCACGGCGGACCTGTTGCGGCTCGGTCAGGAGCTGGCGGTCCTCGAGCAGGCCGGCGCGAACGTGGTGCACGTCGACGTTATGGACGGCGTGTTCTGCCCTCAGTTCACAGTTGGCCCCCCTATCGTCAAGGCGATCCCTGACAGCTTCGTCAAGGACTGCCACCTGATGATCGATGATCCCCTCACCAAGGTGCAGTCGTTCGTCGAGGCCGGCGCGAGCATCATCACCTGTCACGTCGAGTCGACCAGGCACCCCCATCGGGTCCTCCAATCCCTTGGCGGTAGTGGCGTCATTCGTGGCATCGCCCTCAACCCTGGCACTCCTCTAGAGGTCCTAGAGCCACTGTTGGACGAGCTCGAGCTCATCTTCCTACTTGCGATCAATCCGGGCTGGGGGGGCCAGAAGTTCCTCCCGAGCACAGAAAGACGCCTTGCTGCAGTGCGCAAGATGATCGGTGACCGCGAGATCCTCCTCGAGGTCGACGGTGGTATCACAAAGGCGAATATCGAGCACGTTGCAACTCTCGGGGCGAACCTCATTGTCAGTGGCAGCGCCATCTACGATGGCGTCGCCCCATTGGACAACGCTCGTTTCATGCTCGAAGCCGTCGCCAAGCAATCAGGCAAGTTTGTGTCATGACCAGTGCTGTCACAAGGAAGGAGCGGGCATGAAGCGATTCGAGGGCAAGGTTGCCCTAGTCACGGGAGCCACGAACGGGATCGGGCGCGCAGCCGCGGTCCGGATCGCCGCAGAGGGCGCTTTGGTCGCCGTAAACCAAAGGCCTACTGGTGACCCTTCGACGACGTTGCGCGAGATCAAAGAGGCCGGGGGCGAGGGTTTCCCGGTCATCGCGGACATGAGTGACCCCCAGCAGATCATCGAAATGGTCCAAGAGGTTGCCCAGCGCGGCGGACACCTCGACTATTTGGTGTCGAACGCCGCCATCAACCCATCCGTACCCTGGAACGAGACCACCCCCGAGCAGTGGGACCTCATCTGCAACACCAACCTGCGCGGGACCTGGGTGGTCACGACCGAGGCGTGCAAGCAGATGATCGCCGAAGGCCATGGCGGGGCCGTCGTATGCGTCAGCTCCATATCTGCGCACGTCGGCGCGCCCTACCAGACCGCCTACTGTGCCACCAAGGCTGGCGTGTCGATGCTCGCAAAGGCGCTCGGCAGCGCGGTTGGTGGACATGGAATACGGGTCAACTGCGTCGAGCCGGGAGCAATCCTCACGAACATGAGCGCGTCGATGATGGATGACGCGGACATCGTGAAGTACTACGTTGACCGGATTGCCCTGCATCGCATCGGTGACCCATCCGAGATGGCAGGTGTAATCGCATTCTTGTTGAGCGAGGACGCGAGCTACGTCACGAGCGCCACATTGCTGGCCGACGCGGGCTTCATAGTTAACGCTGAGCTCTGAGCCGGCCCGTTCACATCGAGCCCACTCAAGGAGGGCAAATGACGATCGGTTCGCGCGAGAGACAGAGCCCGCTCGAGCGCCGACAGGCGTTGGTCAAAGAGTTGTACGGCGGCATGATCGGCCGGCACGTCGAAGAGGTACCGACTCCAGCCCTGCTCCTCGACCTGGCCGCAGCTGAGCGCAACATCGCCCGTATGGCTACTGCCCTCAAGCAAATGCCTGCTGAGATCCGACCCCACATCAAGGTCCACAAGTCGGCCGAGCTGGCCGCCAGGCAAGTAGCTGCCGGAGCCATCGGGCTCTCGGTGGCAACGGTCTGGGAGGCGGTCGCCTTAGCGTGGGCCGGTTTGGACAATCTCTTCGTCGTCAACACGGTCGCGCACCCGGAGAAGATCCGCGTCCTCGCGGAGCTCGCCCGCGAGCACAATGTGCTCGTAGCCGTGGATCAACGGGCTAACGCCGTGACGCTTTCAGCGGCGGCAGGCGCGGCGGGCTCACAGCTCGGGGTGATGATCGAGGTGGATACCGGTATGGACCGCGCCGGGGTCGACGCCGGGGATGAGGCCGTTGCACTCGCGAAGGATGTGTCCTCGCTCCCCCACCTCCATCTGGACGGAATCACCGGCTACGAAGGTCACTGCTCTCTCGAATTCGACCCTCAGCTATTGATCGTCAAGCAACGCGCGGCGATGGACATGTTCTTGCAGATCGCCGAGAGCATCGAGTCGCTCGGCATACCTTGTCCGATCCGCTCGGCGGGTGGAACGGTCAGCTGGAAGCTCACCGCCGAGCGGCCGGGAGTCACCGAGATCCAGGCGGGTACCTACGTCGTCATGGACAACTTCCACGGCCGCCGCGTGCCAGGAGGATTCGAGCACGCTTTGACGGTCGCCACAACGGTGATCAGCCGGCCGCCGAATCGCTTGATCGTCGATGCCGGTAACAAGTCGATCGGCGTCGGCGGTGGCCCCTCGCTCGTGGGTGCCGACCTCGAGGTGCTTCGCTTCGACGAGGAGCACGGCATCTTCGTTGTCGCTCCCTCGGCGGCCCCCGACCCGGAACCCGACTTGCCAGTGGGCGCGTGGGTACGTCTCGTCCCGGGCTACGCGCCAGCGACGGTGAACATGTACGACAACTACTACGTCATAGCTGACGGTCTCGTAGTCGACCTCTGGCCTGTCTTCCCTCGGGGTCCGGGCCACAACGGACTCATCGATCTTCCCTGTTAAAACTGCAGCACTGGGCCGGGCTCAGGCGTACCTGGCCAGTCGGCTCACTGATGTTTACAGTCGGAGCACAAGGCTATGGAGCGCCGCCTCGGAGAGGCGCTCAAGACGACCGTCACCTTCCTCGCGCTGCCGCAGAGTCCAGGTATCGAGCCTCCCGTGACAGTCGGCGATGAATTAGGCGGGTACGAGAGAGATCTCGACAGCCGGCGAGGCTGCGTTCAAGTCGCCGCCGCCAGCACCGCGTGCAACTCATCGGCGCGAAGCTCGATCGGGTTGCCCTTCGTGCTGCTCGCCTGGCGGGCCTTGGCCACGATCTCGCCTGCGTGCTCGGGCGTGAGCCCGTAGCGCGAGAGCCTGCCTATTGCGAGAAGATCTACGGTCTCTGCGATCCAGGCGGTGCCGTCCTCGATGGCAGCGTCGTCACGCCCGGTGAGCAGCTGCGCAGCCATCTGGTACTTGGACAACGCCTGATTACCAGGATCTCGAGCGCGTAGAGCCGTCACGTTGGCCTCGATCGTGGCAACGAGCAGCGCGGCGCAGGCGGCACCATGGGGCACCTCCACTGTTCCACCGATCACACCTGCGAGCCCGTGCACGGCCCCAAGTTTCGAGTTCGCCAATGCCAGTCCGCCGATCAGAGCGCACAGAGCCATATCAGTTCGTGCGATCACGTTGCTTCCATCGGCGTAGCTCGGGCGCAGGCCCGTCGCAGCACGGCGCAGCCCCTCGCGGGCGAGCGCGTCGGTCATCGGGTTGGCCCGCACGGAAACGAAGGGCTCGAGGCACTGGGTCAGCGCGTCAAGTCCGCTCGAAGCCGTAACGCCCGGCGGGCAGCTCAGCGTGAGGAGCGGGTCGATGACCGCAACCGTGGGGAGCATGAAAGGACTGCGCAGGCTCGCCTTGCAGCCATCGGCAGGGGAAGCAAGAACTGCGTTCGATGTCACTTCCGAGCCAGTTCCAGCTGTGGTCGGTACGGCGATTAGCGGCACGGAGGGCCGACCGACAATGTGCCCAGCCCCGATCACCTCAAGGTAATCGAGCGGATCACCACCGTTGCCCAGGAGCATCGCCACAGCTTTGCCGAGGTCAACGACACTTCCGCCGCCCAGTGCGACCACGAGGTCGACGCCTTCAGCGCGCGCGAACGCGGCGCTCGAGCGCGCGGTTTCCACAGTCGGCTCCCCCCGCACCGCAAAGGTCGAGAACGGAACTCCGAGCGTCTCGAAAATGGCGCTGTGACGTCCAGGTTCAGCACCGGTACAAACCAGCGCCCGCGATCCGAACCTCTTGGCGAGCGACGGGAGTTCGGCTGCCCTTCCCGGGCCGAAGAGGACGCGTCCCGCGGTGGCGAAGTCGAACTCGACCGGCGTCACAAGAAGCCGAGCCTGCCTTGCTCCGGTGCCACCGGCGCGCTCTTTACGGGTTCTTTTGGACCTTCCGCCTGGCCGTAATAGGCGCCGCTGCCATGCTTGCGCAAAAAGTGGCGGTCGAGAAGCTCGGAGGCGATCGCGCCTAGCGAAGGTTCCAGGCCGAGCGAGATCTGTGCCATTCGGGCTACCTCCTCGACGACGGCCGCGTTCAAAACCGCCTTCGAGGCATCCGCGCCCCAGGTGAACACGCCATGGGAAGCGACGAGCACTGCAGGCACATGCTCGGAGTCGAGCTTTGCGAACGTCTCGACGATCACGCGCCCTGTTTCCTTTTCGTAGGCACCGGCGATCTCCTCGGCGGTCAGGTCCCGGCTACATGGCACCGCGCCCCAGAAGTAGTCGGCATGCGTCGTTCCCAAACACGGAATCGAGCGGTGCGCCTGTGCCCAAGCCGTGGCGCAGGTCGAATGCGTGTGCACGACCCCTCCGGCACTTGGAAAGGACCGATAGATCTCGAGATGGGTCGGGGTATCGGAGGACGGCTTTAAGCCATCGAGGTGGTCGCCGGAGCCGAGCGCGACAACCGCCATGTTCTCAGCCGAGAGCTTTCCGTAGGGCACTCCGCTGGGCTTGATCACAACCAGCCCGAGATCGCGTTCGAGGCCACTCGCGTTTCCGAAGGTGTCGAAAACGAGCCCGCGCTCGACTAGCTCGAGGTTGGCCTCCAGCACGGCTCGTTTCAGATCCGCAATCGTCACTTCGTCCTCCAGCGTCGGACCCCAACATTAAGCGACGCAAATTCCGACCGCGCCAGGCAAGATATGGCGATGAGCACTCTGACACTAGGCAGGGAGAACGCGGGCGGGGTAATTCTCGACCTCGACGGGACACTGGTAGACAGCGTTTACCAACAGGTCGTGGCGTGGCGACGGGCACTCGAAGACTGCGGTATCCAGCTGTCGGTCTGGAAGATCCACCGCCGGATCGGCATGAGCGGTGACCTTCTCATCAACGCCCTAGTCCGCGAGACAAATCGCGAACTCGATTCTGAGCTCGTCGCCGAAATCCGCAAGTGCTACTCGCTCGCCTATGCCGAAGAGCGCCTGAGCGTCCGGCCCCTGCCCGGATCGCTCGAGCTGATCGAAGCGTTGATATCCGACGGTGTCGCCTGGGCCATCGCCACGAGCAGCCGAGCTGCAAACGCCGCGCCCGCGCTCGAGATGCTCGGAGTACCTAAAGACGTCGTCGTCGTCACGAGCGAGCAAGTTCAACACGCCAAGCCTGATCCCGACCTGTTCATAAAGGCCGCTGAGCTCCTCGGCGTCGATCTGCGTCAGAGCATGGTCGTCGGCGACAGCGTCTGGGACCTGTTGGCGGCACGGCGCGCGGGATCGCTCGGCGTCGGGTTGCTATCGGGCGGCTACGGCCGAGAGGAGCTCGAACGCGCCGGCGCCTACCGGGTCTACGATGACCCACTCGACCTGCACGATCACCTGGACGAGGTCGGAATCCGCCGGGCGCTTTGAGCAAAGGCCTCCACGAACCGCTCGAATCGCTCCCTAAACGGCGCGCGCGAGGTCCAATCCGGTGAGCGAGGCGTTCGCCAGGAACAGAGCGGTCATCTCCTTGGCGTTGCGCAATCGCGCGCTGCGGCGCGTCGAGATCGCCTACGGGCTGTTCGTCGGTGCAGAGTGGGCGGTCTGGGTGGCCTTTTTGGTCTACGGCTACACCCACGGTGGGGCGTCGGCAGGGATGACGATAGCCCTTGTCCAGGTAGTGCCTACGGCTGTGCTATCCCCCCTCCTCGGGATGCTGACTGGTCGCTACGGCTCGGGTCGGGTCCTTTTCGCCGGCTACGTCGCACTCACGGCCTTCTTAATCGCCGCCTGCGCGCAGATCGCCCTCGGTGCTCCACGGTGGAGCGTCTTTGTCACCGCGATGTTCGTCTCCATCGCCATCACTCTCGGCCGGCCCGCCCAGGCCGCGCTCGTGCCGGCGATAGTGCGCACGCCCGAGGAGCTGACGGCGTCCAACGTGCTCGCAGGTTGGAGCGAGAGTGCGTGGAAGCTGATCGCACCGGCGCTCGGTGGGGCATTGATGGCATTGCATGGACCTGCGCTCGCCATTGCCGGAACGGCGCTCATGTCCTTCGTAGGAGCGCTGCTGGTGGCACCTACGTACAAGATAGGAAAGAACCTGGCAAGCGACGATTACTCAAGTGAGTTCCGCGCCAGTATCTCAGTCGTCGCCCGGGATCCGGCCTTACGACTCTTGCTCGGCATCCAAGGTTCCTACCAGGTGATTGCGGGCGCGACTGACTTTTTGATGGTGATCCTCGCCCTCAGCATCCTGCACATCGGACAAGGCGGGGCCGGATACATGACAGCCATGCTCGGGGCGGGTGGCTTGCTGGCCGGTTTCGCCACATTCGGCCTCATCGGCAGGACGAAACTCGGCGGCACGATCATCGTCTCGCTTCTCTGCGTGAACCTTCTGCTTGCCTCCCTCGGGTTCAACCAGATCGTGTTGCTTGCCTTCGTCTTGCTCGGCGCTGTCGGCTTCGCCGGAGGGCTCTTCGACGTGACGGGCCGCACCTTGCTGCAACGCGCGGCTCCACCCGAATCCCTTGCGAGCGCCTTTTCGATCCTCGAGTCCCTCATGGACACTGGCCTCGCCCTCGGGGTCGTCATAGTCCGTGCCGCATTTGCGGCCGGTGGTGACCGAGGCGCCTTCTGGATACCGGGCCTCGCAGGTGCCTTCGTCGTGCTCGCGGCGTCTCGTCGGCTCCTCGCCGTTGACCATGCGGCGCCGGTCCCGCACGTGCAGATCGAATTGCTCCGCTCGGTCCCGATCTTCTCTTGCCTCAAAGGCCCTGTTCTCGAAGGCGTTGCCCACCAATTGGTCCCCGTGCGAGCAGGCCCGGGGGAGGTCGTGATACGGCAAGGCGATCCTGGCGACCGCTATTACCTGATTGCTGACGGAACCCTCGAGGTAAGTCGTGACGGAATTGAGGTCGCGACGATCGGTCGTGGCCAGGGCTTCGGCGAGATCGCGCTCATAAGGGAGTCGCCGCGGACCGCATCGGTCACCGCCAAGAACAATGTTTTGCTGTACGCCCTCGACAAGGAGCCATTTGTGCTCGTTCTTACCGGGCACGCGGCTGCTCACGAGAGAGCCAAAACAACTGTCACTGGTCACTTACGGTCCTTGGGACTCGACGAGGAGACGGGCCGAAGACCGCCACCGGGGCCCGAGGGCTGATCAGCAAACAGTCTCCAGCTGGCTCGCAAGAATCACCGACGATGAACCGGGCCGGTCGTCGCGGGACTGAACACGGTCTCAGGTTCCAACTCTCAGTCGTGAGTCGAACCCACCCGCGCGCCTACGTTTTCTCGGCGCAGGCCTATCCGCTGTCTCTTGGATGCGCCTAGGCCGGTCCGTCGCAAAGCCATAGCGCCTCAGAGAGAACAGCGTCGAGGGCCGCCGGGTCATGCGCGGATCGGCCAAGAAAGAGCCCGTCGACGCGGCCGCGAAGCGAAGCCAGCAGACCTGGCCCGGCACTGCCCCCGTAAATGGTGCTCGAATCGATCCCCGGCTTGTTTGCAAGCACGCCTTTCAGCCCGGCGCAGACTGCGCCTATGTGCTCGGCTGAAGCCGGTTCGGTTGCGCCAATGGCCCAAATAGGCTCGTAGGCGACGAGCACGCGATCCGCGCCTTCTCGCGGTTGCCGCCTACCAAGCGCAGACTCCAACTGGCCGATGCATATGGCCAGCGCTTGTGCAGAATCACATGGATCGTTCTCGCCAATACAGATGATCGGAACGAGTCCGTTGCGCAACGCGGCCTCTGTCTTCGCGGCCACGACATCATCGCTCTCGCCGAACAAGCGCCTGCGTTCGGCGTGGCCGACCTCGACGTAGTCGCAGCCCAGTTCCGCGAGCATTGAGCCGCTCACTTCACCAGTGAATGGGCCGAAGTCATGCCAGTGAAGATCCTGAGCTCCCAGGCGGACCCGGGTTCCGCTGAACAGTTCCCTGGCAGCCGACAAGACGGGTGACGAAGGGATCACGAACAGCTCCACGAGGCCGTTCGCGACCGCGCGATGCATGAGGCTGATTTCCTTTACCTGCTCACACCATTCGAGGCTGCGACGGTAGCCGAAATACATCTTCAAACCGACGCCGATCGTCACGAGCGGCTGTTCGGTCTCAAGAACCGGAGCTGATGCTTCGGAATCGCCGGCTTGCTGCACGAGGACCTTTCTAGCCGAGAGAGGCCCTCTGGGTGGTCGGGTCGGCTTGTTGCGGGCGGGTGTAGGTTCAAGCGACGATGTCTGTGACCTTTCGGCCAACGCACTTTGAACAATGACCGGACGAGGAGATCGATGACTCACGTTCTTAACAATGCAAAGTCGTTCAAGGACGACTTCACATCGGGACTGACGAGGGCGTACCCCCAACTCGTGGAACGCATAACTGGCGCATCAGGCATTCGAGCAACCGGGGCACCCTACAAGGGACGGGTTGCGCTGCTCATAGGCGGCGGCTCGGGCCACTACCCCGCCTTCGCGGGCCTCGTCGGGCCTGGGCTCGCGACCGGCGCGGCCATCGGTGACATCTTCACAAGCCCCTCGAGTGAGCAGGTATACCGGTGCGCTAAGTCAGTCGAGGCGGGCGCCGGTGTGGTCTTCGCATACGGCAACTACAGCGGGGACGTCATGAACTTCGACATGGCAGCCGATCGCCTTGGCGACGAGGGGATAGCCGTGAAGACGGTGCTCGTCACAGACGACGTGGCCTCAGCGCCGCCCGAGCGCGCCTCGGAACGCCGCGGGATCGCAGGAGACTTCTGTGTTTTCAAGGTGCTGGGGGCCGCCTCTTGGTCCGGCGCCGGTCTCGAGGAGGTGGCCGAGCTCGGAAGGCGGACCAACGAGAGGACAAAGACAATGGGAGTGGCATTCGCGGGCTGCACGCTGCCCGGCGCCACGGCTCCCATGTTCAGCGTCGCCCCGGACGAGATGGAACTCGGCCTCGGACTGCACGGTGAGCCCGGCGTCCGCACGATCCCACGAACCGACGCCTCAGAGCTTGCCCGGATTCTCGTCGAGCCGCTCCTTTCGGAGGCGCCTGACGACGCCGACGGCCGCGTGGCCGTTCTCGTCAACGGCCTCGGCTCGACTTCAGGTGAGGAGCTGTTCGTACTCTACGCGGCGGTCGCCGACCTGCTCGACGGCGCCGGGCTCAGCGTCGAGAACTGCGAGAGCGGAGAGCTAGCTACCTCGCTCGACATGGCGGGCTGCTCATTGACCTTGTTCTGGCTCGATGACGAGCTCGCCAGGCTCTACGCCGCTCCGGCTGCCAGCCCCGGGTTCAGGAGCGCTGTTCTATGAGTACCGCGGCGGTGAACACGGCGCTGGCAGCGTCTCTTAGGACATGCCAGGACCACGAGGCCGAGCTAGGCCAGCTCGACGCGGTGGCCGGCGATGGTGACCACGGTTCCGGGATCGTACGAGGGTTCACGGCAGCCGTCGCGGCCAGCGCCGACGCGACCGAGTCGGCCGCAGGTTCAATCATCGCGGCCGGCTACGCCTTCGGCGACGCGGCAGGAGGCGCGTCGGGAGCACTTTGGGGAGTGTTCCTCCAGACGATCGGCAAGGAGCTGTCTGACGGTGAGCTCACCGCAGAACAGGTCGTAGCCGCGCTCGGCAAGGCCGAGGCGCAGCTGGAGCGGCTCGGAAAGTCTCGTCCAGGCGACAAGACCATGCTCGATACCCTCGTTCCTTTCATCGCCTCGCTCGATGCGTGCGTGTCGAAAGGCATGTCGTTGACAGCTTCTTGGAAAGAGGCGCTCGTGGTCGCTCGACAAGCAACAGAGGCGACCGCGAACATGATCGCCAAACGAGGGCGCTCCGCTGTATTGGGCGAGCGGAGCCTCGGGACTGTCGACCCAGGGGCACGCTCGCTCCTGCTCGTGCTCGAGGCCGTGGCTCCGGTGATCGCGGAGAGCGAGACATGACAGAGCCCAGCCTGGCTTCTGCGATCCGCCTCGGCGTCGGGGCCGATGAGCTTGGGGCGCCGCTCAAGAACTATCTGGTGAGGATGCTCGCGAACGATTCGAACTTCGCCATGGTGCGCGACTACTCCGAGGGCGAGGCCGATCCGACTTGCCCCTATCCCGTCGTCGCGATCCGCGTCGCGCAGGCGGTCGCCCTCGGTGAGATAGACCGGGGCATCCTTGTCTGTGGGACAGGCATCGGCATGTCCATAGCCGCCAACAAGGTGCCCGGGGTCCGCGCGGCTGTGGTGCACGACGGCTATTCGGCTGAGCGTTCGGTACTCTCGAACAACTGCCAGATCATGACGCTCGGCGCCAGGATCATCGCCGACGTCTCGGCTCACCGCCTCGTTAAGGAGTGGCTCGGCTACGAGTTCGACCCTGGATCGGCCTCGGCTGCAAAGCTTCAGGTCATCGAGGACTACGAGCGCGCATCGGGCAAGAGCTAGGCAATGGAGACCGAGCTAGTCGAGCTTTCCGGGCACATAATCGACTCACTCCTGCTTGCAAAGGTGCTCGACGCCATCGTCGAGGCCGGCGCGGACTACCGCATCGTCGACATCCAGGTCGGGCGCACAAACTCCGACATGAGCAAAACCCGCCTGGAGATCTCCGCCGAAGAGGTGAAAACGCTCCAACGGCTGTTGGAGAACCTGAACGTGTTCGGGGTCAATAGGGTCTTGACATCGCCCGCGCGCCTTGTGTCTTGTGAACACGACGGAGTCCTGCCGGCAGGCTTTTATTCGACGACGAACCTGCCGACCTATGTGTTGACACCGAGCGGCAAGCTGAAGGTCCAGAATCCCGAAATGGACTGTGCCCTCGTCGTTCATGACGACATCGTCCGCACGGTTCCCATGCACAGGGTCAATAGGGGAGATCTCGTCGTCGTGGGCCTCGACGGCGTGGAGGTTACGGCGCCCTCGCGCCTGCGCGGACCGAGTCCATTCGAGTTCATGTCCTCAGAAGTGAGCTCGGAGAGGCCAAAATCGCTCCTTCTCGAACGTGTCGCCGAGCGTCTTCGCGCCACCCGGTCGCTAGGCGGCAAGGTTCTCGTGGTCGCCGGCCCCGCGGTCATCCACACGGGCGCTGGTCCCGATCTTGCCAAGCTGGTACGTAACGGCTGGGTGGACGTCTTGTTCGCCGGAAACGGTTTTGCAACCCATGACATCGAGTCCAATGTCCTTGGGACTTCGCTCGGCGTATCTGTGAAAGAGGGCACCCCGACTGAGCACGGGCACGCCAACCACCTTCGGGCCATCAACGAGGTACGGCGCGCGGGCTCGATCAAAGAAGCGATCGACAGCGGATGGCTCTCGGCTGGCGTGATGTACGAGTGCGTGCGCGCTGAGGTGCCATTTCTCCTCGCCGGATCACTTCGCGACGACGGACCGCTACCCGATGTCATGACCGACACCGTCAAGGCGGCAGACAAGATGCGCGAGTTGATCGGCGACGTCACCGTCGCGGTCATGCTTGCCTCAACCCTGCATGCGATTGCAACGGGAAATGTCCTTCCGGCCGGAGTCGAGACCTACTGCGTTGACATCAACCAGGCCGTCGTGACCAAGCTTGCAGACCGAGGCAGCCACCAAGCCTTCGGCATCGTCACAGATGTTGGCTTGTTCGTAAGGGCTTTGGCCGCGGAGCTCATCGACGAGGAGTGGTCCCGGGTCCGATAAGAGAACCGATCCTCGCGTAGAAGAGCGCGCGACATGCTCGCAATCTGACGCACGCAACACCGCGACAGTCTGTTCCGATCGGCGACCCGCGGAAAGGTAGGTTCCGTGGGAACCACAGGCTTCAAGGTTGGCTCTTCGCATAGCCAAGCCTTGAGGAGGTCTCTAAATGGCTGTCCACCACGACTCGAATCCCACTCCACATCTAGGCGAACACGATCTGAACAAAAGCCCGAGACCTCGCTTTCGGCTCGAGCCTTGGAGCGACCCTGTGATCGACGAGGTCGGCTACGACCCTCGATCGACGTACGTGGAGACCTTCTGGCTTCCCGTACTTGGCCCATCCACAACCTGCCTTTTGAGGCACTTCACGATCCGCCTAGAAGGATCACCCGATGGCGTGGAACTCGACGTCGAGGACACGGCGCGTGCCCTCGGCCTCGGCGAGCGCCTGGGCCAGAATTCACCTTTTGCCCGAACGATAAAGCGCTGCGTCGACTTCGACATGGCCGAGTACCGCGGCCCGAAGGTTCTCGCGGCCAGGGTCCACCTCCCCCCTCTTGCCCGGCGCCACCTTCGGCGGTTGCCGGAGTCGCTGCAGCGCACATACTGGAGCGACCTAGCAAGCACCTCGCACCGGCCAATCGCGGGATTCGTGTGCTGAAAAGAGCCAGTCGCCGTTCTCGAACGAGCGTGCGCGTGACAAAGAGCCAAATCGCTGCCAGAAGAGGGGCTGGGCACAAAGGAGCTGCCCTCAGGCCCAGTGGGAATCTACGTGGTTCCACACAGAATTCGGCGTACGCTGCTAGTCGTCTCACGCGCCGCGCGGCCCGAGCAAAGGAGGTCCCATAACAAGGTGTGGGACAAGTACGGCAACGCTGCGCCTGGCACATCAATTGGTTCGTATCACGCCGCAGGCAGGCAGCGCCCTTCATATTCAAGCACCTAGGTAGCGGTGACCCCCCGAGTGGTGAAGGAGACAGTAATGCGTAGGATTTTCGTAGTCGTAATGGCGGTGGCTATAGGATTGGGAGCTGCAGGATTCGCTGCCTCCGCATCTGCTAGTGCGAGTGCCCCCAAGGCACCGCCGTTGGCATGGGTGCAGTGGAAAACACAATTTACGCCACTGTTCAAAATGTTCGAGACTGCCTACATCAACCTGGGTACGGCGCTGAATGCCAATGGAACCAGCGCCACAACCATAGAGCAGGACTTCGTAGGCCTTAGCAACACAGTCGTAGGCCTCGCGTCGGGAGATGATTCACCAAGTGCGGCCTTGAACAAGAACCTGCTGCGTACCGGACGGTGGCTGAACCGAGAGTGCTGGGACGGCTACCGCTATATCGCCAGCGTCGCTGCGGGTCACACCAGTGCCGGGTACTTGACGCAATTCAAGCTAGATGTGAAGAACGCGAACCACTACCTGAATCTCGTATCTGCCGAGATGGCACAGGAGTAGATTTCTTCCGGGAACTCGTTGTGAGAGCAGCGCTGGAACTCCCGGGAGGCCGCCAGTCTACGCGTGATGTCCGATATGATCCAACCGTTACGCCGCCGAGATCTCCAGCACTCGCTGCCGGCACCTACTCTTCATCCACCTGACCGCCCTCTCGCACCACCGGCCCGAACGCGTCCACGAGCGCGCAGATCAGCCCAAGAACTGCCTTCTCACTTGCCCACTTCTCGTGGCGAAACAACATCACCGAGCCGAGCAGCGCCCTCCCGGACACTGCCGCTTGAGAAAGGTTGATCCCCACGTGCCCCGGCCCCGACGGCCGCTCGGGCCTCGTATACATCAACCACCCGTGCGGCGTCTCGGCCTCAACCGCCACGAGAAGTCGATGAACCTGGCTGGGCTGAACTCGGAGAACAATCCCGGTCTTGCACCGAGTCGATCACGACCAGAGCGGGACCGCCGCCTCAATGGCGGCAAACAGCTGTCGCTGCGCCCCTGTGTCGAAGGGTTCATGGGACGACACGGACACGAACGGTTCAAGTAGCACCCCGTTGGTTAGTCCGAGGCTACGAAGCCGGCCGAGGGTCGACTCAATGCCGTTCTCGATCTCGACATATAGGGCGCTCTTTCCACTTCAGCAGCACCTCTCGCCCAGCAACGCAGCGCGCGTTTTCCCTGACTCCGGCTCGCCAATGCGCAACCACGCCGGCGCTTTCTCGGTGACAGCTCCGCACAGCGCTGGTCCCAGTACCGACCAATCGCGCGGTTGGTGTGCCGAGAAGAGCAATCGGAGATCCAAGAAGTCTCAAGGCCTGGATGATGCTGGGCCTAAGAGCGATCCAGCGGCGTCGGTCAACTCCGTCGGCATCGGTCAACTCAGCTCTGCGGGTGAGGACGTGAGCAAGCGGGGGTGCCCGGTAGGCTCTGTACCTAGTGAACACCGCAAAGGGTTACCTCGAGACGGCCCGCGAGCGCGTCGTCATCTATGACGGAGCGACGGGGACGAATCTGCAGCTACGCGAGCTGAGCGCGCACGACTTCGGCGGAGAAGCCCTCGAGGGCTGCAACGAGATGTTGTGCGTCACTCGTCCCGACGTCGTCCGCGAGCTTCACCGGTCGTTCCTTGAGCTTGGAGTCGACGTCGTCGAGACCAATTCGTTCGGGACCCTGCCGCTCGTGCTCGCCGAGTACAAGATCGCGCATCGCGCCGAAGAACTGGCGCGTGCGGCGGCACGTCTTGCGAAGGAAGTCGCTAGCGGCTACGCAACAGCCGACAAGCCCCGTTTCGTGGCCGGCAGCATGGGCCCGGGCACCAAGCTTCCAACTCTCGGCCAGGTCAGCTTCGCCGAGCTGCGCGACGGCTACGAAGTGCTCGCCCGTGGTCTGCTCGAGGGCGGAGCCGACCTGCTTTTGATCGAGACCTGTTACGACCTGCTACAAGCCAAGGCCGCCATCCAAGCCGCCCGCCGCGCGATGCACCACGCTGGGCGCGAGGTCCCGATCCAAGTGCAGGTGACGGTCGAACTTACCGGCCGCATGCTGCTCGGCAGCGAGATCGGCGCCGCACTATGCACGTTGGACGCGATGAAACCAGACGTCATTGGCATGAACTGCGCAACGGGTCCAGTCGAGATGTACGAAGCGCTCCGCTATCTCTCCGGCCAGGCGCGCACGCCGATCTCAGCGCTGCCCAATGCCGGCCTGCCATCGGTGCTCGACGGGAAGATGCACTACGACCTGACGCCGGACGCTCTCGCCGAACACCTTTCGGTTTTCGTCAACGAGCTTGGGGTCTCGATCATCGGCGGTTGCTGCGGAACTACCCCCGAGCACCTTGCCAAGGTCGTGGAGGCCTGCGCCGGTCTTGAAGCCGCGCCCCGCGCGCCTGTTTACGAGCCTTCGGCTGCTTCGCTGTACACCGCTGTTCCCTTCGAGCAAGAGTTGTCGGTTCTCGTCATCGGCGAGCGCACGAATGCCAACGGCTCGAAACGCTTTCGCGAGGCGATGCTCGCATCCGACTGGGACACGACCGTGACGATGGCACGTGACCAAGCGCGCGAGGGCGCGCACCTGCTCGATGTATGCGTGGACTACACCGGTGCCGACGGAGTTGGGGACATGACCGAAGTGGCCCAGCGCTTCGCGACCCAATCCTCCATCCCACTTGTCATCGACACCACCGAGGCTCCCGTGGTTGAGGCCGCTCTGCAGTGGATCGGTGGCAGGCCTGTCCTCAACTCGGTGAACCTCGAGGACGGGGACGCAGCCGGTACGCGGCTCGATCGCTTCTTGAGCTTGGCGCGTGACTACGGCGCTGCTGTCATCTGCACCTGTATCGACACCGACGGCCAGGCCCGCACGGCCGAGTGGAAACTGCGTGCCGCGAAGTCGATCCACGACCTCGCCGTCGGGCGGTATGGCCTCGAGCCGTCCGACCTGCTCTTTGACCCTCTCGCCCTGCCCCTTTCCACGGGCATGGAGGAGTCCCGGCGCGACGGCATCGAGACAATCGAGGCGATCTCGAGGATCAAGTCCGAGTTGCCTGGAGTCCACACGGTGATAGGTCTGTCGAACGTGTCGTTCGGCCTTGCCCCTGCCGCGCGCCAGCTGCTCAACTCGGTGTTCCTGCACGAATGTGTCCAAGCCGGCCTGGATGCCGCCATCTTGCACGCGGGCAAGATCCAACCGCTGCACAAGATCGCGGAATCTGATCTCGAGATCTGCATGGACCTCATCTATGACCGTAGACGCGAGGGCTATGACCCGCTCTCGGCCCTGATCTCCGCTTTCGAGGGCGAGAGCGCGTCCAAGCACTCCGCGATCGAAGACCGTTCCGGATGGCCGGTCGAACGCCGCCTTGAACAGCGCATCGTAGATGGAGATCGCAACGGGCTCGAGGCCGAGCT
Source organism: Acidimicrobiales bacterium (assembly GCA_049514105.1). Lineage (GTDB taxonomy): Bacteria > Actinomycetota > Acidimicrobiia > Acidimicrobiales > Bog-793 > Fen-455. The sequence continues at coordinate 17,198 of JBEKVJ010000061.1, forward strand.
CGGTGAGGCTCTCCAAGGCGGTCACCCGGCACTCGAGATCGTGAACGAGATGCTGCTCGCCGGGATGCGCACCGTCGGCGAGCTATTCGGATCGGGCCAGATGCAACTCCCGTTTGTGCTCAGCTCAGCAGAGACCATGAAAGCGGCCGTTGCCTACCTCGAGCCGCACATGGAACGCACCGAGGCAGGCGGGCGCGGCCGGGTGGTCATCGGGACCGTAAAGGGCGACGTACACGACATCGGCAAGAACCTGGTCGACATCATCCTCACCAACAACGGCTACGAGGTCCACAATCTTGGGATCAAGGTCCCTATGTCGGAACTGCTCGCGAAAGCAGAAGAGGTAGGGGCCGACGCCATCGGCATGAGCGGCCTGCTCGTGAAGTCGACCCTCATAATGCGCGAGAACCTCGAGGAGCTGAACAGGCTCGGCAAGTCTGATTATCCGGTCATTCTCGGGGGCGCGGCCCTCACGCGCACATATGTCGAAAAGGATCTGCGGAGCATCTACAAGGGCCGTGTCTTCTACGGCAAAGATGCCTTCGAGGGCCTGCACCTTCTTGACCGATTGCTGGAGATCAAGAAAAGCGGGGTCGACGATCCGACATTTGGCACCGAGCTCTCCGGTCGCAAGCTTCCACCGAGGCGAAGCGAGCAAATGGCCGAGATCGACCCGGCTGGGCTCCCGATACGTTCGCCGGAGGTGAGCCTCGACAACGAGTTGTTCGAGCCACCGTTCCTAGGGACCCGGGTCGCCAAAGGCATCCCGCTTGACGACATCGCCTCTTGTTTGAATGAAACGGCTCTGTTCCGCAACCAGTGGGGCTACCGGCCCGAATCTGGCGAGGCTGACGCAGATTTCAAAGAGCGGATCCGCCCCGAGCTGCGGGGACGTCTTGACGAGGCCAAGGCCGAAGGGTTGCTCGTCCCCCAGGTCGTCTGGGGATACTTTCCAGTCAACGCCGAGGGCAACGACCTCGTCATCTACACAGATGACACTCGCACCAGCGAGCAAATGCGCTTCGGCTTCCCGCGCCAGCACAAGGAGCCCTACCTGTGCATCGCGGATTTCTTCAGGCCGGCTGACACAGGCGTGAGCGATTACGCCGCCTTCCAGATCGTGACCGTCGGCCCCGGTGCCTCGCAGCGTACAGCCGAGCTGTTCGGAGCGGATCGCTACCGTGACTACGTCGTCACCCACGGACTGTCTGTCGAGATGACAGAAGCCCTCGCCGAGCTCTGGCACCGCCGTATCAGGGAGGAATGGGGATTTGTCGGCGAGGATGCTCCGACCTTGACGGGCCTGTTCCGCCAGCAACATCGCGGTGGTCGCTACTCGTTTGGGTATCCGGCTTGCCCGGACCTCGAGGACAACGCCAAGGTCGTGGACCTTCTCGCGGCTGAGCGCATCGGGATATCGGTCAGCGAAGGATTCCAGCTATATCCCGAACAGACGACCCTTGCCATCGTCTGTCACCATCCGATGGCGAAGTACTTCGTGGTCTAAGCATCGTCGCGTACCAAGATGCGCGAAGACGAGTCCCTGGTGAGCTAACCTTTTTGCGACACACCTACTGTCGTCTTGCGTTGCTGTAGTGGTGGCTTTATATCGCTTTTGCTCGCGGGCGACCCACGAGGGGGTTAGGGGATACAGATGAACAAGCTTGCGAGGGGCCTCAAACTGAGTCGTGGCGTCGCTGGCGTCGCTCTGCTTGCGACCGTGGCGGTGCTGGTGGCTGGCTGCAGCTCGAACTCGGGCAGCAACAGCACGACCACCTCCAGCTCGGCAGCATCCTCGACGACCACGGCCACGACGTCGCCGGCCACGACCTCGACAACGGGCACGAGCTCGACAACGACGACGACATCAGCCAGTTCCCTGGCATCTGGTCTGCTCAGCAAGTTCCAGTCAGGTGAGCACGCTACCTTCATCGCTACCTACAAGATCACCTCGAGCGCCACCAAGGGACTGACCACCCTCACGATCGCGCAGCGCTCGCCGGACCAACTGTTCGGCGGAACCTCAAGCTCAGGCACCTTCGAGTTCATCACACTTGGAACAAAGAGCTACATCTGCTCTAAGGCCAGCGCGACCTCGACGTGTTTCAGTGCTGGCGCCAGCACACCAGAGGCAGACTTGTTCGCGCTCTACGAGCCGAACAAGTACCTGCCCTACTTCCAAGCAGCTGCCAACGCCCAGGGCGCACACACGAGCTACTCATCCATGACGTTGAACGGGTACTCGCTCTCGTGTCTGTCTGTGACAGGCGCGCCCAACGAGACCGGGACCGGGAAGTTCTGCGTGACCGCCCAGGGAGTCTTGGGCTATGTCCAGTGGACCGGGGCCAAGGCGTCACAAGGCGGGAGCTTCGAGATCACCAACTACTCGACCAGTGTGCCTGCCAACGAGTTCACCTTGCCAGCGACGCCCACGACCGTTCCCGCAGGCGCCTGAGCACGCCAGATCCAATCGCACACCGGGCGCGTCGGCAACGACAGTCGCGCCCGGCGCGTGGAGGTGATACGGGCGGCAGGTGAACTCGGCGAGCCGGTAGGGTCGGGTTCGATGACACGCGACACGACTGACGCCTCGTTCGAGAACGATGTCCTTGTCCGCTCGGACACAGTCCCCGTCCTCGTCGACCTATGGGCAGAGTGGTGCGGGCCTTGCAAAGCCTTGAGCCCGATCATCGAGCGTGTCGTAGAGGCGACCGACGGCGCGGTCGAGCTCGTCAAGGTCAACGTCGACGAGAACCCGATCGTCGCGCAGAGCTTTCAGGTGCAGTCGATCCCGGCTGTGTTCGCAATCAGGAACCGCCAGATAGTCGACCGGTTCATCGGCGCCCTCGGCGAGGCCGCGGTCGGAGAGTTCGTTGCTCGGCTCCTTCCCGAACCGAGCGAGGCCGAGAAGTTGGTCACAGCCGGCGACGAAACATCGCTTCGCCGCGCGCTCGAGCTCGAACCTGACTTGCCCTCTGCCATCGTCGCTTTGGCCGAGATCCTCGTCGGACGTGGCGAAGCCTCCGAAGCGCTGAACTTGCTCGCCAAGATCCCCGATGCCGGCGACGCAAGGCGTGTCGGCGCGCTCGCGCGCCTGGCGATCGCGGGAGCTCCGCTCCCAGCCGGCCCGAACGGCCAGGCCGGAGGCGCCGAGCTCGAGGAGCATCTGGACGCCCTCCTCGAGAGGGTGAAGACAGACGACGAAGCGCGCCAGGAGCTGGTCGATCTCCTCGAGACGATGGACCCTTCCGACCCGAGACGTGACCGCTACCGCCGGGCTCTGGCCTCCAAGCTGTTCTGACACGGCAAGCCCGGGCTAGGCGTGCAGCTGAGACAGAACCTGCTCTGGTGGCCGAAAGGGCCGGTCTTTCTCGCCCTAGGCCCGCGTCGCTATGAGCTTGCGAGACGAGCACTCGTGATCGGCATCCTCAATCGCACGACTGACTCGTTCTACGACCGGGGCGAGTATTTCAACCTAGACAGGTTCTACAAGCGAGCCGAACAGCTCGTCGGAGAGGGCGCTGACGTGCTCGACGTCGGCGGGGTAAAGGCGGGGCCAGGTCCGGATGTGACCGAAAGCGAAGAGCTCGACCGCGTCGTGCCCGTGATCGGCTCGTTGCGCAAGCGCTTCGACGTGCCCGTGTCGGTGGACACCTGGCGTGCATCGGTGGCCGCAGCCGCCTACGAAGCCGGGGCGGTACTCGGCAACGACATAAGCGGCTTTGCCGACCCCGGCTACCTTCCCGCCGCCGCGAGCGCCGGCGCAAGCGTGGTGGCGACCCACATCCGCCTCGCCCCCCGGGTGCCAGACCCGGAGCCCAACTACGACGACGTCGTCGCAGATGTCGAGCATTTCTTGCTCGTGCGTGCCGAGCGCGCCCTTTCGAGCGGCATTCCTGCCGATCACATCATCCTCGACGCCGGCCTCGACCTCGGAAAGACAGCCGATCAGTCGCTGTTGCTGCTGCAGTGCTCCGCACGGCTCGCATCGCTCGGCTACCCATTGCTCTTGTCGTCATCCAACAAGACATTCCTCGGGGTCCTTTTGGGACTCGAGATCGGCCAACGCCGCGAAGCCTCCTTAGCCTCCGCAGCACTGGGGATCGCCGGCGGATGCCGGCTGCTGCGCGTCCACGACGTCGCGGGCACCTGCAAGGTCCGAGACATGCTGGCCGCGATCATGGACTCGGTGCCCGAGCAACACCCGAGCGAGACTGAGGTGCCGCTTTCGAGCTTTGTTGCGGGCAAGACCGCCCGAAGATGAGCTCTCCCATCTCAGAGCCCGTCACCGTATTCGTCGTCAAGGGCTCTGAGCCGGCTCTCGTCGATCGCGGCGTCAGCCGGCTGCTCGCTGAGCTCACCTCGTCAAAGGTGGCACCAGCCGAGCCCGCACAGTCCACTGGCAACGAGGGTGCCCTGGCCGTCGCTCTCGAGGAGCACCGGGCGCCGTCACAGCCAGGCTCCGATGACGGCACCATCGGCACGGTCATCGATGCCTTGTTCACACCGCCATTCCTGGCCGACCGGCGCATCGTCATGCTTCGAGACGCCGAGAATCTAGAGCTCTGGCAGGCCGACGAGCTCGCCTCACGCCTAGGGAACAGCTTCGCGCCGAACGTCTTGGTGCTCGCGGTGGTCGGAAAGCTCCCCGCTTCGCTTGCTAAGGCGGCAAAGGCGCGCGGCAAAGAGATCGAGACCTCGCCCGGCCCATCGGGAAAGGCGCGCACTCAATGGGTAAGCGAGCAGCTGCAGCTCGCTCCGGTCCATCTCGAACCCGGCGCCCGCCAGCTCCTCGAACGGCACCTCGGCGAGGACCTCTCCCGCCTTCATCCGCTCTTGGACGTCCTCGCAGCCG
>JBEKVJ010000062.1:0-21848 GCA_049514105.1 Acidimicrobiales bacterium
AGATGAGGTGACACCCGAGAGCCTCCAGGTCGCGGGCGTCGTCCACGACAAGGGCCTCGTGAAGGTCCTTGGTCGGGGCGAGCTGCACCGGGCCATACGCGTATCAGCGCACGGGTTTTCTCGTTCGGCCGTTGCGGCCATCGAGGCCGCTGGCGGATCGGTGAGCATCGTCCCGCCCCCTTACGGTGACCGGCGACCCCCCGCCAAGGGAAATGCCCTCGCCAACCGCTAGGGTTTCCGGGCGGTACCCAAGCTTGGCTTACAACCGCGCGCTCACGAGCGCGTCAAGTGAGGAAAGGGTCTGATGCTCGCAAGCCTGCGGAACATGTTCAAGGTGCCGGACCTGCGCAACAAGGTCCTGTTCACCTTGATGATCATCGCCATCTACCTGATGGGCGCGAACATCGTCGTCCCCGGGGTGAGCTTTACGGTGATCCAGACCCTGACGACCGCCGACAAGTCCAACGGGGTCATCGGCTTCCTCAACCTGTTCTCCGGTGGCGCCCTCGCCCGGGCCGCGATCTTCGGGCTCGGGATCATGCCGTACATCACCTCGTCGATCATCATCCAGCTCCTCCAGACCGTGATCCCAAAGTTCGAGCAGTGGCGTGAGCAAGGTGCCGTTGGCCAGCGCAAGCTGACCCAGGCGACCCGCTATCTGACCGTGGCGCTGGCGGTTATGCAGAGCTCGGGCCTGGTCTTCTTGTTCCACAGCGGTCAGCTGTTCGGCACCGGGAGCAACGTCGATCTGATCCCGGACTTCACCGCTCCCCGGGTGCTGTTCATCATCCTCGTGTTCACTGCAGGCACGGCCGTTGTTATGTGGCTCGCTGAGCTCATCACCCAGCGCGGCATTGGCAACGGCATGTCGATCCTGATCTTCTCCAACGTCGTGGCGGCGATGCCCACCTACGGCCGTGAGATCGAGCAGGACAAGGGATGGTTCGGAGTCGCCGTGATCGTCGCCTTGGTGCTGGCGATCCTCGTCGCCATCGTCTTTGTCGAACAGGGTCAGCGCCGCATCCCGGTCACCTTCGCCAAACGCGTGCAGGGCCGGCGAATGTACGGGGGCCAGAGCACCTACATCCCTTTGAAGGTCAACCAGGCCGGTGTGATCCCGATCATCTTCGCGAGCTCGCTTTTGTACATCCCGGTGCTGTTGTCCAACGTCCTTCCCTGGACAGCGCTGCGCAACTGGGTCCAGCACAACCTCTTGAACCCGACCGACGGCTGGTACATCGTCTTCTACGGCATCTTCATCGTCCTTTTCACGTTCTTCTACGTGCATGTGACCTTCGACCCATACCAGCAAGCGGACACGATCCGAAAACAGGGTGGTTACATACCGGGCTTTCGGCCAGGGCCGGCGACCGAGCACTACCTAGCCCGCATCTTGAACAGGATCACCCTGCCGGGCTCGCTCTTCCTGGCGGCCGTTGCCCTTACGCCGTCGGTGTTCCTCGCGCTCTGGAACATCACGACGATCCCGTTCGCGGGAACGACTCTGCTCATCAGCGTCGGAGTGGCACTCGAGACTATGAAGCAGATAGACAGCCAGTTGATGATGCGTAACTACGAGGGTTTCCTCCAGTAAGTGGTACCAGGAGCGAGGCTCATACTCCTCGGCAAGCAGGGCTCTGGCAAGGGCACACAGTGCGTGCGTCTGTCGCACCGTTACGTGATCCCTCACATCTCCACCGGCGACATGCTTCGGGCGGAGGTGAAGTCCAAGACTCCGCTCGGTCTCGAGGCGCGTCGCTATCTAGACGCCGGCGATCTCATCCCGGACGAGGTGATACTCGCCATGGTGGCCTCGCGTCTCGACCGTGACGACACGCGCACGCGCGGCTTCGTGCTCGACGGCTTCCCGCGCACGGTCGCCCAGGCGGACGGCTTCGACGAGCTGCTCAAGCCCCTCGAGATCGACCTCGTCTTAAACCTCGTCATCCCGACCGACCTCGTGCTGGGCCGCCTTGTGATCCGGCGGGTCTGCGAGGACTGCGGCGCTATCTACTCGACCGCGGTCCCGCCCAAGTTGAACTGGACCTGTGACATATGCGGAGGCGAGGTCGTCCAGCGTGAGGACGACACCGAGGAGGCGATCAAGAACCGGCTCAGCCTGTACGAGTCCTCGACCGCACCCCTCGTCGCCCGCTACGCGGCCATGGGCAAACTCGTCGATGTCGCGGGCGTCGGGACCCCCGACGAGGTGCAAAAGCGCGTGACGGCTGTGATCGACGCCTATCAGCACGGGGGCGGCTTCTTCCCGCCGGTACCGCAAGAGGAGAGGCCATGAGGCGCTCGAACGATGAGATCGCGAAGATGCGTCGCGCCGGCAAGGTGGTCGCCGAGGTGATCTCCAAGACGCGCGAGGCCATAGCCCCGGGCGTGACGACGCGCGATCTCGACCTCGTCGCCCGCGAGGTGCTCGAGGGTCGCGGGGCGCGTTCGAACTTCCTCGGCTACCACGGCTTCCCGGCTGTGATCTGCACCTCGCCCAACAACATGATCGTGCACGGCATCCCCGGCGACTACGTCTTGAAAGAGGGCGACGTCATCTCGGTCGACTGCGGGGCGATCATCGAGGGCTACCACGGCGACGCTGCCTACACCGCTGCCGTCGGCGAGATATCACCCGCGGCCAGGCGCCTGTTGGAAGTGACAGAGCGGAGCCTGTGGGCAGGCATAGACAAGCTCAGGGATGGCAACCGCCTTCATGACGTCGGCCGGGCGGTACAAGAGGTGGCTGAGGCGGCCGGCTACTCGGTCGTGCGCAAGTACGTCGGGCATGCCATCGGCACAGCCATGCACGAGGAGCCGCAGGTGCCGAACTACTGGCCGGGCACGCCAGGGCCGCGCATAAAGCTCGGCAACGTCTTTGCCATAGAGCCGATGGTGAACATCGGGGGATACGACACGATCGAGCTCGACGACGGCTGGAGCGTCATAACAGCCGACGGAAGCTTGTCGGCGCACTTCGAGCACACAATCGCTGTGACCGAGGAGGGCCCGGAGGTGCTCACACAGGACTGAGCGGCTATCATGGCGCCTGCCTCGGGTCCGGTGGCCGGCGGCTATGCTTTCGTGTGCCGCGAGCCGGCGGGCATCACGCGGCGTCCGTGCGAACATCGGTCGCAAGCTCTTTCGAGCGGCGGTCGTCGCGTCGGCACCAGGTTTTGTTCGGATAAGTCGTAGGAGGTTCACCTGCCCAAGCCCAAAGAAGATGCGATCGTGCTGGAAGGAACGGTTGTCGAGCCGCTCCCGAACGCCATGTTCCGCGTCGAGCTCGAGAACGGGCACAAGGTGCTCGCACATTCCTCGGGCAAAATGCGGATGCACCGAATCCGCATCTTGCCGGGGGACCGCGTCCAGGTCGAGATCACGCCGTACGACCTCGCCCGCGGGCGGATCACATATCGATACAAGTGAGGGGCGCCGGCTGAGGCCGGCAAGAGGCAGGGACGAAGTAGCCAGGCGGCAAGCGCCGCCAGGCCGGGAACGGGCCGGCGGAGCCGGCTTTGTCGAGTGGAGCGATGGATCGTGAAGGTACGACCGAGCGTCAAGACAATGTGCGAGAAGTGCAAGATCATCCGCCGGCACGGCCGCGTCATGGTGATCTGCACCAACCCACGTCACAAGCAGAGGCAGGGTTAGCAAGTGGCCCGAATATCCGGCGTGGACATCCCGCGCGAAAAGCGCCTCGAGATCGCCCTCACCTACATCTACGGGATCGGCCTGACCAGAGCCCAGCAGACCTGCGCTGAGACCGGCATCAGCCCCGACACCCGGGTCCGTGACCTCACCGACGAGGAGGTCGCCCGGCTGAGAGGCTGGATCGACGCCAACTTGAAGGTTGAAGGAGACCTGCGCCGCGACGTCGCCCAGGACATCAAGCGAAAGATGGAGATCGGCTGTTACCAGGGCATCCGCCACCGCAAGGGGCTGCCAGTGCACGGCCAGCGCACCCACACCAACGCCCGCACGCGCAAGGGCCCGAAGAAGACCGTCGCCGGAAAGAAGAAGGTGCGTAAGTAACGATGGCCAAAACCACCAAACCGGGCGGCCGTCGGCCGCGCCGCAAGGAACGCAAGAACGTCACCTACGGCGTCGCCCACATCAAGAGCTCGTTCAACAACACGATCGTCTCGATATCGGACCAGGAGGGCAACGTCATCGCCTGGGCGTCCGCTGGCAACGTCGGTTTCAAGGGCTCGCGCAAGTCGACCCCCTTCGCGGCACAAATGGCCGCCGAGCAGTGCGCCCGTCGGGCGATGGAGCACGGCGTGCGCCGTGTCGACGTGCTCGTACGTGGTCCGGGCTCGGGACGTGAGACGGCGATCCGCTCGCTTTCGAGCGCCGGGATAGAGGTAACCGGGATTAAAGACGTAACGCCGATACCGCACAACGGCTGCCGCCCGAAGAAGCGGCGCCGGGTCTAGGCGAGGAGACGACGATGGCTCGATACACAGGACCTGTCTGCCGGCTCTGTCGGCGCGAGAAGGTCAAGCTCTTTTTGAAGGGCCCCAAATGCGAGACGGTGCGCTGCCCCATTGAGCGGCGTCCGAGCCCCCCGGGCGAGCACGGGCGCGACCGTTTGCGCCAGCCGTCGGAGTACAACACCCAGCTGCGCGAGAAGCAGAAGGCACGCCGCATCTACGGCGTGCTCGAGACCCAGTTTCGCAACATGTACGAAGAGGCCAACCGCCAATCCGGCGTCACTGGCGACAACCTGCTCAGGATGCTCGAGTCGCGCCTCGACAACGTCGTGTTCCGGGCCGGCTGGGGAGCGAGCCGCAGCCAGGCCCGCCAGCTGGTACGCCACGGACATGTCCGTGTCGCCGGCCGGCGCGTCACGATCCCGAGCTACCGCGTGCGCCCGAACGAGCTCGTGGAGCTCAGCGCAAAGGCCCGCGAGTTCATCATCGTCCGCCACAACCTCGACACAATTGACCGCCGGCCACCGGCCTGGCTCGAGGTCGAAGACAGCGGCAGCGCGGTTCGCGTGCTCTCACTGCCACTTCGAGAGCAGATCGACACCCAGGTGCGCGAGCAGCTCATCGTCGAGCTTTACTCCAAGTAGCCAGCGCGGCAACCCATACAGGAGCCCGATAACCACATGCTCATCATCCAGCGTCCCACCGTCGAGCCGATCGGCGAGCCGGACCAGATCCACCAGCGGTTCGCGATCGGCCCGCTCGACCCCGGTTTCGGCCACAGCCTCGGGGCATCGCTCCGTCGCACGCTCTTGTCGTCGATCCCGGGTGCTGCTGTCACCCAGGTGCGCTTTGACGACGCCCTGCACGAGTTCACGTTCCTCCCCGGCGTGAAAGAGGACGTCAGCGACATCATCTTGAACCTGAAGGACCTTGTCCTGCGCAGCGAGTCCGACGCCCCCGTGACGATGCGCATCGATGTGCGCGGCCCGGCGGACGTGACTGGTGCGGACCTGCGTGCCACCTCTGACGTCGAGGTGCTCAACACCGAAACTCATATCGCCACCGTCAATGCCAAAGGTCGCCTTGCCATAGACGTCACCGTCGAACGTGGCAAGGGATACGCTGCCGCCGAGCGCAAGCAGTCGTCCACGATCGGGGTCATCCCTGTCGACGCCATCTTCTCGCCCGTACGTCGTGTCGCCTATGTCGTCGAGCCGACCCGGGTCGAGGTCTCCACGGACTTCGACCGCCTCATTTTGGACATCGAGACCGACGGCTCCATCTCGCCTCGAGAGGCGCTGGCGTCCGCCGGCCAGACCCTACGGGGCCTGCTCGGGATCGTCGCCCAGCTCGCCGGTGAGGGCCGGGGCCTCGAGCTCGGCGAGGTCGGCGTCGCAGCTACCGGCTCGCCGGACCTGGACCTGCCCATCGAGGACCTCGACCTGCCCGAGCGCCCGCGCAACTGCCTAAAGCGCGCCCAGATCAACACCGTCGGCGAGCTCATCGAGCGCACAGCCGAGGACCTGCTGGCGATCACGAACTTCGGACAGAAGTCACTCGACGAGGTGCTCGAGCGTCTCGACGAGAGGGGCCTGTCATTGCGCGAGGCGAGCGTCTGAGATGCCTGCCACCCCAAAGAAAGGTCGCCGCCTCGGAGGCGACGCCGCGCACCAGAAGGCAATGCTTGGCAACCTTGTCGCCTCGCTCATCGCCGCCGACCCGCGCTGGATCGTCACGACCGAGACCAAGGCGAAGGCCATGCGGCCTGTTGTCGAGAAGATGATCACCAAGGCGCGAAAGGGCGGCGTTCACAACCAGCGCCAGGTGGTCGCTTTCATCCGTGACAAGGACATGGCTCACAAGCTGTTCGCCGAGATCGGCCCGCGCTACGCGGACCGCCCCGGTGGTTACGTGCGAATCCTCAAGCTCGGGCCGCGCCAGGGCGACAACGCCCCAATGGCGCGCGTAGAGCTCGTGTGAGGCTTTTCGAGCCTGGTAGCGAAGCGGCCCCGAGGGGGCCGCTTCGTCGCGTAATGCTCCTCGTTGCCTACGACGGGACATCGTTCCACGGCTTTGCCGCCCAGCCCGGCCAGCACACCGTCGGGGGCGTCCTGGAGGAAAAGCTGAGCTCGATGGCAGGCCACGAGGTGACTTTGACCTGTGCCGGACGCACCGATGCCGGTGTTCACGCTCTCGGCCAAGTCGTGCACGCGGATCTGGACGCGCAGGTCCTCGCCAAGTGGGCCGGCCGGCCCCTCGAGCCCGGGATGTTGCTCGAGCGCCTCGGGCCCTCGCTCACCCACCAGCTCGGCGGGTCGGTCACAGTGATCGAAGCGCGTGTCGCCCACGAGGGCTTCGACGCCCGCCGCTCGGCGCTCGCGAGGCGCTATCGCTACGACATATTGCGCAGCGAGTGGGCGGACCCGCTGCTCAGACATGTGACCTGGCACGTGCCGGGCGAGCTCGACCTCGCCGCCATGCGCATCGGCGCCGATGCCATCTTGGGAGAGCACGACTTCTCGGCCTTCTGCCGTCAGGTGAAAGGAGAGACCGGGCCGATCATCCGTCGCGTTATGCGAACGGGCTGGTCGCGCGCCCCGAGCGACGAGAGGATCTGGGTCTTTTCGATAGAGGCGAACGCCTTTTGCCATCAGATGGTCCGCTCAGTTGTCGGGACGCTCGTTGCTGTGGGACAAGGCCGCATCCAAGCGGGCGAGATGCTCTCGATCCTGCACGGCGCCCAGCGCTCGCGGGCCGGACAGCCCGCCCCAGCCCTCGGGTTGTGCCTGTTGGGCGTGAGCTATCCGGAGAGCCTCGTGCGGGCAGGGACGTGGGAACCGGGCCAGGGCGACTGGCAGTGCCGCTAGGCGGCCCTCACGCGCTCTCGAGGTGGCAAGCGGCACTGGCCCTAAGCGCCGTAGGCCCACTTTTCGATTGGGTCTGGCTTGCCGAGAGTCTTTGGGTCTTCTATCGTTGTTTTCCGGCTCTTGTCAGCTGAGCTTGAGGTTCGCGCCCATATGACCGGCGGCACCGGTTGCAGCGAGCGAGCACCAGGGTTGACACCGAACAAAGGACGGATGTGCGCACGTATTCCCCAAAGCCGAGCGAGCTGCAGCGCGTCTGGCGCGTCGTCGACGCCGACGGTCTCGTCCTCGGCCGGCTCGCGACCGAGGTCGCCAGCGTGCTTCGTGGCAAGCACCGCCCGATCTTCGCCCCTCACATCGACACCGGCGACCACGTCATCGTCGTCAATGCCGCCAACATCGTCATGACCGCAGGCAAGTCTGAGCGCTCGTTCTCCTACCGCCACAGCGGCTACCCGGGCGGGCTGCGCACCAAGAGCTACGCCGAAGAGCTCGAGACACGGCCGGAAGAGGTCGTGCGGCGCGCGATCAAGGGCATGTTGCCCCACGGACCCCTCGGCCACAAGATGCTCTCGAAGTTGAAGGTCTATGCCGGGCCCGACCACCCGCATGCCGCCCAGATGCCTATCCCGCTCGACCTGCCCGCCGCCCGGCGAGCTTCCTGATCAGAAGGACCGCAGCTAAATGGCAAAGCCACTCGTCCAGTCGACCGGCCGCCGCAAGCGCGCCGTCGCCCGCGTCCGCCTGCGCCCGGGCGAAGGCGCCATCACTATCAACTCCAGGACCTTCGAGGACTACTTCCCCTCTGAGACGCACCGGACCTTGGCCACCGAGCCACTGCGCATCGCAGGCGCGGCTGACCGCTACAACGTCGATGCGACAATCGACGGGGGCGGGATCGCCGGCCAGGCGGGAGCTCTGCGCCTTGGCATAGCCCGCGGGCTCATCGAGCTCGATGGCGAGCTGCGCACCAACTTGAAAAAGGCCGGCATGCTCACACGTGACGCGAGGGAGAAAGAGAGCAAGAAGTACGGCTTGAAGAAAGCTCGCAAGGCCCCTCAGTACTCGAAGCGCTGAGCACCGATGGCGCCGCGGTTCGGCACCGATGGCATTCGCGGCGTAGCCGGCTCCGAGCTGACACCTGAGCTCGCCCTGGCGCTCGGGCGTGCCGCAGCCCGCATCGTCGCGGGCTCCCCGTTCCTGCTCGGGCGCGACACGCGTCGTTCCGGGGCGATGATCCAAGCCGCGCTCGCCGCGGGACTGACGGCCGAGGGTGTCGACGTCATCGACGCCGGGGTCATCCCGACACCTGGACTCGCCTGGCTGGCGGCCGACCGTGGGACGCCGGCGGCCATGGTCTCAGCCTCGCACAACCCCTTCGAGGACAACGGCATCAAGCTGTTGGGCCCCGGTGGCACAAAACTTGCACCAGAGCTCGAGATCTCCATCCAAGACGAGCTGGACCGTCTCATGGGCGCGCCCTACTTCGTTGCCTTACCGGCGCGCACAGGTGACGGGCTCGGCTCGGTGACGAGCGACCCGGACGCGCTCGAGGCTTACGCCGACCACCTTGCCGGGGTAGTCGAGGCCGGTAGTCATGTCAGCTTCGAAGTCGTGCTCGACTGCGCGAACGGCGCCGCGAGCGTTGTCGCCCCGGCCGTGCTCGAACGCCTCGGGGTCCGTCACAAGGTTCTTTTCGCCGAGCCGAACGGGCTCAACATCAACGCCGGTTGTGGCTCGACCCATCTTCGAGCGCTCAAAGAAGCTGTCGTCGCCTCAAATGCCGCGGTGGGCATAGCTCTCGACGGCGACGCGGACCGAATGCTGGCGGTAGACCACACCGGTGAGCTCGTCGACGGCGACCAGCTCATGGCCATGTTCGCACTCGACTTGGCCGAGCGAGGCGAGCTGGGCGGTGGCTCGATCGTTGTTACCGTCATGAGCAACCTAGGCCTGCGCCAGGCCCTGGCAAAGCGCGGGATCGGCATAGTCGAGACCGCAGTCGGGGACCGTTTCGTTTCCGACGCCATCGAGTCCAACAGCCTCCAGCTCGGGGGCGAGCAGTCAGGACATATCGTTTTTCGCCGCCACGGCCAGACCGGCGACGGGATCTTGACTGCGCTATTGCTCTTGGAGTTGGTCGCCCGCAAAGCCCGACCCCTCGCAGAGCTCGCCGCGGCTGCGATGACGCGATTGCCGCAGGTGCTTGTCAACGTGGCTGTGGCCGACCCGGCTCATCTCGCCACAGCCGCAGCGATATGGGACGAGGTGGCGCTCGTCGAGTCCGAGCTCGGCGCCGATGGCCGCGTGCTGCTTCGGGCCTCTGGGACAGAGGCATTGGTGCGGGTCATGGCCGAAGCGCCCACGCACGAGCTCGCCGAGCAGGTTGTTGAGCGGCTCGTCACAGTCGTCCGGCGCGAGCTGAACCAATCCAGCGCGAAGCCCTAGCACGCCTGCGAAGGCCGCGGGCTATCTGGGCACAGGCGGCCGCTAGGGTGAGAATCCTTGGCGTGTTCGGAGGTTGAAAATACGGCGAGCACAGATCGTCGGCCTTTTCCTTCTCATCGGCTCCACAACCTGTATTACGCCGCTTTTCGCCGGCTTTCCGGCCGCGCTTGCCGCCCAGCGGTCGGCTCACCCGGCCGGGTCGCAGCTCGCCGAGCTGAAGGGCTCTGACACCCTTGCCGGGGACGGCTTCGGCTGGTCGGTCGCGATGTCGGGTGCATTTGTGGTCGTCGGCGCATGGGGGCACTCCAAAGACGCCGGGCGCGCCTATGTGTTCAACGATGAGGCGGGACGCTTTAGACAGCTGGCCGAGCTGAAAGGTGCCGACACGACCGCAGGCGACAACTTCGGTTGGGCCGTTTCGATCTCCGGCTCCGACCTTGTCGTGGGAGCGCCCGGCTATGCCGCCAACGCGGCGCGCGCATATGTGTTCGCCAGGAGCAGTTCGCGGTGGTCCCAGGTGGCCGAGCTGAAGGGGTCCGACACGCGTGCCGGTGACCGCTTCGGCACCTCGGTAGCGGTCTCGGGCACAGAGCTCGTCGTGGGTGCCTCCGACCACGCCGCCGACGCCGGGCGCGCCTATGTCTTTTCCATCACAGGCGGCCACATAGCCCAGCTGGCCGAGCTGAAGGGCTCCGACACCGTCGCCGGGGACGGATTTGGTGCCTCGGTGGCGATCTCGGCCACGACGGCGATCGTGGGCGCCCCCTCCAGCGTCAGTCGCGCCGGGCGCGCCTATCTGTTCGAGAAGACCTCGACCCACTGGGCCCAGCTCGCCGAGCTGAAGGGCTCCGGAGTTGTCCCTGTCCGCCACTTGCCAGGGGCCGCCGCGCGCAAGCGACCGCTCGGCTTCGGTGGCGCCCAGTTCGGCTACGCCGTGGCGCTCTCGGGTCCCGTGGCACTTGTGAGCGAGCCAGGCGAATCCAGCGGCACGGTACCGGTCTACATCTTCGAGAAGACGCCTTCGGCGCCTCGCTGGCGCTCTCGGGCTCGAGCATCGTCGTGGGTTCACCCTGGCAGGTCGGTGACCTCGGCGGCGCCTTTTGGTACAAGAGGGGGGCGCCGGGCTGGGTTCGCGGCGGTGAGGTGAGAGGGACCGACACAGCCCCGGGCGACTTTTTCGGAACCTCGGTCGCCGTCTCCGGCACGACTATGGTCGTGGGCGCGGACGGCAAGGCTGCAGGCGGACGGGCCTATCTGTTCGAGATCTGAGCCCGCCCCACCCTGGTTGGCGGTCCAAGAACGCCGGGGGAGGCGCCACAGGTGCTCGTATCTCGTCGCTGTAGTGACGGGGCGCGAATAATGCCAGCTCAGGCCGCAATATCGGCTGTTAGCATCGGGGCATGTGCGGAATCATCGGGGTCACGGGCGCGAGCGATCCGCTCCAGGTGCTCCTCGACGGCTTGGCCCTGCTCGAGTACCGCGGCTATGACTCTGCCGGAGTCGCCCTCGTAGATGACGGCGTCCTCTGGCGAAAGCGCGAGGCGCTGCGGGGGCACTCCCTCGACATTTTGCGTGCCGCCGCCGCTGAGGCGCCTGCAGCGATGTCGGCTGGAATCGGGCACACCCGCTGGGCGACCCACGGGGCCGCCGTCGAGCACAATGCCCATCCCCACTGCGACTGCACCGGGCGCGTGGCGATAGCCCACAACGGCATCATCGAGAACTACCAGGAGCTGTGGGACAAGCTTTCCGCCGAGGGTCACAAGCGCTCTTCTGAGACGGACTCCGAGGTCGTCGCCCACATGCTCGAGCGCGAGCTCGCCACCGGTGCCGGCATCGCCGAGGCCCTGAGGCGTTGTGTGGGCGAGCTGCGCGGTGACTTCGCCCTCGTGGCGGTTTCGACCGAAGAGCCACAGGTCATCGCTGCCGCGAGGCGCACCTCGCCTCTAATCGTGGGCCACATGGACGGGGTCGGCCTCGTCGCCTCGGACATCTCGGCCCTTTTGGGCATGACGCGGACGCTCTACCAGCTCGCTGACGACGAGATCGCCGAGGTGAGGCCCGAGTCGATCACGGTCGTCGGGATCGAGGGCCAAGCCCACGAGCTCGAGCCGATCACGGTCGCTTGGGACATCGTCGCCGCCCGACGTGACGGCTATGACGACTTCATGTCCAAGGAGATCCACGAACAGCCCCGGGCCCTCAGCGACACCCTCATCGGCAGGTTCCATCCGGACGGCTCAACCGAGTTCGAGGAGCTCAAGCTAACCCCGGCGGAGCTCGACGAGATCGACCGGGTGGTCTTCGTCGGTTGCGGCTCGGCCTACTATGCTTGCTTGAGCGGCCGGATCGCTCTCGAGCACTGGGCGAAGATGCCGGCCGAGGTCGAGATCGCGAGCGAGTTCCGCTACCGCGAGGCCGTGCTTGGCGAGCACACCCTCGTCGTTGCTGTCAGCCAGTCGGGCGAGACCGTCGACACCTTCCACGCGCTGCGCGAGGCACAACGGCGCGGGGCGCGCACGATCGCTCTCACCAACGTCGTGGACTCCCTGCTGGCCCGCGAGGCCGACGGCGTTCTCTATACCCGCGCCGGCCCGGAGATCGGCGTCGCCTCCACCAAGTGCCACGCCACCCAGATTGCGATGCTCCAGCTCTTTGCCCTCCACCTCGCCCGCCGGCGCGCCAAGCTCGGCGACGATGAGGTACGCGAGCTCGCCAGGGGCGTCTTGAGCCTGCCTGAGCTCGTGGCGGGCGTCGTCGGTCGGATCGATCGCTATCTCTCGGTGGCCGCCCGCCTCGCCGATGTGCAAGACGTCTACTTCTTGGGCCGCGGCGTTGGCTACGGCGTCGCCCTCGAGGGAGCGCTCAAGTTGAAAGAGCTCGCCTATGTCCGCGCAGAGGCTTATCCGGCCGGCGAGCTCAAGCACGGGCCGATCGCCCTCATCGACGAACGCGCCGTCGTCGTCGCGATCGCCAACCGAGGACGGCTGTGGGAGAAGGTCATGGCCAACATCGCCGAGGTGAAGGCGCGCGGGGCCACGGTCGTGACGCTTTGCACCGAGGGCGACGTGGCCACGGCGGCTGTGGCGGACCATGTCTTGGAGATCCCGGCCATGCGCGAGGACCTGTCGCCCGCCGTGGCGATCGTGCCCCTGCAGGCGCTCGCCTACGGGGTGGCCCGGGCACGTGGCAACGATGTCGACCGCCCACGCAACCTCGCCAAGGTGGTCACGGTCGAGTGATCGTCTCAGATTGTGCCCCCCTTTCCGGGAGCGGCTCGTGATCGGCATGGGCGTGGACGCTGTCGACGTCGAGCGATTCCGGCGGCTCCTCATCCGCCGGCCGGGGCTGGCCCAACGCATCTTCACCGAGGCCGAGCGCGCCTACGTCTCGACCCGGGTCGACCCTGTCCCCGGTCTTGCCGCGCGCTTTGCCGCCAAAGAGGCGACTATGAAGGCGCTCGGCACCGGCATCGGCGGCATGCGCTTTAGCGAGGTCGAGGTGCTCGGCACCCGCTCGGGGGCGCCGCAGCTCGAGGTCTCAGGGCTCGCGGCGAGCCGTGCCGCTGCCCTCGGTGTCCAGACCTGGCACGTCTCGCTCACCCATACCGACTCGCTCGCGGCGGCGGTCGTCGTGGCCGACTGAAAGGTTGTCTCGTGCTAGCGGTCCATACCCGTGACGAGCTGAGAGCGGCCGACGAGGCCGCCATCGCCGAGGTCGGCCTCGAGGCCCTCGTCGCCCGTGCCGGGGCGGCGGTGGCCTCCAGCGCCATCAGGCTCCTCGGCGGCACCTACGGCAAGCGCGTGGTCGTCGTCGCCGGGCGGGGGCACAACGGCGACGACGGGCGCGTCGCGGCCTCGATTCTCTCCGGACGCGGCGTCTCGGTCCTCGAGATCGACCCCGGCTCGTTACCGGAGGAGCTGCCGGGCTGCGACCTTGTGATCGACGCCGCCTACGGCACCGGTTTCCGGGGCGAGTACAGGGCACCCTCGGTCCCTGCCAACACGCCCGTGCTCGCGATCGACATTCCCTCGGGAGTCGAGTGCGACACGGGGGTCGCCTGCGAAACGGCCGTGCGGGCGAGCGTGACCGTGACGATGGCAGCGCTCAAGCCCGGGCTGTTGATGGGCAAGGGGCGCCTTTTCTCGGGCGAGGTGGAGCTGGCGCCGATCGGGATCCCCGTGGCGCCGTCTCGCCTTTTCCTCGTCGAGGACGCCGACATTGCCGCGTGGCTGCCCGAGCGCCCGCCAGAGACGAACAAGTGGCGCGCGGCCTGCGTGGTCGTGGCGGGATCGCCAGGCATGTTCGGCGCTGGCCGGTTCGCGACGAGCGGGGCTCAGCGTGCAGGCGCCGGGATGGTGCGCTGGTGCGTTCCCGGGGCGACACTCGACACTCTGCCGGCCACAGAGGCAGTGGCGCGCTCTGTCCCGGCGAAGGACTTCGCAGACGCCGTCCTCGCAGAGCTCGAGCGCTGCCAGGCGCTAGTTGTAGGTCCGGGGATCGGCTCGGACCAAGGCGTTGTGGCCTCGGTGCGCAGTCTTGTCGAAAGAGCCGAGGTCCCTGTCATTGTCGACGCCGACGGTCTCGGCGCCCTCGGGCACGCCGATGCGGCCCGCGAGGTGCTTGCGGGTCGCAAAGTGCCGGCCGTGCTAACGCCCCACGACGGCGAGTACGAGCGTTTAGCACGCGGTGGCGACGGCATCGACGCCCACCCCGGTCCCGACCGAGTGGCGGCCGCGCGCTCTCTCGCGGCGCGCCTTGGCGCGGTCGTGTTGTTGAAAGGATCGACGACCGCTGTCGCGGCACCGGACGGTGCTTGTTTGCTCGTCACCTCCGGCTCTTCGCGCCTTGCCACCGCCGGCACCGGCGACGTCTTGTCGGGGATCGTCGGAGCTTTTTTGGCAAGAGGTCTCGACCCTCTGCGCGCTGCCGCGCTCGGCGCGCACGTGCATGGGCGCGCCGCTGGCCTCGGCTTTGTAGAGGGTCTCGTCGCGGGCGACCTGCCCGAGCTCGTCGCAAGCGTCCTCTCGAGGGCCCGTGGCTGAGGCCTGGCACCGCCGGGCATGGGCAGAGGTCGACCTCGAGGCGATCTCGCACAACGCCGCTGTGCTCACAGCCGTGGTCGCGCCAGCAGAGCTGTGCGCGGTCGTCAAGGCGGACGCATACGGCCACGGAGCGGTTCCTGTTGCCGCGGCGGCGCTGGCGGGCGGGGCGACCTCGCTCGCGGTGGCGCTCGTCGAGGAGGGCGTAGTGCTTCGCGAGGCCGGTTTCGAGGTCCCGATCCGCATCCTGTCCGAGCCGGCCTGCGAGGCGATGGGCGAGGTCGTCGCCCGCGATCTCATCCCGAGCGTGTACAGCGCCGCAGGCGTTGAAGCCGTGCGCCAGGCAGCCGCGGCGGCCTCACGCCGGGTCGAGGTCGAGGTCAAGGTGGACACGGGCATGCACCGCGTCGGTGCCGAGCCGGCCGAGGCGCGCCTTCTCGTGGGCCAGGTCGTGAGCGCGCCCGAGCTCAGCTATGCCGGGCTGTGGACCCACTTCGCCGTCGCGGACGAGCCGGCTGACCCGTTCACCGGCGAGCAACTGGCGCGCTTTGATGCTCTCCTCAAGGCTCTTTTTGACGCGGGGGTCCCTGCGCCGGCGCGAGTGCACGCCGCCAACTCTGCCGGGGCGATCGCCCACCCGGCGTCGCGTTATGACATGGTGCGCTGCGGCATCTCGCTTTACGGCTACCTGCCCTCGGGCGAGGTCGCCCCCGAGCTCATCGAAGCCGCCGGTGCCGGCATGCTCCGCCCTGCGCTCAGCTGGAAGACCCAGGTGAGCTACGTCCGCGAGCTCGGCCCGGGTGAGCGCACGAGCTACGGGCTCGCCTACAAGCTAAAGGAGCGGAGCGATATTGCCACTGTTCCGGTCGGCTACGCGGACGGAGTCCCCCGCGGGCTTTTCGAGGCCGGGGGCGAGCTGCTCGTGGGCGGCCGGCGGGTGCCGGTGGCGGGGGCGGTGACGATGGACCAGCTCCTTGTCGACTGTGGCCCCGGCTCGGGCGTGGCGCGGGGCGACGAGGTCGTGCTCATCGGCTCGCAAGGCACCGAGACCGTGAGCGCGCAGGAGTGGGCCGAGCGGCTCGGGACGATCTCCTACGAGATCTTGTGCCGCATCGGGCCCCGCCTTCCGAGACGTCATGTTCGCGGTCACATGGGGCCTGCCTAGTGGCACCGGACGCGAAGCGGGCCGTGGCGTATCTTGCCGCCGGCGCTTTCAGCGCGGCCGGCGTCGCCTTTGCACTCTCGCACGAGTACACAAGACGCATCAGGAGGCGGTCCTCGCCGAGCGACCCCGAGCTGTCGATGCCCGAGGACGTCACCCATCACGTGCTTGCGATGCGCGACGGCGGCGAGGCGCACCTAGTCGAGGCGGGCGAGGGCCCGGCCTTGGTCTTGTTGCATGGGGCGAACCTGTCGGCGCAGGTTTGGAGCTACCAGCTGCGGGACCTGTCATCGATGTGTCGCGTGATCGCCATGGATCTTCGCGGCCACGGCAGCTCGCGGGCCGGGAGCGAGGACGTCACGATCACGGCGATGGCTGGCGATGTCGCCGAGGTGCTCGCCGCTCTCGATCTCGAGCGGGCGGTCCTCGTCGGGCACTCGATGGGAGGCATGGTCAGCCTGCGCCTCGCCCGGTGCCACAAAGAGCTGCTCGCCAAGCGCGTCGGGGCCCTCGCCCTCATTTCCACGAGCGCCGGGATCGGCCTGCCGGTCCCGAATTGGAGACGGCTCATGGGCGCGGTGGGCCTTCTCGCCGGTGCCGGGGTGGGGATCTGGCACCCGGGTGAGGCTGTTGTGAGGACCGATGCCGGCTATCTCGCCTCGCGTCTCGGCTTCGGGCACCATCCGCGCCCGGCCGAGGTCGCCATGACCATGGGCATGCTAAGGGCGATGGATCCGCAGATCTTCGGCAAGCTCGTGAGCGAGGTGCTCGGCTTCGAGGAGAGCGCGAGCTTCGGGGACCTCGGCGTGCCGGTCGCGGTCGCCGTCGGCTCGAGCGACCACCTAACGCCGCCCCTTCATGCCCGCAAGATGGCGGCCAGCATCGAACACGCTAGCTTGAACGAGTACCCAGGCGCAGGCCACATGCTCATGTACGAGCGCCGGGACGAGATCGACGAGCTCCTCAGCTCGCTTTCGGCCGAGGTCGAGGCTCAGGCGCCCGGCTCCAAGAGCACCTTGACGGCTCCGGTTGACCTGGCATCGGCAAGTGTGAGCACGGCGTCGCGCCAGCGCTCGAGGGGGTAGCGGTGCGTCACAATCGGTGTCAGGTCCAAGCCGGCGCGGGCGAAGTCGAAGTAGTGCTCGAAGGCGTGCTTGGAAACGCCCGCCACCTCTTCGATGCCGAAACCGTTCGAGCCGATGACGCTGATCTCTTTGAAGTACATCGGTGTCCACTCGAAGCGCTTGGGCGGTTCGACGCCGCTGACAACGAGCGAGCCACCGCTTTTCAAGAGCCGTAGGGAGGTCTCCACGGTCTCGGTGCTGCCGATCGTGTCGTAGACGACGCCCGGGCCGTCTTGCAGCCAGTCCTTGCCGCTCCAAGGTTTGAGGGGGCTTGTCTTGGTGCGGATGCAGATCTCGTGCACGAGTTCGTCGGGCGACGAGCTCAACACTGCGTCGGCACCGAAGCTGCGGGCGAAGCCGGCGCGGACTCCGGGCCGAGTCGCGGCCCAGATCTCGAGGCCCGGGTAGAGGTGGCGCAACAGACCGATCGCGGCCATGGCCAAGGTGCCCGAACCGTAGACGAGGGCCGGCACGGCGGGGTCCGGCGGGCTCAGCAAGATCGAGCGCAACGACACGCTGACGGGGTCCGAAAGCACTGCCGCCTCGTCGCTCATGGCCTCCGGCACCTCGAACAGCTGGCTCTCGTGCGCGCAAAAACGCTGCGCGTGCACCCCGGCCGCCCCGGCGCAGTTGCCGAGGTGGATGGCGACAGGGAGGCTGCCGAAGCGGAAGTTCCGGCACTGGGGATATCGCCCGACGGCACAGGCCTCACAGAGCGGCTCGATGCCCCGGGGAGTGCACCACAACCATGGGTTGAGCACGACCCGGCGCCCTGAGTCTTGCCGACGTGCGACTGCTTCGTGTCCAAGCACGTGGGGGAAAGAGACAAGAGCAGTGAGGGGATTGTCACGCCGCCCGTTCATGAAGATCTGCTTCGCGTCCGACCCGCAGATACCACTGATCACCGTCTCGCAAGTGACCCAGCCCGGCGCGGGCGGCACGGGTTCTGGGACATCGACAAGGCTGACCGGTGAATAGCCCGAGACAAAGGCACGCTTGTCGATGCGGCCCCCCATCACAGCTGCCGCTTCCTTGGCGAGATTGTGTTCGAACACGAGAGCCCGCACCGGACCTCCTTCCTCGGCCGGGTTCGCGCCCACCGAGCCTTGTGCAACCTAGCCCGTGGCTTCGAGCCTTCCTCGGCCCTTTGGCTACGATCGTCCCCAGTGACCACGACCCTCGCCGAACTGGAGGCGGTGGCGCTCGGCTGTGTCGCCTGCCCCCTTGCTGCGGGTCGCACGAAGGTGGTCTTCGCAGCCGGGAACCCAGCCGCGGACCTCATGCTCGTCGGTGAGGCACCCGGTCGCGACGAGGACCTGGCTGGTGAGCCCTTCGTCGGCCGCTCGGGCCAGCTCCTCGACAAGCTTTTGGCTGAGGAGCTCGGCCTTGACCGGACCGGCTGCTACATAGCCAACGTCGTGAAGTGCCGGCCCCCGCAAAACCGCGACCCGCTCCCGTTGGAAGTCGCCACCTGCAGGCACTTCCTCGAGGCACAAGTCGGGTTCGTGGCCCCGAAGGTGATCGTCTCTCTCGGCAACTTTGCCACCCGGACGCTGTTGGACGTCACGCTCGGGGTGAGTGCGCTCAGGGGAAAGGCCTATGCCTATCGCGGCACTCTCGTCGTGCCGAGCTTCCATCCTGCCTACGCGCTTAGAGGCGGGCCGGTCGTGGTCGCCGAGATGCGGGCCGACCTCGTGCGTGCGAAAAGGCTCCTTTTGTGATCACCGTCCTCAGCGCGAGCGCGGCCGAGACCAGGCAGGTCGGCGCCGGCATCGCGTCGGCATTGTGCCCCGGCGACGTAGTGCTGCTCATAGGCTCTCTCGGTGCCGGCAAGACCACGCTCGTCCAGGGCCTCGTGGCCGCTCTTGGTGGGGACGAGGAAGTGACGAGCCCTACTTTTACCCTCGCGCACGAGTACAAGACGACACCGCCGGTGACACATGTCGACCTCTGGCGCCTCGAGCACCTCCAAGAAGTGGTCGAGCTGGCCCTCGACGAGGAGCTCGAGGACGGGTCCGCGGTCGTATTCGAGTGGGGAGAAGCCGCCGTGGCGCTCTATGGGTCCGACGCGCTCGTCGTGCGCCTGGGCTTCGGCGAAGGCGAGGGCCGTCGGGAGATCTCCCTCGAGGCGCAAGGCGAGAGCTGGCAGAGAAGAACAGCGCAGCTCTCGACCGCTTTGGCGGCGTGCATGCCGGCCGGTGAGGCGAGCGCGTCGTGAGGATCCTTGCCATAGAGACAGCCACGCTCGAGGTGGGAGTGGCGATCGGAGATGAGAGCGGCCCCCTCGCCACAGTGACGGTGCGGCCCGGCCGGCGCCAGGCCGAGACCTTGCATCCCGCGATCGCGGACGCCTGCCGGATCGCAGGCGTCGCCCTCACCGGGCTCGACGCGATCGCGGTCGACATCGGCCCGGGGCTCTTCACAGGGCTCAGGGTCGGCGTCGCTGCTGCCAAGGCGCTAGCTGGAGCCCTCGGGCTCCCGCTTGTGACCGCCACCAGCCTCGAGATCCTGTCCGCGGCCTGCCCGGCCGGTTTTGGCTCGGCCGTGCCCGTCATCGACATGCGCCGCAACGAGCTCGCCTGGCTTATGCCGGGGAGCGCCCCGGAGGTTTTCCGCGTCGGATCCCCCGCCGAGCTCACGGAGGACCTCGCGAAACTATCCGGGCCTGTGCTCGTTGCCGGGGACGGGGCGATGCGCCACCGCCAGAGCCTCCAAGCGGCGCTGGCTTTTCGAGCCGTGTTCGCGGGCCCCGAGCTTGCCGCTCCGCCGGTAGCCTCCCTTGTCGTGTTGGCGATCGCGGCGATGGACGCCGGGCGCTCGTTCGATCCTGCCGAGGTCCGCCCCCTCTACGGGCGAGAGGCAGATGCCCGCATCAACTGGAGCTCGCGCGAGGGCCGGGAGATGGTGGGCAAGTGACGAGCGTGCGCGCGATGTTCCGACTCCACTCGGGCCGGTCGCGAACCGGGCCTGGCAGTGAGCCCACCGGCACCGGGCCGGCGCTCGAGATCGTGCCGATGCGGCGCCGGGACCTGAAAGGCGTCATCGCGATCGAGCGGCGCATCTTCCCGAGTCCGTGGTCGATCGGGCTCTACATGAGCGAGATCTCCCAACCGGCGACGCGCGCCTATTACGTCGCCCTCGTCGGATCCGAGCTCGTCGGCTACGCCGGCATGATGGTCGTGGTCGGCGAGGCGCACGTGACCAACATCGGGGTCGCCCCGGACTGGCAGCGCCACGGTGTCGGCAGGCGTCTGCTCCTCCAGCTCGCTCGCGAGGCGCGGGCGCGCTCTGCCCAGCACCTGACACTGGAGGTGAGGGTGTCGAACCTGGGCGCCCAGGCCCTCTATCACGAGTTCGGCTTCGTCCCGGCCGGGATCCGCAAGAACTACTACGCCGAGGTGAACGAGGACGCCATCGTGATGTGGGCGCACGACATCGACACCGAGACTTATCGCCTGCGCCTCGATGCCATCGAGTCCCGCCTGCGCCCTCTCGGACCCCCGCGCTGGGGACCTGCGCCGGGCCCGGGCGTGACCGGATCGTGAGCATCCCCGCTCCAGGCGGAAGTCGCGGGCGCATCCTCGGCATCGAGACCTCGTGTGACGAGACTGCGGCAGCTGTCGTCGAGCAGGGCCGGACCGTCCTCTCCTCGGTCGTCTCGAGCCAGGTGGACCTGCACGCCCGCTACGGCGGTGTCGTCCCCGAGCTCGCCGGGCGTGCCCATGTCGAGCTGAGTTTGCCCGTTGTGACCGACGCCCTCGCCCAAGCCGGCCTCGACCGGCGCGGGCGCAGTCTCGATGACCCGACCGGTCCTCTCGGGATCGACGCGGTTGCGGCGACGGTCGGGCCCGGACTGATAGGTGCCCTTCTCGTCGGCGTGAGCACGGCAAAGGCCTTCGCCCTTGCCTGGGACGTCCCGTTCATCGGGGTGAACCATCTCGAAGGCCATCTCTATGCCGCCATGTTGGAGGCGCCTGAGCTCGAGACGCCCGTCGTGGTCCTGCTCGTCTCGGGCGGGCACACCCTCCTCGTCTCGCTCGAGGCTCCCGGGCGCTACGAGGTTCTCGGGGCGACGGTGGACGACGCCGCCGGCGAGGCTTTCGACAAGGTGGCCCGCTACCTCGGTCTCGGCTATCCGGGCGGTCCGGAGGTCGACCGGATCGCGGCTTTGGGGGACCCGAGCTCGATCCGCTTTCCGAGGGCGTCGACCTCGGGCGCGTTCGACTTCTCGTTCTCTGGGTTGAAGACGGCCGTGGTCACCTATGTGCGGGCCCATCCGGAGGTGACAAACGCCGATGTCGCCGCTTGTTTCCAGGAGGCAGTCGTCGACGTGCTCATCGCGAAGTCCCTGGCCGCGGCCGACGAGATCGGGGCCAAAGGCGCCTGCCTGGCTGGCGGTGTGGCTGCTAACAGCCTGCTCAGAGCGCGATTTGCGGAAGCCTTCGCCGCGCGCGGCCTGGCCTCGTACCTACCGAGCCGGGCTATGTGCACCGACAACGCCGCCATGATCGCCGCGGCCGGGTACTTCCAGCTCGAGCGGTCCGGGCCGACCGCCTTAGATGCCGGGGCAGTACCTGACCTGCGACTTTCCAGCTCGAAGTGGCACTCTCGGGGCGAGGTTGCCAGGGGCGCTCGCTGACGGTATCGTTGGCACTCGTAAGTCGAGAGTGCTAACGGAGCCAGACAGGAGGCCCCTGAAATGAAGTTGCAGCCCCTGGACGACCGCATCGTCGTTCGGCCGAGCGAGTCCGAAGAGACGACCGCATCCGGCC
>JBEKVJ010000063.1:0-25126 GCA_049514105.1 Acidimicrobiales bacterium
TCTCCGTCTATCACGAGTCCGCGGATCTGGCCGACATCCTCACAGCCGGTGGGGCCTTCTATCTCCGAGTTGACGTAAAGGACATCGCGGCCTTTACCGGTCCGGGCGCCTACTCGACCATATCTTCGGAGATCTCCCAGATCGCCGCCCGACCCGGGCTCGCCTTCCTTGGGGACATCTTGGCTGGAAAATGGGTAGGCATCTCGAAGTCGACATATCTAGCGCTCGAAAAGCAGATCCTAAAAAAGGACATCGCATCAGAGCAGCAGTTGCTCAATCAGCTGCCGTCAGAAAAGGGCATGCTCTCAGAACTGAAGAGCCTTGCCAAACTCGGCCCGAACTCGCCAAAGGTGAAAGAGCTTCGCCTGGAGGTAACCTCGTCGCTGTCCCAGTCGCTGCTGACGTGGTTGAGCATCCGTCAAAAGGCTGATGGCGAATACTCCTTGAACCTCCCGGTGCGGTCCTTTGTTGGCTCGGTCGTGGACAAGCTCGCCAAGCCGGTGGAATCGTTCCTCGACCAGCCTGCGGTACCTCAGTCAGAGATCTCAAAGGCGCTCAAGGAGATCCCGGCAGGTCTTACCGTGAACGCCAACTTGTGGATATCGAACGGGTCCCTGACCAAGATCCAGGCGTTCATCCCGACGACAAGCGCCTATCTCGAAATAGGCATCTCGCACCCGTCCAGCCCTGTCACAGCCCCGAGCGGCGCGACGATGCTGACGGCTGCGCAGCTCGAGGGCCTCGTCGGGGACCTGTACAGCCCGAAGCTCCCGAGCAGCCTTCCTATGATTCCCGCATCTCCATCGGTCAGCGGAATCCAGACGGGTACAAGTTCTTCTCCCGCCTAGCGGCGACAGCTCGGAGCTTGTGAAGCCTTCGGTGCTGGTCGACAGGTTGGTGGGGCACGTTCAGGTACCTGGGTAGCCGGCTGCATCCGGGGACGGTAACCTCCCCGGATGCGCGAAAGCCCCGACCGCGACAATTTCGACTCCGACAAGGCGCCCCTTCGCGAACGGTTGCGGGGGCTCGTCCTAAAGCCGGCCACCCCCGGCGAACACAAAGCGCCAGCCGGGCCAAGAACTGTGGCGGAGTTGGAAGCCGCCGTCGCGTCCGCCGACGACAAGGAACGGCTCATCGGGCTTATCGCCGCACCCCTGGCAGCGGCTATCGGGATCCTCGTGATCAGCGCCCTCATCGTCAACGACCCACCCGCCCTGCTCAAGAACGGTCAGATCAACAGCCTGCACGTCAGCCTGTCGCTCTACCACGACTTGGGCGGTGTGGTGCTGGCCCTCTCGATCTTGATGCTCGGGACCGCACTGTGGCGCAAACGCCTCTACCTCGGCATCGTGTCGGCCTTGTACGGACTCGCCATCTTCAACCTTCACTATTGGGGCTTCGGGATCCCCTTCATCCTCTTCGGCGCTTGGCTATTGGTGCGCGCCTACCGCTTTCAGCGCGACCTTCGCGAGGCCACCGAGGAGTACGAGTCTGCTTCAGCTATGGGTGCGCACCGAGATAAGGCGGCCACTCGGCGCTCGCCCCCCAAGCCAAACAGGCGTTACACACCACCGAACGCGGTTGCGAGGAGGTCACGGGTTCAAAAGCCTGAGAGCTAGCCAAAGCCGTCTCGCATCCCGGACTGCGGCGCGAGATCGCGTGACCACCGCCTCCAGTTTCTAGCGAGGATCAGCTATGTCGCGCTCAACGAGCTCACATGGCTCATTCTCAAGCGCATCCTTGCTCGTTTTGTGGCCACCGCTGTCAAGATGAGCCCGAGCGCCAAACACAGCACCGTCGGAAGAACGAAGACTCTCCAGGAGGCTTGTTCTCTCGCCATGGTTCGTGGCGTGGAAACAAGGGCGGGATCACCGGGGACGGCGATGCCTCGAAGCCTTGTCCCGGGAGAACGGAGCACACTTCCCGGGATGGCCTCACTGTATAGGTGACCGTCGAGGGAGAAGGTCCCCATGCAGTCATAGCCGGCCAGATTGCTCCCACTGCCCCCCATGAGGCCGAGACACCCGGTCACCTTGAGCTCTACTGGGACTCCTTGGTGACGCAGGCGGGCGATCTGCGCGTTCTTTTCGAAACCCGCGACGAAAAGAAGCACGACCGTGGCACAAAGAGCAAGGACGCACAGTCCCGCGACGACTCGTACGACCGAGCGGATCTCGACCTCCACGCTTGCCCCGCGCAACCTCGTCACAGGTGCACCAGGCACCCCTTGAGCCGCGTGGACCTTGGAATCGTTCACTCTGCGGGGCTCTGCTCTCGCACCACCATCGGACGACACCTCATCTCCGCTTGTTGATCGACACTGGGCTGGCCTTGCGATCCGCAGATCGTAGCGCCGAGCAGCGCAGCACGTTCCCGGCTAGGCGGCGGTATTTGGCGGTCGTGTGCCACCGGTTGGAGTCTTAGCCAATTTCGGAGCCAGTTCACACAGCGTTAACGCAGGCGTGACGATGCGGAAACTCCCGATCTGCATTGTTGAAGCGACAGGGGGCGCCTGCCTTCATATTGCTGCACCCGGTGCTCGGCACGCCCGGTTGGCGATAGGTGCGGGAGGCATTGACTAAGAGAGGAGTGCTCGAGCCGTGCACATGTTGTTAGCGACAGTACCGGTTCCGTATCCGAGCTGGCTGAATCCAGCGGACAACACCTGGCAGATCACTGCCGCGACCTTCGTCGGCCTTATGAGCCTGCCGGCGCTAGCGGTCCTCTACGCATCAACAGTCCAGAAGAAATGGGCGGTCAACGTTCTTGCGATGATGTTTGCCGGTTTCTCCCTGGTTCTAGTCGCCTGGGTGCTCTGGTCGTACAAAATGGGATTCGGAGCCACCTCGATCGGCGGTGGAGTGAGGAACGGGATACAGACCCAGTTGTCCGGTGTGGGGTGGATCAAGCACTTCTTCGAGAACTTCGTCGGTAAACCCGGCGGCATCACCAACAGCGTCGGCGAGCAAGGCCAGGCAGTTTCGGCTGCCAATACCGCGATCCCCTTCCACTTCCCCACATCGTCCCTGGCCTACTTCCAGTTCGTCTTCGCCGCAATCACTCCCTTGCTGTTCCTCGGAAGCGTGCTCGGGCGCATCAAGTTCAGTGCCTGGTGCCTTCTCGTGCCACTGTGGTCGACCTTTGTCTACGGCGTGGACGCCTTTTTGCTCTGGGGTGGCGGGTACTTCGCCCAGGAGGGTGCCCTCGACTTCTCGGGTGGCTATGTCATCCATATGTCTGCGGGGGTTTCGGGGTTTGTTGCAGCTTGGGTCCTTGGACCGAGGCTATTGCGGGACCGAACCCATGCCATTCCGAACAACCTCGTGATGGCAGCTGTTGGAGCCGGCATCTTGTGGCTCGGTTGGAACGGATTCAACGGCGGGGACCCCTATTACGCCGGGGCGAGCATGGCCGCGGCAGTCATCAACACCAACCTCGCCACTGCCGTCGGCGTCTTGACGTGGATGGTCCTCGATGCGATGGGCTCCAAGGCCAAGAAACCAACGTTCCTAGGTGGCGTGAACGGGATGATCTGCGGGCTCGTCGCGATCACGCCGTGTGCGGGCTGGGTCAACGGCCGCGGTGCAATATACGTTGGCCTCATCGCCACCTGCATCGTCTGGGTGGCCTGGAACTACCTGTCGAAGGTGCGGCCATTCTCCAAGGTCGACGACGCCCTAGGGGTCGTCTACACCCACGGCATCGCCGGATTCACCGGCGGCATGCTGCTCGGCATTTTCGGCGACCCGAACATGCTCGAGTATGGCTGTGGGACACTCAACTCCTCCGGCCAGGTCGTCAACACATCACAAGGGGCCTTTGCTGCTGCCCACGGCGCTTGTGTGCCCTTCTCGGTCGCAGGGCTTATGTATACAGGTTCGGCCCATCAACTCTGGGAGCAGTTCCGGGCCGCCATCTTTGTGATCTTCTGGTCAGCGCTAGTGACCTTTATCTTGATGAAGCTAATTGGCCTGGTCCTGCATGGCAGCCGATACAGCGACGAGATCCTGGGAGGCCTTCCCTGAAGGCATCAGCCCAGAAGAGGCGCTCATCATGGAGGAGGCGCTCGTCGTGGCCGGCATTGGTGCGGGCACGCCGCCGGATCCGGGCCTCGCGCCGAGCACGCATCCCGATTTGCCCGAAGGTGAACCTCCGGAGGCACCGCCGCCCGGTGGTCACCCAGAGGTGCCATCCGGGACCATGTAAGGCCACCGGAAGCTCCCGGCAGTACCGAGCCCCCACGATTCGTCGTGGGGGCTCGGTCGCGCTTCGCGAATTTGGGAATGCCCCATGCCGCTGTCAGCTGTGGCGCTGCTCACAAGACCACTCTTCCCCCGAAAAGCCAACGTCGCGAACCTCATCGAGTCCTTCGCACCTGGGCCACGCGCCGAGGAAGACTCACTTCGAAACTCCTGCGTCCCGACTCTGTCAACAAGGGTCGTTGTCCCCTATCAGGGCTGCGGCGGCTGGGGTTCACTTTTCTTGTGGTGAGACACGCTCGCCCACGGCCACCGAGGATGTGAACTGATCATGCTGAAGGTGACGGCCTACCAACGACCAACAAGTCTGGAAGAGGCCCTGGCCGCGTTGGATCAGAACAGCAGCGTTCTTGTCGGCGGTGGGACACGCCTCGGTGCTGAGAGAGGCACAAAGCCTGTCGTGGTGGTTGACCTGCAGGCCGCAGGGCTAGGCGGAGTGAGACCGAGCGAAGACAACTCGATCGTGATCGGCTCCACGGCGACCCTTGAGGACATCGCCATGAGCCCCCTGCTGCCAGACGCCGTCCGCGAGGCCGCCCGCCGCGAACTGCCCAGCAGTCTTCGCACCCTTTCAACTCTCGGCGGATGCGTGGCAAGCGGCGATTTCGAGAGCGAGCTCCTCGCCACCCTCCTCGTCCACAAAGCGACCGTCAGGCTTGAAGCCCGATCAGGCCCCTGTGTGATCGCGCTCGCAGACCTGCTCGTCGAACCGGGTCAGCTCGTGGAAAGGATCATCGCCTCGGTGAAGCTCGAACTCGGGGGGCAAGTGGCATTTGCGCGCGTCGCTCGCATGCCGGCCGACCGGGCGATTGTGGCGGCAGTGGCCCGCCGGGACCCCCAAGGCAACGTGGCAGTGGCCTTTTCCGGAGTGGCATCTGCGCCCGTATTGGCCGAAGAACCCGAGAAGCTCGATCCGCCCGGTGACTTCCGAGGTTCGAGCGAGTA
The DNA here is from genome assembly GCA_049514105.1 of Acidimicrobiales bacterium. Lineage (GTDB taxonomy): Bacteria > Actinomycetota > Acidimicrobiia > Acidimicrobiales > Bog-793 > Fen-455. Next base: position 5,205 of record JBEKVJ010000063.1, read on the forward strand.
CCGAAAAGCCATGGCCAGGATTCTCGGCGCCCGGGCGCGGGAGGCATTGCAATGATCACGATTCACATCACCTTGAACGCAAAGAGCCGCGAGATTGTGTGTGCGCCCGGCGAGAGCCTCCTATCGGTGCTGCGTCGCGAGGGCTTGACGAGCGTGCGGTTCGGGTCCGAGACAGGAGAAACAGGAGCCGCGGGCGTGTTGCTGGACGGTCGCCTCGTCTCAGCCGACATTCTGCTCGCCGCGAAGGCTGACGGACACGAAGTCGCTACCGTCGAAAGCCTCGACCTCGCCCGCGGTGAGCTCCATCCAGTTCAGGCCGCCTTTGTCGAGACTGGGGCCATGCAGTCCGGCTACTCAGCTGGGGCGATGGTGCTGGCGGCAGTTGCCTTGCTGCGGCGCGAACCGAACCCTTCCGAGGCTGAAATTCGAGATGCGTTCTCGGGGATCCTCGACCGCGAAAGCGGCTATGTGAAAGTGATCGAGGCGGTTACCCGGGCTGCTGGCGTCCTGCGAGGTGAGAAACCCGACTCCTTCGAGCCGCTCGTCGTCCACGCATTGTCGCCTGCAATGTCCCAGGTAGATGATCAGGCGGATCCAGAAGGCGATATTGAGCGCACGTCAGCACCCTGTGCGGTCCCGCGGGTAGTCAGCGGTCCCAATGTCATGCCCACCGCGGTCGTGGCCAGACCGACACCAAAGGTCGACGCGCTGGCGCTTGTCAAGGGTAAGCCCGTGTTCACCGACGACGTCGAGTTGAGGGACATGCTGTGGGCCAAAGTCCTTCGAAGCCCGCACGCCCACGCCCGCATCTTGGACATCGACGACAGCGAAGCACGCGCTCTGCCAGGTGTGCATGCAGTTGTCCACTACGCGAACACGCCGCGCGTGAAGTACGCCACGGGCGGCCAGAGCGCGCCGAACCCATATCCGTGGGACCAAGTCAGCTTCGACGACAAGGTTCGGCATGTAGGTGACCGGGTGGCTGCTGTAGCCGCGGAATCAATCGAGATCGCCGAAGAGGCCTGTAGCCGCATCAAGGTTACCTACGAGGTGCTGCCCGCCGTCTTCGACCCGGAGGCAGCCAAACTGCCCGGTGCGCCCGTCGTACACGACGAAGACGACTCGCTCGGTGTAGTGGACAACACCACGAACCTCAGCTCGCATGTCGAGGGTCGTACGGTAAAGGACATGCAGGCCGCTTTTGCAAGAGCGGACCGCATTTTCGAGGGGACGTTCCGTGTCCAGCGTCAGCAGCACTGCGCTATCGAGCCACACGTAACTATCGGCTGGCTCGACGCAGACGAACGTCTTGTGATCCGGACCTCAACGCAAGTGCCCTTCCACGTCCGGCGCATGCTCGCCCCGCTTCTCGGGATCACGGTGAAAGAGATCCGAGTCATCAAACCCCGCATCGGCGGAGGTTTTGGGGGCAAGCAAGAAATGCTCATTGAGGACATCGTGGGCCACCTTGTGCTCGCCACACGTCGCCCGGTCCGCCTCGAGCTGACCCGAGAGGAGGAATTCGTCGCCTCGCGCACGCGCCATGCCCAGACACTGCGGGTGCGTACCGGTGTCACTGACGACGGCCTGTTGATTGCCCAGGACCTCGAGGTCGCGTCCGACACGGGCCCGTACGGCGTTCACGGCTACACGGTGAGCTCGATGACAGGGCTACGGGCGCTCTCTTCGTACAACTCTCAGGCCAAACAGTTCAACTGCGACGTCGTTTACACCAACGGCCCGGTAGCCGGGGCGATGCGCGGCTACGGTGCGCCACAAGGGGTATTCGCGCTCGAGTCGCACTTCGACGACATAGCCAGGGGACTCGGCCTGGACCCAATCGAGTTTCGTCGGAAGAACTGGGTAGGGGCAGGTGACCGGCTCGACATAGTGCCTCGCCTCAGCGAGCGAGACAGTGTCGACGATGTGTCGTTCGAGGATCTGCCCCAGGTCGCGAGCTGCGGGACTGAAGAGTGTGTAGCCCAGGCACTTCGCGCCATTGGCTGGGAGCGTCGGCTAGATCCGAAATGGACCATGCCCCAAGAGCGTCCGGAGATTCGTCGCGGCATCGGCCTGTCCTTTTGCGTGATGGGATCCGGCATACCCGGCGTGGACATGGGGGCCGCCTCGATAAAGCTGAACGACGATGGCTCCTTCAACCTGCTGATCGGCGCCACGGACCTCGGTACCGGAGCAGACACCGTGGTGGCCCAGATCGCCGCCGAGGTCCTCGGCGTGCCCCTCGAAGACATCCTGGTCTACGAAGCCGATACGGACTTGACGCCTTTCGACGTAGGGGCGTACGCCTCCGGCACTACCTACATCTCAGGTATGGCAGCGAAGAAGGCAGCGACAGTCGTCGCGCGGCGTATCGCCGAGCGGGCGGCTGAGATCTTTGGACTGGACTCGGCTGACGCTGTGACCCTTCACGACCGCCAGGTCTGGGCACCGGACGGGAGGAGTATCCCGCTCGGCGAGATAGCTATGCGAGCGTTCCATTTCGAACAACAGGAACAGATCATCGGCGTAGCCTCACATCTCGCCACGACATCGCCGTCTCCGTTCGCGATTCAGTGCGCCGAGGTGGAAGTAGACATCGCCACCGGGCAGGTAACCGTCAACAAGTTCGTGAGCGCCGTAGACGGCGGGGTTGCCATCAACCCCCTTACAGCAAGTGGGCAGATTGAAGGCGCCGTCCTCATGGGACTCGGCTATGCCCTCACCGAGGAGCTCATCCTCGATTCGGACGGCAAGGTCGTGAACCCGCGCTTCGGTCCGTACTGGATCCCCCGCTCCGACGACGCCCCGGACATGGAAGTGTTTCTCGTCCAGACCTTCGAGCCATCGGGGCCTTATGGCGCGAAGGCGATCGGTGAGATCGGCGTCGTCGGCGTCGCTCCGGCCGTGCGCAACGCCATCCTGGATGCCACGGGTGTATCCCTTTTCGAGATTCCGTTCACTCCCGAGCGCGTCTGGAGGGCCCTTAGGCAGAGCGAGGCCAACGCACCGGGAGCTCACTAGAGCAGAACCCGTAAGGGCTTATGAGACGGCCTGGATGCTCGCACACCGGCCTAGTCGTCCAGCTATCCGAGGTATGCCCTGTCCCGCTCGATGGCGCGCTCGGGTTTGGTCGCGTCTACCAGTACCCGGAACGTGGGAACAGTGCTCCCAGCGTCGGCGGCACTTCCCTTATCTCGCCCGCGTTCCAAAGTCTCTCATACTCGAACCTGCGAGGGGCTGGGTGGGTATTTGCCCTATGCCGCCGAAACCGTGTCGGTAGTGAAAGGTGTGCGGACGCGACCAGTTGTCGCTTACGGCTACCCGACCAGCGTCGATTGAGCACTCGGTGCCGCAGACACATGTGCCTGTCGGATCGAAACGGCCAGGACCAGGCCGCTGACAATAAGCATTCCCCCAGCCACCATGGCGATGGTGAGGCCGACGCCTCTCGTGGCGAATTCGCCAACGCTGATGAAAACCTCGGTCTTGGGGGCCGCAACAACGAAAAGCACGTTGCCAAGAATCTCGGCCAACCCGGCGGCGGCGATGACCCAAGGGGCGCCTCGGTTATCAAACTGCCCAGTTGGCGGCATACCCCTGGCGGCAATGAACCTCACCGTTAGGGTCAGAAGCGCCAGCCCCGCGGCGAAGCTCAGCCAGGCCCAACCGGAGAACCCCCAGGTGGTGACCGTGCGGTTCACAACCAAGATGCCCGCGTAGCTCACCGACCACCAGGGCAGACAGAACGCGACGACCAACAGCACCGCCGCCATAACAAAGAGCGCAATGCCCGCCCTTTCGGCTGTCACGACGTACGCCGACGCCCACCGTAGAAGGCTTCGACGACGTTCTGTGACCATCACTCCGCCTTCAGCGAGTACAAGATCGTCCTCGCGACCGTGCCGTTACCTGCCAACCCAATGGACACGTACACCGGCTTCGAGCGCCTCGGCACCGTGACCTTGAGGACCAGTATCGAGTACGAGTAGCTCGTTCCGCCAGCGAGACACGCATGCAGCGCCGTGATGCTCAAACAATGCGGCGACGCCGTGATGCTCGGGGCGTAGGGACCACTATCGATCTGGACGCCGTCAACGGGAAGTTGCGGCCACTGACCGATCAGAGGACAGGCAACGGCGAAGAACCTCTTGTCGGTGCTCAGCACAACCGAGTCCGCGCCTCCAAGTGCCACACCGGACACCGAGCAGATCTGTCCGATACCCATCGTGTAGTTGGTTCGCTTGACAGTCCAGCCGGAGGGCACGGAGAAAGAAAGGCCGTCGAAATCTACCGAACGCCAGGACCGAGGAGGCTGCGACGCTGGTCCTACTGCGAGCACAGCCCGCCTGGGCGACGGAGCAAAGGTGCTAAGGACGCCGAGTGCATCTGGCCCGTTGGCCGCGACCTCCATGCCGAGGGCAGGTGAATAGTAGCCGCGTGCGCCATTGACGGTGACTAGATACAAGCGCAGTCCGTCTCGGAGAATCGACTTGTATCCCTGCAGCGACCCCGGTGAGAAGTACTGCGACCTCATGTAGACGAGAGTCGCCTGGGCACCGGGGGGCTGATTCTCCAAACACACCTGGGACACAGCAACCGCACCGAGAAAGATCGTCCCTGTGCTCGCGAACACTCCGCAGTACTGCTCGTTCGGGTAGACGACCGAGAAGGACCTCGGTACGCTAACTTGCGCGTCTTTGTAGGCGACCGAGACCCAGCCGGTTGGTGTGGCCGAAAGGTCACCCGCAGCACGCGGCATCTGCGAGGGTTTAGCGAAGGTGACCAACTCCCAGCCAGCCGTCCCTGCCACTAGGACCGCCGCAACGGTGAGAGCTAGAACCACCGGCACCAAGGCGCGTATCTTCACTGTTCGCATGCCCTCATGAAGCGCGGATGGGTCCGGTTCGCGTACGTTGCCGTACTCCTAGATGCAGATGTTGTAGAAGCTGGCGGTGACTGTCTGACCGGCATGCACGGTCATGTGCTTGGAACCCCACCAGCCGACCAGCTGATACTCGCCAGGCTTGACCGAGACGCGATACCTCGAACCTGAACGCACCGTTTCCGGTACGGCGGGCAAAAGCCTCAACGCAGGGTCACCTTCACGCGGAGAGCCTCTACCGTCCCTATCAGAGCACCGTTGCAGGCATACGCGACCCCGGTCACAACTCTGTCGCGTATGGGCGCAGGCGGCGAGCAACGACCCGCACACCCGGCCGAGCTAGTGACCCGGCGACCCGCCGGGCGTCGCGCGTTAGACCACTCGGCACCGTCACGCCGCTGGGCATACCATCCGCCTGTGGCAGACGAACCTGACGGCCCTGTTGACGGGTTCGAGGACAACAGCCTGTCACCCGCCGAGCGCATCGGAAGTGCTTTCTCGGACTGGCTGCATGGCGATCCCCAGAGGCGTAAGCGAAGGTTCGAGCCGGTCGAGATCGTTCTGTTCGCCATCGTGGTGGCCGTCGCGTTCATCATCATTGCGGCTAGTAGCGACGCCTTCGCACTCGGAGCCAACGTTGGCGCATGGGAATTGCTCCAGGCCACCACGGCCTGGGCGCAACTACCCCTCGCCGCCCTCCTGCTCGGCGCGGCGCTGCTCGCCTGGTACGCCAATGATCGAGTGTGCGACGAGTTCCAGATGTACCTACGCCAAGACGAGAGCGTTGCGGACGACGACACCTTGGCAGGAGACATCGACCAAGCGATGACCCTGCTGTTGAGAGCCTTGAACCGGTCGCGCACCGCAGTCGCCTGCATCGGCTCTTTGGCGCTGCTGACCGCGGTAGCGGCTGTTGGGTTATTGGTCGGTTCGTTGCACTCGGGCGGTACCTTCGGTGGAGCTCTGCCATGGGAGTCCTATCTAACCTATGTGGCCCAGTGCGTCGCCGCGCTGGCCCCCGCACTTGCTTGCGTGGTGATCGCCTCACGGGCTTGGGCGCGGGGCTCCTATCTGCTCCGCCTTGACGACGCGGATGAATCCTCTGAGGACGAACCCGCTGCGCCTGCACCATGACCGGGGGCAGAGCCGAGGGCGCCTACGAAGGCAAATCCGAAGGCGACGAAAATGCGGGTGACGTAGGTCGTTTTGTGCAACTTGCAGCACGTCTCACCGCCGAGGACCTTGTGACCGACTGGTGGTCCAGGTTCGGTGAAGTTCACTCGTCTGGCAGTAGTAAGGCATCGGTGGGGATCCTCCACGTGGAGCTCCGGCAACCCCGGCCCTAGTCTCCCCGGTTGGTGAGGCTGGATGGAACCGTTGGGCGTTGGCCTCAACGGAGAGTTCCAAGGCGTTGACGGCATCTTCGAGTCTGGCGACGAGCAACGGCGGTGTGGTCAGGTCCCCGCGTTCGGTGGGCAATCAAGCGCCTCAGGATCTTGGCAGCGGATTGGCTCGAGGCTCGGTGGATTGGCGCGGCGGCACGAGACCGCGATCGCTCGCAGCGGGTGGTGACGAACGAGGTGCTAAATCGCCGTAGGCTTTGATTGTGAAGGCCTTCGCGTACCTGGCCGCCACGGTCCTGGTAGCCATCGCCATTGGCGTGGGAGTGAGCGCTTCGACCTGGAACCAGAAGCTCACCAAGTTCAACGACCAGTTTCTCCGTTTCGACTACCCGGCGAGTTGGTCTGCCCGAGAACCTGATCAGGGAGTGGTTACCTCGATCAACGAGTTGGTGTTTCTCTCTAACGAGAGAATGCACGCTCCCTGCGTCACGCGCGGTACCGCGGTGACGTGTTCGTATCCGCTAAAGCGACTCAGCGCGGGCGGCATCCTCGTCGATTGGGAGGAAAACGGCTTGCCCGGATGGACTCTCGATGAAGCAGCTGGATACCCGATCTCTGTTGACGGGCATCGGGGGAAAGAGTCCGTTCTCTACTGGCAGGGCAGTTGCGTCAGCGGCACGGAGCAGGACATCGCGGTCGTCATCGTCCGCAGCGCCGCCGACAACTACTACGAGATGAACGCCTGCCTGCGCGGGCCAGACCTGGCCGACGAGCAGTCCGAAATCCAGGCGATGCTCGCGTCCGCGAAGGTGCTCCTACCTTGAAGCGCTCTTGTCGCGCCACGGTCGTCGGCTAACTCCGAGGCGGACTATGGCAACACGTCACCGTCCTCGCCCTACCGGGTCCCGACGACCCAGAACGGTAAGCGCTCGTATGACACTGTGCGGACGGGGTGATGGCTAGTTGCGGCTAGCACCACATCTCCACACCGACTCAAAACTCGATTTTTAGGGCCTTCGCGACAACTTGTTCCGCGCCGTCAGCATCGAGTGAATCCCCCACTTGTTCTAGTCTCCCAAGTTCGTGCTCTGTGGCCGCGGCCTCGCACGCCTTCGCGAAGCTGTTCGCGGCTGGGAGCCACGTTTGCCACGCGTTGCGACGGTCATTTTGCCTACCGGGATCACCGACACGGCTAAGGCCGGAGGTACGGGGTACTTGTTGGCTGTGCTGGGAAGCCCTTGGACCCGAGTGCTCCGCCACCAGGTCCGTCGGCGTACAACGAGGACCCATCTGCATACAGCGGGGACTGAGTCACTAGGCGCGAGGACCACAGCCGCGAGAAGCTCGTATGAAGGTCGCGTGAGGGGACACCTCGGCCAACTGGTGGCGCTGGGTACTTGCGAGGACTGGCCGTGGTCGCGCTCGTCGTTGGTGGGATCCTCTTGTTCGTCTCGCCGATTGCCAATGAGAACATGCCCGTCGCTGGCACCAACGAGACTGTCACCTTCGGGTGCTCTGATCCTTTCAAGCAGTTCCGGCGGAGAGTGCTCCGGCCGAATACCGGATTTACAAGTAGTAGCGGTGGCGGGTCCCGACACATACCTTCTCAAGTGCAAGAGCGCCGCCAGTGACCGCGGGCACATCATCGAAGTACTGAGCGCTGGCGCGTTCATACTCGCCGGGATTTCATTCCTCCGACGACGCAGGCCGATGGAGAAGGTACCGGTAGAGGTCGCGCCGGTTCTAAGAAGGGACGGTCGAGGTCGGGTACAGGGACGCGGACAAAGACGAGCGGCCGCATTTTCGAGGTCGGCCGCAGGAACGTTCGGACTGGCACCGGGGTACTGGCACCAGCGGCATCCGAAGGCTAACTCCCTCGTCTTTGTCCCCTGCCTAAGCGACACTGTCCAGCATGGAGTGTCGATGAACCGAGGTGTGAAATGAACGAGTTTCAAATCGTAGCCGTCATCAACTGTCCGGTATCGAAGGTCTTCAGTGCGATGGACGACCTGGAGAAAATTCCCAACTGGAATCCCGGCGTGACAGAGGTGCGGCGCACAGATGATGGACCTATCAAGGTCGGCAGCGCCGTGGTTTACGTCGGCAAGTTCCTGGGCCGAAGCTTCGAGTCGTGCGCCGAGTACGTCGAGTACGTACCGAACGAACGGTCCGCCACCAGGACCGTTTCGGGACCGTTCCATCTCGAAATCGAGAACACTTTCGAGGCAGTTGACGGAAGTACTCGGCTCACTTCGACCTTCAGAGGCGAGAGCCGAGGGTTTTTCAAGCTGGCCGAACCGGTCGTCGTTCGACTGACCAAGCGGCAATTCGAGACTGCAACGGAGAACTTCAAGGAACTGTTGGAGGCGGACTCTTTGTGATCTCGCCTCGTCCAAGGCGCGCTGGTGGCGGGGATTGGCGCCAGGCAACGGGACTTGGTGCAACCGAAAGGAGACCAAGGTCGCGGTCCAGGACCACACTCGCTCACCTCTGCACCGGCGGAGGCGCAGCGCCTGCTTTGAATCACGACAGCGCGAATGCCACTAGATGTGTACATGCTCGCTCATGGCGCAAGGCTGCGACAGACGCAAGGCTGCGACAGACGCAATAGGCACGTTCTCATGCCCCTCCGGCGCCTGACGTAGAGGAACGTGTGCAAAGCGCTGCGATCCACGCAGTTGCCAAAATCGGTTCCGGCGGCTATGCGGGAGGCGTTGCTATCAACACCATTATCAACATCGGTTTCCCCGGAAGCCGCTCGCTAAGGGGACAGAGCGGAACAAAACCGCAGGTCACAACTGGTGGGCCGTACAAGACTTGAACTTGTGACCTCTTGCGTGTCATGCAAGCGCGCTACCAGGCTGCGCCAACGGCCCCTCGAAGTGCTGAGGCTACCATCGTCGAGGGGCGAAGACGACCCATCCGCCCACAGGCTCAACTGGCCGGGGTGAAATAGACGGACCTCCGGCGGCGGGTAGATTGCCGCCGTGGAGGCCTTCGGGGATACTACGCGCCCTGCGGGCGACCAGTCGTTCACAAGGATCCTCGGTTTCGCGGCGGTCCTCGGGGCCACTCTCTTCGTGATATGGCAGCTACGTCCTGACCTGCTCTTCAACTCGGCCATGGATGTGGGCGGCGACAACGCCGGTCACGTGGCAACTCCGTACTTTTTGATCCACGACCTCTTGCCTCAAGGACGGATCACGGGCTGGGACCCCCAGTGGTTCGAAGGCTTCCCGCTCTACGTCTTCTACTTCCCCCTTCCGGCGCTGTTCGTCGCCGCGTTCAACGTCGTTTTCCCCTACGCCGTCGCCTTCAAACTGGTGACGGTCCTCGGCTTGGTCACGCTCCCGGCTGCGGCCTGGGCCTTCGGGTACCTTGCCGGATTCAAAGCACCCGTGCCCGCCCTCATGGCGGTAGCGAGCTTGCCCTTCCTCTTCAATACCTCATACACCATCGAGGGAGGCAACATCGTCTCGACTATGGCCGGCGAGTTCTCGTTCTCGCTTGCCCTCACGAGCGGCTTGCTGTTCCTCGGGGTGTTCGCTTACGCGCTTCGAACCGGCCGGCTCCGTTGGCTGGCGGCCGCCTTGTATGGGGTAACGCTTCTGTGCCATGTCGTGCCCGCGCTCGGATACGCAGCGGTGGCGGTACTCCTCGCGCTGAGCCATTGGAACAAGAACACTTGGCGGGTTCTCATCCCGGTCGGCGCAGTGGGCGCCCTGCTCGCGGCCTTCTGGCTCGTACCGTTCGGCGCCGACCTGCCCTACAGCTCATCGATGGGCTACACACGCGTCACCGGTGTCTGGTCCAACGTCATGCCTTCGTGGAACTGGCTGTGGGTAGTCATTCCGGCCGGCTTCGGCTTACTGATGGCGGTCATCAAACGAGACCGAACGCCGATCGTCCTTGCCGTTTCTGCAGGCGCCGCCGTGGCGGGGTTCCAATGGCTACCGGCTGGTTTTGTCTACAACGGCCGATGGCTCCCCTTCTATTTCCTCTTCGTTCTTCTTCTCGGCGCCTATGGACTCGCTGAGATGTTCCGCCTCGGGGGTCGCTGGCTCCTGCTCGAAGCCTGGCAGGCGCCCGTGGCGATCGTGGTCGGCAGCGTCGCCGCTCTCGTCGGCTCCTGCGTAGCTGGTGGCATATCCGTACCGCTGCTTCGCACGACCAGCTCGGTGATTGTTCCCGGTTGGGTCTCATGGAATTACACAGGCTTCCAAGGCAAGTCCGCTTGGCCCGTCTACGAGAACATCGTCGGCATGCTCGACCGTGCTGGCCGGCAGTACGGCTGCGGTCGCCTTCAGTACGAGTACATCACCGAGACGACGGACCCGTTCGGCTCAACTGAGGCGACGATGGCTCTTCCCTATTGGACCAACGGCTGCATGGACACGATCGACGGGGTCCTGTTCGAGTCGTCGACCACGACGCCTTTCCACTTCCTCGATCAAGCCGAGTACTCGCTTCCAGGCGAGTCCTCCAACCCTGTCTCCTACCTGACCTATCCCGCCTTCGACTTAGCAGCCGGGATCCGGCACCTTCAATTCGAGGATGTGCGCTATTTCTTGGCGGTTTCACCTCAAGTCGAGGCGGCGGCCAAGTCCGTCCCGGATCTGGTCAAGATCGCGTCAACACCTGGATTTCCCGGCGCTATCAACAACGTGACGGTGACCAACCCGGTCTGGGACCTCTATGTGATAAAGGGCCCGCAGCTTGTGACGCCGCTTTCTTATCTCCCGGAAGTGGAATCCGGTGGCTCGGCCAAGCAGTGGCTCGACACCAACCTCGTCTGGTGGGAGGACGAGGGTTACTGGCCCGTCGAGCTCGCGCTCAGCGGCCCGGCCAACTGGCCCCACACAGCGCTGGGAACACTCGTCGGTCCTGCTCAAGCAATCCCTGTCAAGCCGACGACTGTGTCGGACGCGACCACGACGAACTCGACGGTCAGCTTCGACGTCGGACGCCTCGGCTCCCCCGTCCTTGTGAAGGTGCCGTACTTTCCCAACTGGCACGCGAGCGGTGCTCTCGGGCCTTACGAGGTGTCGCCCAACATGATGGCAGTCGTACCGACGGCGCATCACGTCGTGCTCACATACGGCACGACCAAAGCGGACCAGATTGGCAAACTTGCCTCTCTCGGCGGAGTCGTCGGCCTGGGCATGCTCATGACATTGCGCCCGCCGGCCATGAACCCGCCGCCCCGGGCGCCGGAGCCGGCGCCGCTCCCGGTGAGTGACGAGATGCCCGAAGGCGTCACTCCCGAGCTCATCGACGAGGATCCCGAACAGGAGCCCGAGGTGAGCTCGCCAGAGCCCGGGGGTACCCCGCCCGGGATCGCACAGCCCGAGCCAAGCCCTGGTCCAGCCCTGGATCTGCCCTCGGGACCACCGAGTTCGCAGCTGGAGTGACCAGGAATCTCGCAAAACGTTAGGTATCCTCGTTCAACGTGCCCCTGAGATTCCGGTCCCGCTCCCGAGAGAGTCGCCGGTCCGTTCACCGCGCAACCAAGGGCCGCCGGTGGCCAAAACGCCTCTTGATCGGGGTCTCGATCCTTGTGGTGCTCGCCGTCGTCGGCGGCGTCGGAGGATGGTTCTACATCAACTCGGTGCTCGGATCGATCAAGAAGATATCGGTTCCGAGCGTGACCTCCCAGAGTTCCGGCGCCCCAATCGACATCCTTCTCGTGGGCTCCGACTCACGCCAGTTCGTCGACACGCCTGGGGAGGCTTCATCCTTCGGCAGCCCGGCCACCCAGACGGGCCAACGCGCGGACGTGATCATCGTTGCGCGCCTGGACACGAAGACCCACCAGATCGAGATGCTCTCGATCCCACGTGACACCTATGTCCCCATCCCCGGCACCGGTGGCTCGAACAAGATCAATGCGGCTTTCAACACCGGGCCGAACCTGCTCGTCGAGACGATCCAGAAGAATTTTGGCATCCCGATCAACCATGTCGTCGTAGCGAACTTCGCGGGGTTCGAAGGCATGGTGAATGCTCTCGGCGGCATCTCGCTTGACTTTCCCGACCCTGTCCGCGACGCCTACAGCGGCCTCAACGTCTCGGCGACCGGCTGCCAGAGCGTGAACGGGACGACCGCTCTGGCACTGGTGCGCAGCCGCCACCTGTACTACTTCAAAGACGGGACATGGAACTACGACGGGATGAGCGACTGGAGCCGGATCCAGCGCCAACAGGCGTTCTTCCACGCTGTCTTAAACAAGGCCAGCGGCGAATTTCCGAATCTCTTCGCCATCCAGAGCTTCGTGCAGGCTACGGCGCACGACCTGCAGGTGGACTCAGGTTTCACGAGCGGGGAGATGATGTCGCTCGGCCTCACGTTCCGCCACGTCGCCTCGTCCAACCTCGCGACTCAGGTGCTGCCCACCACGAGCGGCACCATCGACGGCAGTGACGTCCTTTATGCGGCCCAGCCCTACGCCAACGAGATGATCGCGAGCTTCCTCGCCTTCGGGTCCGCGACGGCGACGGCCAAGACCTCGGCGTTCATAAGCTCGAGCCTCAAGGACCCGACCGCGACAGCGCGCGCGATGACGATGTCGAGCGAGACGCAAACGACCACTCCGCCGAGCTCGGTCGTCTTCGACAACCCGAAAGACCTCCCCGAGCCCTGGAACCCCAAACCCTGCTGAGAAAGGTCCTAAAAGAAACCGGCGGACGACTCAGCCAGCCACAGCCTCAGAAGCTGCCTTCGAGATCGCCACGAGCCGGTCAAGCGAGCTGCGGGCATTCCCGTCGTCGATAGCCACAGAAGCGATCTCGAGCCCGTCGCTCAGGTCGTCTGCGAGCCCGGCGACGATCAGCCCGGCGGCGGCATTTAGGCACACAAGGTCGCGCATAGCTCCGCGCTCACCGTCGAGGATTCGGAGCCCCAGCTGCGCGTTATGGGCGGCATCGCCACCTTTGAGCTCGCGAAGCGCCGCCCGCTTCAGCCCGAGGGAGGCGGCGTCAATCTCGACACGACGGCGCCGGCAGGTTCCATCCGGCTCGCGGACCGATTCGATCATTGTCGACGGTGCCGTGGTGGTCAGCTCGTCGAGGCCATCGTGGCCAAAAACGACTATGGCGTGCTGAGAGCCGAAGGTCTCGAGCACGTGCAGCATCTTGATCGCCATCACCGGGTCGGAGACGCCGACGAGCTGGCGCGTCGACCCGGCCGGATTGACGAGGGGGCCGATGAAGTTGAAGACCGTTACAACACCCATCTCGCGTCGTATCGGTGCGGCAAAGCGCATCGCGGGATGGAACCGAGGCGCGAAGCAAAATCCGATCCCGGCTTCGTCGATGCAACGCCGCACACCCTCGGGCCCGAGGTCGATCACGACACCGAGCGCCTCGAGCACGTCTGCAGACCCGGCCAGCGACGACGCCGCCCGGCCCCCGTGTTTGCAGACGACGGCTCCTGCCCCCGCCACGACTAGTGCGCTCAGCGTGGACACGTTGATCGTGCCGCTGCGGTCCCCACCTGTCCCGCAGGTGTCGACGACCTCGACTCCCATCTCGAGGCGTTCGCCATGGGCCCGCATCGCCCGCACAAGCCCGATCATCTCTTCGACCGACTCGCCTTTCACCCGCAAGCCGGCCACGAAAGCTGCTATCTGAGCAGGTGTCGCGACTCCTTCGAGCACCTGGTCGAGCGCGCAGGCAGCCTCTTCGGCCGTTAGGTCCTGGCCGCTCAGGACCCGACCGAGGATTCTCGGCCATCCGCCCGCGGTCTCGAATTCGGACGCCATCGTGGACTCAGTCCCACCACAGGTGGCGGTCGAGCACGCCCTTGGCAATGAGGTTCAACTGGACCTGCGATGTCCCCTCGACGATGGTCAGCTGCCGGGCGTCTCGGTACCACAACTCGGTCAGGTGCTCTTTCATGTATCCGGCGGCACCGAGCAACTGCACGGCGAGGCCCGAGGCTCTCACGGCGACCTCGGTCGCCGAGTACTTGGCCATGGACAGGTACGCCGCCCACTCGCGGGTGAAACATCCCTTGTCTGCAAGCCACGCGGACCGGTAGGTCAAAAGGCGAGCAGCTTCGATGTCGACGGCGAGCTTCGCGATCTCCCACTGCACGCCTTGGAAGTCCGAGATGGTGGCGCCGAAGGCACGACGCTGCTTTACGTAGTCGACGGCGTACATGAGCGCCCCCTCGGCCAGACCGATGCCCCGGGCGGCAACTATCGGCCGCATCGAGTTCAGCCCGAGCATCGCGAGGCGAAAGCCCCCCACCTCGCCAATCACGTTCTCGGGAGCTACTCGCACATCTGTTAGAACGAGCTCGCCCGTGTCGACGCCGCGTACCCCCATCTTGTTGTCGATGGCCCCAATCGAGACACCGTCATCGCAGCGCTCGACGATGAAGGCCGTGATCGAGTCATGTCGGCGGCTCGAGGGGTCGCCGGTCTTGGCGAAAACCGTGTACCAGTCCGCCTGTCGGACCCCGGAGATCCAGCACTTCACGCCGTTGAGAACCCAACCCCCTTCGCGCTCTGGGTCCGGAGTCGCTCGCGTCCGCATGCCGACGACGTCGCTGCCGGCATCTGATTCAGACAAAGCGAAGCTGGCCCGTCGGGTTCCAGCCGCTATTGGCGCCAAGTAGCGCTGCTTTTGGTCCTGCGACCCAGCGATCAGGATCGGGCCTGTGGCGAGCCGTGTGAGCAAAAGCATGAGCGCGCACGAGCTCGAGTACTTCGCCACTTCTTCGATCGCGACAGTCAGGCCTAAGATTCCGGCCCCGGACCCGCCGTACTCGACCGGAAGACAGAGCCCGAGCAGGCCCGTGTCACGAAATGCTGCGAAGACGTCGTCTGGGTACTCGCCTGTCTCGTCGATGGCGCGAGCCCTCGGGCGAACCTTGTCCCGGGCGAGTTTGCGGACCATGTCACGCAGAGCGGTCAGCTCCTCAGGCAGGTCGAAGTCCACCCCAGGAGGCTAATGGCTCCCGTTGGCCCGGGCGCGAGTTGGCCCGGCCCAGATCTGTGCTCGGCGCTAGGCGGACTTGCGGTGCTGGCGCAGGATCCGGCGACGCTCACGCTCTGTGAGCCCACCCCAGACCCCTTCGCGCTCGCGGGCAGCAAGGGAGTACTCGAGACATGACTGACGGACCGGGCACGACGAGCAGACGGCTTTTGCCTCTTCCGCGTCGTCATCCGACACGGGATAGAAGATGTCTGGGTCAACCCCTCGGCATGCGGCTCGCTGGCGCCAACTGGCTTTCATCCCGGTTCACTTTCGTCTTCTGGTCGATCCCTGACGGCGAAGCGCCGCGCCAAGATCGAGTTGCAGGGAGATCGGTCGGCGGCGGCGCTCGCTACAACACGCCTGGGGGTTCGCCACCCGAAGCCCCGATTATGAACGACTGTAACGAAACTGTCAACGTTTCGACCACCGGTCCGGGATCCCCCGGGCCGCCGTGCGACTCGTTCTTCCAATCTTCGGCCCGCAAAGCCTCCGCCTTGACAGGCAAATTCGCCTGCCGCCAGAAAAATCGGTGCCCCGCCAATCAACCGTTTCGGGCCAGAGAGCACTGCGCCAACAGCTGGGCTGCGCCGAGCGGTACCTCGGGACGCCTTGGCCGCCCTCGTGTGCCGTAACCTGACTGGGCTGTCTATGAACCAGCCAATGCATCTTGAGTGGCAAGGCCAGCATGTCGATGAATGACAAGTACCCAAAGTGGCGGTACGCTCGCTCTGCGTGAGGAGATCCTCGTGACAACCGATGACCTCGTGAGACAAGCCACCGTGAATACGTCCCTCGATGACGCCTTGGAGCTGGCGTCGTCGCTCCAGTCGAATCTGAATTCCGTCGTGCTCGGCACCCCGGAGGCCGTCATAGCCGCCACGACGGCCGTGCTCGCGGCCGGACATCTCCTCATCGAGGATGTGCCGGGAGTCGGCAAGACCATGCTTGCAAAGGCTGTGGCGGTGTCAATCGGCACCCGGCTCGCCCGGATACAGGGCCATCCGGACCTCTTGCCGTCCGACATCACCGGTGTCTCTGTCTTTTCTGCCTCCTCAGACACCTGGGAGTTCCGTCCCGGCCCAGTGTTCGCCCATGTGGTGCTCTTCGACGAGCTGAACAGGACACCGCCGAGAAGCCAGGCTGCCTTGCTCGAAACCATGGAGGAGCGCCAGGTCACAGTCGATGGAGAGTCCTGGCCGTTGCCCGAGCCACACCTCGTGCTGGCAACCCAGAACCCAGTCGACCAGGCGGGCACCTTTCCGCTCGTCGAGAGCCAGATGGATCGCTTCCTGCTCGCGACGCGCCTTGGATACCCCGACGAGATCACCGAGACCAAGCTCGCCCTTTCTCACGGGGCTCAGCCACTGCTCTCTTCACTCCCCCCCGTCTGCACGCCATCAGGCCTCGCGGCGGCCCAGGCCGCCGTCGCTGAGCTCCCGGTGGCACCGGCAGTCGCCCATTACGCCGTCGCCATAGTGCGCGCGACAAGGTCTGACCCGCTCATCCGCCTAGGCGCAAGCCCTCGGGCAGCAATCGGACTGATTGCAGCAGCTCGTGCCCGTGCTGTCATCGCCGGACGGGACTTTGTGCTTCCCGACGACATAAAGGCCGTCGCACCAAGCGTGCTCGCACACAGACTGGTCACCGATGCCGGCCCGGTCGGTGCATTCGATGCCGGGGCTGCGCTCGTACAGGCGATCCTCGAGCGGGTTGCATCGCCGAGACCGTGATGCCGCGGCGCTCGCGCCCACGTCCAAGAGCCGGGGATCGAACACAAAGCGCAACGAACACCGGCGCCAAGATCCGTCACCTGGCTCTGCCCGAGCGAGCACTCGGGCCCGTCGCCGGCACGGCGCTGCTGCTGTTCGTGTGGGCGGGCGTGGCCCACGCGAGCGGCTCGGGATGGGTGCAGACAGTGGGGGCCGTCGTCGCTGGTCTACTGCTGTTGGGCCTCGTGGCGCCGGCCTTCGCCACCCCTGGGCTCGCCGTTGTCTGTGAGACGTCGCCGAGCGACGCCGTAGCGGGCTCGATCGTAGAGCTCGACGTCATCGGCAATCGCTCGATGCGCTGCACCCCGAGGTCACTCGACGGCACCGCCCTGCTGTTGACCCGGCGCGTTCCGGCTCGACTCGTCATCGTCTCGAAGCGGCGCGGCGTGATTACAAGCGTCACGGTCCGGCTCGCCTCTGCAGCGCCGTTCGGGATCCTCTGGTGGTCCCGAGACCAGGTCCTCGAGCTGCCGCGTCCGCTCTATGTCGCGCCCAAGGCGCGCGAACCGGGCGCCTGGACCTCTAGAGCGCTCGCCCAAGAGGAGGGGAACGCACGGCCCCGCCCGACTCTCACCGGAGACCTGCGAGGTGTCCGGCCCTACGCCTACGGCGACGGGCGCCGCCGCGTGCATTGGCACGCGAGCGCACACACGGGAGATCTCATGGTGCGCGAGTCCGAGATACGGACCGACGACCCGGTCAGGATCGTCGCCGAGCTTTCGATGGACCCGGAGATCGCCGAGCGTCTCGCCGAGGATGCAATGGGAGAAGTCGTGGCGCAGCTGAACGCCGGACGGACGGTGGTGCTCGAGACCACCGAGCCAAGCGGCAGAGTGATCGCCACCGTGCCCGACCGCCTTTCGGGAGGACGCCGCCTCGCGCGAGCGATCGCTGCGCGCGAAGGGAAATAGGCCCTCACGTGCCCGGTACCGGTCTTGTCGACATGATCCGACGGGCGAATGCTCCCATCGCCCCTGAGCACTCGGTCACGTTCCGGATCGCGACCGGAGTGGCCGTACTCACCGGCATCGTCGCGTGCTCAGCAGTGGGCGAGCTCTCCCTGCTGAGCACAGTCGTGGCTTGCACGGGGACCTTGACCGGGATGGCGTTCTCCTATGCGACGCGCAACAGGCCGTGGCAATGGGTCAAGATCCTGCTCGCCCTCGCCGTGCTGGGCATTTTCACCTCCTTTGTCCTCCAGGTCCTCGGGGCCGCCCGCATCGGCCAACTGAGCTCGATCGAGGTCCCGCTCGCCGGCCTGTTCACCTGGGTACAGCTCATTCATTCCTTCGATCTTCCCGGTCGACGTGACCTGTTGTTCTCTCTCGCGGCTGCGGGCGCGCTTTTGACACTCGGCGCCGCCCAGGCGGTATCGATCGGCTTTGTCGCCTACGTGGCGATATGGCTCGGGGCCTGTCTCATAGCCCTCGGATGCTCCTGGCGTTCCATGACAGGAGGCCTCGGGCCGCTGGCGATCGGTCCGATCGTGTTCGCTGGCGTCCTCGTCGTGGTGACCGGGGCGGTGTTCCTCGTCTTCTTGCCGGCGCCACGCGCCGCGCAGTCGATCACTTTGCCCTCCTCACTCATCTCGTACCTGCCCCTTCAAGACCCGAGCGCGGTCACCGGCAGCGGCGCGCAGTCGACCGAGCCCGCGCAGGCAGGCAAGGCGACGGGCAGGACGGGAGTCGGAGGCTATCTCGGCTTCGCGAGCGAGCTCGACACCGCCATCCGGGGCGGCCTCGGCGATACCGTCGTTATGCGAGTGCGCGCCGACCGCCCCGGCTACTTCCTCGGCATGACATTTGACACCTGGGACGGCGAGAACTGGAAGCGTTCCCCCGAGACGAGCAAGCTCACAGAACTCACCGGCGGGTCGCCCTTTGAGGTCGGCTCGGCGTTGAGCACCTTCGCCCAGCAGCAGGGTCAGCAAGGTGCCTTTCCCTGGGGCGAAGGCGGTTTCGGGCCTACCAATGTCCAGACCTTCTACGTGGCCGAGCCAATCGCAAACTTGTTGTTCGCGACCGAAGACCCGACCCAGGTGTACTTCCCCGAACAGAGGTTGATCATCGGAGGCGACGGTTCGATGCGGTCCACGATCGCGATGAACCCGGGCACGGTGTACACGGTCATCTCCGCCGACACAGCTCTGAGCCCGAGCACGCTCGCGAAGCTCCCAAGCTTTTCGACCCCACTGGAGAAGTCTTCCCTGGCAGCTGACCTCGAGCTCCCACAGGGCCATTACGCACGCGTGGCTGCCCTCGCCCGCCACATCGTCGAAGCGGCCCGGGCAACGTCGACCTACGCAGAGGTGACAGCTCTCGAAGCCTGGATGGCTGTCAACGTCCGCTACTCGACAGACATCCCGCCGTTGCTCCCGGGCCAGGATGCGGTCAACCAGTTCCTGTTCGGAAGTCGCGTCGGATACTGCGAACAGATCTCTACCGCCCTCGCCGTCATGCTCCGCACCCTTGGGGTGCCGACGCGCGAGGCGATCGGCTACGTCCCAGGCCCCTTCGACCCGCTCAGTGACCTCTATGAGATCCAGGCCAAAGACGCCCACGCCTGGGTTCAGGTCTTCTTCCCCGGGGCCGGCTGGCAGAACTTCGACCCGACTGCGGACGTGTCGCTTGAACCTCCAGATCCCGGTGCCGTGCTGCTTAGCGATATCGCTCACTCGCTCTCGGGGCTCCCCTGGACGCCGATAGGGACCGCCGGTGGCGCAACCGCGCTAGCGGCACTCGTGGCCTTGGCGCTGCGCCGGCGCCTAAGGCGGCCACGGCAATGGGCAGAGCGGGTGACACAAGAGCTCGAGCGCCGTGGCGCCGGGGCTGGATTGAAGAGAAGGCCGGCTGAAACCCTCGGGGAGTACTCGGCCCGGATAGGGGCACTCGGGCGGTGGAAAAGCGGCCCCAGCCCAGCCGCGGCGCTAAGACGCGTCGTGACACTA
>JBEKVJ010000064.1:0-23846 GCA_049514105.1 Acidimicrobiales bacterium
ATCGAAGAGCTCATTTGCTCACATCGGCGAGCGAAAGGAGGCGCCGTCGAGTAGAAACTTCACGGAGTCCTGCGGGATTAGCTGAACGAACCGCTGCGGGATTACGTGAACGTCGACACTTGCGCGAGGGTCACGCCGATATCGGCCAGCAGCCCGGAGAAGGCGCGACAAAGCTCATCGATGGAGTGTCGGCACATCACGCCGTCTCGTCGGAACTGAAGGTCGGCGTCGCCGGCTCACAGTCACAGCGATGGCACGAACAACTGGACTGAGGGACCGCTTAGGTCGGTGAGCGAACGGGCACGCGAAACATTCGCTGAATAGGCAGAACGGTGTGATTACGACAACGCGGAGAGCACGCAGGCGCTTTCGAACCCACCCAGCACCTTTCTTCGCCTGAATCGAAACCTACCAGAGGTGAATCTCTGGGTTGCCGAAGGCGTTGCCGAATAGTGCGGTAATGAACGCGACTCGGGCGCGACCGTCGAACGCAAAGTGGGCTTGGCGTCCGAGCGTTCGGTGTTACCCGTACCTAGGTTTCGGGTCACCCTAGCCGTCGTCTGCCGGGCTCGCCCTATGGGGCAGGTTGACGGAATCGCTGTCCGCATGAAGGCTCGTGGTTGTCCGGACCACCCACTTGGCCTTCGCCGGTATCGATCCTTCCGGAATCGCGCGACGGGCCAGTCATTCGAATGTGGCCGCGGGAGGCGAAACTCGGTTGGCGACACACCCAAATGCTTGAATAACGGCCACGCCATCGCCTCGGTGATCCCGAACGCGACCGAGCGTGAAGAATTTCGAGCGGAGAGGGAGGGATTTGAACCCTCGGACCCGGTCTCCCAGGTCAACTCATTAGCAGTGAGTCCGATTCGGCCGCTCTCGCACCTCTCCACCTGGGCTTTTGCGCCCCCATAATTGCTGCGCGCAACCCGTGCCGGAGAGCATACGCGAACGCCCGACGGGCGTTTGGTAGATGCGACCGAAATTTCGCCGCCGCCCATGTCGGAGAGAGGTTTAACTCCTTTCCCTAACTTTTACGAGATCTGTTAAACCCCATTTAGGCTTACTAGAAGGCTGGGTGGAACCCCGGCACAATCCGTGCACACCCAACGCTGGCGCCCAGCCACCAGCTCTGGCTGGTCGGGGGGTGAGGTGACTAACTTCGATGTCCTCCTGGCCCGGCTCGAGCACGGAGCTACTGAGCAGTCGATGATCATCACGGGGCTGCGCGGGTCAGCAGGACCCTGTTGTTGGGGGCGTTTGGTTCGAAGGCTGAAGCCCGGCAGTGGGCTACGGCCGAGGCCGAGATCACCAAGAACTCGGAGTTCGGGGCAAACATAGGCCAGTTCGCGTGCCGCGTCCTGCTCCAGATCTCGCCGCGCTCCCGCTGGGAAGACCGCGCCTGGCGCGCCGCCTCTGTGCTCAAGTCCTTCAGCTTTACGCTGCGGCCGGATGATCACCTAACGCGGGTCTCGACATTGATGCTGCAGAGGGGGCTCGCCGACAGCTGCGACCTCAGCGAGGAAGGTAGCGATCTTTTCGTTGCTCTCGGTGAGGCGGCGCAGGCGCATGGCACTGGCGTGGTCTTCATTTTCGATGAGGTGCAGTTCCTCGGCATCGCCCAGTCTGGGGCGTTTGATAGGCCGCTCCTACGACCTGTCAGTCTCCGTGGATGCGAAGGCGGCGGCGGCGCCGTTCGCGAAGATGGGTAAAAAGGTGCTATTTCCGCCTTCGGAGTAGGTCGTTCACCGTAGGCCCAAGGTTCGTCCCGGTTCCGAGGATCTGCCTATACTTCTGGCTATGACCGAACTGCCACTGGCAGACGCCCGGAACCGTCTCTCGGAACTTGTGTCCGATGTCGAACAGACTCAGGAGCGGGTGATGATCACCAAGCATGGGCATCCCGCCGCGGTCCTGATCTCCCCTGATGATTTGGCATCGCTGGAAGAGACCCTTGACGTCCTGTCGGATCCGGATGCTCTGGCCGACATCCGAGAGGCGGAAGCCGAAGCTGGCCGTGGGGAGTACACCTCGGCTGGGCAGATGCACCTTCTCCTGGAGGAGCGGAGGCGCCGCGATAGTGGCGCTGGGTGAACGAGCGTTACGAGCTACGCGTCTACAGTCCAGCTCGCAAAGCTCTCGAACACCGCCTTCCCCTGTCTGTCGCACTCGCCGTCTGGGAGTTTTGCGACGGTCCGCTTCGTAACGAGCCGCGCCGATTAGGAAGGCCGCTGGGCCGCGAGCTCATCGGGTACTACTCAGCGCGTCGCGGCGCCTACCGGGTCATCTACCAGGTTGACGAGGAGGCCAGGGTTGTGCATGTAGTTCGGATCGAGCACCGCGCCGACGTCTATCGTCGACGCTGAAGACAACCCTTAATCGTTCTATCCTCGCTAAAGGATCCCTTGGAAGGATCAGTCAGTGCCCGTGAGCGACATTGCCAAGCTCCCTCCCCCACAAGACAACGGCCGGCCAATGTAATCGGCCGCTACCAGGACCCATTCAGCCGGCCTCTCGTGAGGCAAGTCGCCTACCGCGGCCAGAAGCGATCGCGGCTAGCTGCCAGGAAAGAGCTTTCGGAGAGTGTCAGGCAACTCCTGCCACTCATCTCGTGCCATAAAAAGGCAGAAGGCCGGGACAAGTATGCATCCAAAGACGAGAAAACAAGCGCCTCCGATGGCCAACGGAACGAAGCCGGTAACAACGCCGAGAAGCATGAGACACAGTGTCAATAGCCACCAGACCAATGTGCCGAACTTCGCAAGCGTCGAGACGCCAATTTTGCCGACTACGGCGGTACCATTCGAACGAGCTTCGAACCAACCGACATGGTGAGGACGCCAAAGATTGCCGCGTAAGCCGGTTAACTGTTCGAGACAGTACACATCAAACGTCCATGACCGAACCCGGCCCTGAAGCAAGATGCCTTCAGATCTCAGGCGCTGGACCCGTCGCCAGTCGTCGCCGAATAGCGACGGCGAGTCAAGGTGAGCCTACTGCCTAGCGGCGGCGTTGTTCGCTCCGACAACACTCGCTTGCAATCCTCTGGGGACCAGCCAGAATAGAGCGCCAGCTTCCCGTCGAAGATCTTTTCTCGTGTAGATCGTCTCCAAGCCGTGCTCTTCGGTCTGATACCAGAGTTATCACTAAACCTTGGAGTGGGTGCACTCACTACCGATTCCGCTCTATGGTTGCCCAGGAGATCAACTCTCACTCGGAGAGCTGTGGCCAGAGGTGGTCCCTAGAATAGGTACCATACGAAGCGAGATGCCGATCACTGCCCGAGAAGATCGTCGGCGCAGGAGCGAGACGAATGGAAGGATCGTTTCGGCCGTGCGGCTGTGCGATACCGAATCAGATTCTACCGTTTCGAGTTCCAGGGGTGCGGTAAGGGATGACGAACGACTGCTCTGAAGGGGTTCAAGACATCGAGCATCTCGCTCTCCGCAGCGTGTCTCGACTTGAGAGATTTCTGTTTCGCGCTGCGCTCAAGCGAAATATACACAACCGAAGATCGAGATTCTACGAGATGTTGCCCAAGTATGGTGTGGCAGCATCAGCCCGAATGATCGTTGCCAATCTGTGGTTGCTTCTGATATTTCCGCTTTTCGTATGTGCGGTCATACTGGATGTAGTGACGAACGGCAACTCTCCGTTGCGAGCGCTGTCCTACACATTTCTGGCGCTCTTTCTGGTGGGGTGCTTGGTAATAATCGTGCGCACTCTTATGGCCACTTGTATCGGTTCGCGTCCTAATGATCCCAATCACTGATTCGTTGGACAGCGTTCGGGGCGACGATCCGGCACGCCGAAACCCAAAAAGCGCTGTGCGGGCGCGGCGACGCGCGGTCGTGAGGGTGGCACGTTGTTACGCCAGCCTCACTTCGATTGGCATGGAAACGGGATCAAAGCGTGGCGGATTGGAGGCCACTTGAAGACTCCCGTCCGGGTCGTACTTGGCTCGCGCTTGCCGCGAACATCGACCATAGGGGGAGGTGGTTTCTTACGTGCTCGCGTGGTGATGTTTCGCTCTGGTGACCGCACACTGGAGCAACACCCAGATGTCTGGACTTCGGTCCGGGCGTCACGAACAAGGAAAAGGAGGCTTCGATGGGCCTCGATTCGAGACCCGACGGACGGGGAGGGCTGGTGCCCTCAGGAATCCCGGGAGCTAGTCGTCAGCCGCCACTTCCAAAGATGACCTCCAGGCTACGGAGGACGGCACGGTCTGGTTATCTTCGAAATTCTCGTCGAGTTGGGCGCATCTTGAGCTGCCAAGTGCTAAACGAGCTGGTTGCCGACTCGATGGTCCTCTATGAGCACTACAGGAAAGATGACTTCTTGCTGCAGGATCCGAGTGACCGCGATCTGCACGCCCTTCTGGACAGGTATTCGGGGGAGCAGCGCCAGCTGATCGAGCTCACTGTCGATCGAGTGCGGACTCTCGGAGGTATCGCAACGGTCCCCCGCCAGGTTGTCGAGCTGACCGTGATCTCTCGCCCGCCGAAGGGCGCAGAGGAGGCTCCCGATGTACTGTCGCGGCTCATAGAAGTGCACGAGCGCGTCATCGGCAGGATCCGGGACGCGATCGCGGCGATCGCGACGAGTGGAGATGACAGGACCCGCGACCTCCTAAAGGGAATGCTTCGCTCTCACGAACGACAACTCTGGTCTCTTGCCGAGCTGCTTGTCGACACGACCGCCCTCTCGGCTTAGCGGGACGGAGCCACGCGAGGGGATTAACGGCAAGTGGGATGAGTCTCGCTTTGGCGGAAGAGTAACCGAGTGCTACTTACGGCGTGTAGATGCCGTGCTCGCTGTCGATCATCCGTCTCGTCAGTTCGACACGTGAGGAGATGCCGAGCTTGCGGTAGATCTGGCGGAGGTGGAAATCGACGGTGTGCGCCGACACAAACAGGCGCGCAGCCACTTCGCGGTTGGTAAGCCCTTGGGCGACGAGCCTGGCGATTCCGAGTTCAGAGTCGCGCAGGCTTGACCAGCCGAGCGCCGCTTTGTCAGAAGAACTCGGACGCGCGATCTTGCCGCCGAGTTTCCCGCTTTGACGGGAGATTCGAATGATGGCGCCGACTAGCTCGGCACTCGAGTGCACCGGTTCGCACCGGGCCGCAAATGTCGAGGTGCTGAGGTTAAGGTCTCGCGGCGCTGCAGCACCGGCGCCAAGCGCCTCGAAGGCCCATTGCCAGAGAGCCACGTGATCTTCCTGCCCAATGATCCGCGCCGCAGCGGCATTCGTGATCATCTGTCTCTCGTTGATTGCCACGATTGGCCCCCGCGCCCTTCGGCGCTCGCGGAGAAAGGTCTCCACGAGGACGCGGTCTGCCGTTGATGCGGTGTCGAGCATCCGTTCTGCGATGCTGCGCGCCGCTTGCCTGGCAAGGGCGAGCATCAGATCGTCGGAGGCCCCCGTCGGGCCAGTCAGGTCCACGGCACCGAGAACCGTCTCGGTCGCCGGATCGATAATCGGCGCCGCCGCGCACACCATTGAGGTGAGTGCCTCCACGAAGTGCTCATCGCCTCTAATGACCACAGGCTCGCTCTTGAACAGCGAGAGCCCAACAGCGTTTGTGCCTACGTCGTCCTCGCTGTAGCGAAAACCGGGCGCCAGCATGACACTGTCCAGCTGTCCGCGTAGCTTGGAGTCGCCGACCGCCCGATCGAGTATGCGGCCGCTCGGATCCGCGAGAACAACGCTCATAGAGACCGAGCCGAGATCCTCCACCATTCGCTGAAGAACTGGCCGCGCGGCTCCGAGGAGACGATCACTGTCGCGCGACTCGGGATCGTAGGGCACATTCAGTCGGTCGGGTGACAACTCAGAGGTCAAAGACCTGTGCCACGAGGCCGCAACATCGGGACGCACGTGCGGTTCCATGTCTCCACCGCTGACGTACTCCTGGAGCGCGGTACGAAGAATTCCGGGCCGGGGGACGCCCGTTTCCCGTTCCCTCTCGATCCTCACCTCAGCCCAGTCTAGGTAGGCGGGCGATCTGAGCGTGCGCTGCACCAAGCCGGTACCGAGCTGGGCGAGTCGGGACGGAGAAGTTGATCGTGAAAATTCCCCCGCACGACAACTCCTGGGACTCTTCAACTCGATCGTGCCTGAAGAAGTGCAGGCACGACCGTGAGTTAGCTTGACGGGTCCGAGCGGCGCTCCTCCAACCAGGATTGGAAGGGTTCCCAGGACGCGATCCAGTCTCGCGACGCACGGCTCGTCTTCGTCCCGCTTTTGCCGTGCGAGGTTCGCATACGCGTACCAGACCGCAGGGGGCATCCTGGGCCGGCCCGCTCGTCGTCGAGGGCACGATCTCGCTGGCTCTGCAATCGGACAGAACGCCGAGGCTTGTGGGAAGCGCTTTCACCTGCCGGACACCTGCCGCGGCGACGGTGCGCGCCAGGTTTGACTCGGGACGAGGGGAATGTTGCGCGCGCAACTATTGTTGAGCTTGGCGTTAGGCTTGTGACAAGCGAAGGAGACGTTCGTGCCAGCAGTGACAGTTGAAGATCTCTTGGCTCTGCCGCGGATCGCGCCGCACGATCCGGTTGCGGTCCGCGAGCGCGCGGTCAGATCGGTAACGACCGCACCGTCGGCATTGGAGGGCGAGGGTTTCCCGGTCAGGCGCGCCTTCGCTGGTGTGGCCATGAGCGAGCTAGACCCGTTCATCCACATGGACCAGATGGGGGAGGTCGACTACGCACCAGGGGAGCCGAAAGGGACCCCATGGCACCCGCATCGCGGCTTCGAGACGGTCACCTACATCATTGACGGCACCTTCGATCACCAGGACTCAAACGGGGGTGGAGGACGGATCACCAATGGCGACACGCAATGGATGACCGCGGGCGCGGGAATCTTGCACATTGAGGCCCCACCCGAGGAGCTCGTTGTCAGTGGCGGCCTGTTCCACGGGATCCAGCTCTGGGTCAACCTTCCGAGCGCAAACAAGTGGAACCCACCCCGCTACCAGGACATCCGAGGGCGGGAAGCGGCGCTATCGACTACAGGAGACGGAGGGGCCCTCATTAGGCTGATCGCCGGCGACCTCGGCGGCCAGGTAGGTCCCGGGTCGACCTTCACACCGATCACGATGGTGCACGCCACGATCAGCCCAGGGGCTCGATTGCAGCTGCCTTGGCGCGCAGACTTCAACGCTCTTGCATATGTACTTGCCGGCAATGGGAGCGTTGGCGACGGCCGCAGGCCGGTCCACCTCGGCCAGCTCGTGGTGTACGGACCCGGCAACGCCCTCACTATCACGGCCGATCAGACCCAGGGCACCGGTGGGAACTTCGAGGTTCTGCTTCTCGGTGGCCGGCCGATCGGCGAGCCTGTAGTGCACTACGGCCCGTTTGTGATGAACACGAGGGAGGAGATCATCCAGGCGATGGATGACTACCAGGCGGGACGCCTCGGGACCGTCCCCGCCCGAGTCCTGCCCCACAAGCACGCAGGCGACATCGACTTGCCGAGCGGTGGTCACTCCTAAGAGCTGCTGGCTGTCGGAAGGTTTCTGACGAGCGCCTACTCAGGGATGTGACGGCGCAGGCTTCGCACCCTCAAGGTCGAAAAAGAGCTCGTCGGGATAGCACCACCACCAGTCCTCGCCCGGCTCATAAGAGCGGATAAGCGGGTGGTCAGAGTGCTCGTGCCAGTGCGCGGTGGCGTGGCGTCCCGGGGAGTTGTCACAGCACCCGACATGCCCGCAGCGCATGCACAGGCGAAGGTGCACCCAGTGCCCGCCTGTACGCAGGCAGTCTTCGCAACCGGGGCTCGACGGCACAACAGATTCGACGGTGTCGAGGTGTGTGCATTCAGTTGCCAACGCTTTCCCCTTTCTTCGGGCTCTTGGAGCGTTGCAGGGCCTCAAGCCGCAGCGGTCGGCCGCTCGAGGGCTGGGCGGTCCCACTTGGCGCAGTTGGCGGCGGCCTCGTAGGTGGACTGGAGGAATTCGAGCAGGATCGCGTCAGGATCAGCCGCCTTGCGCACAGCCTCATAGGGAAGAAGGAACTCCGCTTCGGCTTCACTGAACGCCGCCTGTTCAGGTCGCACGATGGCCGCTCGGTACCCTGGGGGCTCGGGGTAGGCGTAGGAGTAGAAGAAGCCCTCACCGGCGCCGCCCGGCCAGTAGCCGCAGCTGCTCACCTCGTGGGAATAGGCCTCATGCATGACCTGAGGACCGCAGTTGGGCGCCCCTCCCGGATGGGGAGGTGCCGGTCGTCCCGAGAAGCGGGTGACCGCGAGATCGAGCGCCCCCCAGAACAAATGGATCGGGCTTGCCTTTCCGACAAAGCGGCTCCGGAAGAGCTCGAAGACCCTCTGCGCCTGCACCAGGAGCAGCCAGAAGTCGTACGCCTGGTCGGGCTCATATGTCGTATGCACTAGATCGTCGGTGAATGCGATCGCACCCTCGATCTCTACCGGCATGGGCCAGATGCGCGTGCCGACTCCGAGTTCGTCGAGCCTGGCCATCAGCTCGGCGTAGAAGTCTGCGACCGGCCGCGACTCGAGCGGAAACGAGCTCCGTCCGCCCCTTTCGGTCGCGAGCTTCAGTTTGTGGTCGTGTAGGTCGAAGTCGATCTGAAAACCGGGCCCGTACCCGTGCGGGATGAGAGAGGTCGTGAGGCCCCGGGCAGTCACGTACAGGGGCACGTTCCACCAGTGGTTGACGATCGGAGTGTTGGCCATGCGGACCTTGCCCACGATCTGGGTCCAAAGCTGCAAGGTGTCGCGGGTGGGTGCCCACTCCTCGACCGGCAGTGAGGGCCAATGGCTTACGGTCTGTTCACCCACGACTTGTCCGACCGGAGACTTCGACATGCACCCGGCGACCCCCCTCGGCTAAATCGGCTTCGGCTCCGATCAGTGGATCGTAGCGAGGTTGCTCGAGAGCCTGGCCAAGCTCCTATGACAAGCCGAGCTCGTGCTCGACGAACGACACGAGGGCTCCACTTAGCCCCGGCTCGACCGCGTGGGCGCGGCGCCACACCGTTATTCCCTCACAGCCTGAGGTGTCGGCCACGACGACATCAAAAGGGGCGCTGCCGGTGCGCTTGGCAAAGCTGATCCTGAGGACCTGGCCGAGCTCGGCCGGGCAGTGCCTGATCCCGGGGGGGAAGACGCCGAGACCGTTTATGAATCTCCGGATCGCTTCGATCTTGGCTGGATCGCTCGTGCGGACTGGCCCGTGCGCGGCCTCACCGGAATTAAGCCCAGCTGAGAGCACAACGGTGAGGACCTTTGCTCCCTTGGCGATTATGTCGCCGGGCGGTTTAGCCGATAGCCAGGTGACCTCGGCGTCGACTCGGAGACCACTGCGGTTGCCGGGCAGCCCGGCGATGGACAAGACAAGGGTTCGAGAGTCAAGGAGAGCCTTGACAGCGGGCCAGCTGAAAGAGACGAACCACTGGTCAGTGTTGCCGTACAGGCCACCCGAGCCGTAACCGCTGCGCTCGGAACCGGACGGCCGGTGGCTAAGGACGAACGCGTCGAGGCTCGCCGGGCGCGTGGCCACAACGAAAAATCGATGCAAGTCGACAAGGTTCGGGTCAGCGACGGTCTGACCGGGTGAGCCCAGTAGGCTGTCGTCACCCTTCGGCTGTGAAGCGACGCGCTTCGAGCCCGCAGGGAGCCGGACGAGGCTGAGCAGGTGAGTCGCGTCATCCTTGGCGAGCTCGCTTCGTGACACCGAGGTGTGACGCGCGCTGGCGGTGAACCGGGCTTCAGTGGTGCGCGGCCCTAGTCGCGTCCCGTACGCGGCTCTACCAGCTCCGATCACGCCCGCGGTGGCCCCGAAGCCACTCGCGAGGACGAGGGTCACAGCGAGGGCCGAAACGGTTTTCGTGTTCACGGCACAAGAAGCCGCTCAGTGGGACTTTCGCGTACGACGGCGCCCAGCTTGGTGTCTGTCGGCGTTCGTGGTCCCTTCGCTGCCCAACCCGATGGTTCGGTTATCGAACTATTTTTCTAGACTGTTGAAAGTGCCCACGAACTCGTCGTCCAAGAGCCCCGCACATCCGAGTGGCGGCGTCGGTGTCTCTTCCACTCCCGCCCCAGCCTCGGACGCGCCGCGCCCTCGGTCCGAGTCTGGCTGCGTCGCGGCGGTGCAAGCGCTCACGAGGGCTTCGAGGGTCATGGAACGTGCCGCGGGCGGCTTGGGTCTCGCTCACTTTCGAGTGCTGGCGGCTGTCGCGGCGGGCGACGAGCGTGCGAGCCGCGTGGCATCGCGGCTCGCTCTCGGCAAGCCAACCGTCAGCGCCTCGGTCGAGGCACTTTGTGCGCGGGGCCTTCTCGTCCGCTCAGCTGTCGAGGGCGACCAGCGGGCGGTCCAGCTCAGCCTCACCGGTAAGGGGGCAGAGTTGCTCGACTCCGCCGAGCGGGGGATGATCGCAGCCCTCGAAGACCTCGTCGGCCGCACGCGCCACCGGGACGAGGTCATCGAGTCCCTGGTCATGCTCGGCGAGGCTATCGACCAGGCCGTAGCGGAACGGCGCAAGTGAGCTTGCGGACAAAGGCCGTGGCGCCGGGGCAGATGCCGCCGGCACAGGCATCGGGCACGGCCGACAAGGGCACCGGCTGGGTGCGGCGCCTGAGCCGTTACGTGCTGGTCCACAAGCGCAATCTCCTTATCGCCTTCGCCGGTGCCATCCTCGGCAGCGTTGCCCAGGTCGTGGTGCCCCTCATCGAGCGCCAGATCGTCGACAACGTCATCGTGCGACACACCTCGCCGCTCGCGCCGTGGTTGGTCGTGCTGCTGGGCCTCGGTGTCGTCACCTTCGTGGGCGCCTATTTCCGCCGCTACCGGGGCGGGCGTGTCGCCCTTGATGTCCAGTACGACCTGCGCAATGCCATGCAGGAACACCTCCAGGGCCTGGATTTCTCCAACCTCGACCGAATGCCGACCGGCCAACTCGTAGCGCGGGCGAACTCGGACTCCATGCTCGTGCAGGGCCTGCTCAGCTTCCTGCCGATCATGAGCGGCAACATCTTGATGCTGGTGCTCTCGCTGGCGGTGATGCTCTATCTCTCGCCCTTGCTGGCTGTTGTAAGTGTTCTCGTTGCCCCGACGCTGCTCTTCATCTCTTACAGGATGCGCTGGCGTGTCTTCCCAGCCACTTGGGACGGCCAGCAGAGGGAAGGTGACGTCGCCCAGATAGTTGACGAGGACGTGAACGGTGTCCGGGTCGTGAAGGCCTACGGCCAAGAGGGCCGTGAGCTCGACCGGGTCGTGGGTGCGGCCACCCGCCTCTACGGCTCCCAGCTGCGCGCCGTGCGCCTCCAGTCGCGATATCAGCCCGTATTGGAGGCCGTGCCCAGCCTCGGCCAGGTGGCCGTCTTGGCTCTTGGCGGTTACCTGGCGATCCGTCACGAGATCTCCCTCGGCACCTTTCTCGCTTTTTCGACATATTTGACCCAGCTCGTGGCGCCCGCCCGCATGCTGGCCGGCATCCTTACGATTGGCCAGCAAGCCCGCGCCGGAGTCGAGCGCATTTTCCAGCTTCTCGACATGAAGCCGGCGATTGCAGACTCCCCGGGTGCCCGCGAGCTGCCGCCGATCGTGGGCGAGGTCGTCTTCGACGACGTCGGCTTCTCCTACGGCGACGGGGCCGAGGTTCTCACCGGACTCAGCCTCAGGATCGCTCCCGGCGAGACTGTTGCCATAGTGGGCCCGAGCGGGAGCGGGAAGTCGACTGTAGCGAACCTCCTGCCACGGTTTTACGACGTGAGCTCCGGCGCCGTGCATATCGACGGCCACGACGTGCGCGAGGTCACGCTCAGCTCCTTGCGCAGCCAGATCGGTGTCGTGTTCGAGGAGTGTTTCCTTTTCTCCGACACCGTGAGAGCGAACATCGCCTATGGCAATCCGAGCGCGACATTCGAAGAGATCACGGCGGCCGCACGCGCGGCCGAGGCGCACGAGTTCATCGAGGAGCTCCCTCGGGGTTATGACACAGTCGTCGGCGAGCGAGGTCTCACATTGTCCGGCGGACAACGTCAGCGCGTCGCTCTCGCGCGGGCGATCCTTTCCGACCCGCGCATCTTGATCCTCGACGATGCCACCAGCGCAATCGACGCCAGGGTGGAAGAAAGGATCCATTCATCCCTACGAGGGGTCATGAAGGGCCGCACGACCCTGCTCGTGGCTCACCGGCGCTCGAGCCTGCACCTGGCTGACAGGATCGCCGTATTGGATGAGGGCAGAATCGTCCAAGCCGGCACGCACGAGGAGCTCGCCGCAAGCAGCGCTCTGTACCGGTCTCTTCTCTCCGGGCTCGAACAGAAAGAGGCCAATTCGCTCGGGGACCGCATAGAGCTGCTCGCCGGCCTCACGGCCCTCGCACCTGTCCCGGCCCAGGTCCGTCCTGTCGCCACGAGCTTTCAAAGCGTCGGAGCATCGAGCATGGGGCCGGGCCTTCGTACCGGCGGAGGCTGGAGGCTGAACCTGGCGCCGACACCCGAGCTCTTGGCCCGAGTCGCTGCCCTGCGGCCGGTACGCGACTTTCCGACGATCGACCTCGAAAAAGAGACCCGACATCAGCGCCATTTCGGTCTTCGCAAGCTCTTGAGCGAATACCGCGGCCCGCTCGGGCTCGGGCTCGGCCTCGTCGCCCTCGACGCACTGGCGTCACTTGCCGGGCCTGTTCTGGTGAAAGAGGGTATCGACAAGGGAGTCGCGACGGGTTCGACAGCTGTGGTGCTATTTGCGGCGGCCATCTTCCTTGCCGTGACGCTCGCGGACCTGATCGACGAGATCGGCTCCACCTTCGTGACCGGTCGCACAGCGCAGCGCGTCATGATGTCGCTGCGCATCCGTATCTGGGCACAACTGCAGCGCCTATCGCTCGACTACTACGAGGGGGAGATGGCCGGGCGGATCATGACGCGTATGACGACCGACGTCGATCAGTTCGAGTCGCTCATAGAAAACGGGCTCCTTTCTGCGCTCGTCAGCATGTGCACCTTCGTTGGTGTGGGGATTGCCCTGTTCATCCTCAACGGTCATCTCGCTCTTGTCACCTTGAGTGTCGTGGTTCCACTTGCCTTTGCCACGGTGGTGTTCCGTCGCAAGGCCGCGCGTCTCTACGACCAAGCCCGCGAACGCATCGCGGTCGTCAACGCTGATTTCCAAGAGAGTCTTTCGGGAGTACGCGAGTCACAAGCTTTCGTGCACGAGCCGCTCGCCCGGCTGCGCTTTCGTCACCTCGGCCAGCAGTATCTCGAGGCGCGTGTTGGAGCGCAGCGGCTGGTCGCCACCTATTTCCCCTTTGTGGCCCTTCTCGGCGATGTCGCCGACGCCCTCGTGCTCGGTGTGGGTGCAGGGCTGATCGCGAGCGGCCATCTCAGCACCGGCGCGCTCATCGCATTCGTGCTCTACATCGACCTGTTCTTCTCGCCGATCCAGCAGTTGTCCCAGGTCTTCGACTCCTGGCAGCAGACACGGGTCTCGGTCGGGCGCATCACCGAGCTCATGTCGCTCGACTCGCTTACCCCAACGGCCAAAGACGCTATTGTGCCCGGCCCGTTGCGCGGGGCCTTGCGGCTCGAAGGCGTCGCCTTCGCGTATCCCTCGGCGCCAAGGCGGGCCGCCGCCGACACTTTGCACCGGAGCGGTCCGGCAGACCCGAAGCTACTTGTGAGCGACGATGCCGGCCGCCGGCCGCCGCCTCAGGCGCTCAAAGGGATCGACCTCGAGATTGAGCCCGGCGAAACCATTGCTCTTGTGGGTGAGACCGGGGCCGGCAAGTCGACAGTCATGAAGCTAATAGCGCGCTTTTACGATCCTGACGAGGGCCGCGTGCTCGCCGACGGCATCGATCTGCGCTCGCTCGATCTCCACGGCTACCGACTCCAAATCGGATATGTGCCCCAAGAGGCCTTTTTGTTCACGGGCTCGATCCGCGACAACATCGCCTACGGGAGGCCTGAGGCCGATGACCAAGCCGTCGAGGCGGCCGCCGTATCGGTGGGCGCGCACGAGTTCATCCTCCGGCTCCCCGGCGGATACGGGCATGTCCTGTCCGAGCGGGGGCGATCGCTTTCTGCCGGTCAGCGCCAATTGATCGCGCTGGCGCGCGCTGAGCTCGTCGACCCTGCGATCCTGCTTCTCGATGAGGCGACGTCCAACCTCGATCTTGCCACCGAGGCCCGTGTCACCGCCGCCATGCAGCTGGTTGCTCACGGTCGAACGACCGTCGTGATCGCACACCGACTGCAGACCGCGCGCAGCGCCGACCGTATTGCTGTTCTCGAGGCCGGCAGGGTGGTCGAGGTCGGCACCCACGAGCAGCTCTTGGCCGCTCAGGGGCGCTACGCCTCGATGTGGGAAGCCTTCGAGATGGTGAGAGTCGCGCCGAGCCACGCCAAAACAGCCAACACAAGATAGCCAGCATTAGCTCTGACAACACATACCCGGCCCGGATCGATTCAAATCAGCGCAGTTGTGTTGCAAGTGACCAGGCCAAGACTGACAAGGCCGTGACATGACTGACCCCTGTCAACAAATCACAGGGGGTGGACAACCTGTTCACTAACGTTCTCGCGGCGCGCTTGTGAGATACGTCAGCGCCTATGTCGCTTAGGACCGCCAGGTACGCCGTGACTAACATGTCGCCGTGTTTCGCGGACCAGGGCCTATCACCCGAACCGGTTCACCCGCCCCAGCACAACACCGCGACCGGTAGCGGTCCAAGGGCATCGGTCAGCTTCAACACGCCCTTTGGAGCGGGCACGGATCTGGCGGTAAGGACGTCGGTGAGTTGAGCGGGAGCACCTCTAGGCAAGATAACCGACGTCGAGGCCCAGGCGCGCTCGCCGATCGGAAAACGCCCAGGGCCGGCGAGCGTAAAGACGAGGTGGGGTGCCAGAGCGACGACGAAATGGCGGCGATAGCGACGTGCCACAGCGACGACGTGGCCTTCGTGCTCTCCATGGGTTTCGAGCAGCTGACAGCTCCCTTCGTCGAACAATTGTCGTTCTGCTCGCCGAAAATGCAGAAGTGCCTGGATCACAAAGAGCTTGAGGCGCCCGTCCGCCCACTCGCGACGGAGAGCCTTCGCCGCCGAGACCCGATCACCTGGTGAGGCATCTAGCGGCGGGAGGGTGCCAAGAAGCAGGCGGCGCAGGCTGTAGTCGACGGGCCGCCGGTTGTCAGGGTCCGTCAGTGTCGGCTCGAAGAGCTCGGTGCCCTGATAAAAGTCCGGAACGCCTGGAAGAACAGACTTAAGCACCACAAGACCGAGCGAGTTGGTGACAGCGGCCGGACCGATACTTTGGACAAAGTGCCCCATTTCCCCAGCAAAAAGGGAGTCCCGGGCCGTTGTGGCGATGAAGCTGGTCAGCGCCGCCTCGTAGGCCACGTCAGGCTCGATCCAGCTCGTACGGCGCTTCGCCTCGCGGGCGGCCTTTAGCGCATAAGTCTCGATCCGGTCACGATCCGCTTTGGAAAGGCGCCTTCGACTAAATGGCCACAAGGCGAGCATCGCCTGGTACGCGAACAGCTCGTCATGGATGTCGGGACCCGGCCCCTTGGCCCGAAGATGGCGGCCGTGCCAGTGCCTAACAAGCCCGGCCCACTGCGCGACAGTCTCGGAGAGGACATAGAGGCGGGCCCGGGCATCCTCGTTGCGCTTGGAATCATGAGTCGAAGTGGCATTGAGCGACGCGCTGCGTCGGCGGTGCTGGCGTGCCAGGCGGTCGAGATCAGCAGGAGCGGCACTTGGGAAGTCTGGATCGCACCCGACCTCTGCGTGCGACAGCAGCCCGTCGTAGCGATAGCTGGCCGTGTCCTCGACCCCCTTGGCCGTCACGGCTCCGGACAGTTGTTGCAGGCGCGTTGCCACCTCGAGCCAGGCACTCCCCGGTCCGGCGCGTTCGAGGAGGCCTCGCTTTATGAGCTCGCTTGCTCTTTGCACTTCGATCTCGCCCTCCGGCGCAAAGGCGCGCTCGAGACGGGCCCGGTCGGATCGTCGCGGTGGCTTGCCGTCCAGGTAGGTGCGGTAGGTGTCGAGGCGGACCATCGCATCCGCCAGCGCCTCAGCCACATCAGCGAGGCTGAGGTCGTGCCCGGGCACATCCGCGTCGAGAGCGGAGCGGGCGAGACCCGCGAGCCGCTCGAGGGGGGCAGGAAAGAACTGCGCGAGCGTCTCGCGCTTTGCCCGGAGGCGAAGCTCTGCGAAGTCCTGGCCCTCGCCGGTGAGCTCCGCTCCGAGCACCGCTAGGGACCTGGCTCCCTTCTCGCTCACAAACAGGCCACCGGCGAGGTTGGCGAACTCGTAGCCGGTCGTCCCATCCGTCGCCCAGTGGGAAGGGAGCACCTCGTCGCTCGCGAGGATCTTCTCCACGAGAACGACCGGGTTCGACCTCGCTCGAGCGAGGGCGATCGACAGGCGCTCCAGATAGCCGACGGGGTCGGCGAGCCCGTCGAGGTGGTCGACCCGGACCCCCGCGACTGTTCGGTCGGCGCAAATCTCCGCCACGAACCGGTGGGTCAGCTCGAATACGGCAGGGTCCTCGACCCTGACGCCGATCAGGCTGTCGACATCGAAGAACCGGCGGTAGTTGACCTCATGGGCGC
Source organism: Acidimicrobiales bacterium (assembly GCA_049514105.1). GTDB lineage: Bacteria > Actinomycetota > Acidimicrobiia > Acidimicrobiales > Bog-793 > Fen-455. The sequence goes on from JBEKVJ010000064.1 coordinate 16,590, forward strand.
TCAGGCGCCAGTAGGAGGGCCGGTAGTGCTGGTTGTCGATGATCTCCCCGGTCTCCAGCGTCGTTCCCGCGGCGAGCGGGAATCGCTGGCCGTCGAGCTCCAGCTCCGGTCCCTCGGCGTCGGAGACGACTCGGGCCGCGCCGCGCAACTCGGCGAGTGGGCGGCTCAATGTCGGAACGAGGACTCTCGCTCGGTGGCGTGTCCAGTCGATATCGAACACGGCTGCATAGCTCGAGCCGGGCCCGTCTCGCATTACCTGCCACCAGAGCCGATTGGTGGGATGCGCGGCCATGTGATTGGGAACGATGTCGATGAGCAGGCGCATGCCGTGGTGCTCGAGCGATGCCAGGAGAGCTGTGAACTCCTCGGCCGTGCCGAGCCCAGGGTCGAGCCGGCCCGGGTCGATCACGTCGTAACCGTGCCTGCTGCCCGGGACTGCCGCGAAGATGGGCGAGACATACAGCGTCTCGATCCCGAGCTCGTAGAGGTACGCGACCTGTTCGCGAGCACCGGCGAAGCCGATCCCCGCCAGCTGCATCCGGTAGGTCGATCCGAGAGGTTCCTTGGTCATTCCCTCGGTCGTTCGTTGTGGCGCAACAGCAGCACCGAGTGCGATGTCAAGTTGACGACGTCGCTTCGCACAAGACGCGTCCAAGGCCCAGGTTGGGCCGTGTTGAGGACTTCCTCCCAGCGTCCGGGCATCTCCATTCGCGGCAAGGTGTACGAGCGCGAGCGCCAGCCGGCGTTCAACAACAAGAACAACGTGTCGCCCGAAGCAGAGCGCCCTCTGATGTCGACCTCGTCGGCGGCCTGGCCCAACAAGAGCATCCCGATACTGCGCCGGTCCGTTGCGGTCCAATCCTCCTCTGTCATCTCAGTGCCGTCGGGCCTGATCCAGGTGACGTCCTTTGTGTGCAGGCCTGCAGGTGCCTGGCCGGTGAAAAAGGCGCGCCGCCGCAGGATCGGATTGCTTTGCATCACGGCGATGAGGTCGCGGACGAAGTGGTACATGTCCCAACCGGTCTCGCCTATCTCCCAATCGAACCAGCTGAGCTCGTTGTCTTGGCAGTATGCGTTGTTGTTCCCGTGCTGGCTTCGCCCGATCTCGTCGCCACCGAGGAGCATTGGCACGCCCTGGGAGAAGAACAAGGTCGCGAACATGTTGCGCTTCATGCGGTCACGCACACGCTGGATCCGCACCTCGTCGGTAGGCCCTTCGACTCCCCAGTTAGAGCTGTAATTTGCATCCGTGCCGTCGTGGTTCTCCTCGGCGTTGGCCTCGTTGTGCTTGTGCTCGTAGGACACGAGATCAGTGAGGGTGAAGCCGTCGTGGCAGGTGATGAAGTTGACGCTCGCATAGGTGCGCCGCCCGCTCGGCGCGTAGATGTCGCTCGAACCGCTGATGCGTGAGGCGAGCTCGGGCACCATGCCCGGGTCTGCACGCCAATAGCGACGGACGCAATCTCGAAAGGCCCCGTTCCACTCGGCCCAGCCGGTGGGAAAGCGCCCCAGCTGGTAGCCATCGGGGCTAGCGTCCCACGGCTCGGCAATGAGCTTTACCTGGGACAGGACCGGGTCCTGTTGGATGATCTCGAAAAAGGCGCTCGGATGTCCCGCTTCGTAGCCCCGTGCCAGGACCGGGGCGAGGTCGAAGCGGAAGCCGTCCACGTGCATGTCGGTCACCCAGTAACGCAAGCTGTCTGTGACAAGTCCGAGGTGCAAGATGTTCAGGCTGTTGCCCGTGCCGGTGTAGTCCATGTAGTGGCGGGGGTCTTCGGGTTTAAGCCTGTAGTACAAGGAGTTGTCAACGCCGCGCAGCGACAGGGTCGGGCCCATCTCGTTGCCTTCACCTGTGTGGTTGTAGACGACGTCGAGGATCACTTCGAGCCCGGCGCGGTGCAAGGTGCGGACCATCGACTTGAATTCACTGACCTGCTGGCCGAGCCCCCCGGTGGCGTAGCCGACGTGAGGGGCGAGGAACGCGATGGAGTTGTAGCCCCAGTAGTTGGTGAGCCCTCGTTCGACGAGCCGGCGGTCGGCCACGAACTGGTGGACTGGCATCAGTTCGATCGCTGTCACACCTAGGCCGAGCAGATGGTCGACGACGGGATCCGAGGCGATCCCGAGGTAGGTACCTCGCAGGTGCTCGGGCACGCCCGGGTGGCGCATCGTCATCCCGCGTACGTGGGCTTCGTAAATGACCGTCTTGTTCCAGGGCGTGTTGGGGGCTCGGTCGTCGTTCCAGGTGAACGCGGGGTCCACGACGACGTTCTTCGGCATCGCCCCGGCCGAGTCGCGAGCGTCGAAGGAGAGATCCTCGCGGTCGTCGCCCACGACGTAGCCGTAGAGCTCGTCGCTCCAGCGGATCGGCCCGCTCACGGCCTTGGCGTAGGGATCGATCAAGAGCTTGTTCGGATTGAAACGGTTCCCGCGCCCTGGCTCGTAAGGACCCTGGACCCGGTAGCCGTAGAGCGCACCAGGCCGGACGTCTGGCAAGTAGGCGTGCCAGATGTTGTCGGTCTTCTCGTTCAAGGTGATCGTCGTGGAGGGACGACTCGAGGTCTCCTCGTCGAACAAGAGGAGCTGGACTCCCTCGCCATGTTCGCTAAAGAGCGAGAAGTTGACCCCCTCGCCGTCCCAGGTAGCTCCGAGCGGAAGCGGCCCTCCCGGCCAGACCCTCATCTTCCAGCTCCTCTCGCGGCACCGGGGCGGGGCCGAAGGTGATAGGCGGCAAAACCCCACGGTGCGAGGCTGACGCGCGTCCCTTGGTCGAGCACCGCCTCCCCGGGGTCGAACAGGTTGGCCCAGGCCTCCCCAAGGCGCGGTCCACCGCTTGGGATTCGCGGGGCTGGCAGGACGGCACCGGCCCTGTCGGCGGTGAAGTTGAACAGGCCAACGACGGTATCTTCTGGGTGCGTGCGGACCAAGGTGATCACACCCGCCTCGGCTTGGGCGCGCGCCTCTACGCGCTTTGAGCGGGCCAGGGCAGGGTTCTCGCGCCGCAGGGCAATCAGCTCGCGGTAGAGCTCGAAGGTCCCAGCGTGCCCGCCCTTGTGGCGCAGGGACCGGTCGATGCGCGCAGCTGCAAAGCTGGACTCATCAGCAGGATCGAACAAGGGACCCTGTTCGGCCAACGAGGCGTACTCCTCGGCCCGACCCGCTCGCACCGCCTCGATGAGACCCGGATCACTGTGGTCGATGAAATAGGGGAACGGCGCTGTCTCGCCGTACTCCTCCCCCATGAACACAAGGGGGATCCCAGGCGAGAAGAAGAGCGCGGCAGCGACGAGGCGGGCCTGGTCTTGCGAGATCATCGTGACGAGCCGATCACCTTTCGGCCGGTTGCCGATGTGGTCGTGGTTCTGAGCGAAGATCACGAAGCGCTCCGGGTCGAGCCCCACAGACGGGGCGCCGTGCTTGCGTCTGCGATAAGGCGAGTGCTCGCCCTGGTACACAAAGCCGGCGTCCATTGCTCGGGCGAGGTCGTCGGCACCTGTGTAGTCGAGGTAGTACCCGAATTTCTCGCCCGTGACCGCCACGTGCAGAGCATGGTGAAAGTCGTCGTTCCACACTGCGTCAAGGCCGATGCCGCCGCTGGCCTTGGGGCTGACAAGGCGTGGTTCGTTATCCGCGCTCTCGGCAATGAGGTAGAACGCAGAGCCCAGTTGGCCGCGGAGCTCGGCTGTCGATGAGGCAAGCTCGGCCAGAAAACTGGTGGCGTTGCGGTCGATGATTTCGTGCACGGCATCGAGGCGGAGCGCGTCGATGTGGAAGTCGCGAAACCACTGCCGGGCGTTCTGGATGAAATAGGCGCGTACCTCGTCCGAGCCCGGTCCGTCGAAGTTGAGGGCCTTTCCCCACGGTGTCGAGTAGCGGTCGGTGAAATAGGGGGCGAAAGAGCCGAGGACGTCGCCCTCGGGGCCGAGGTGGTTGTAGACGACGTCGAGCACGACGCCCAGGCGCCGTTGATGGCAGGCATCCACGAGGCGCTGCAGGCCGCGATAGCCACCGTAGGAGTCCTGCACGGCGAAGGGGAAGACCCCGTCGTAGCCCCAGTTGCGCCTGCCCGGGAACTGCGCCACCGGCATGATCTCGATCGCCCCGACGCCGAGCTCGGCAAGGTCGTCGAGCTCGTCGATGGCGGCCTCAAAGCTGCCTTCGGCGCTGAAGGTGCCGATGTGCAGCTCGTAGATCACCTGTTCTGACAAGGGCCGGGCCCGGTAGCCGGAGTCGTGCCATTCGTGTGCCCGCAGGTCGACGACCTCCGAGGGCCCGTGCACCCCCTCTGGTTGTGAGCGCGAAGCGGGGTCGGCATACTCCTGCCCGTCCTCTAGGACATAGCGGTACCGGGTGCCGACACCACAGCTGGCCGTCGTCTCGTGGTAGCCGTCGGGCCCCGCTTCGAGCTCGAGGATTTCGCTGCGGCCAAGCAGGTGTAGGCGCACCCGCGCATGTCCGGGGGCCCAAAGCACAAAGCGCGTGGACGCTCCGAGAGTGTGTGGGGACCGGGTGTGCCTCGACGCCTCCGAGGTTGCCGATCCCGCCACCTCCGTACTCGACGGCGTCGCTGTTGAGAAGCTCGCGCCAGTAGCCTCCCGCCGGCACCCCGGCGAGGACGTTGTCGCGGGGCACCGGGGTGAAGTTGCACACGACGAGCACGGCGTCACCGTCCTCGGCAAAGCGCAAGAAGCCGAGCAGGCTCGCGCCGGCGTCGTTCGGCTGGGTCCAGGCGAAACCGGCCGGGTCGGTGTCGCGCTCGTGCATTGCCGGGCAGCTGCGGTGCAGCGAGTTGAGGTCCGCGACCCATCTGCAGACGCCTTCGTGTGCCGGGTTGTCCATAAGGTCCCAGTCAAGGCCTGACTCGTGGTTCCATTCGCGCCATTGAGCGATCTCGTTGCCCATAAAGAGAAGCTTCTTGCCTGGTTGTGCGAACTGGTAGCCGAAGAGCAGCCGTAGGTTCGCAAGCTTTTGCCAGTCGTCCCCGGGCATCTTTCCGGCCAATGAGCCCTTCCCGTGCACGACCTCGTCATGGGAAAGCGGGAGCATGAAGTTCTCACTGAATGCGTATATCGAGCGGAAGGTGAGCTCGTCGTGGTGGTGGCGACGGTAGATCGGGTCGCGTGACATGTACGCAAGGGTGTCGTGCATCCAGCCGAGGTCCCACTTCAGGCCGAAGCCGATCCCACCTAGGTGCACCGGCCGGGATATGCGGGGGAAAGCGGTCGATTCCTCGGCAATCACCTGAACGTCGGGATGGTCAGCGTAGATGCCAGAGTTGAGCTGGCGGAGGAACTCGATCGCCTCGAGGTTCTCACGCCCCCCGAAGACGTTCGGCAGCCATTCGCCCTCGCGGCGCGAGTAGTCGAGGTAGACCATCGAGGCGACGGCATCGACGCGCAGCCCGTCGGCGTGGTAGCGCGAGAGCCAGTGCTCGGCTGAAGAGGCCAGGAAGGCGCGCACCTCGTGACGCCCGTAGTTAAAGATCAGGCTCTTCCAGTCAGGGTGGAAGCCGAGTCGCGGGTCGGCGTGCTCGAACAGGTGTGTGCCGTCAAAGCGGCCAAGGGCGAACTCGTCGGCGGGAAAGTGAGACGGGACCCAGTCCAAGATGACCCCGATGCCGGCGCAGTGGAGATCGTCGATGAGCTCCATGAGCCCCTGTGGGTCGCCGTATCGCCGCGTGGGGGCGAAAAAGCCCGTCGTCAAGTACCCCCACGAGCCGTAGAAGGGGTGCTCCATCAAAGGCAGGAACTCGACATGAGTGAACCCGCACCGGTTCACGTGCTCGATGAGGGGGGCAGCTATCTCTCTGTAGCCCATAAGGCGCCTCGGGTCTTCGGGGTCACGGCGCCAGCTGCCGAGGTGGACCTCGTAGACCGACATGGGCGCGCCAAGCCCCATGCGCTCGGCGCGCGAGCGCATCCACTCGCTGTCGTTCCAGGTGTATTCCAGGTCCCAGATCACCGAACCGGTCCGCGGCGCCGGCTCGCTGCAGCGCGCGAACGGGTCCGCCTTCTCCAGCTGCTCGCCTTGGCGAGTGGTTATCGCGAACTTATAAATGTCACCCGGCTTGGCTGAGCCGATGTGGCCCTGCCATATGCCAGAAACACCACGGGGCGACAGAGGGTCTGTCGTGCGATCCCAGTAATTGAAGTCCCCGATGACACAGACCTTGGTCGCGTTCGGAGCCCAGACGGCGAAGAAGGTCCCTCCGCCCGGGCGTGGGTGGGCCCCGAGCTTGTCGGCCAGCCTGCGGTGCGTCCCCTCGTTGAACAGGTACAGGTCGTCCTCGCTGAGCTCGGCGGGGTTATGACCCGCGAGCTCATTGCCGGTTATCGCCTGGCTTCGATCCGAATCGCTCACTTCGGGCCTCGTTTTGAGGGCTCGGCCCGGCGCAGTTGGTCGAGGTGCCCCAGCACGTCTATCACCTTTCGGTCCGAGCAGATCTCGGCCAGGCTCTGCGAGGCCCGCCGTGTCCAGTTGTGCGCCTCGGGTCCTGTTCCGGGCCTGTTCTGCGGCTCTCGCTCGTCCCATATCTCCTCGAGGTCGACGAGCACGAGATCCACCATGCTGCGCCCGAGGTGCGCGAGCGAGCCCTCATAGGCGACAGCGGTCTTCTCGATCGCCGGCAAGCCGGCCGGTGAGCCGATCGCTTGGAGCAACGCCTGGCGCCAGGAGTTCCGCTCGGCTCGCCGGGCGGCTGCCTCGGTTCTTGCGAGCTGGCCAGCGAGTTGTTTCTCGTCGATGTCGGCGCCCCACAAGAAAGCACCGAAGCGGGCCAAGTCGTGGGTGCCGAGGGAGGCGAGAGCGTCGCGCGGCGGCTCGGGCAATGGCTCGTCGATCGAGGACTCGAACTGGAACACCCACGAACGCAGCATCTGGTCCGAGGCCATGCGGTCGCGCACCTCGTCGGGCACCGTCCCGAGGTCCTCGCCCACGACCACGGCTCCAGCCCGGTCAGCCTCGAGCGAAACGAGCGCGTGCAGCTCCTCGGCCCGATAGCTGACATAGGCCCCGTGCCTGGCGTCGAAGCCCTCCGGGATCGTGTACAGGCGTTGGAGCCCCATGACGTGGTCGATCCGCAGGAAAGCGGCATGGCGAAAGGCGCGCGCGAGCACGGCGCGAAAGTACCCGTAGTCGTCCTGCCTGATCCTCTCAGGGTGCAGCGGCGGGAAGCCCCAGTCCTGGCCTGAGTTGAAAAAGGCGTCAGGTGGGGCGCCCCCGCGTGCGCCGGAGATGAACGAGGACGGCGAAAAGCGC
>JBEKVJ010000065.1:0-21080 GCA_049514105.1 Acidimicrobiales bacterium
TGCCGTAGATTCTTTGCAGCTGGGGGCGGTGCTCGTCGCCGCGCCAGTAGGCACCCGCGACACGCGTCAGCTTGAAATGACCGAGGCGATCGGTAGATGGGACGTGTGGGCCGCGGCACAGGTCGACAAAGCCCGGTCCGTTGCGATAGGCGCTCACGGCGCCAGGGTTCCCCCCGGCTTCGGCGGCGAGCTCCTCGTCCAGTCCTGTCGCGGCCTGTGCCACGCCTTCGATGATCTCGCGCTTGTAGGGCTGGTCGGCGAAGATCTCGAGCCCCTCGGAGATAGTGTGCTCCTCGCGCTCGAAAAGCTGCGACTCGGCCATGATCGCCCGCATCTCGGCGTCTATCCGCTCGAGGTCGTCGTCGCTGAACCGGCCCGAGTTCGGCAGGTCGAAGTCGTAGTAGAAGCCGTCGGTGATCGCAGGACCGATGGCGTAACGCGCCCCTGGCCAGAGCCGAAGCACCGCTTGGGCGAGCACATGCGCGCTCGAGTGCCGTAGCACAGCTCGGCCCTCGTCGGTCTCTGCGGTGACGATGCGCACCTTGCCCCCGTCCACCAAGGGCGCCGAGAGGTCGACCATGGCCCCGTCAAGCTCAGCTGCCACGGCTGCGGCCGCGAGCCGGCGTCCAATCGAGGCGGCAAGATCCGCGATCGTCGTGCCGTCGGGGACACTGCGTGCGGACCCGTCGGGCAACAAGACCGTGATCTCGGTGGGCATCTCCACTACTCCTCGTGCTGGCAGCTCTCGGCTGCTCTGTTCGGGGGCTCAGCCTACAGAATGGCAACTGCGGCCTCGTTAGGGGAAAAGCGGAGCGATCTCGTGACTCGGCGCCCTGGGCAGAGGACCTGCCGGCGGCATCTCTCATGATCAGGTCCTCGCGCCTAGCCTCGGAGCCCGAAGCTCAAGAGAAGCTAGTGCGCGCCGCCATTTGCCCGGGAGCTTCCCCTTGTCTCAGACAAGCTGACCCAGTGCTTAGGAGATCGGGACTCCTAAGAGCCAGGCGGCGTCGCCTATACCGTGGCCAGCCTCGGCCTCATCGTCGATGGCTGCGATCGCCCCGGGGGTGTCCAAGTCGTCATCAAGCATGGCCCGCACCTTCTCCAAGGCACCGTCTCCAGCCCCGGCCATCCTCCAGCGATCGAGGCGGGCCTCGGCCTGTTCGAGGATCGAGTCCTCCCACTCCCAGCCGAGGCGGTAGCTCTGGGCCAATAGCGCCAACCGGATCGCGAACGGGTCGTGGCCCTTGTCGAGAAGGCTACGTACGAAGACGAGATTGCCAAGGGACTTCGACATCTTCTCGCCTCCGAGGCCGACCATGCCCACGTGCATCCAATGGCGGACGAACAGCGAACCGGTCGCCGCCTGCGACTGAGCGGACTCGCACTCATGGTGGGGGAAGATGAGATCCGCGCCCCCGCCGTGAAGGTCGATCGTAGTCCCGAGCTCTCGAAGCGCCAGCGCCGAGCACTCGATGTGCCAGCCCGGTCGTCCCGGGCCCCACAGGGACTCCCAGAACGGCTCTCCTGGGGCAGACGGCTGCCAGAGCACGAAGTCCAAGGGGTCGTCCTTGAAAGGATCCTCGGGGTGCCCGCCCCTTTGTGCCGCCAGCTCGATCATCTCGTCGCGCTCTAGATGGCTCACCTGACCGAAACTCGGGAACGAGGAGACGTCGAAGTACACCGCCCCCCCGGCGCGATAGGCGTGTCCGGTATCGAGGACCATTCCGATAAAGCCGAGGATGTCCGGGATAGCCGAGGTCGCGCGGGGCTCCGAATAGGCCGGGAGCAGCCCGAGCGATTCCATGTCGGCGTCGAAACGGGCGATCTCGCCCGCGGCGAGGTCAAGGTAGTGCACAGAGAGCTCGCGGGCCTTTCGCAAGATGTCGTCGTCGACGTCGGTTATGTTGCGCACGCACAAGGTCCGGTGCCCGAGGTCGCGCAGTCGCCGCTGCAAGACGTCGTAGGTGATATAGACCGCGGCGTGCCCGAGATGAGCCGAGTCATAAGGGGTGATCCCGCAGGTGTACATCGTCACGACCTCATCGGGACGGAACGGGACCACCTCGCGCCGCGCGGTGTCGTAGAGCTGCATCACATCAGGGTCTTAGCGCCAACGAGACAATGTTGTGACGCGGGAGCGTCGATCCCTAGGCACCTTCGTTTCGGAGCCCGGTCAACCGGATGCTCGCGTGCGCGCGATGGCGGATGTTCACCCCGATCAACACAGCCGTGAACGCCTCGATGGCTGCTGCGGCCGACAAGGTGCCGGCGTCGATGCCACGACAGCCCGGAATCAGGTTCACGAGCTCGATCGTCGCTTTTGTGGCCTCGGCATGGTCCGAGCACACGAGCACATCGGCATCAAGAGGCTCTTCCAAGTTCGCAAGGGCGCGAGCAGGCAGGTGATGGAAGGCCCCCGAGACGAGCGCTCTCGGGGCGGCGTCTTGGACAGCGACGCACAACGACCCGCGGGCGGGGACGACGGCCTCGATGTCGTCGCCGACCTTGAAAAGGGCGTTCGCCATCGAGACCACGACCTTGGCCTCAAGGCGCTGAGCGAGCCCAGCGACGGTCTGCGCAGCGCCGTCCCAGGGCGTAGCGACGACGACGAGGTCTGCCCCGCAGGCGGTCTCGTTCGCGGCACCCTGCAGATCAAGCGCACGTGCTGCCCATTTCTCACGCAGCTGGCCGGCTATCTCTTCTCCCCGCTCGGCCGAGCGTGACCCGACCGAAACCGACAGTCCAACTGACGCGAGCCTGACGGCAAGAGCTTTTCCCGCCGGGCCTGTTCCACCGAGAATTCCTATGTCCATAGGCCTAGCCTTGCACACCTGGAGGCGAGGCTCGGGGGGCCTCTGGATCACTGGTGTCGTAACGGGAAAAGCGAGGCATGAGCCAGCTGACTAGACCGACACCGACAAGACAGCCGAGCCCGCCGCTTAGGACCGAGATCTGCGCGCTCGACAATGCGGCGACCGCGCCCGCCTCGAAGTCGCCGATGCGCGGTCCCCCTGTCACGACCGCGGTGTGCACCGACGAGAGTCGGCCGCGAAGTGCCTCGGGCGCCTCGAGCTGCAAGATGGTGCCCCGGAACACCGCCGAGACGACGTCGGCGGCTCCGGCGACACCGAGCAGAACGAGCGCCGCGACCAACCAGGGCACCAAGCCGAAGGCGGCGATCGCTGCCCCCCAGATCGCCACGGCGACGATGACCGCTCTCCCCTGCTTTTTCACCGCCACGACCCATCCTGTAAGCAAAGCGGCGATGAGCGCGCCTGCACCCGGCGCCGCGTAGAGCAGCCCCACGGTGCCTGCGCCGCCGTGGAAGCGGGCCAGGGCCAGGGCCGGGAACAACGCGCGGGGCATGCCGAGGATCATGGCGTTGAGGTCGATGACGAAGGTCCCTTGTAGGACCGGGCGGCCCTTTAGGTACCGCAACCCCTCAGCGATAGAAGCCAGGCCGAAACGTGTGCCCCCTTCGGGCGGGCGCAGCACCGGCAGGCTCGCGACGCCAAGCAGAGACACGGCGAAAGTCGCGGTGTCGATCCAGTAGACCGACGAGATGCCGACCCGGCCGAGGAGAAGACCCGCGATAGCTGGGCCTGCGACCTGGCCGACTTGGAAGAGCAGCTGCCAGAGGGCATTCGCGCTCGCGAACATGGGACGTCCCACGAGGTTGGCGAGCACGGCTGAGCGCGTCGGACTGTCGACACTCGCGATCCCGGCACCGAGGGCGCTCAAGCCATAGAGGGGCCAAAGTGCCGGGTGGCCGCCCGAGGAGTTGAGGGCGAGGCCGAGGCTGCAGCCGGCGAGGCACAGCTGGGTCACCAACAACAAAAAGCGTCGCTCGACGGCATCGGCGATCGAACCGCCGAACAGCGATCCACCGAGGACGGGCAGGATCTGTGCCAGACCCACGAGGCCGACATCGAGAGACGAGTGCGTCAGCTCGTAGACCTGGTACGGGATCGCGACGACTGTTAGCTGGGAGCCGAGAGTCGACACGAGGTAGCCCGCCCAGAGCCGCCGGAACGGCTGGGACTGGCGGATCGGCCCGAGGTCGATGAACAACCGTCCTCGAGCCATTGCTGCCAAGCTAATGAGCCGCGCAACACCGTGTCCCGGGCGAACCCGAACCTGGCCTTTCGCGCCGTAACCTCGATTTGGGCCACGAGAAAGTGCAGGCATGGGCAGGTCATTTCGAATCGGGAGCATCAAGGGCGTGCCGATCCGGCTTCACTGGAGCTTTCCTCTGCTCTTGGTCGTGGTCCTCGCCCCAGCGGAGAACGGCCGTGGCGCCCTCTCGCTGTTGGGGAGCGTGACCTGGGTCGTGGCGCTGTTCGCCTGCATCGTGGTCCACGAGCTCTCCCACAGCTTTGTCGCCCGCCGACGGGGCTTTGTCGTGCGCGACATCGTCCTTTTGCCAATCGGCGGGGCCTCGGAGATAGTCGGGTTGCCGGGCGCTCCCGCCGACGAGCTCTCCATCGCCCTCGCCGGGCCCCTTGCGAGTCTCGGTCTCGGCATCTTGTTCACCGTTTTCGCTTACCTCACCGGCGCACACCCCTGGCCGCCGAGCTTGTTGGCCGGAGCGGTCCCGGTGCGGCTCATGTGGGCGAACTTCCTGCTCGCCGGCTTCAACCTCCTCCCGGCCATCCCCATGGACGGGGGCAGGGTGCTGCGCGCTGTGCTCGCGCGAAGCCGGAGCGACCTGAGCGCGACCGTGCTCGCCGTGCGTGTCGGGCGCCTCATGGGTCTCGCGATGGTGCTCGTGGGGATCCGGTACGACATATGGCTCTGCCTCATCGGCCTGTTCGTCGTCGTCGGCGGTTCCGGCGAGGTGCGTGCCGCCGCCGTCCGCACGGCGACAGGAGGGCTGAAGGTCCAAGACGTGATGGTGCACGACCCGACGACGCTCGAGGTGAGCTTCCCCCTCTCTGTCGTGGCGCCGTTCCTCGAGGCGACGCCGGGGCGGATACTGCCCGTGCTCGACGCCGGGCAGTACGTAGGCCTCATCGCGGCCGACCACCTGCCCGGCTCAGAAGGGGCGCTGCGTGTCGCGGACGCGATGGACCGACTCGCTCCCCCGCTCGCCTCGCGCGACCCGCTCTACCCGGTCGCGGTCGAGTCTCTCCTCGGAGCGCACCGCCGTGCGGCTGCGGTGATAGAGAACGGACAGGTTGTCGGCGTCATCTATGCGGCCCACCTCGAGGCTGCGTTGCGCCGCGCCGCCTCGTCTTTCGGCGCCTCCAGCGCGAGCCGCTGAGGCGGCGGGCCGGAGAAGGCCGCGGCTTTTCTCGGCTCAAGGCGCCGCCCTTAAGCGCCGATGAGTCGGTGAATGTCCAGTTATCAAAAGGGCCGCCTCAGGCGCGAGCCCGCCCGCAGCGCCGACGCAGGCCCCGTGGCGGCTGTAGTGGCGACGAGAGATGAGTTTTCGGCCGTGCTCAGCGCCGCCGCCGATCTAGTGACCGTGCACGAGCTCGACGGGACCGTCCGGCTCGCCTCGCAGGCTTCGCAGGTGATTCTCGGCCTGGACCCAACCGAGCTTGTAGGCCGGCCACCGGCAGAGAGCTTCGTCTACCCCGAGGACGTGCCAGTGTTCGCCGGCGCCTTGGAGGCCCTGCGCGAGCGCGACGCGAGGGCGGAGGTCACATTCCGCGCCCGCTGCGCGTCGGGCCATCTCGTCTGGCTCGAAGCGCGCATCGGTGTGATCTGCGAGCCCGCAGGCCCACCGAGCGGCCTCGTGGCGATCTCCAGGGTCGTCACCGAGCGTGAGCGGGCTCATGAGGCTCTGCGCCGCAGCGAGGCGAGCTTCTCGAGCGCTTTTGACTACTCCCCGATCGGGATGGCGATCTCCGCGCCTGACGGCTCGTTGGTGCGCGTTAACGACTCGTTCTGCTCGCTCACCAAGCGCTCACGCGCCCAGTTGCACGAGTCATCGTGGCGCGAGCTCATCCATCCCGACGACCTCGTGTCGAGCCTCGAGCTCGTCGGCGCCGTCCTTGCGGGCCAAAGACGCACCGCCATGGCAGAGCGGCGCTATGTGCTGCCCGACAGCTCGGTCGTGCACGCCGTGACGAGCATCACCCTCGTGCGTGACGAGCAGGACCGCCCTTTGCATCTCGTTACCCAGGTCGTCGATGTCACTGACCGCCATCGTCTCGAGGCCTACCTGGAGGAGCTCGCGGTGCGTGATCCGCTCACGGGCGCCCACAACCGTCGCGTCCTCGATGTCGAGCTCTCGCGCCGGCTCGCATTCGAATCGGCCGGAGATCCGAGCGGCGCGCTCGTGCTTTTCGATATCGACCACTTCAAAGCCGTGAACGACACCTTCGGCCACAGCATCGGTGACGAAGTCTTGAGACACCTCGTCGCCCGCTGGCGCAACCGCCTGCGCCATCGAGACGTGCTCGTGCGAACCGGTGGCGACGAGTTTGTCGTCTTGTTGACCGACGCCGAGCCGACCGACGCTGAAGCGGTCGCGAGGGATCTGATCGCGCTCGCGGACGAGGCGATCTTGACCATCACCGGCGTCGCGTCCTCGGTCAGTGCCGGGATGGCGGTGTTCCGGGCCGCGGAGGACCCCGAGGAGCTGTTGCGCCGGGCGGACGAGGCGCTCTATCTAGCCAAGCGTGCCGGCCGGGGCCGTCTCGTCGTCGACGCCACTATTCCCGACCGCTGAGCGGCCGAGCTCAGCCGGCGCGCCGGTCCGCCTCGGCCTCGGCCTCGCGGGCTTGGTCCTGGATACGGGCACGCTTTGACTGGGCACCGCGTCTTTGGCGTTCGGCCTGGTCGAGCGAGACCTTGCGCAGTCGGACGCTGCGCGGGGTGACCTCGACGCACTCGTCCTCCCTGATGAACTCGAGCGCCTGCTCGAGCGAGAGCATCCTCGGCGGGATCAGCCGGACGAGCTCTTCGGAGGTCGAAGAACGGATGTTGGTCACCTTGCGCTCTTTGGTCGGGTTGACGTCCATATCCTCCGAGCGGGCGTTCTCGCCGATGATCATGCCCTCATAGACCTCCACTCCCGGGCCCATGAACAACGCCCCCCGGTCCTGGAGGTTCAACAGGGCGTAGTTGGTCGTCAAGCCCCTCCGGTCGGCGACAAGCGAGCCCGAGGCGCGCGTGCGAAGCTCGCCGTGCCAGGGCTCGAAGCGGTCGAAGATGTGGTGGAGCACGCCGGTTCCCCGCGTCTCTGTCAAGAACTCGGTCCGAAAGCCGATCAGGCCACGCGAGGGCACTGAGTAGTCGACGCGCGCCCAGCCTGTGCCGTGGTTGACCATCTGAACAAGGCGCCCTTTTCGCAGCGACAGGAGCTGGGTGACGACACCGAGGAACGCTTCGGGCACGTCGATCGAGACGGCCTCCATGGGCTCGTGCACCTTGCCGTCGATCAGTCGGGTCACGACTTGGGGCTTGCCCACAGTGAGCTCGAAGCCCTCCCGGCGCAGCATCTCGACGAGCACCGCTAACTGGAGCTCGCCCCGACCCTGGACCTCCCAGGTGTCTGGTCGGTCCGTCGCCAACAACCTGATCGAGACGTTGCCCACAAGCTCGGCGTCGAGGCGGTTTTTCAGCAAACGGGCCGTGACCTTGGACCCTTCGGTCCCAGAAAGCGGAGAGGTGTTGATCCCAACTGTCATGCCGAGACTCGGTTCGTCGACGATTAGGACCGGGAGCGGTCGGGGGTCCTCGGGATCCGAGATCGTCTCGCCGATAGTGACCTCCGAAAGCCCGGCGATGGCGATGATCTCCCCGGGGCCGGCCTCGGCGGCATCGACGCGGTCGAGGCCCTCGGACACATACAGCTCGGCGACCTTGAACCGCTCGACCGAGCCGTCCGCACGGCACCAGGACGCTTGCTGGCCGCGGCGGATAGTGCCGTTCAGCACCCGGCAGATGGCCAGGCGCCCGACATAGGAAGAGGCGTCGAGGTTCGTCACGAGCGCTTGCAGGGGATGGTCCGGGTCGAATGTCGGGGCCGGTATGTACTCCGAGATCACCCGGAAGAGCGGCTCCAGGTTCGTCCCCTCCACGGCCGGGTCGAGCGAGGCCCGTCCCGCCCTGGCGTTGCAGTACACGATGGGGAACTCGATCTGCTCTTCGTCCGCGTCGAGGTCGAGGAACAATTCGTAGACCTCGTCGACGACCTCTTTCGGGCGCGCGTCGGGACGGTCAATCTTGTTCACAACGAGCACGACCGGGAGGCGCTTTTCGAGCGCCTTGCGCAAGACAAATCGCGTCTGGGGCAGGGGGCCCTCGCTGGCATCGACGAGGAGCAGGACGCCGTCGACCATTGCGAGCGCTCTTTCCACCTCGCCGCCGAAATCGGCATGCCCGGGCGTGTCGACGATGTTGAGCTTCAGGCCTCCGTGGCGCACAGAGGTGTTCTTGGCGAGGATGGTGATCCCCTTCTCCCGCTCGAGGTCCATCGAGTCCATGACGCGCTCGTTGACCTCTTGGTTGGCGCGGAAGACTCCGGACTGCCAGAGCATCCCGTCGACGAGCGTGGTCTTGCCGTGGTCGACGTGGGCGACGATGGCAAGGTTGCGGAAGTTGGCGCGCGAAAGCATTTGGGTGATTTCCCCGAGATAGGCACGGCTAGCGCCGCACTCTTTTAGTCTAGCCTCAGCGGCAGAAGATCTCGCCGACCTCGAACAAGTCGTGCGGAACGGCCTTGGGCTTGTCGCTGCGGACCGATCCCGCCAGGGGCACTAACACGATGCGGTCACCCTGCAAGGCCACCATCTGGCCGAAGGCGCCCTCGTGGACAGCGTCGATCGCCGCCATGCCATAGCGCGTCGCGAGCACCCTGTCGAAGGCCGTCGGCGTGCCTCCGCGCTGCACATGGCCGAGGATCGTGACGCGCGACTCGAAACCGGTCCGGTCCTCTATTTCCTTGGCGAGAAGGTTCGAGATCCCTCCAAGGCGCCTGTGGCCGTATATGTCGATCTCATGCTCTGGCACATCGATCGTCCCAGGCTTGGGGATGGCGCCTTCGGCGACGACCACGACCGAGGCCCAGCGCCCCGAACTGTGACGCTTGACCAAAGAGGCGCAGATCTCGTCGATATCGAATGGCTCTTCGGGGATGATGATCTCCGCCGCGCCCCCGGCGATGCCCGCGTAGATGGCGATCCAGCCAGCGTGGCGCCCCATAACCTCGCAGACCATGACGCGGTCGTGCGCCTCGGCGGTCGTGTGCAGACGGTCGATGGCGTCGGTCGCGATCTGCACTGCGGTGTGGAAGCCAAAGCTGACGTCTGTCGAGCCGATGTCATTGTCGATCGTCTTCGGCACACCAACGAGCGGGACACCCTCTTCAACAAAGAGCTCGAGACCCGCGCTTAAGGTGCCCTCGCCCCCTATGACAACAAGGGCGTCGACATCGGCGAGGTGCTCGAGGGCGGCGGCCACGCCCCCGTCCTGGCGGTGAGGGCTCACGCGCGACGTCCCAAGGATCGTGCCGCCCCTTGGGAGTATTCCCCGGCACATATGGCTGTCGAGGGGCACGCTTCGTCCTTCGATGACTCCGCGCCAGCCGTCGGCGAAGCCCACGAACTCGTCCTGGTATGCCACCTCACCCTTGCGGACAACCGCCCGGATGACGGCGTTGAGGCCTGGACAGTCGCCACCTCCGGTCAGTACTCCGACTCTCATGGGTAAGCGCTCAGCTCCCTTTGCAATTAGCAAACAATTCCCTCCCTACCTTATCGGCAGGTATTGCGTGCAGATGATTACCCCCGGGGCGTCCAAGAGCGTCGAGCCAAAGGGTCGGCCTTGGCTTCGGAGCGATTATCTGTCGTTGAAGGCGCGCCTTGTGCGAAGCTGCACCCTTGATGAGCACGGCTCTTGATACTGGCGAGAGCGCCGAGGCGCCCACGGGACAAGCGCCACGCCGCCCGCGCCTTCAATGGCTCCTGATCGCGGCTGTGGTCGTTATCTACATGGGCTTGGGAGTGCTCGCGAACCTGCCGTCGTGGATGGGGGGCGTCACCCACACGATGCAGTGCGGTGGCTGCGGCGACAGCGGCCAAGAAGTCTGGTTCCTCGCCTGGGCCGCGCACGCCCTCACGCATCTCCAGGACCCGCTCCGCAGCAATTACATCAACTTCCCCTGGGGAGTCGACCTCGCCGACAACACCTCGATGCCGCTCGCCGGTGCCATCGCGACACCCATCACGGTTCTGTTCGGTCCCGTGACGAGCTTCAACGTGGTCTTCTCGCTTGCTTTCGCCGGCTCAGCGACGGCGATGTTCTTCGTGCTGAGGCGCTATACGAAATGGATCGTTGCTGCTTTCGTAGGCGGGCTCTTGTACGGCTTTTGCCCTTACATGGTCGGCCAGGGCGAGGGGCACATCTTCTTGTTGCTGGCCCCTTTGCCACCGATCATGTTCTTGCTCCTCGACGAGATCATCGTGCGCCAGTCCGCCCGCTGGTGGCTTGTCGGCATCGTCTTGGGGCTCGTAATGAACATCCAGCTCGGCTGGTCGGCCGAGTTGCTCGCCTGCATCATGGCGGTCGCGGCGATAGGCATCGTCGTTCTCGCGATCGCGAGGCCTCGCCTTGTCCGGGAGCACTTTGTGTATGCCGCCAAGGCTTTGCTCCTCGCTGTGGTGGTGCTCGTCCCCGCGGCAGCGTGGTTCGCGCTCGTCAGCCGGACCGGGCCTGAGCACATAAAAGGTGCCGTCCATTCGGTCAAGGCCCTCGCGGGGCTCTCGAGTGATCTTGCTGGCCTGGTCGTGCCGACGGTCAACCAGCATTTCTCCTTCGGGCTATCTCGGACCGGGACCTCGTTTATGAACCTCACTTCTGGCCTCGGGGCGAAACAGGTGGATCCGGCCGAGAACGGGTCCTATGTGGGCATACCGATCCTCCTGGTCTTGATCTTCGGCACGATCCGGTTCCGGCGCGAGGGCCTTTTGCGATTCTCGATAGTGATGGCCGCCTTGTCGTTTCTTATATCGATGGGCTCGCGTCTTCATGTCTGGGGCCACAACACCGTCATCCGCCTCCCCTTTGACGTCATCGCCCACCTGCCCGTGCTAAAGAGCGAGGTGGCTGGCCGGTACTGCTTGTTCATGTGGCTCTTTATCGCTTTGTCGGTGGCGGTGATCCTGGATCGGGCCCGGCAGTCAGGGCCGGCTCGCGCCAAGCTCCATGGTCGAGCTGGACTTGCCCAAAAGCTCGCCCATTGGCCGCTTGTCTCTTTGCTTGTGCTCACGGCTCTGGGCGTGGCTTCGCTAGTGCCGGGCTGGCCGTACAACATCGGCCAGGTCGTGACCCCGCCCGCCCTCGTGCCGGCGACGGTGGTCTCCGATATCTCAGGCGGGACTCTGCTCACCTACCCGATCGCCCGTAACACCCACAACCTCCCGATGGTCTGGCAGTCGATCGACGGCTTCAGCTACCGGATTCCAGCCGGAGAGGCGAGCGTGGCAAACGACCACTACGGCGCCACCGAAGCTGCCTTTACGACGTGCTGGCAGATCCCCGTGACCGAGTACGAGCCGTCGCTCTCCTATCTCCCTGGCGCACGACGCGACTTCGCGAGATGGCAGGTGCGCGCCGTCGTCATCCCGTTGTCGGACTCGATCAACCCGATGTGCGCCGTGCGCTTCGTACAGGCGGTGCTCGGCCGGCCGCCACTTGTTGAGCGCGGCTCAGCGGTGTGGACAAACCTAGATCTGGGCGCCGCCAAGAGCTGAGCGCACGAGGCGAAGGCGTGAGCTGAGCTACTCGCTGTCTTTCGTGTTGACGCGAGCGGCCGAGGACCGGCTCGCATCCGGCCGCTTTACCTTGACGCCGATCTCCTCGAGGATCTTCGCGAGCGACAAGCGGATCGCGTAGGGCGAGCTGTCCCGGGCAATGGTGCGTCGGCCGTTTTCCGCGAGGCGGCTCCACAAGTCGGCATCGTGGTAGGCGCGCAGGATCTCGTCCGCGAAGGCTTGGGCGCCGTCGGCGACGAGAACGTCGTGCTCGTGCTCGAGGCCCATTCCTTCGGCCCCGAGCCTGGTCGTCACGACGGGCAGGCCGTGCGCCATGGACTCGCCCACCTTGCCCTTCACTCCTGCGCCGTAACGCAGCGGTGCCACTGACAGGCGCGAGTGCTCGAGCAGGTTCGTCAGATCCGGCACCCAGCCGAGGATCCTGTCGCTCTCGCTCTCGAGAGCCAAGACGTCCTCGGTCGGCGAGCTGCCCACTATATAGGTGGCGATGTCGGGGTCTTCGCGACGCACGAGCGGCATGATCTCTTCGACCAGCCAGTGGGCGGCGTCACGGTTCGGATGATGCGGGAAGCTGCCGACGAAGAGCACGCCCTTGCGCTCTTCGAAGGGGCGGCCCGTGTGCTCTTCGCCGTGGATGTTCGGCACGACGTGGACCTGCAGCTCAGGCGCTTCTTCTAAGAGGACTTCCCGCTCGGCGACCGAGACGACGAGGGTGGCATCCGCGATGCGCGCGAGCGAGAGCTCCATTCCGTGGTAGCGGGCCGCGGCTTGGGCGACGGCGGGATCGGCCTCGATCTCGGCCCGGCGCTGCTCACGCAAGAAATGCAGGTCGACGGTGTCGTAGATGATCTTGGCCTCGGGGCACAGCTCACGTACGAGAGGCTGCCAGCGCCAGGTCGGCTCCGGCCTGGACAAAATTGCGAGGTCCAGGGCCGGGGCGAGCTCGCGAAGCAGCTTGCGCTCGTCGAGAGGCCCGTAGAGCACCTCGATGCCGGCCCGCTGCAGGGCGGCGGAGTAGTCGCCTTGGCGCTGACCGTCGTTGGGGACGAAGGTCACGCCGAGGCCGAGGTCCCGCAGCGCCATGAGGAGCTCGAACATACGCTTGGAGCCGGAGTCCTGGTTCGGCAGCGGGACGCGGTCGGAGATCACGAGCACCTTGCCGGCCGCGGTGCGGCGGCTCGCCACGCGCTCGAGGGCGGGAGAGCTGTCGTACTGGGCGAGCAGCTCGGTCTGCCACTTGAGGCGGAACGCCTCTCGGCTGACCTTTTGGTATCGCTTGACGCCGGAGCGTTCGTCCGTCCCGTTGCTCGATCCCTCCGCATGACGGATCTTCGCTTCGGGCTGGTAGACCACGCGATAGCCGAGCTTGCGGGCCGCGAATGCGAGGTCAGTGTCCTCGTAGTAAGCGGGCGAGTAGCGACGGTCGAGGCCGCCCAGGACATCGAGGACTTCTCTGCGCACGAGCAAGCAGGCGCCCGAGCAGTAGTCCACATCGCGCACAAAGTTGTAGGACGGGTCTTCGGCGTCCCCGCCTCGCCCGTAGTTGAGACCGGAGCCGTCCCTCCAGATGATCCCGCCCGCCTCTTGGAGCACCCCGTCGGGATAGACCAGCTTGGCACCGACGACGCCGACGTTCTCCTCTGTTTCCATCGTCCGCATGAGGGCGTCGAGCCACCCGGGAAGCACGACGGTGTCGTTGTTCAACAACAGCACGAAGCGGCCCTTGGCGGCGTTCAGCCCGGCGTTGACGGCGCCGATGAAGCCGGCATTTTGCTTCAACCTCACTACGTTTAGGCCTTCGACCCTAGGCAGGTAGTCGACGGTGACATCGCTCGAGGCGTCGTCGACAGCGATCACCTCGTACTGCACCGCCGAGCTGTCGAAGGCGAGCGACCGCAGGCAGGCGACCGTGAGGTCCCAGTTGTTGTAGACGGGGATGATGATGCTGACCTCAGGCTCGGCGACGGTGGGAAGCGGCGGGATCCCTGGTCCGGCGTCGGCGGGGGCGACACGCGATGACATGAGACGGGCCGCACGCGAGACCACACGCTGGTAGTTGGCGCGGCGAATGCTGCCCACGGGGGCGAAACGCTCCACCGAGCGGCGGTACTGGTCCAAGAGGGGAAAGATCGCGGAGCTTTTGAGCTCGGCGAGCTCAACGGCGGCGGATCCGCCCGGGCTCGTGCGGATCGACCGCAGGCTCTCGAGAAGTGATTCCTGGCGGTGCTCGAGGTGGACCGCGCGCCGGCGCATGTGCTGCAGGGTCCGCAGAGCTTCGTCATGGTCGGCCGAGAGCTCTCTGTACAGCTCCGCTTGCTCTGCCAAGAGCCTGGACCCTTCCGCCTTGACGGCGTCGCGCTCGGTCTCGGCCGCGCGCACGAGCTCGCTCAGGCGCGACTGCTCCGCCCTTGCCGCGTCGCGTTCGGTTTGAATCAAGCCCAGTTGTTCCAGGGCGCGCGCCGCGTCCGACCTGGCCGCGTCGCGCTCGGACTCGCCCGTCCTCGCCAGCTCAAGGAGGCGAGCGGCCTCGTTACGCGCCTGCTCGCGCTCGGCTTCACTCGCGCCGAGGAGCTCAAGGACCTTGGCCAGTTCCGCCTGTGTCTGGTCTCGCTGTGTCTCTGTGGTGCGTACCAGCTCGAGGCCTATGTCGACCAGGGTCGAGTAGTCGGGCAGTTCGGGCAGCGCCGCGCTCGAGGCGACCGCGAGCAGGTAGGTCGAGGAAAGCTTGACACCAGGTGTCCAGCCGTCCTGCTTGCGGGTAAGGGTCAGTACCTCGCCCGAGTTGTGCTCGGAGCCGAGGGGGATCATGACCGAGCCGACGGCGACGTTCTGACCCCAGACACGGACATGGGCGAAGTCCGAGAGCAGGTCGACGAGCTCGTCTTGGGACACCTCGTGGGTGTGGAAAGGGTTGTCCCGGCCTTGTTCCATCGTGTAGACGACCCTGTCGGGAGTCGAGAGGAGCAAGATGCCCTCGGGAGCGAGCAGACGCTGCACCTCGGAGATGACACGGTCGTGGTCATCGACGTGTTCGAGGGCTTCGAAGCAGGTCACCAGGTCGAACGAGCCGTCGGCCAGCTCGGACAACTCGAGCATGTCTCCTTGGCGGAAGCTGAGGTTGGCGAGACGGTAGTTTGCCCGGGCGTGCTCGACGGCCGCGTCGTCGATGTCGACGGCGACGACCTCGTCCGCCTGGGTCGCGAGCATGGCAGCTCCGTAGCCTTCCCCCGTGGCGACGTCGAGAACGCGCCGTCCCGGAGCCAGGGCAGCCGCGAACAGGTAGCGGTGGTAGTGCTCATAGACCATGGCGAGGTCCTCTGCCCACGGCAGGCACCGTTCTCCGGTCCACTCGATCAGCCTTCGCGGCGCACGCGGGACGCTCGTCGAAAGCACGTGGGGCTGTGGCGCTCGCCACGGTCCTTTCGGCTTCCCCTCATCCCTGCTCACGCTGGTCGCCACGACACCCTCCGTTCAGCCCTCTGCCATCTTTTCAGTTGCCAGGGCTTCTCGGACAGTCCGGCCCCTTCCTTTCCAAGGAAGCGACAAGCAGTCCCCGCCCACCCGCGGCACGACAAAGATACCTCGGCTGCCACTTGGGCAAGCGGGATAGCTCTCTGGTGCGAAACGATCTCCCGGACCGGGGCCAAGCTTGGATGAACCGCCAAGCAGCTGATGGGGACCGAGCTTAGCGCGCCTAGCGCTATGAGCTGGCTGTTGCCAGCCAAATCGAGGGCCGGGCGAACGCGCGCAGGATGACCAACCAGGCGTGCAAGACGGCCGAGCCGTGGCGGAGCACGGTCGTGCGCACGAGCTCGGGACCATACGGCCGCAAGTTTTTGAGGGCGGCTTCGAAGCCCTGGCGTTTGAGGCCGAGGAGCAGCAGCTCGGCCGGGCGACGCGTCGCGAGCACCTCGCGGTCACCCGGGGTGAGAACGGGAAAGCCGAATCCGAGGGAGTTGAAGCCCTCGTGGAAGATGCCCACCGGTTCCAACAACAGCGGGACGTCCCAGAAGAACCACATCATCAGCTGCTCGCCGTGGTAGGTGGGATCGCCCACGAATTCCGGCAGCGAGGCGCAGACCTGATACCAGTCGACGAGCTCGGTGGCGTTGCCGCCGAGGGCGGTGCTATAGCTCGGCTCCGGGTCCCCCGCCAGCGCGAGCCCCTTCAACACCGGCGTCGAAGGACGTGGCGCCACGGTGAGCTCGAGGGTCGAGCCGGTCATCGCGACCACGCACAGACCGACGGCGCACGCGAGCGCGACCCGGGACGGCGCGTGGGTGCGCCCCCATCGAGCGAACAGGCGCATGACAAGCGCGACAAGCACAGGCACGAGTGCCAAAACAGCACCGACGGGCCACCACCCGAACGCCGGAGTTTTGGGATCGGCCTCATAGGCGAGCGGGACGGCGAGCACCAGCGCCACCGGGAGCCAACTTGCGACGCCCTGTGACCAGATCGGGCGGCTCATCTCTGCCAGCACGACAGCGAGTGCCAAACAGACGACACCCCAGATCGTGGATGAGAAAAAGTGCATCTCGAGGGTCTGAACGTGATAGCCGAACTGCAAGTAGGCAAAGAAGCCGAACTGGCCTGCGCAGGCGAGGCCGACGAACAGCTGGGGTGTCGGGATTGACCGCAGCCTGCGAGCAAAGCTCACAGCGAAGGCGACGATCACCGCGGGCGGGACGAGCAGGTAGGCGACATAGAGGGCCCAGCGCCAATTCGACGAGTGCCACTGGACTATCTGTGCCGAAGTGTTCAAAAAGGCGGCGGCTTTCAAGGTCGGACCGATGAAGTCGAACTGGCCAAGCACAAAGCGCGACGCGACCATCAGGACAAAGGTCGCTGCAGCGGCGACGCCGGCGAGAAAAAGGCTGTGGAGGACAAGGCGCCGGCGCTCGCGAAATAGCCGCACGAGCCCGTAGACGACCATCGTCGTGACAGCCAGCACGACTCCCATGCCGTGCGACCAAACAGCCAGGGTCAACAAGGTGCTTGCGAGCGCGAGCCAGGCCGGCCGCCACCGCTCCCGGGTCGGCATGGCGAGGCAGGCAACGGCGCCGACCACATAGGAGATCACGGCGCAGTCGGGGTAGTCGGTCCCCCAGGCGGTGATGACGACCGGAGAGCTCAGCAGGACCACGATTGCCATCACCCCCGCCGGTATGCCGTAGAGGCGCTTTAGGAGCAGGTAGGCCGGCACGACGGCGATGAGGGCGAGGACATAACGCATGACGAAGAACCCTGGAACGGCTCCGAATCCGAGGTAGGCGAGCCGGGCGAGTACCAAAAAACCCGCCTGGGCGCCCTCGCGCATGCGCGCCGTCGGGGCGAACGCGGTCGCGTACCTGACGAACATCTGGCTTGGGTCGACGACGTAAATAGTGTGCATGCTGGGGTCCGGCAGCTGCACGGGCGCCATGGCCTGCATCCTCAGCACGAAAAAGCCGATAACGGGCGACAGCGCCACGCCCAGGGACTCAACGAGCAGGCTCCAGCGAGCCCTGGACAGCTCCGGCTCTGCCGAGGTCGGCTCAAACGGCCGACGGGGAGGGCTGAGCACGGCGGCAACCTTACTTAGAGGGCTGGCACAGGCTCATATCGCCCGGCGCGAAAGTCGCTAGCCACGCACGAAATGTGTCGCGACGTGCCGGGTGAGTACACTCGCGCACCGTGCTCAACGGGAAGCGAATCACCGTCGTGCTTCCCGCCTATAACGCTGGGGAAACCCTGAAGCGGACAGTCGACGAACTCGATCGGGACGTCGTCGACGACGTTTTGCTCGTCGATGACGCCAGTACCGACGACACTATCCACCAGGCCAACCGGCTAGGCCTTGTCTCGATTCGACACGAGGAGAACCGCGGCTACGGGGCGAACCAGAAGAGTTGCTACAAAGCCGCGCTCGCCCGCGGGGCCGACATCATCGTCATGGTCCACCCTGACTACCAGTACTCGCCCCTGCTCGTTCCGGCTCTGGCCGCGATGATCGCCTATGGCGAATACGAGTTCGTGCTCGGGTCCCGGATCCTGGCTCAGAACTCGATCGCTCGGGGGATGCCCGCCTACAAGTTCGTCGCAAACAGGTTCCTTACTCTGTTCGAGAACGTCCTCTTGCGCCAGAAGCTGTCCGAGTACCACACGGGGCTTCGCGCCTACTCCGCCAGTTTGCTCGAGGCGCTGCCGTTCGAGCGCAACTCCGACGACTTTGTTTTCGACAACCAGATGATCGCCCAAGCGGTCGCCTACGGGGCGAGCATCGGGGAGCTCTCCTGCCCGACTCGTTACGCACACGACTCTTCGTCGATAAATTTCCGCCGCAGCGTCCGTTACGGCTTGGGTGTGCTGCAGACAACTGTGCAGTACCGCCTCCATTCGAGCGGCGCCCGCCACTACCCGTTCTTAGAGGTGCCCGCGCGCGATAGCGCCACGGTGCCTTTCTGACGGGTTTGTGGCCAAGGGGCCTCACACGGTCTCTACGAAGGCCTCTGTGAACTGGCTCTCGTACAGCTCGGCGTAAAAGCCCTGCCGGGCAATGAGCTCGTCGTGGCTTCCCTGCTCGACAATGTGGCCCGCGTCCATCACGACGATGGTGTCAGCGTTGCGGATCGTCGAGAGGCGGTGGGCGATGACAAAACTCGTCCGACCGTGTCGCAGTCTTGCCATCGCCTGCTGGATGAGGACCTCGGTACGCGTGTCGACGCTGCTTGTCGCTTCGTCGAGGATGAGGATCGTCGGGTTGGCGACAAATGCCCGGGCGATGGTGATGAGCTGCTTCTGGCCGGCTGAGACGTTGGAAGCGTCCTCGTCGATGATCGTGTCGTAGCCGTCGGGCTGGGTCCGCACGAAGTGGTCCACGTGCGCCGCCTCGGCCGCGGCCATGACCTCCTCGTCGCTGGCGCCCTCGCGCCCGTAGGCAATGTTGTCCCGGATCGTGCCTGTGAACAGCCAGGTGTCCTGGAGAACCATGCCGAAGGTGTGCCTGACCTCGTCACGGGTGATTTCGCGGGCATCGAGCGCGTCGAGCAGCACACGACCCTCGTCGATCTCGTAAAAGCGCATGAGCAGGTTGACGATCGTCGTCTTGCCGGCGCCGGTGGGGCCGACGATGGCGACGGTCTGGCCCGGTGCCACCGACAAGTCGAAATCTGAGATCAAGGGCCTGTCTTGTTCGTAGCGGAAGCTCACGTGCTCGAGATCCACGCGTCCGTCCGGGTCGACAAGGCGCGCCGGATGTTCGCTATCGGGCTCTTCTTCTTGCGCGTCGAGCAGCGTGAAGACGCGCTCGGCCGAGGCCACTCCAGACTGGAGCAGGTTCATCTGGCTTGCTATCTGGGTAATCGGCATCGTGAACTGGCGCGAGTACTGGATGAAGGCCTGCACATCGCCGAGCGACAACGCCCCCGACGCGACGCGATAGCCCCCGAGGACCGCGATTACGACGTAATTCAAGTTAGCGAGGAACTGCATCGCCGGCTGGATGACACCGGAAAGGAACTGGGCGCGAAAGCTGGCCTCGTACAAGGGCTCGTTCTGCTCGTCGAACTCCTCGATGGCCGCGTTGGCGCGCCCGAAGACCTGCACGAGGGCGTGGCCCGTGTGCATCTCCTCGACATGGCCGTTCAAGGTACCCGTGCGCGCCCACTGGGCTTTGAACTGCACCTGGGAGCGCCGGGCGATGAAGAACGTCACCAGAATCGACATCGGCACAGTCACGAGCGAGACGCCCGCGAGTAGAGGGCTGATCCAGAACATCATCGTCATGACGCCGATGATCGTGAGGACAGACAAGAGCAGCTGACTCATACCTTGTTGCAGCGTCGTGGTGATGTTGTCGATGTCATTGGTGACACGGCTCAAGATGTCCCCGTGCGAGTGCTGGTCGAAGTACCGCAGCGGGAGGCGGGCGAGCTTGGACTCCACGTCCTCTCTCAAGCGGTAGACGGTGCGCTGAGCAACGCCGGCCATCACGTAACCCTGCGCCCAGTTGAGCATGGCCCCGAAGAGATACACGAGGGCCGCGAGGCCCAAGAGGCGCCCGAGGTGGTCGAAGTCGACGCCGACCCCCGGGGTCAGGGTCATACCCCTGACCATGTCGGCCAGCTGTCCCTGCCCGTGCGAGCGAAGGGTCGCGATCGCCTGCGCCTTGGTCATCCCGACCGGTAGACGTTTTCCGATGACGCCGTTGAACAGCACGTCGGTAGCGCTGCCGAGGATCTTCGGCCCGAACACCGTGAAGCCCACGCTTGCCGAACCCATCGCGACGACAAAGGCGATGCGCCAGCGTTCCGGCCTGAGGCGCAGGGCGAGCCGGCGGACGGTGCCGCGGAAATTCTTCGGCCGCTCGGTAGGCATGGCCATGCGCCCCGGACCTCCGAAGCCTCCCCCTCCCGGACGACGGGCTGCGGGCGTGCTCACGCGGCTTGGTCCCCGAGCTGTGACGAGACGATCTCGCGGTACTCCGGGCACGAGGCCATGAGCTCGTCGTGCGGACCGCTGCCGACGATGCGCCCGTCATCGAGGACGATGATCCGGTCGGCGTGCAGGATCGTGCTGACCCGCTGTGCAACGATCATGACAGTGGCGTCTTTGGTCTCTGCCCGCAGTGCCGCGCGCAGCTTGGCGTCCGTGGCCGCGTCGAGAGCCGAGAAGCAGTCGTCGAACAGATAGACCCCTGGGCGGCGCACCAGGGCTCGGGCGATCGACAGACGCTGGCGTTGGCCTCCTGATACGTTCGTCCCACCCTGGCTGATCTCGGCATCGAGACCACCGGCCATCTCGGCGACGAAGTCCTTTGCCTGCGCGATCTCGAGCGCGTGCCACATCTCCTCCTCGCTCGCATCAGGCCGGCCGAAGCGAAGGTTGTCGGCCACCGTGCCACTGAAGAGGTAAGCCTGCTGGGGCACGATTCCGATACGCGCCCAGAGACCGTCACGGGCTTGGTCGCGAACGTCGAGCCCGTCGAGCAGAACCGCGCCGCTCGTGACGTCGAAAAGGCGCGGGATGAGGTTTAGCAGTGTGGTCTTGCCTGAACCGGTCCCGCCGATGATGGCCGTTGTCTCACCTGGCAGGAGGGAGAACGACAGCCCGCGCAGCACCGGGTCCTCACCTCCCGGGTACTCGAAAACGACGTCGTCGAACTCAACGAGCCCGCTCAAGCTTTGCGGGCTTCGAGGCTCTAGAGGATCCCTCACTGCCGGCTTAGCCCGGAGCACCTCTTCGATCCGATCGGCGCTCGCGACGGCGCGGGGCAAAAGGATGACCATCATCACAGCGATCATCACCGACATGAGGATCTGCAGGATGTAGCTCAAAAAAGCGGTGAGGTTGCCAATCGGCATGCTCCCACTT
>JBEKVJ010000066.1:0-20854 GCA_049514105.1 Acidimicrobiales bacterium
CAGGTCATCGCCCTCTTGGTAGGTACAGCACTCGCCGCATTCGGGCGCTTTCTGAGCCTGCGGGCAGTCGTCTTCCACACAAGGCTCGCGAGCCGCTGAGCTGACACCGCCGGTGCGGCGGGTCTCAGCTCTTGATCGCCGGTCCTCCCAAGGTCGCGGGCAGCGCCACCTTGAACAGGGCACCGCCTCCCGGTCGTGGCGTGGCACTGACGCGACCTTCATGGGCGCGCACGATGGTGGCCACGATCGCGAGACCGAGACCAGCGCCTCCGGTCTCACGAGACCGAGAGGAGTCGGCGCGGAAGAACCTCTCGAAGACCGCAACCGCCTGTTGCTCTGTGATACCCGGCCCTTGGTCTGCGACCTCGACGAACGCTTCGGCACCCTCACGCCCAACGGCCACGACCACCGAAGTTCCCGGCGGGGTGTGTGCGCGCACGTTGCCGAGAAGGTTGTCGATCACCTGGCGGAGCGACCCCCAGTCGCCCATGACCTCGACAGGCTCGTCGGCGACGAACTTGATGGGCCAGGACGGCCCTACCGTCCTAGCGGTCTCGACTGCCTCGGCGACAAGACCGACGAGCTCCACAGGCTCGAGGTCGAAGGGATGTTGCTCGTCTAGGCGCGCGAGCAGGAGGAGGTCTTCTACGAGGCGTCCCATCCGTGCTGTCTCACGTTCGATGCCGTCCATGACACGAGGGAGGTCCTCCTCGTGCTTAGCGGCGTGCTTGAACAGCTGTGCATAGGCCGACACCGCAGCGATCGGGGTCCGTAGCTCGTGCGAGGCGTCGGAGACGAAACGCCGCAAGCGGTTCTCGGAGACCTGCAGATCCCTGAAAGCCGCTTGGATTCGTTCCAGCATCACGTTGAGAGCGATCGCAACGTGGCCGACCTCGGTGCGTTCGTTCGCGTTAGGGACGCGATGCATCAAGTCGCCCGCGGTGATTGCTTCTGCCGTGCGAACGACATCGCGCAGGGGGCGCAGGCCCACTCGCACGAGCCAGAGGCCAAGGATTATCGCCCCGACGAGTGCGCCGCCGGTGACGAGGAGCTCGAGGATGACGAGCTGTTCGAGCGTGCTCGTGATGTTGTTCACCGGATCAGCCACGATGAGGATCCCCCCGGTACGGAGCTTGGACGCTCGGACTCGAAACGAAGGCCCGGCCGTGCTCGTGGAGGCGACGGTGAAGTACACGACCGGCTCTTTCGGATCAGCCGCCGTGATGGTGAATCCCGTGATGACAGACGGCAGCTTCGGCGAGTAGGAGACCTTGCCAGGCGTGAACGCCGGGCAGGTCTGTCCCCTGACTACGGCGCCAGCGCTGTTTCTGACTTCGATGAACATGCCAGGAGCGCTCTCGCGTCCGATGGCACAAAAGCTCGAGTTCCCCGGCCCTTGGCCGTAGGGCGGTGGCCCTGAGCCGCTGTCGCCTTGGCTTGCCGGAGCGGTCGCAGCCCGTTCGACCGACATGTGCGAGACCTCGAGGGTCGAGTCCACCTGGCTGTAAAGGTAAGACTTGAGCGAGGTGTAGACCGTGACGTCTGCAAAGGCCAAGGCCACAAGGGCTACCGCCCCAACGGCGAGAAGCAGTCGGGTTCGCAGCGACAGCCGACTGCTCATTGATCCTCGCGCAGCACGTAGCCGACGAGCCGGATCGTATGAATGAGAGACGGTCCGAAAGCGTCGAGCTTCTTGCGCAGGTAGCGCACATAGGTTTCGACGATGTTCTGGTTGCCGCCGAAGTCGTAGTGCCAGACGTGGTCGATGATCTGGTCCTTCGACAGGACATGGCGCGGGTTCAAGAGAAACAGCCTGAGCAGGTTGAACTCTGTCGCCGTCAGGCGAATCTGGTTCCCTGAGCGCCAGACCTCGTGGCTGTCCTCATCCATCGCGAGATCTGCGAAACGCAGACGCCGATCCTCATCGGGGGGCTGGCGGCGCCGCAGGATGGCCTTGGTCCTGGCGACGATCTCAATCAGCGAAAAGGGCTTGGAGACATAGTCGTCGCCACCGACGGTGAGACCAGCGACTCGATCTTCAACCTCGCTCTTGGCGGTGAGGAACAGGACCGGGACGTCGAGCCCGTCCGCTCGGATGCGCCTTGTGACCTCGAGGCCGTCGAGATCTGGGAGCATCACGTCGAGGACAACGAGGTCGAACGGAGTCTCCTGTGCTTTTTGCAGCGCGACCCGGCCGGAGTGTGCCACATCTACCTCGAAGCCTTCGTAGCGGAGAACCGTGGCCACCGAATCGACGATCGATGCCTCGTCGTCGACCACAAGTATCCGGACCGGCGAGCTGGTTCTGTTCGGCACTGTCCACCCCACTTCTTGAATCGAGCCTCAAACCATGGTGGCAGGACCGTCGCGCTCTTCGCTGATAGCTGGCTGTGAGCGTGCTGTGAGCCGCGAGGCCAGATCCGCCGGTCGGCGACGACACCTGAAATGACTGCGGACCAGATCGTTAACATACCGACCGTCCGATTCCAGGCGCCCCCAAAAAGAGGGGGAAGGAGGTAGGCAAGTGCCGGCAAGAGGAAGCGCAGAATGGAAGGGCGACCTTCCCTCAGGCAGCGGCACATTCACCGCTGGGGACACGATCAGCGGTGAGTACTCCTTCAAGTCGCGCTTCGAAGATGGCCCGGGAGCCAATCCGGAGCAGCTGATCGCCGCCGCCCATGCGTCTTGTTTCTCGATGGCATTGTCCAACATCCTCGCCAAGGCCGGGCGCCCACCCGAATCGGTAAAGACCGAAGCCACCGTTACGCTGCGTATGGTCGAGGGAGCCCCGACGATCACCAAGGTCGCACTCGTTACTATCGGGCACGTACCGGGGATCGACGAGGATGCCTTCCTGCAGCACGCTGCCGCCGCCAAAGCCGGATGCCCGGTCAGCAAGGCCCTCGCCAGTGTGCCTGAGATCACCCTCGAGGCACACCTGGCCGATTGAGCTGACGGTCAACAGGCCACGGGCATTACGACGGGCTCACCAATCTGATCGATTGCTCACGCGCTCGCGAATGCTCGGTTACGACGTCTCTGTCGCTCTTAGCTGACGCGAGCAGTCAGGGCAGTCGATGCTGGATGTCGTTCGCGTCACACGCGATAGGGGAGCTGGAACACGTGCGTTCCTTTCCTTTCGACGATCGAACAACGTTCACTCCCTACCTTGTCGAGCGTGATCGCTCGGCTGTCACGCCGGGCGTCGCTGACCCACACGTGGGGTCGGGACGATCTTGGTCCCGTCGCCGGAGACAGTCGCCTCGGGGGTACCGATCCGGTGCTCGCAGATTCTGTCTGCAAGACTGACGCTTCCCATCTAAGAGATTGCCGCCCAGTTCGTTTGTGGCCCACCCTGATGGCAATGTGGTTTCGTCCCAGCTGTACCTAGCTGTCATGGGGGTACCGAGCTGTCGGCTCGGGTGATGGAGCACTACTCAGATCATCTCGAGGGCGTAGGTCCTGGTCATGCAATGACGGATAACTACCGTCCCCATGCGATGACGGTCGTCTTGCGAGCAGGGACCGACGTCCGGTTGACTGGCCCACTTGTAGGCGGAGCGCGTGCCGTAGCGAGTGTCAACACCGGAGTCGGGTTTCGGACCACGTCGCTCGCAGCTCCCTTAGTTGCCGTCACCGAGGTAGGTCGGTGTCACCGAATATCGGCTGTCCGAGTCTTTTTCGACGACCGAGCACCCTTTGCGCCGACGCTCAAGGGCCGGATCGGTTCGCCCCTAGGACCGCTCGACGGGAGGCAGCTGTTTGGAAAGCCAGGCGTTGGCACGATCTTCGGCCTGTTCACCGTGACCGGAGGCGAGCATTGCGACGAGGTCCTCGTCCAACAGCGAGGCCCAATCAGCGGCCTCCGTTGAGCATCCGGCGTCCTTAATGGCGCGTCTCAGGCCTCCGAGGAGTGTCGCGAGCTCGGCGAACTCAGGTCCGACCGTCGTCGAGATGCGGTGCCGCAGCCAAGTCGCGAGATAAGGACTTGACCCCGCGGTCGACACCGCGACGGTGACCGGTCCCCGGCGGACAACGGCAGGTAGGAAGAACCGGCAGGCTTTGGTGTTGTCGGCGGCGTTCACCATCACGCCCGCCTTCTCGCCATCCTCGAAGACAGCATTGTCGATCTCACTGCGCCCGGTCGCGGTGATGACGAGCCGGTAACCCGCTGCCTCCCCAGGTTCATATGCACGCGCGAGCTTGGTAACCGGCATAGCTTCGAGCTCAGCGCAAAGCCGGGGCGCGACGACAGTTACCCGAGCACCGCACTGGATCAGCGAAGCTGCCTTGCGTGCGGCGACCGGTCCACCGCCTACCACGAGACAGGGCAGCCCCTCCAGGCGCAGGACGATCGAATAGAGCGGTGCAGTCGCGGGCTTTGGTTCCTCTCGAGGTCTCACCGCCGATGCCATCGATTCTCTGAAAATATTATCGGAATAGTCAGGTATAGTACCCAAGACGGCCGGGCCGGTAGCCGGCAGATGCCACGGGCGGCCCATAAGCCGCGTGGGCAAACGGGGGGAGGCATCTGATGGAGTTCATTCGTCCGGCCCGCGATGGGACGGAGCTGAATCAGATCGAGCGCTGGAAGCTTGAGCGCCATCCGTTCGAGGTGGCAGCGGCTGTACGCGACCGCTACGCCTTCGAGGGGCCCGAAGCGATCGCGGCGGTGCCCGGTGAGACGGAGCGCCTTAAGTGGGTGGGGCTGTACCCGCAGCGTCAGGGTGGCGATGCCTTCATGATGCGTGTGAAGGTTCCCGGTGGCCGACTGAGCGCGGCCCAACTTCGCCGCATCGGCGAAGTCGTCGACATCTACGCGCGAGCGCCCGAACCGAGTCCGGTTTGGGGCGATAGGTACTGCGATCTCACCACGCGCCAGGACGTGCAATTGCACTGGGTTCACATCGGTGACGTGCCCAGGATCTGGGCGATGCTCGAAGAGGTGGGTATCACCACGGTGCAGGCCTGTGGCGACTCGGCCCGCAACGTGCTCGGTTGTCCTGTTGCAGGCGTCGACGCTGAGGAGGTTCTTGACGCCTCTTTGGTCGCGAGAGAGATCTCGGAATTCTTTACGGGCAACCGCGAGTACGCGAACCTGCCCCGCAAGTTCAAGCTCAGCGTCACAGGCTGTCGCGAGGACTGCGCCCAGGCCGAGATCAACGACGTCGGGCTCTGGCCGGCGCGCCTTGAAGACGGCACAGTCGGCTTCAACGTGCTCGTAGGCGGTGGCCTGTCCGACGGGCCGCGGATGGCGAGCGACATCGACGTGTTCGTCGCTCCGGACCAGGCGGTCGAGATCGCGAGGGCGCTCGCGCAGGTCTTCGGTGAGCTGGGTAACCGCGAGAACCGGGGCACCGCGCGGCTGCGCTATCTGGTTCAAGAGCTCGGTCCGGAGGCCTTTCGCGCCGAGGTCTCCAGGCGAGCTGGCTTTGTTCTAAGACCGGCCGGCGAGGAGCTGACCCAGCGCTATCGCGGCGACCACGTGGGCGTACATCCCCAACGTCAACAGGGTCTTTCCTATGTGGGATGTTCGGTCACGGTCGGGCGCCTTTCCGGAGCGGACCTTGTCGAGGCGGCACGACTCGCCGAGGTATACGGCGACGGTGAGGTCCGTCTTGCCACAGACCAGAACTTCGTCCTCACCGGTGTCGCGAATCAACGCGTAGAGGACCTTGTCAAAGAGGGACTGCTGCAGCGCCATTCCCCGTTCCCAGCCCCGTTCGTACGGGGCGCGGTTGCTTGCACGGGGAGCGAGTTCTGCCGCTTCGCGATAGTGGAGACCAAGGCCCGAGCCGTGCAGTGGGCCAAGGCGATGGACAGCCGTTACGCGAACCGTTTCGGCGGCACCGACGGTTCCGAAGCGATTGTCAGGATGCACTTTTCCGGGTGTCCGGCTTCGTGCGCGCAGCCGCAGGTCGCCGACATCGGGTTCAGGGGCGAGACGGCGCACGTCGGCGACGAGATTGTCGAGGCCGTGGACATAGGCCTTGGTGGCAGTCTCGGGGTGGACGCCGCTTTCGGGGACTGGGTGGACGGAGCAGTTCCGGTGAGCGAGGTCGTCGAGGTGCTGGGCCGCACCGTGGACCGCTTCTTCTCCGAAGCCGTCCCGGGCGAGCGGTTTCATGAATGGGCACGCCGCGTGCCCATGGCGGCCCTTCGCTCGACGTTGCGAGGTGAGCCATCACAACAGGGCTCCGGTAGCACTGACGGCCCATGGACCGAGGAGGAGCCCGCGCCATGACGATCTCTCCGCCTAGGCCGCCGGCTCTCCGTGAGCGCAGCGGGGAGGTGAAGCTGCCATCCGCGTTCGTGCTCCGCCCGCAGATGAACGGCATCTCCGAGGCGCCCGGGAAGGTCTGGTTCTGGGAGCTCGCGGCAGCTGTTATCGACGCTGACCGCTGCGTACAGTGCGGGGTCTGCGTCGCCGCCTGCCCGACCGACTCGATTGGAGTTAGCGAGGACGATATTCCGCACTTGGTAAAGATGTGCACCGGGTGCTCGCTCTGCTGGGACTTTTGCCCACGGGGCGGACTTCGTTACGAGTCGACCTGGCTGAAGGACCCGGTGTCGCGTGATAAGGGTCCGGTGCCTGGTCCTCAATCTCTCGGCACGCAAGCGGCAAGCTCTGCAGACGCCGTTTTACGGCCAGCGTGCTCAGCTTCGGACGACTGGCGGATAACGGGCGCGGATCCAGCCCCGGGCCTGGGCGTGGTGCTCGGGAAGTGGGCCGCACGGGTACGGCGCCCGAGTGAGCTCGAGTCCGTTGGTGCTCAGGATGGGGGCGTCGTATCGGCGATCCTGATCGCCAGCCTTGCCGCCGGCACGATCGATGGTGCGGTTGTCGCGCGTGAGGACGTCGCGAACCCGTGGAAAGGGGTACCGACCTTGGCGACGACCGCCGGGGAGATCCGCGCCTCCGCGGGAAGTTTCTACAACCAGACCATGGCTCTTGCCTCGCTCGATCTCGCCTCGGCGGGGCTGGCGGACGACGCCCGGGTCGCCGTCGTCGGCACGCCTTGTGAAATACAGGGCATTAGAGCCCTTCAGGCCCGCAATTGGCGTCGTGGTAGCTCGCGCCTTGACGCCGTCGTCCTGACGATCGCGCTGTTGTGCACCAAGAGCTTCGACTACCGCCGGCTGTTGTTGAGCGCACTTCGCGACGACCGTGGCATTGACCTCGGACAACTCGGACGCCTCGATGTGATCCGGGGCCGTCTTGTTGCCCAGGACCGGGCCGGCGTGACCATGGTCGATGAGCCCATCAAGGACTTCCATGGGGCGGCGCTCAAAGGTTGCGATGAGTGTGCAGACTTCCTCGGTCGTGCCGCGGACCTCTCGATCGGCAGTGTCGGGAGTGCCGCGGGCTTCTCGAGCGTCCTCGTCCGCACCGCGGCGGGCCAGGGAGCGTTCGATCTGGCGGCTCCCGAGCTCGAGATCTCCGAGCTCCCTGATCCGGAGGCACTCGAACGGCTGGACCGCCTCAACAAGAAGGTCGCACGCGGCTCTCTGCAACGTGAGCTCGACCCGGACGGCCCACTTTTCATCGATTTTGCCGAGCATGTCACCTTCTACAACGGCACGGACCGGGCCCCGGTTTGGAAGTAGCTCTGAACGTCCTTGGCGAAGAGCCCGTGGAGCTGCGCGATCGGATGCGGGCTCTGGCAGCTGTCGCGCCGGACCACGTCCGCTCGCGGCTCGCGGACGAGATTGCGATTCTCGCCATCGCCCTACTTCGAGCCGCCGGTGAGCTAGGTGCAGACGGCGTGGGCGTGGAGGTTGTTTGCCGCAGCTACCAGCGAGAGCTATGGCTCTGGTTGGTGGGCGAGCGGAGATGGGACCAGTGCTCAAGTGGCCTTCTCGGCCGCTTGGCGCGCCGTGGGGTCTGTGCCGAAACAACCGTGGGCCTGCCATGACCGTCTACCTGGTCGGTGCCGGTCCGGGTGATCCGCAGCTGATCACTGTCCGCGGAGCTCGCCTTTTGGCCTCGGCAGACGTCGTGGTCCATGACCGGCTCGCTGTCCCTGTGCTTTCCCTCGCCCGCGAGGGGGCCGAGCTCATCGATGTGGGAAAGACAAGGGGAATGGCGCCCGTGCCCCAGGACGAGATAAACGCCATCCTCGTCGAGCAGGGCCGGCGCCGCGGTTGTGTCGTCCGGCTAAAAGGCGGCGATCCGTTCGTGTTTGCCAGAGGAGCAGAAGAGGCCGCGGCGCTACTGGGCGCGGGCATCTCATTCGAGGTCGTGCCCGGCGTCAGCTCGGTTCTGGCCGCGCCGGCGGCAGCTCGCATTCCCTTGACTTTGAGAGGTGTTGCGCAGTCGTTCACGGTGTTGACCGGGCACGAGGACCCCGCGTGTGTACCCGAGGAACGATGGCATGCGATCGCGGGCCTTGCCGGGACGATCCTCGTCCTCATGGGTTCAGCTCGTATCGGAGCGATCGCGGAGCGCCTGGTGGGCTCAGGTCTCGCGCCGCAGACCCCCGTGGCCGCGGTCTATGCCGCAGCGACCGAGGTGCAACAGATATCTGTCTCGTCTTTGGACGGCATCGGCGCAGGCCACTACGCCGCACCAACCACCTTTGTCATCGGTGAAGTCGTGCGGCACCGGCTCGGAACCTGAGGAGGCAGGGGCCTGCCATCGCGTCGGATTCTTCGAGAATCCGCGACGAGCTACGGCCCGCGCACCGCACCGTGCGAGCTTGGTCTTCGCAGTCTGTACGATCCGTCCGTGCCGCAATGCACGGGCGGACCGCCCGAGACCCGGAGCCATGTTCGTGACCCGATCACTTCCTACGACGCGGCCCCGACCGAGGAGCGCCACGCGGCTTTGCGACGGGACATCCGTCTCGTCGCATCCCTCCTCGGCGAAGAGCTCGCCCGCGCCGAAGGTGCGGAGTTCCTCGATCTCGTCGGGCAGGTCCGCGAGGTGGCGAAGCTCGAGCGCTACGAGAGCGACCAGGCGCGAAGCGGCGGCCTGGCCGAGCAGCTTCCCAACATCCCGACTGGCACCGCACTTTTGCTGGCGCGTGCCTTTGCTGCCTACTTCCAACTGGCCAACGTCACCGAGCAGGTCCACCGGGCCGCAGAGCTCGGCAGGTCCAGGCGGGCCGAGCACACATGGTTGCGCGACACCCTCGAGCGGATTGCAGAGCACGGGATCGATAAGGATGTCGTGAGCGCGACCTTAGGGCGTCTCGAGTTCCGCCCTGTGTTCACCGCGCACCCGACCGAGTCGGCCCGTCGCTCGGTGCTCTCGAAGCTCTTAGACGTAGCGCATCTCGTGCAGGCACTGGGCAACGACCCGACACCAGCGCAGGAGCGACGCTTGGTCCGCCGGCTTCGCGAGACGATCCTGCTCTTGTGGCAGACAAGCGAGATCAGACTCGGTCGCCTCAGACCCGAGGACGAGGCGCAGAACATCTTGTATTACCTGTCGCAACTTTACGACAACGCTGTACCGACGCTACTGGAGGACCTCGACGACGAGCTCTCCCAACACGGCATCGCGCTGGAGTTCTCAAGGTCCACCCTCCGCTTCGGCTCGTGGGTGGGCGGTGACCGCGATGGCAACCCATCTGTGACGCCGGCTATCACCTCGGAGGTCCTGCTCATCCAGCACGAGTTGGGATTCCGCAAGCTCATCGGCCTGGTTGACCAGCTGACCCAGGCGCTTTCCAATTCGACGGCGATCATCAACATCTCAGAGGAGCTGGCGGCGAGCCTCGAGTCCGACCGCAGCGCGCTGGGAGAGGTTTACGAGCGTTACATGACGCTCAACGCAGAGGAGCCCTACCGACTGAAGTGCTCGTACATCCGCCAGCGACTCCTCAACACCCGCTCACGGTTCGCCGCCGGTGCCGCGCACGTCGACGGCGAGGATTATTCGGACCTGGAAGGGCTTATCGACGAGCTACGGCTGCTGCGCGACTCGCTCGCGTCGAACAGAGGCGAAGCCATCGCCGAAGGCCTCCTGCGCCGCATAGGACGCCTTGTGCGGACCTTCGGGTTCCACGTGGCAACTCTCGATGTCCGTGAGAATGCCGAGGCCCACCACAGAGTTCTCGGCGAGCTCTTCGACCGCCTCGACGAGCTCGAGCGGCCGTACGCGGAGCTAGATCGCGCTGAGCGCAGCGAGTTGTTGTCCGTGGAGCTGACCGGTGCCCGGCCGCTCGGCGCGTCCCGATTCGCTCTCTCGCCGAGCGCGGCGACGACCTACGGGACCTTCGAAGCAATGACCGCCGCTCTTGACCGTTTCGGCGATGGCGTCATCGAAAGCTATGTCATATCGATGACCGAAGGAGTCGACGATGTGCTGGCGACCGTCGTGCTCGCGCGCGAGGCCGGGCTCATGGACCCGCGCGCAGGCACCGCCAGGATTGGGATCGTCCCTCTCTTCGAACGGGTCGCCGAGCTGCGGGACTCGGGCGCTCTGCTCGAGGAGCTTTTGTCGAACCCGAGCTACCGGGCGGTCGTCGCCGCGCGCGGCAACGTCCAAGAAGTCATGCTCGGTTACTCGGACTCGAACAAGGACGCCGGAATCACAACCTCCCAGTGGGAGATCTACAAAGCCCAGGGTGTTCTTCGTGATGTCGCTCATCGTCACGGAGTCGCACTTCGGCTTTTCCACGGACGTGGAGGCACGGTCGGTCGCGGTGGCGGGCCGTCGGCAGAGGCGATTCTTGCTCAGCCTGAGGGGACAGTGGGAGCGTTCTTGAAGCTCACTGAGCAGGGAGAGGTCATCTCCGACAAGTACAACCTTGCGGAGCTTGCGCGCGAGAACCTGGAGGCAGCCTTGGCAGCTGTCATCGAGTCGAGCCTGGTGCATGGCTCCTCCCCCCAGTCGGCCGCTGTCGCGGACCGGTGGTTCGAACCTATGGAGGAGGTCTCCTCGGCCGCCGAGGGCGCGTACCGGCACTTGCTCGCAACCCCGGGCCTGGCGCAGTACTTCATGTCCTCGACGCCGGTCGCCGAGCTAAATGACTTGAACCTTGGTTCACGCCCTGCCTACCGCCCGGAATCGGGCACAGAGCTAAAGGCGCTTCGGGCCATCCCCTGGGTCTTCGGCTGGACACAATCACGCCAGATCATTCCCGGGTGGTTCGGAGTCGGATCGGGCCTCGCGGCTGGCCGGGCCGGGGGCGCGGGACAAGCGCTCGATGAGATGTACGCGCAATGGCCGTTCTTCAGGACATTCATCGGCAACGTCGAGATGACACTTGCCAAGACCGACATGGACATCGCCCGGATGTACGTTCAATCTCTCGTCGAGCCGAGGCTGCATCCAATTTTTGAAGCGATTGCCGACGAGCACGACCGGACCGTCGCGGAGATACTCAAGCTGACCGACGAGCCCAGCCCGATCGCGGCGAGACCCCTTTTGCAAAGGACGCTTGCCGTGCGCGCCGACTATCTCCGGCCGGTTCACTACCTCCAGGTCGAGCTGCTCGGGCGGCACCGCTCTGGCTCGGAGGAACCGGAGTTGCGCCGCGCCCTGCTGATAACGGTCAATGCCATCGCTGCCGGGTTGCGCAACACGGGCTGATGCCCGGCGGCGGCTTATCCGGCACGTGGTCAACAAACCGGCCTCGCCCCGTGGAGGTCGTAACGGAGCCTTCTTTGAGGTGGCGACAACAGCGGGGTCATAAAAAAAGGTCAGATGACCCAGACCCTTGTTGCGAAGCGGTCCTGGGGCGTAGGTTCGAGTCTGAGGATTCTCTTCGCACGGGGGAAGCGAATGTCGAGACAGAGGGATGACAAATGAGCGCTCGAAGAATTCTGAGTGGACGCCTTGGGGTGGTAGTCGCGGTAGTGGCGGCATTCCTACTAGGAGGCGCAAGTGTCGGAGCCGTCCAAATGGCCGGCGCTAGTGGCAGGAGTGCCACCTATCAAGGTTGCCTCTCACCGAGCGGTGCTCTCTCGAGGGTCGGGACGAGGCTTCCGGCATGCCCGAGAGGATCGAGGACGATCTCGTGGAACTCGATCGGTCCGCAAGGTCCAAGGGGTGCCACCGGTCCGCGGGGGTCGCGTGGTGTGCAGGGTCTGCGGGGAGCAACAGGCGCTGCAGGGCCGAAAGGTGCGACGGGACCAAAGGGCGCCCCCGGGACGGCCTACAGCTGCTCAGCGTCTGCTTACCCCGGGATTGACCTTGCAGGTTGCAGCCTTGCGGGCGCCAACCTAACCGGCAGCTTGTTGCAAGGTGCCAACTTGAGCGGTTCCGACCTCGCAAAGGCGACATTGACCGGAGCTAGCCTGACGGGGGCCAACCTCACCGGAGTGAGTCTCAACGATGCCAGCCTCGGTACTGTCGATCTTGACTGGAGCGACCTAGGTGGAGCCGACTTCACAGGCGCGTACCTCGGTGGCGCGCAGCTTCAAGGTGCCGACCTGGCCGGTGCAATCTGGTCGAACACGACCTGCCCGGACGGCACCAACAGCAACGACGACGGGGGCACCTGCGCCGCCAACCTAGGCTGACGCGCCGATTCAGCCCTGTGCCAAATCGCGCTGCGAGCCGCGGGTAGCTGTGCCCACCAATTTTGGCCATCTCGTCAGCCGCCGAGGAGCCGTTTGGAACTCACGGCTGGAACGAGGAACTCTCCGAGTCCACCTCGCCCTCGTGCGAAAGCCCCCTGTGGAGCCTCGCGGTTTGGCAACATGCATGCATGTCGCGCTTTCGCATGCTCACAGGGGTGGTCGCCGGAGTGTTGGTTGGGGGCCTGGTCATCTCCTTCGCGGCCTCGGGCTCGCCACGCGCGATGCCAAGTCGCACCTGGTCGGCCAGTACTCCCTCTGTGCCCGGTGCGCCTATCACCTCTCTTGTGGCTGTGAGCTGCTTGACTGCCAGGAACTGCTGGGCGGTCGGAGACCGCTTCAAGTCGTCCTCGTCAAATGCCGGACCTGCGCTCATAGAGCATTTCACGGCGAACGCCTGGCGCCCCGTGACCGCATCGGCTGCCCAGGGCGGAACCTTAGATGAGCTTTCTGGTGTCAGCTGCCTGTCGGCAACTAACTGCTGGGCCGCAGGCATGCGCAGCGGTTCACATCCCGGAAATCTCCTCGAGCACTACGGCGCAGGCAGACGCTGGGCGACCGTAGCCTCTCCGGGTCCCCAAGGCGAGTTGTCTGCGATCAGCTGTGATCCTTCCGACGACCAGTGCTGGGCGATAGGCACCTCGAGCGACTTCAAGCGCCCGACTTCGTTCCATCTCGTCAAGGGTGTCTGGCACTTCGTTCCCCCTGTGTCGATCCGAGCTGCCACCTTCGTGCAGTTGAACGGAGTCGCTTGCGTGAACCACGACGATTGTCTTCTGGTCGGCTTTGCTACGCCTAAGGCCGGGACCGGCTTAGCCGTGGCCGAGAGATGGGACGGGCACGTCTGGTCGCGGGTGACAGTCGCCGGCGTGCTTGCAGGCGGAGGATCCCTGTCGGGTGTTGCTTGTTTGGCGAAAGGTACTCCCGCCTGCTGGGCCGTCGGCCAGACGGTGGCAAAGGGGGAGGGCCTCGTAGCGATCCACCCTCTCCTCGAAGGCTGGAACACCCGCTCGCTCTCGCTCGTCCAGAGCCCACCGGGTCGCGCCGGCGACTATCCCGAGCTCAGCGCGATCGCTTGTGCCGCTTCGACCGCCTGTCAGGCCGTCGGCTCGCGAGGCTCGGGGCAAGATGAGGCCTCGTTGCTCACCGAGGGCTGGGGCGGGTCCCGTTGGTCGACAGAGGCAAGCCCGAGCCCCCTCTACGGTTTCCAAGCTCTCACAGGCGTGGCCTGCCCGTCTGCCTCGGACTGCTGGGCCGTGGGCGCAGGCCTCGATCGCAGCTCCTCGGGCAGCCGGATGATAATCGAGCACTTCTCGGCATCTTCCTAGAGCACCTTGACTGGAGCCATCCTGCCAAGGACCGGTTGAGCTTGCTCTTTGGGGCCACGTGATCGAAATGCCCGCGCTTCAAAAGCAGGTGGCTGTCTGTAGGCACTCTGCTTAAAGCCAGTGCAAACGGTCCAGGAAGTGAGATTCCAAGGACGGACCGGATCGGACTCAGGTGGTGCGAGCATGCCAAGGGGGTCGCGTTCCCAGATCACCTAGCTGTAATCGGCCGAGGTCAACTAGAACGGGTAGACGGCAGCTCTTTCGAGGTCGGGGCTGCGAGCGTTTGAAAAATGGCCGGTCGCAAAATGCGCGTCGCAAGGAGAGCGATCGCCAACAAGGCGCTCGTGGCTGCCGTGGTCCAGGCCAGGCCGAAAGTGTCCGCAAGCGGTCCTTGGACGAGCGAGCCGATCGGATACGACACGCCCAACGCGACGAGATAGAGGCTGAGTACCCGCCCCCGAAGCTCGGCCGGGGCGCGGAGCTGGACGACGGTGGACAGGCCCGAGAGAACACCGATGTAGATGAGACCGACTGCGAAAAGCGCCGGCAGTGCGAGTGCGAGCGACGGAGCGAAGCCGTACAGGACGAGCACGACGGGGAGCACACTAAGGCTGCCCATAAGCAGCCTGCCTCTCCCGAAGCGAACTGCGAGTGGGGCGATGGCCAGAGCCCCGGCGACCGCACCGACTCCCTGGGCGGTAGTCAGCAAGCTCGTCGCCGAGGCGATCCCACGCGCCCCGCCACCGCTTAGCCGATGGGCCATCACGGGCACGAGGGCGATGAAGGGCGAGGCCAGGAACGCTACGACAGCGATCGTGCCAATCGCGGCCCGACATCCCGGTTCGGAGTGCGCCGCTCTGGCTCCAAGGCGGAGCGAAGTGAGCAACCCAGCCCGCTCGCCCCGGCCGGGTGGTGGGGAAAGCTGGATGAACAAGAGGGCCACCACGACCGCGAGAAAAGATGCTGCGTTGGCGACAAAGGCATCCGGGTAGCCGAAGGCAGCGATTGTCACTCCTGCTAGAGCCGGCCCGATGACGCGTCCAAGATTGAACTGTGCCGAATTGAGCGAAACTGCGGCAAGGAACTCCGACGGAGGGACTAGGTCGGGAAGGATCGCTTGCTGGAAGGGGCCGATCAGAGCACTGACGGATCCTTGGACAGTGACGAGCAAGGTCAGGATCCAGGGGCTGTCGTTTCCTGCAGCTACGAGCAGGGCGATGGCGAGGGCAACGGCCCCTGCGACAAGGTTGCCGGTCACAAGTGCGGCTCTGCGCGCTATGCGGTCGGCGAGGGCACCTCCGATCGGCGAGAGCAACCCGATCGGCAGGAAGCCTCCCGCCGCGATCACGACCGCCCAGGTGGCACTTCCGGTGTGAGCGACTATCAACGCCCCAACCGCGACGGTTTGCATCCAGGAGCCGACGATCGAGACCATGCCCCCGGACCACAAGAGAAGGTAGTTCCGGTGGTGGAAAGGCCGAAGCGAGGAAGAGCCGCGTGCGGTGGTGAGGGACTCGGCGGCAGTCGGGCCCGCGAGGCTGTCGCCGTTAGGCCAGTGCGGATCCCGAGCATCTGGACTTGACGACTCAGAGCGCTCGACCACATGGCAATGCTAGGTATCTCGCGGTTTCAGTCCCATCGAGCAAGCTCGGAGCCTCGCGAGTGTCACAGGAGCCTGTTC
The DNA here is from genome assembly GCA_049514105.1 of Acidimicrobiales bacterium. Classification (GTDB taxonomy): domain Bacteria; phylum Actinomycetota; class Acidimicrobiia; order Acidimicrobiales; family Bog-793; genus Fen-455. Next base: position 15,541 of record JBEKVJ010000066.1, read on the forward strand.
AGCGCAGCCTCATCGTCTCCACGACGCAACGCCGGCTCTCTCTCGGGTGGCAGAATGCGTCGATGAGCGGATCGGGAGGCTGTCTTTCGAGACAGAGCTGGGAGCGACTAGCGCGTTGGCCGGCCTCGTCTTCGTTCGCCCGTTGCACGTGAGGTCACTTCTGGGCTATCGGGCCTGGACATGGGCGGCGGCGATCTTGATAGCGAGCGCTCTAACAGCTCTGCTCACATCGAGCGCGGCCAGCTTGAAGTCGGTGGTGGTGGCGTCACGCGCCACGAAAGCTTGGATCCCACCGAACGGGGTCGAGTGGCAGTGGGAGTTGGACCACCCACTTTGCAACTCCGAAGGTGCTGCGACGCCGGCCGAGACGGCGAGGCTGATCGGGGCCACGGTCGAGCATCCTTCCGGTTCTCCTTCTTGCGCGGCAGATCTCGGGCTGACCTCTGGCAGGTCGCCTGTCATAGCCGTTGATGGAGCCGTCGCTCCCCATACGAACCCGAAGGCTTATGACATCGACGGCTTCGACAACACTGGCAGCGACAATGGAAATGAGGCGCAGTCGCTGGACTCGTCTGACTCTCCAGTAGTCGCCGAGCTGCACGCCCTCGGCGACCATGTCATTTGCTACATCGATGTTGGCACGGCTGAGAGCTGGCGGGTCGACTTCTCAGAGCTCAAAGCTGCGTTGCTCGGGGCGGTCAAAGGATGGCCTGGCGAGTATTGGATCAGCCTCGCTCCTCGCTACCGTGGCATCGTCGAAAGGGTCATGTTGAAGCGCTTCGAGATGTGCCGTAACAACCACTTCGACGCGGTTGAGCCCGACAACATGGACAGCTCTGAAAACGGAACGACCAACACCCGAGCCGAGCAGATCGACTACGACGAATGGGTAGCACAGGAGGTTCACCGTCTCGGCATGTCAGTGGCGCAGAAGAACTACGAGGATGAGTCTTCGACACTCGAGCCGTACTTCGACTTCGTCATCGAGGAGCAGTGCTATCAGTACGCGGACTGTCGTGATCTTGCTCCTTATTATCGCAACCACAAGGCGGTACTTGAAGTTGAGTACCAAACTGACATGAGCAAGTCTCGATTTGCCAGAGCTTGTAAGACCGGCATCAACTCTCAGCCCGGCGCCGACATGACGGGGCTCGACTCGGTGTATCTCAGCGTGAACCTGGATGGGTCAGTCCGTATACCCTGTCGCTAGATGCTCGGTATCGAAAGGAGAAACCCGTTTGCGGACGGGCATTCTCACTGGTTCGCGCTGAAATAGCGAGTAAGCAACCGGTCGGCTCACATACCCTTTGGCAACCCGGGGCTTTGTAAGTCAGAGCAGTCGCGCGGCCAGCCACTCCGGTTCACGATGTAGCCGATAGGTGACTATTTGTGCCGTGGCCGCCGCCAGTGCGCCTAAGAAGAAAGTCCCGTAGGGCCCAAGGCCGTTGCGCACGAAGGTGTCGAAGAGCAGTCCGGCGCCAAGAACGCAGCCTTCGACAGCCAGCACCGTGCCCGAACGCCCGAGGACGTCGAGCCATGCGAATAGCACGCCCGCGAGTCCGATCGTCCCGAGATCGAGGAAGATCAGGCCGGGGTCTCGGGACGAGACTCCGAGCAGAATTGCTACGCCCAGAGCGACAAATGACATCACAGAGGCGGTGAGCGTGTAACCGACCAGGGCAGCGAGATTGATCCGCCTGCTCATGCGGTGCATCACCGAGAGCGACGTGCTGTTGCTGCCAAGAGCGATTCCGGGGCGGACCAGGTGCCAGAAAGCCCCGGCGAAGTAGAACCAGACGACGCTGGCTAACAGGGCTGGAGCCATCGCAAGGCCTAGGAGCTTCACGCTCGTCGTACCCTTCGGCAGGGCGACGCTGACGATCATGCAACCGAAGAGAGCTCCCACACAACCTGACTTCAACGCGTCGGACCATGCGCCGGGCAGATGTCGAGAGGGACTGCTCGAGGTGATTGCGACCGCGACCAAGCCCAACATTGTCTCGCTTTGGTCACCGATAACAGCCACGATTGGCAGGCGGAGCCAGACCGCGAGTGCTCCGCCCAAAAGCAACAGGACGTAGAGCGGAGCCCAGCCCCTCCGGGCCAGCAAAAGACCACCAGTCCAAAGCACTACGAGGCAGACGGCAGCTCCCGCCATCGGGCAAGACACCAGCAGGACGGGGACGACGATGGCAAGGGCAATAGCGACAGAACCCCATCTGAGATTGCGGAGACCGCTGAGCCGTTCATGAGCTTCACGCTGGGAGAAAGAGCGGTGGTATCGGCGCAGCGTCCACTGCAACAGCAAGGTGAGCGGCAGAGCCACGCGCCAGGCATCGACCGCCGAGGCTCCCAGCCGGGCGATGAGGGGTCCTGCGCAGATCGTGGCAGCCATGATTCCCGCAAGTAGCCCTACGATCTCCAGGGCATCTTGCATATGGCTTGGATGGGCGGTCGGATCTGGGCGCCAGTTGGCGTCATAGCCCGCCTTGGTGTCTGGGCGCGCGACCTCGAAGGCGAGCTGCGAGGAGACCCCCCACGACTCGAGCACGACAGTTGACTCGAGCCGATCTTGAGGAGACCGGCCAAGCGCTGCTCTTACTCGCTGGATGGCGAGCTCGTCGGTGAGCTTCATTGTTGGGTCAGGAGGGGTGCGAATGATGACAGATCTGAGAGGATCTGCCTGTATCGTTCGACGAAGGCTTGTTGGCTGAAGTGGCGCCGTACCCGCGCATGGCCCCGGGCCCCTAGTGCCTGCGCAAGCTCGGGATCTGCAATCAGTGTGCACACGGCGTCCGCGAGCCCGTCGACGTCGCGAGGAGCCGCGGCAAGTCCGGACCCTCGCATGGCCTCGAGGACGCCGCCGACTGCGGTCGTCACCACGGGACGCCCCTCCGAGAGGGCTTCGAGCACCGCGATAGGGAAGCCCTCGGAGATGCTGGTCATGAGAGCTACGTCAGCATCGCGAATGGCACCGTGAGGGTCCGCGGTCGGTCCCATGAACACGAACTTCTCGCCCAGGCCGAGCTGTTCGTGGAGGCGTAGACAGGATGCCCCGTAGGCCTCCTGACCGGCGGGTACCGGCCCGTAGTGCAGGAATCTTGCGGCAGGGTCACGCTCGAGGACCTTGCCTGCAACGCGTAGCAGGGTCTTTGTGTCCTTGAGCGGGTCGATCCTTCCGACGGTGACAACAAGCTTTTGTCTCGGAGCGGGAACGGTCGTGTCAGCAACAGTGGCTCCGTTGGGGATGGGTCGAATCCGCTCGGTCGGGACTCCGAGGGCTATTTCCCACGGGCAATGTGCCTCGGTAACGGGAGCCACCAGATCAGCTGCGCGATAGGTCGCTCTCGCGAAGGAGCGGGCCAAGCGGGTGGACAACAAACGACTCCCAGCACCCTCTGAGGAACGGGCGGCTGCCAGATAAGCCTCTCGAACAAAGACGCCGTGCTCGGTCAACAACATGGGTGTGCCGGTCAGCTCCTTGCTCACAAGAGCGGGGACCCCTGCCCAGCCGGCCGCGGTCACATGGAGGACGTCTGCCGATGGCAAGCGGATCGCGGCGGTGCGTGCCACCCACGACAGGGTTTGGTAACAGGACACGGCGGTAGCCATGTCCATTCTCATTGGCGTCACGTCCTCGTTCGACTCGTCGGCTATCTGCTCCAGCGCTTCCAGGAACAGGAGCCAGGATCGCTTGGATCGGAACGAGGGCATGATCGCGTCGCGATGGAGGTGGCACCAGACGAGCTCGGAAACGAGAAGGGCGGGGTCGGAGTTCCAGCTGAGCAACGAGCGCGCAAGCTCTGCCGCGAGTTCTTCGCGACGGTTCTTGCGTCGTACTGGCAGACCGGGGTGTTCGGTACCCCAAAGATCGACGAGCGCTCCTAGCTGGGCGTTCTCTGGAAGCTCATAAATGGGCCTCCTCTTGAGGCCTCCTGCGACGATCGGAACTACGAGCCAGTCAATGTCAGCGAGACTCCTCAACAGCTGGTCGCACCACGTGCTGACTCCGCCCATCACATACGGGTACGTGCCCTCGGTGACCAACAGAACTCTCAACCGCTTCTTAGGCAGCGTGGCCGGAAACTCGAATACGAGCGCCTGATTCAAGATGGGGGCGCTTGTGTCATCGAACGCGGGTCTTGCCGTGGATCGTGATTTAGCCCCTCGCTTGCCTGAGGTGTCGCGGACGCCTGTGTTAGTCACTGATGTTCCGTTGTCTATGATTCCGCTCTCGCACGGCCTGTCCGACACTGGTGCTCAGATCGGACACGTGCAGAAAGGCGGTTCACCGCTTGAGTGTCACTCGGTAGTCTTCATCGGGCGTGCCGAGGTACCTTGACCGACACCTTCGCGGTGCCCGTGGCTTTCGAACCGCTCAGATTGGCGTCGCCAGGGTAGATAGCCGATACCGGGTATGAGCCTGCCGAAAGGGCCTTGTTGGTCATCCGGCAGTCGCCTTTGCCTGCCTTAAGGGCGATGGCGTATCTGAGGTGACCCACCTCTATTGTCGCCCGCTCATTGCGGGGCACGGCCTCTCCATAATGGGTGGCGACACTCACGGTGAAGACGGAAGCCGACTCCTCGCCGTAGGTGAGATGGCCTGGGGTCACTGAGACCTTGGTGGTTGTCGCATCGGGTCTTACGGTGAGCCTTGAGGCGCTTGAACCGGCGGACGGAGTCGCGTTGGCATCGCCGCCGTAGTAGGCCGACACCGAGTACGAGCCCACCTTCAGTGCGGTATTCGCGATCTTGCATGTGCCCCACCCGCCGCTGAGCGCGACCGTGCACCTTGCCTGACCAATGTTCACCGTCGCCTTCTCGCCGTTGGGCACAGCCGCGTCGCCGTAAGCAGTGACCACCGTTACGACAGAGGCAGATTCGTCCCCGTAGGTGACCGTCGTCGGTGTCAGCGTGACCTTCGTGCTTGTGGCCACAACCAGCACCGCGAAGCTCTGAGTGGATTCGGGGGCGGCAGAGTACACCGAGTTGCCGGCCTGACTGGCATCGATGACACAGTTGCCGGCCTCGAGGAAGTTGACGACCGCGTCCGAGATGGAGCAGGCTCCGTCGCTCGAAGGATCAATCGTGAACACGACCGGATTTCCTGATCCGCCGCCGGTGGCCGTAACGGTGTAGCTCCCTCCGACTATGGCACCCAAGGGCGCGACGGAGGTGAATCTGATCGTCTGTGTCGCTGCGCCGACGACGATGGTCTGTTGCACCTCGGTGGCGGCCGAGTAGTCAGTCGTCCCGGCCTGGTTGGCGTCTATGACGCAGTTACCGACACCGGTGAAGTTGACCGTCGTTCCGT
>JBEKVJ010000067.1:0-25035 GCA_049514105.1 Acidimicrobiales bacterium
CGATCGAACGTCCCCGATCAATCACGCAGACCCGATCGCAGACGTGCTCGGCTTCCTCGAGGAGGTGCGTGTTCAGAAAGACTGTGGCTCCCCGGTCCCGGACCCGGCGGATGATCCCGCGTACGTCGTGGCGACCAACTGGGTCGAGAGCGCTCGTTGGTTCGTCCAAGATGACGAGATCCGGATCTCCGACGAGCGCGACGGCGAGTCCGAGGCGCTGCTGCATCCCTTTGGAGAAAGTGCCGACCTTGTCGCCGCGGCGCTCGGCGAGGCCAACCGTCTCGAGGACCTCGTCGATCGTGGTCACAGCTCGGCGGTGTGCGAGCTGGATCAAGCGACAGTGCAGCATCAGCACCTCAGAGGCTGTAAGCCAGCTCTGGAACCGGAAGAGCTCCGGGAGGTAGCCGATTCGCCGCCTCGTCTCCCGATCACCCGCCGGAGCACCGAGCACCATCGCCTCGCCGCCGGAGGGCCGAACGAGACCGAGCAGGAGCTTGACGGCCGTGGTCTTCCCTGCCCCATTCGGCCCGAGGAACCCGAAGACCTCACCGCGGCCGACCGTCATCGACAGACCGCCCAGTGCCGTCGTGGTGCGGAACTCCTTGCGAAGCTCGATCGTGAGCACGGCTGGCGAGACGCGTGGATCGCCACGCGATGTGTCCGCGAGGTAGCCGTTGGCTAGCGCCGCGTCCTCGCTGATTGGCTCAGCCGATCTGTTGAGCGACACTCAGAACGTCCTCCTTGTCGAGTAGGCCGGCTACGGCATGGACAACGCCGTTGTGGTCCTCCCAGATCGCTCCAGAGGCCGCATTTGAATTATCGGTCAGCACCACCGCCGGTGACCCGTCGATCTCGGTCGACTCCGAGCTCGCTCCCGGCGGTGTCGGAATCGGCAAGGTCGTCCGCAGGTTCCCGAGCAGGCGGATCTCCGCGGCGACATCGGCCGGCACTCCAGGCTGGGACAGCAAGAAGGTCTCGATCTGACTCGTCGTCGCGCCGGTCGAGGTCGCAATCGGTTGCGCCACGGTGAGGATCGCGAGCGGACCGATGTCATCGATCGTCGTCGCGCCACTGTAGGAGACGGCGACCGCCGGACCGAGGATCACAACGAACGAACTGCCCGAGAGGCCAGACCCGGCATTGGCGCCGAAGTCGATCGTCGCAGTGACCTTCGGCATGACCGCGTAGCGATCGACCCCACTCACGCCGTTCGGGAGCGTGGACGGAAGCGTCACCGAGAGCCCGGTCGTCGTCTCGGCGTCCTCGAGGGACGCGACCCGCCCGCCGTCCCCCGACGACGTCCAGTTCAGCGTTCCGAAGGACAGCGTCTCTGATCCCGACGGACTCCTGAGTCCGACGAGCGAGGTTGTCGTGTTGAGCCCCATCAGCTGGGTGAGCTCTTGCACGTCCGCCTGGCTCACAGGCACCCTGGCGACCTGGGTCGGCGCGAAGACGGTGGTGAGCGTCGCGGCAGCGGCAACACCGACGATCACTACGCCGACCGCGGCGAACGAGACGCTAGTGGTGAGCGAAACGCCCATGAATCGCCAGCTGCGACGCGGTCCGACGCGCCATGTCGTCCGGCGCGAAGGTATCTCGATGAGCGACACTCGAGAGCGGGCAAGCCCCGCATCGGTGTCGGCAAGCACCCGCAGGTCGAAAAATCGCTCCACCGTCGCGGCGTCCTCGGCGATCCGCTGCGATCGCGCCCGGCAACGCCCGCATCCCTCGACGTGTCGAGCGTCCCGGTCGGCGACCGCGAACGGTTCGTCGATGAGCCGACGAAGCGTGCCGTCAGGAACGTGTCGCATGATCAACCTCCTTACGAAATTTGGCCTCGGCGCGCCGCACCATCGTCCCGACCTGTCCGATATGGACCTTCATCGCCTCGGCGATTTCGGCGTAGCTGAGCCCGCTATGGCGAAGCACGAGGACCGTCGCTGCGTGTCTCGGCATGCGGGCAAGCGCGGTCCGTACTTCACGACCTTCTTCGTTCAAGATGGCGAGCTCCTCCGGGCCAATCGTCGCCGTTGCCTGCGGGGCGCGCTCTTGGCGAACCTGACGGCGACGGCTGCTGCGGACAGCGTTCAAGCTCGCATGGGTCGTCGCAACCTTGACCCAGGCTTGCGCGTGGTCGGATCCGAGGGGTTCTGGAAATCGCTGCTGAGCTGCGATGAGAACGTCCTGGGCGACGTCCTCTGCGAGGTGCGGGTCGCGAACGATGCCGTAGGCGATGCGCACCAGCAACGGATACTCCGTCCGGAAGAACTTCTCGAAGCCGATCGATGCTGGCAGAGCTCCACCCCTCGCTTTAGGCGACAAGGTCAATACGGTCCCCATCAATTCGTAAGCACCGCTGGCCATGATTTTGTGGCAGAGAATGTGAGCGAGCCGACCCGTAAGTGCCATCCCAGCACCGAAGCGCGCTTCCACGCTGAGCTGTGATCACTGATAAGCGACGTTGAGACTGTCGCCCCAAGGCCACTCCCCGCGCGCCGTCGGACCTCGTGACCCGCTCGATGAGCGGCAACGACGAGACGATCAGCCCCAGCTACGCAGCAATCGGCCCGCGGCGGAGACCACCGAACCGCTTGAACGTTCACGCAAGTCGGCGGCTGATCCACCAGATGCAGAAGCCGCGCAAGACGATGGCGACTCGGGAAGCGCCCGGCCAGCTGGTAGCTGAGCGACTGACGGAGTCAGCAAGGCAAGCGTGGAGCGTTCGGTCGCCTGCTTCGTTGATGGGTCGAACGCTCCTTCAGGAACGTCGATCTGGAGCGGTACCTTTCCCCCAAAGGCGAGGCCCACCCATCTCTAACGGCTCAGCTCGTCGGCCGCCTCGGAGGCCGCATTCGCGGCCGCCAGCAGGAAGCTGCAAAGTGCTCCTCGATGCTCGGGCCTTGTCTCGGCGGCGAGCGCTCTCATCCGCGCGTGGTACGTGGCGAGCCCGGCAGGAGCACGTTCTACAGCCTCCGGCGACAGCTCGAGCAAGATGTAGCGGCGATCAGTGGGGTGAGGGCCGCGCCGGACCAGGCCCAGGCGCTCAAGGCGGTCGACGAGCATGGTGATCGCCCCTGATGTAAGCGACAGCTTCTCTCCCAGTTGGCGCTGAGTCAGGGGCCCGTCTGCTTCGAGGTGCTCCAAGGCGTCAAGGTCCGTGGCGCTGATGTCCGCGGCGTGGGCCAGCGACGCGCGCATGCGGTCTCGTTCGAGGCCGAACCGTTGCAAACGCGCCGCTACCTCGTCGGGATCGGGAACAGACATTGACAGCAGTATAACGAATGGCTAAGCTCCTTTATAACTCAGCTACTTGGTTACTAAGCTATAGTAGCTAAACCGATGCCCGCTGGAGGAACTTCGGTGAAACGCGATTCGCTCTTCTACAACCTCTCCTACCGTTTCGGCAGTCCTCACTGGGACACCGGTGAACCTCGAGCTGAGCTCGAGGAGATCATCGCAGGACGCCCGCCTGGACGTGCGCTGGATCTTGGCTGTGGGACCGGGAGCAATGCCGTCTACCTTGCCGAGCAGGGCTGGGAGGTTGTCGGAGTCGATTACGTGCCCAGCGCCATCGCCAGGGCAAAAGAGCGTGCGTTCGCTATACGAGCGCGGGCCAGCTTTGTGACCGGTGACGTCACCGATCTTCGCCAAGCGGGAGTGGTGGGCACTTTCGATCTCATCATCGACATCGGCTGCTACCACACGATCCCTGCGCGCTTGCGCGCGGCCTACGAGGTCCAGGTCGCGGGTGTCGCTCGGTCGGGCGCGGAGTTCTACCTGGCGGGGATCTCCCACGCGCCGGCAAGCTGGCGCCTCTTGGGGGCTAGGGGCGTCGACACCACGGAGTTGACCGAGCGCTTCAGCGCCGATTTCGACCTGGCGGACGAGCGCCCGCTCGGCACCATTGGGCGGGCTTCGAACTTTGTCCTCTATCACATGGTCCGAAAGCCGACCAGGATGCTGGACCCGACGAACGCCTCTCGGGGCAACTGCGCGTAGCCCTCTGCGGGCCCTTTCACATGTAGCACTGTTGATCTGAAACTCCGGAGTCCAAAAGGCCTGCGGACGGTAGTCGAACTGCCAGAAGGCGCTTAGTTACCGCCGAGTGCGGCCTTGAACCGTAGGTAGAAGGCGGCAAATACGAGGACAACGCCAACGTTGACCATCAGGCGTAACCAAAAGTGATGTTTGAAGAACAGAACGTCAAAACCGACCACGACGGCGACGAGCGCAAGCACGTAAAGCACGACGGTCGCTCGTCCATTCACAGAGCAACGCTATCAGCGGGCCGTCTTCGCGGCGCCGCGTGGAAAGTCAATCCTCACCCTCGCGAAGGCGCACAGAATCACGTATCGAGCCCGCTCGTCGTGGATGGGCGGCGGCAGGAAGGCGACTTGTCGCGGGTACTGTCGAAAGAGAGATGTGCATGTGGCTGCCGTACACAGATGAGCGAGCCCTGCCTGGAGTGAGGTGACGAGTGTCGCATCCCTGGCACAGCGTCTAACTGCGCCCGTTTCGCTGCAAAGTCCATGCTCAGCACAGCGTTCAGGCCCCAATAGCTTCTAAGCAGACGGCCCGAGGTTCGAGTCCTCCCGGGGATGCTCGCATGTGACGTCACGCAGTTCGCGTGTCTCTCGGACCTTTTGCACTGCCAGTGAGACTAATTTCGGTGGCCTCTCGTCGGGTCCTTAGGCGAGAGTTTGGCAGCCGCCCGCCGTCCCCGGCCAGATGCGTTGCACCGAAGCCTGCCTGAAACTTGGGCTCAAGGCTGAGTAGGTGCCCGTCACGGGAGTCACGTAGGTAGAGACAGGCACGTCAGGGTGCTAGTACGAGGATTCCCGTGCGGCTGACCTACTTGGGGCCAGACGGTCAGCAGTCCAGACTGAGGACCTGGAGGCCAACTTTGAGCGCAATAGGACTCGTGCTTCGAGCGGAGTTTCGCCGGCGATGGAGATCGTGGCTGGTAGTTGCCGTCCTCGTTGCCGTCGTAGGTGGCGCAGTCCTTGCGGCCGCTGCAGCGGGGCGGCGGACCGTTTCGGCGTTTCCCAGTTTCGTCTCCAGGTACGGCTTCGACGCTGCGGTCTATGTGGAAGCACCCATACCCGCGAGTACCAAGTTCCCCCCGGAGGTGACTTCTGTGACCCGCGTAGCTGGCCTGGACAACGGTCAGCCTCAGTGCGAATGCACTGAACCCATCAATCCGACTGACTTCGGCGTCATCGTAGTGCCGTCCGGTGCCAGACCGGTTTACAAGCTCGTCAGTGGGCGTGTGCCCGATCCGTCATCTACAGACCAGGTGCTGGCTTCCTACACGCTGCTGGCCGACGGCCTGCGACTTGGGTCGATCGTCAGGGTTCCGCTTTACGCCCGCTCACAGACAAACGCCTACAACAACGCCGTCGGCGCGCTGCCCCGGCCCCGGGGGCCGACGATTGCTTTCCGCGTGGTCGGCTTCGAGGCAACCGAATATGAGTTTCCTTCCGGCACCACTCCTGATTACGACATCTTTGCCACTCCGACGTTCGCCCGAGAAGTCCTTCCTGAAACGGCGTTCGGCTACGTGTACCTCGTTCGTCTGCGACACGGTGCGGCGGACCTTCCGCTGTTCAGTCAACAGGTAAGCAAGCTGCGAGCAGAAGCCAGCGGGGAGGATGAACAGATCGCCGCCGTCGAATCTTCCATCCACCCCCAAGCGATGGGGTGGTGGATTCTCGCTTTGCTCGCCGGGATTGTCGGCTTGGCGGTGCTCGCTCAGGCGCTGATGCGACAAACCCTCACCGAGGCTGAGGACTTCCCCATCCTCGGCGCTCTTGGAGTCGATCGCAGACAGCTGGTCCTGCTCGGACTGGGGCGCAGCGTTCTGGTCGGATTGGTTGGGGCGCTCGGAGGCATGGTGATTGCATTTGCCCTCTCGCCATTGGCTCCTTTGGGGGAAGCTCGTGTCGCCGAGACTACGACCGGGCTTTACTTCGACCCCGTCGTGCTGCTGCTCGGTTCGCTTTTCGTACTGCTCGCTATCGTCGTGCTAGGCGCCTGCGCCGCTTACCTGGCGGTGCAGAGAGGAAGCCGCGTCGCCCGCGCGAGGGCGCGCTATCCCTCGAGCATCGTTACCCAACTAGCTCGTTTGGGTGCTCCCCCGAGCACACTGATAGGGGTGCGCAACGCCATTGACCGACGTAGCAGTGGGGGTACGGTTCCTGTTGCGTCGGCCGTGCTCGGTACAGTCCTCGCGGTTGTTTCCTTATCGGCTACCGGTGTTTTCGGCGCGAGCCTTGCCCATCTCGTCTCCACACCGAAGCTGTACGGCGACAGGTTCCAACTCAACTTCTCGAACACTTCTGGATTCGGACCCGATTCCGGCCTGCTGGCCCGGCTTGAGCACGACCGAGCGGTCACCGACATCACCCTGGGTTATGCCTTCTTCGTCAATGTGAACGGCAAGTCGGTCGGGATGATCGCCTACCACTCGGCGCGTGGCGATCCCTTGCTCACCGCGGTGACGGGGCACCTGCCTGATGCCGACGGTCAGATCGGCCTCGGAGCCGCAACTATGAGGGCGTTGCGCGTATCGGTCGGCTCCCCCGTGAGCGTGACGGTCGAGAGTCCCAGTGGATCAAGACGGACGATGCGCTTCAGGGTAACTTCGGAGATCTCCTTTCCGGTGCTCGCTGGGGCGACAGCTCTGGGCACAGGGGCGGCTACCACCCTCGGCGCTTACGCGAACCTCGCTTGTGCCATGGGACCCCAGCGTGAGCGGTGCCTCGGAGCGCCGTTTGCGGGCCCGACACCGGGAGGGCTGCTCGTAAGCGTTGTTCCCGGCACACGCGGACAACAGGCCGTATCGCATTACCTGTCTGCGTTTAGCAATATCACGGCCCTTCCGATTGTGCCGACCTCGCTCGTCAACTTCGGGGAGGCTGTGAACTTCCCGGCCATCTTCGGGTTGTTCCTTGCCATCTTCGGAGCGGCCACGATGCTGCATTTGCTGGTGGTGAGCGTCACCCGTCGACGGCGCGAGACCGGCCTACTAAAGGCGCTGGGCTTTGTCAGGGCCCAGATCGCGGTCGCGGTCGCGTCTCAGGCGATCACGATCACCGTCATCGCGATTGTCTTGGGCATCCCCCTCGGCGTGGTACTCGGTGCGAAGATCTGGTCTGTCTTTGCCAGCAACCTAGGAGTCGTGCCCATCTCTGTCGTGCCCCTCTGGCTGCTGGCGGCACTCACAGGTGGCGTTCTAGCCGTCGGTACGTTGCTTGCCGTGCTGCCGGCTCTCGCCGCGGCGAGGTCCCAAACTCAAAGCTTGCTTCGCGCCGAGTAGCGCGCGTCCAAAGGTCGCTCCGCGGACTCACGGACTCGTGCATCGATCCAGGTGTTCGAGCGACGCTCCGGCGTTGGCGCTACGGATATGGGGCCCACCGTAAGGATGCAGCAGCGGCGGCAAGGGCCAGCAGCGCACCAAGGAACGCGAAGAACCATGTGACCTCGTGGCGCTCCTTTTGGACGCCGATCTCCGTCGGTAGGCTGGCGAACACCTTGGCGAGCTGCGACTCGTCCCGGGCGCTGTAGCTCCTGCCACCTGTGAGCTGGGAGACCTGCTGAAGAGGCGGCAGATCGGCGACGAGGGGGTTGGCGATACCGGGGCCAGATCGGAAACTCCGACCGTACGCGCCACCGCCGAAACCACCTCCAAAACCGCCTGCGAGCTCGCCGGCCATCTGCTGCGGAGTGCACTCAAGTGGGCCCGGATGCGTTGTCCCGAAGCCGATCGTGTAAACACGGACCCTTCGGGCGACTGCGTAGGGGACGGCCTGAAAAGGCGTGATCCCTCGGTTGTTGGCACCGTCTGTCAATAAGACGATGACGTCGGGGACATAGCCGCCCTTGCCGGGTTTGGTAGTCGCGCCCGGCGTGCCGTCTCCGATGCTGCCGGAACCTGGGTCCAGTGGGTTGTCCGCGATGTCATTAGCGACGGGCTTTACCGCGGGGTCGACCTCGGAGATGGCGCTGAGTGCCTCCAAGATGGCGGAGCCGATCGCGGTGCCAGGGCCAACGCTCAAGTTCTCGATGGCCTGGTCCAATCCGCCGCGCTCGGTGGTTGGCGCCACAGCGATCTCCGCGAAGCCGTTGAACTCGACCAGCCCTGCCAGCGTCGTTCTGGGGAGTGAGTCGACGAACTTGCGGGCGGCTTTCTGCGCGGCCGCGATCCGATTGGGGGCCACGTCGGTCGAGCACATGGATCCGGACTCATCGAGCGCGAGAACGACCGTAGAGTGCCCGAAAGCCACGTCCGAAGTGATCTGCGGCCGGGCGGCAGCTACTGCCAACAACGCGAGGCTGACGAACAACAAGGCGACCGGGAGATGCCGGCGCCACCGCGACGGGCGGGCGAGTGCGGAGCGCAGCAACGCGACGCTCGAATAGGTGACAGCTTTCGATCGGCGGCGGCGCATTGCCAAGAGATAAACCCCGAGAAGCACAGGGACGACGAGCCCGAACAAAAGCGCAAGCGGCCAGATGAAGGTCATCTCACACCACGCGTCCGAACCAGAGCAACGAGATGGCGGCGCCGATGGCAAGCAGCAGACCTGCGCCCGCGGCGAACAATGCCGTGATCTCGGTGCGATCGCTTACGAGCGCAAAGTGCAGTCGTATCGTCCGTGAAACGGCGCTCGCGGGCGAGCCGTCGCCGATCTGGTGGTACGAGCCATTGGTGACCCTTGCCACGTTCTCGAGCGTTTGGGCCTCGAGGGCCGTGGCGACGGTGAATCCGTCGATCTGCACGGTCGTGCCGGCCGCCGTGCCGACGCCAACGGTCTGGATACGGACCCCCGCGGTTGAGGCTAATCGTGCCATCGTCACGGGATCGGTCCCGCTCGTCTGCTCCCCGTCGGAGATCAGCACGATTGTTGCTCCTCCGTAGTAGCCGAGGTCGATCTCGCCCGAGTCGTCGTTGGCGAGCTCGGCCAGGTTGACATGCAGTGTCTTGCCGGCGATGGCGTCGAGCGCCGTGAGGATGCCGGCTCCTATCGAGGTGCTGCCTCCGAGTGAGAGGTGGTCGATCGCCCGCAGCACGTCGGCGTGGTCTGAGGTCGGAGTCTGGGTGATAACTCCGCCTTCGCCGAAACCCACGACGCCGATATGGACTCCCGGCGGCTGCTGGCGCACAAAGTCGCTGGCGACGGCTTTCGCAGCTTCGATTCGGGACGGCTTTGCATCGGTGGCTGCCATGCTGTTCGACACGTCGAGTGCTACGACCACCGTTGCCGTTCGCTGGGGCGTCTTTATGACCGCGATCGGCCGGGCGCAGGCGAGCACCAACAAGACGAGCGCGGCGACGAGAAAGCCGAAGGGGAGATGCTCGCGAAGCCTTCGCCGGACCGGGTCGCTCGCGACAAAGCCACGTGCGGCAAGGCCGGCCAGGCGACGTCGGCGCCTTTTCCTCGAGGACGCGTAGCTCGCTATGACCGCCGGAATCAGCAGAAGCCCCAGCAGCATCACGGGCGATGTGAAGGTCATCCGCGCGGACCCCGGCCCGACCCGGCCATGCGCACCAGAGCGCTGAGGAGGTCGTCCTCGGTCGAAAGGCAGTGGAGCCGCACCCGGGCTCGGGCGACGCTCTGGCGGATCGCTTCGTCCCGAGCGCGCCCGACCTCGAGGAGGCGCCGGCGCAGTTTGGGATCGCTCGAGTCGACTAGCAGTTGCTCCCCCGATTCGGCGTCCTGCACGTACAACAGACCCGCGTCAGGAAGCTCGTATTCGCGGGGGTCCGACAGCCGGACGGCGACAACCTCGTGCTGCTCTGTGAGTCGGCACAACGGCCGTTCCCACCCCGGTTCGCTGATGAAGTCGGAAATCAACACAACGAGCGAGCGTCGGCGCACCAGTCGTGCCGCGGTCTCAAGAAGCTTGCCGAGGTCGGTCAGCTGGCCGCCGGCGACTGGCCGGAGAAGTTCCCGCACGATCGCCAACACCTGGTTCCGGCCTTGACGCGGTGGAATGGTCCACTCACGCATGCCGTCGGAGATCACGGCTCCGACGCGATTGCCTCCCCGCACGAGGAGTTGGCAGATTGCCGCGGCCAGTTCGGAGAGCACCTGCTCCTTCGTTCGTTCGACGGTGCCGAAGGTCATCGACCTGGAGCGGTCGAGAAGGAGCCAGGCCGTGAGCTCGCGGTCCTCCATGAAGTCGCGGACGAACAGTTCGTCCATGCGTGCGGTGACGTTCCAGTCAATGTGGCGGACGTCGTCACCCCACTGGTAGTCGCGCAGGTCGAGGAAGTCGGTACCACTACCACGAAGAAGCGTGTGGAACTCGCCTTGGAGCAGGCCCTCGAGGCGCCTCACCACCTTCCACTCGATGCGGCGCAGGACCCGTTCGGGCGCGAGCAGCGGTGTGGTCTCCATTTGCGCTCCGATGCCTAGCCGTCCTAGTCGCGCAGCACGACGTCGGGGAGAGGCACGCTTTGCAACACTTCCTCGACGATGTGCTGCACGCTTATGTCGTCGCTCAGAGCCTCGTAGGAAAGGACTATCCGATGGCGCAGCACGTCGGGCGCGATCGCCTGCAGGTCCTCCGGGAGCACGTAACGCCGGCCGCGCACGAGCGCGAGGGCTTGTGCCGCGGTGATCATGTAGATCGAGGCACGTGGGCTCACTCCGTAGGACACGTAGCGCGCTAGGTCCTCCAGGCCGACAGATGAAGGCTTCCGCGTGGCCGTAGCCACCCGGACGGCGTAGTCGATGAGGGCCGGATCGACGAACACCGTGTGAACCGCCCTCTGGAGCTCTCGGAGCTGCTCGGCCTGCATCACCTCGTGCACCTTCTCGAGGCCTGCGACCATCCGCTCGACTATGACGAACTCCTCGGTGGCGGTCGGGTAGTCGACCAGCACCTTGAACATGAACCGGTCGACCTGGGCCTCGGGCAGCGGATAAGTCCCGTCCGACTCGATCGGATTCTGCGTCGCCATGACGAGGAACGGGTCGGGCAGGGCGTGGGTCTGCCTGCCGATCGTCACCTGGCGCTCTTGCATCGCCTCCAACAACGCGCTCTGCACCTTGGCTGGGGCCCGGTTGATCTCGTCCGCCAGAACCAGGTTGGCGAAAATGGGGCCGAGCGAAACCTCGAATTCGCCTAGCTTCTGGTTATAGATCCTCGTGCCGACGATATCTGCCGGCACGAGGTCGGGCGTAAACTGAATGCGTTGGAACTCGACGCCGAGCGCGCCCGCGAATGTCTTCACCGCGAGTGTCTTGGCAAGACCGGGCACGCCCTCCACGAGAAGGTGACCCCCTGCGACGAGGGCGACGACCATCTTCTCGAGAAGGTCGTCCTGGCCCACGATGACCCTCTTGACGTGGTACAGCAGCGCCTCGAACATGACCTCCGGGCCGCCGTTGGAGCTGGCGCTCACTTCGACGGGGCGCCGGCGGTCTGGCCGGCCGTTGCGATGGGCACGGCGAATCCTATGCCGGCAAAGGAATTTGCGCCGGCCGGGTTGGCGAGGCCGGTGACTATCCCCACGACCTCGCCCTTGGCGTTGAGCAGCGGGCCTCCGGAGCTGCCTGGGTTTACCGCGGCGTCGAACTGGATCATCCCCGTCATCCACCGCCCGGGCGCCAGTTCGAAAGAACGGTTGAGCCCGGAGACGACTCCCGCCGAGAGCGAGCCGAGCAGACCGAGTGGATTGCCGACGACGAAGATCGGGTCTCCAACCTGGGGGCTGCCGCCGAGCACTTCGGGTGCCAGGACAGTCGGCAACCGACTAGGTGCCAGCACCGCGATGTCGTCGCCGGTGTCGGCCGCCAGTACCGAGGCGTTCGCGAGGGTGCCGTCGGCGAAGGAGACCTTGATCGAAGACGCGCCCTTGACGACGTGAAGTGCCGTGAGGATGTCGCCCCGTTTGTCGACAACGATCCCGGTGCCGAGTTCCTCGCTGCCGGGCGCGCCGAGGTGTATCGACTGAATTGTGACGATCCCGTACTCGACGGCCCTGTACACGCTGCCTGCGACACTCGAGGCGGACGGCAGTTGCGATATCGCCGTGCTCAGCTTCTGATTGACCGTGCTGTTGACCTGGTTCGCGGTTAGTGCCGGTCGATCCGAGATGCGGATGTTGGTCACGATAAGGGCGGCGATGACAACAAGGGCGGCAACAATGGCCGTGGTCGCGCCAAGGCGAGACCGTAGCAACACCAGCATGCGCCGCCGCGTCGCAGCGCGGGGCAAAGGCCCATCGAACGACGGCAACGGGGCCACAGAGAGCTCAGACGGAGGGCTCCTATATGCCATCCGCTGACGGTACATCGACGTGGCCCCTTCGGGTACTCGCGGCGGAGCGTTTAGATTACCGGACGGGAAAGAGGCGACTCTCGGACACTTGGCCGAGTGCCTTGCCCGCTAGAGGATCATGTGCCGGCTCCAACGTGTCGTCCTTTCGCCGCAAGCACTCTTCGCGTGCGAACAGGCCCGGCGCCTCGAAGGATCAAGTGACTTTCTTCACAACAGGCTGTGTGCCTACGTAAGCCATCGGATGAGGGATTTGGGGCGACTCAACCGACAATCCAGTCTCCCACGACCGTTCTGGCAGCGGGATTATCGAACCAACGCACTGTTTCTTGAACCAGACCGAACACCAGCGTGTAACGACCGGGTACAGAAGGAGCAGCGACGCGGCCCACAAGATGTGCCGCTCTTCCGGGTTCTGCTCGCCAATATTGAGTTGATCGGCACGGTTCGCCACCAAGGCGTTGATTGTCCTTATCGACCCACCAGCCAGCAAGATCGACGGGCGTCAAACGGGAACTGCCGATGGACACGCTCGTGCCGTTTTCGACAGTCGCGTGAATATAGACAAGCCCTGCGGGTCGAACTTCCTTTCGTTCCGGCGAAGCGACTCTGAGCTTGACCAACCGGCATTCGTCTTCAGGTACTGGGTTGGCCTCGAACGACTCGAAGTGGTATCGCGGGTGGCCAAAGGGTAAGCCGTAGCGAGGACCGACGTAGTGACCTTGAACCGACCGGCGCGAGAATCGCTCGGCTTGCGACGAGACGACGAAGAACGCGTTCACTCCGTGGCTGTCACAGCCCACCAGCGTGTAGTCGAGGGATGACCCGAGCGATGCAAGCGCAGCCAGGCCAGCTCCGTGCCGGCGAGTTCCGTCCCAGTGGTGGGTTTTGTCATAGGGCATCACCCAGTTGAGTCGAGGGCCAACGACGGCGTTGTATTCGATGACAACGACCCGGGCAGGGTAACGACGACCGAGTGTCTCCCACACCCAGTAGTCATTGCCATCGATATCGATGACCAGCAAATCGGGTCTCGTCGGAGCGCCAGCTTTCGCGAGAACGGGCAGGATCGAGGCGCGATCGACGAACGACTCTGCAATCGTCACAGGTCTCGTACCAACTACTTGGCGAGCGTTCCCGACCTTCGCAGGATCGCCCTCGATCCAGACTCCGCGCCATCCTGCTTCGACCAAAGCCGCGGTGCAGTTCTCGACGCCATCGGACGCGCCAATCTCGATGAAGGACCTGTTTGTCCTTCCGATGCGTCCGAAGATCTCCGCGATAATTCCATCCTCGCCATTTTGCGAGTGTCTGGCAGATTCGAAACGGTGCAAGTGGCACGAGTCCGCAGCCACTTGCTCCTCCAAACGGCGCTCTTCCCGGTTCAAGGCACGAACGTAACGCCCTATCCGGAACGACGATGGCTCGGTCTTCCTCTTGCGGCTCATAGTTGGGGGCCACAAGTCCCAGAGACATGTTTCGACACAGCGTCGGAGTCGACGCGCTAATTGCATTTGATGGCTCGTCGCCGACCTAAACAGGAGTGAAGTTTGCCACGCGATGGCGCTTAGGAGCACAGACCTTACACCGGGCAACGCACGTGGATCGCTGTTGTCCCGTTGCCCGACTGTATCCATCCAAGCGCTTGTTTGGACGAGACAAGAGGTCGACCAGGGACCAGCAGAAAGCGAGCGGCGGGCGAGATTGACCGTTGCCTGGCCTCGCACTTGGCTGGCGTGATGTCAATCCGAGCGCCGGCCCGTTTTCGACCGTCGCGTGCAGCTCGCAGCGTGGCGAACATCGTTGGAGCCGAGGACCGTGGGATTGAACATGTCAGGCCATTTAGGCCTGTGACCAGGGCTTGCATGTCGCGAGTTCGAAAGCATGTCTTTTGGCACTAGTAAAGATGTGCAGGTAAGCGCATCCTGATCGTAGGTAGATGGCGTCTGCGAAAGCAGTTGCCTCCCTTTTAGTGTCAGCACCCTCAGCACCCCCCCGCCGGGGGTGCTGGCGCGTCAGGTGGGGAATCGAGGCGCTATCGCCTTCGTAGCTCCCTGAGCGCCCGTATCAGCTGGGCAAGGATCGCGAGTGCCCTTTCGCGGCTCAGCCCGCTCGGTGTCTGCGGCGGGAGCATGGCGATAGAGCGCCTCAACACTTCGGCTTGTTCTGGTGAGAGGTCGGCCATCAGCCAACCGTAGCGAACACATGTTCTACCTGCTTGGGCCGCACCCCTTGGATCGAACCATCGATCGCATCCTGGTCCAGTCCGAGTGTGTAAAGCGGTACAGAACATGGCGTCTTAAAGGGCTGGTTCGTGGCACGGCCGGATGGTCGAAGTCGTCATCGGGGTTGTGGCTCATACCGAGCTTCTCCATGACGCGTTGGGAGCGCAGGTTCGTGGTGGAAGTGAAGGAGACCACTTCGTCTAGGTTGAGCAGCTCGAAGCTGAATTTGAGGACGGCTAGGGCGGCTTCGGTTGCGAGGCCCTGGCCCCAGTAGTCGCGTGCAAGTCGCCATCCGATCTCGACCGCGGGCGTGAACGGGGCTTCGAAGGTTGCCGGGTTCAAACCTACGAACCCGACGAAGGCTTCGGTATCGATGATCTCAGCCGCCCACAGGCCCCAGCCCCTCTCTGCCATTGTGCGCTTGACGCGATCGACAAAAGCATCACTCTCGGCCGGCGACAATACGGCGGGGAAGTGTTCCATGACCTCGTGGTCGGCATTTAGCGCGGCAAAAGAGACCCGGTCTTCGTCGCGCCATGTTCGCAACAGGACCCTTCGCGTACGCAGTTCGGGCGGCATGTGAGGCATCGGATCACCTTGGACATCGCTCGTGGCTTAGATGAGGGCTCCGTTTTTGAGCGAGCAAAATCACTGAATAGAGCCATCCTCGAGCCACACATCGTTGTCAGCAACGAAAAACTCGCGCATCGGCGCCATTTGGCGCGCTCTCGAAGCGCGTGTACCTTTCGCCCCACAAGTCAATCGGGGAGAGTCGCGCCCCAGTTGTCAGCAATCCTTCGGGCCTCGTCCTCAGCGATGATGGTGCCGTCGGAGTCCCAGATCCAGCTCACCAGGCTCGGGATACTCGTCCACACGCTCCTGTTGGCGCTGATCGTCTGAGAGGTGTCAGCTCCGCTCAATCGAACCAGGATGCCAGGCTTCTCAATGTTGTCTACTGCGTAGTGAATTCGTGTCATCTCAGCTCCGCATCCGACTCGAAGCGCCCCGCGAGCAGCCCAAAGCAGGCTTGGGGCACTTGGAACTGGCGTTGCTCACCTTGGCTGGTGCGCTCCCAAGGCACCGTCGATGCCTGCATGGTCGTCTCCGACGTCAGGCGGAATGGTCCAAGCCCACCCTGTCATCATGCGCCGTCAATCAGCGACTACGTCAGGCTACATCGCACGCCTGTGAGGATCCTTGGAGCTTGCTTGGAGGAAGGCAACGGGACTTGCCTCGGACCGGTTCTGCGAGTACCCGGGAGGGGAGCCTGGGTCCTAGAGAACCGTCGCGCCGGCAGTCAGTGAGCTTCCCACCTCGTAGTGCGAGCGCCGGATGATCTGCCGGATGTCCTCTGGCGGGACGGGTTTGGAAAACAGGAATCCCTGGCCCCAGTCGCAGCCCTGGCGTTTCACGTGGTCCAGTTGGGCGGTTTCCTCGATGCCTTCGGCGATGGTCTTGAGGCCAAGCGACTTGCCCAAGTGGATGAGCGCGTCAAGGAAATTACTGCCGCTCGAGGTCGTGAGCTGGGACACGAAGGAGCGGTCTATCTTCAAGACGTCTGCGGGGAACTCCCTTAGGTAAGACAGGGAGGCGTAACCGGTTCCGAAGTCGTCGATGGCGACGCGCACACCAAGCTCGGACAGTGCTACCAGTCGCTGGGCGGCGATGTTGGAGTTGATCATCAACATCGACTCTGTCACCTCAACTGTCAGGTAGCACGCGTCGAGCTCCGCAGCTTCGAGGGCTTCGCGAACGTGGTCGATAAGCACGTCGTAGCGGAGCTGGCGCGCACCTACGTTCACGGATATCCCTACGGGGCTTCCGAGCTCGTGCCAGGCCTTGACCTGACGACAGGCCTCCATGAGCACGAAGCGCCCGACGTCGATTATCAGGTCCGAGGACTCCAGAACGTGGATGAACTCGCCCGGCCCCACCACACCGCGCTCTGGGTGCTGCCACCTCAAGAGAGCTTCGAAGTCTCGCGGAAGACCGGTCTCGAGATCGACAATGGGCTGGTAGAGGAGGAAGAACTCCCTCTTCAAGAAGGCCTCGGCCAAGTCGGTCTCCATGGTGAGCTGCCTCTTCACAATCTCGTGCATCTCGGGCTCGAACAGGACATAGCAGTTCTTGCCCATCGACTTCGCCCTGTACATTGCGATGTCGGCGTTTCTGAGCAGCTCCTCCGGGCTCGAACGCATTCCTGTGGCGATGCCGATGCTCGCAGAGGTCGACAGGGTCGTCCTTGTTGCGTCGCCCAAACAGAACGGCTCGCGCAGCACCGCTAACAGCCGTTCGGCCATCGCACCGAGCCCCCCGTCGGAGAATGATGTTTCGGAGAGTAGGACGAACTCGTCGCCACCAAGGCGTCCCACGGTGTCGGTGCTCCTCACGGCCTCGGTGAGTCGTGTGGCTACCGCCCGTAAGAGGCCGTCGCCCACGTCATGGCCCAAGGTGTCGTTCACCTTCTTGAAATCGTCGAGGTCGATGAAGAACACAGCGATAGGCAGTCCACCGGTTCGAGCCCGGTTGACGATCTGATGTGCTCGCTGGTTGACGAGGAATCGGTTGGGCAGGCCAGTGAGCGAGTCGTGAAGAGCTTGATGACGAAGCTCGGCCGTGCGCTCTTCTACTAGCTCGAGCGCAGTACGACGCGACCGGATGAGAAGTCCGAGCAGGATCACCAATAGCAACGTGAGCGCCGTGGCTCCAAAGAGCACTGCCAGTCCCTGGAGCACGGGGGAGGGTCCGCTTTCGCGCGAACTGACGGCGGCGTCGATAATCCATCCAGGGTCGGCGGGAAAGCTAATGGTCTCCGCGGCGGCATCGTCTTGGGTGGGCCCGGCCCGTGCCAGCACGGCTGGGCGACCACCGGGGGGCGCGTAGGCGAGCACCAGGGACACGCCTTTGCCGCTCGTCAACGCGGGACTGAGGATCTCGTTGGCGTCGAAGACTGCCATGGTCCAGCCGATCAGGGCCTCGGCGCGCTCTTTGGGACTGCTCGGAACCGTCGTCCCCGCATAGACGGGGCTGACCTCGATGAAGATCGGTAGCTTCACGAGCAGGGAGTGGAGCGTCGCAGGGATGGGCGGCAGGCCCGGCGCCGGTCTGAGCAGGCTGACGACCGAGGCCGCCACCGACGCCCCCGTCTGCGCCGATGTGTTGTAAAGGCTCTCAAACGACGAGGCGCAGAAGTTGAAGTAGGACGAGATATACGGAGAGATCCATGTCAGAAGGACGTTTTTGAGGATTCCTTCGCCGCTGAGCTCGACCGAGACGAGGCGGATCAGGCAGTAGCCCGATCGACCGTTAAGGGAAGGCTTGATCGAGGGGGAGCGGGCGACGACCGTGCCGAGGGAGGGATCCCGTCTTGCTGTCGCTTCGAATCGGGGCAAGTCGGCGCGGCTGACGTTCTCGACGTAGGTGAAAGCAAAGCTCCCCGGGTAGCGCTGGGAAAGGTCGAGCTTGGACAAGACCGCCGCTAGGGCGGCGTTGGTGAGCTGCGGGTGAGTGGCCACCTCAGCGTTCACGGTGGCCAACAGGTCGCTGTCTCGCTCCAGCGAGGGCCCCAGGATCGACTTCACCTCGGTGAGGGAGGTCTCGACTGATTGACGGTGAAGCGAGCTCGTATAGGCATACCAGGCCCAGGAACTGACGCCCGAGACGCTCAGCCCGCAAACCAGCACGAGGGTGAGGATGACTTTCCACCCGCTCCGCTCGAAAGCGGGCCGGTTGATCGCCTGAGGAGCCTTGCGCCGATCGGCGGCACCAACATAGGCCGTGGGCGCCTGTTGTCTTTCGGAGAGACGCGTTTCAGCTCGCTGAGCGTAGAGCTCCGGATACTGCTGTCTCTCACTTTCCCGCATGCGCAGAGTTCCCGTCGTTCCCAAGCCACGGCAGTCGTTCCTAGCCGATGAGTAATATCGTCTAGTGCGTTGGAGTTCTTGAGCCTGTCCAACGAGAACTCCGCCTCCAGGATGAGGCTAAAAGCAGGTCGCACAAACTCGAGCGTGGATCTTGTCGTAAGGAGGGCTCGCTCGCTGACACGGCCGTGCTAAAGACCAGGGTAACTGGGGGGTACCAATAGATCAGGCCAAAATCGGAGCGACCGAACTTGGATACTGGTTTTGTCTAAGTAACCCCTGCAATCAGGAGTTAACTTTGGTAGTCATTGGATGCAGCAATCGGCCGACTGCTGCGCAGTTGTGAGCCACCACCATTGTCTCGCAGCTCACAAGTCAGCCTTAAGACGCCGCACGATTGCTGGGAACGCTTGCATTTTCACTCGCACAGGTCAGCGTCGCCGTTCTCACAGCGCACTGGTGACTCGGGTGGGCTGGAATTTGCTCCGCATTAGTGGCTCTAACGACGAAGACTGATGAAATCCTGTCCGGCTGCGAGCCAAAGGGCTCTCTGCGTTCAGCCGTCGCGCGGTCTCACCTCGTGGCGTGCACGTGGGCAAGCAACCGGGATTCTCGCGATAGCTTGCGCCGCGCACTGGTCGACCTCGAACGAGGCGTCCCTCCAGATGTCGTGGTCTGAGATCTCCGAGGCTGCCTGCAGCGGTGTTTCGGCCGCCGTCGCCGTCGCCGCCATCGAGCTACGCAGGCGATGCTCAAGGTTGACGAGGTCCGGGCGCTATTGAACACTCGGTCCACTGCTCGCTCGCACTGACTGAGGACGGATCGGCGAGATCAACATTTGGCGAAATATCGTTGCGCAGGCGGTGATTAGCCCGGGGTCAGCTGTGTCGCGCGGGTGCCACCGGGCCGTCGCCGATGCGCGATTGGCCCTTCTCATGCGATCTATTGCATGATTGTGATGGAATTGCTTCGTCATTAGGCTCATCAAGTGTGACGAGCCTCCAGAAAGGCTGGCGACCATGAAGATCGCGGACGACATCACCCAGCTCATCGGTAATACGCCTCTCGTGCGGTTGCATCGCTTGACCACCGAAGGGGGTGCGCAGGTCGTAGCGAAGCTCGAATTCTTCAACCCGGCTCACAGCGTCAAGGACCGCATCGGAGTTTCGATGATTGATGCAGCCGAAAAGGCGGGCCTCATCGAGCCAGACACGATCATCCTTGAGCCGACGAGTGGTAACACAGGGATCGCGTTGGCGATGGTGTGCGCAGCTCGCGGCTATCGCTGCGTGTTCACGATGCCCGAGACCATGAGCAGGGAGCGTCGGGCACTGTTGCGCGCCTATGGCGCCGAGCTCGTCTTGACGCCGGGCCCCGAAGGCATGCCCGGCGCGATCGCAAAGGCCGCGGAGCTCGCCAAGAGCGACCGGCGGTACTTCGTCCCACAACAGTTCGAGAACCCGGCCAACCCCGCGATCCACCGCGCTACTACGGCCGAGGAGATCTGGAACGACACCGACGGTGGCGTTGACTTCGTCGTCTCCGGAGTCGGCACCGGGGGGACCATCACCGGTGTCGCCCAGGTGATCAAGCCGCGCAAGGCTTCGGTGAAGTTCATCGCGGTCGAGCCGGCAGCCTCCCCGGTCCTCTCAGGTGGCCAAAAGGGTCCGCACCCGATCCAGGGCATCGGCGCGGGCTTCGTCCCGGCGATATTGGACACCTCGATCATCGACGAGATCATTACCGTTGAAAACGCGGACGCTCTCGACACCGCTCGGCGTTCTGCGCGCGAGGAAGGCCTGCTTGTCGGCATCTCATCGGGTGCGGCGATCTGGGCAGCACTTCAGGTGGCGGCGCGTCCGGGAAACGCGGGCAAACTGATCGTGGTGATCGTGCCCTCGTTCGGGGAGCGGTATCTCTCCACGGTGTTGTTCGAGGGTCTCAGCGACTGAGCATGCTTTCCACCCTGCGTCGCGATCTGATCTCGGCGCGCGACCGCGACCCGGCCGCACGCTCGTCGATCGAGATCGCACTGTGCTATTCGGGCGTTCACGCGCTCTGGAGCCATCGCATCTGCCACGCGCTCTGGCGAAGCGACTACAAACTCCTGGCGCGGGCAGGCTCAAGTCTGGCGCGTTGGTTGACGGGAGTGGAGATTCATCCCGCCGCCATCCTCGGCCAGGGCATCTTCATCGATCATGCTAGTGGAGTGGTGATCGGCGAGACGGCTGAGGTCGGCGACGATGTCACCATCTACCAGGGCGTCACCCTCGGCGGTACCAGTCTCAACCCGGTGAAGCGTCATCCGACTGTTGGCAATCGAGTCACGATTGGCGCCGGGGCGAAGGTTCTCGGCGCCATCACGATCGGTGACGACAGCCGAATCGGAGCCAATGCCGTCGTGGTGAAGTCGGTGCCCCCCAACTCGGTCGTCGTCGGTGTGCCGGGGCAGATCATCGCCCGCAGTCGACCTCATCTGGCCACCGATCGCCCGGACCTCGAGTCGGCCTTCATGCCCGATCTCTTAGGTTCGAGTCTCCAGTCGCTACTCTCGCGTGTGGACGAGCTGGAGCTCGTGGTCGAGGGCCAAAGAGAGCACAACGACGTTCGTCCGTCTAAAGCCGGAGTTTGGTCCGGAGAAGACTTCTCGATCTGAGTCCAAGGAGGACGTTTTGCCCGAGCCTTCGGCCCAAGCCGCAGACCAGGTTCTCGATTGCAGCGGGCTTGCGTGCCCGCTCCCAGTCTTGAAGACCGCACAGGCGATCAAGACCCTCGCTGTAGGGCAGATTCTCGAGCTCATCGCCACCGACCCAGGGGTCGAGCCGGACATGCGGGCGTGGAGCAGTCGTACTGGCAACGAATTGCTCGGCATCACGCGCCAAGCTGATGCCTTCCACATCCTCATCCGCCGGGTGAAGTGAGAGAAGGCTTCGATGTGGGCCAACGACTCTGAGACGAAGATCCTCTACGTGCACACCCACGGGGTGGACGATCCAGGTCGTAGCGCCACCCCGTTCTTTCTCGCCGCCGCGGCAGCGGCGATGGAGTTCGAGGTCATGATCTATTTCACGATGTACGGGCCGTCTCTTTTGCGCAAGGACGTCGTCGACAAGATCGGCCCGAAGGGCGACCAAGGACAGCCCTTGCGCTATTTCATCGAGCAGGCCACCGGCCTCGGTGTTCGGCTTCTGGTCTGCCAGCCCTCGCTCGAGCTGAACGATCTCTGCCTGGACGATCTAATCGACGGGGTCGAAGTGATCGGCGGGGCAGCCTTCAACGACCTTGCAGTCTCCGCCGACGCTGTGATCAGTTTCTAGGCCTCGTGATGACCGTCAGAGCCGCTCAAGAGGCCGAGACGGACGCCCATTACAAACTGCCAGAAGTCGCCGACTACGCGAAGGTGACTTACGAGACCAAACTCGACTTGTTCGAGCAGATGAAAGCCGATATCCGCTTCGGCGACTACCTGTTCGGCTGCTACGAGTGCGGCATCTGTGTCGGCGCTTGCCCCTCGGCGAAGTTCTATGACTTCAGCCCTCGGCGAATTGCTCAGGCCGCCGCGCGCGAAGACGTCGAGTTGATCTACCAGCAGATGCAAGAAGACATCTGGGAGTGCTCCCAGTGCTTCTCCTGCCTGCGTTGTCCTCGCGGGAACAATCCGGGCGGCATCATCACGATCATGCGGGAGGTCGCTGTCCGCAACGGGTTGGCGTCAGCCAAAGACGCGCTGGTCGGCTACTCCCGGATCATTTACAAGATCATGTCCACCGGTACCCAGGTCTCGCCCGACATGTTGCGGCCCGACGCCTTTCCCGACTGGGGACCTGAGACCGCCGACGTGGCGGACAACCTTGAGCTGTGGCGTCGGGCGCTTCCTCCCGAGACCATGCACACGACAACAACCGGTTGGTCAGTCGCTGACAGGACGCTCGTAGAGCTCTACCTCATCTGGTTCGAGACCGGCGCCCTCGACATGATCGCTGAGGTCGATAGTGGCCTGCATTCAATCCTGCAGGAGCTTATGGAAGAACGTCTCGAGGAAGAAGGCATCGAGCTGTGACCATTCCCATTGCGTCTCCGATCGACGCCCGTCGGCGCAACAGCGCGGCCGCGTCGGTTCTAGACCGGCGGTCCCTCGACGACCCCCGAGCCGAGTTGCTCGAGCTCGAACGCCAGGGCGAGCTGATCGTGCAGAAGATAGACCGCGAAGCAATCAGCGTGTTCACCAAATACGGCCGCGAGAAGCGGATTCAAAAGTCGCACCTTTGGCACCACAAGTCATGTGGGCAGTGCGGCCACATCCCTGGGTATTCGACCTCGATCTTCTGGGTGATGCGCAAGCTCGGCTATGACTACCACGACCCGCACGACCAGACCTCCTGCACGGCTTGGAACTACTACGCGAGCGCGACTTCGAACACCGCGGCCCAGGCCGCGGTCGCAGTACGTAACTTCGCGGCCGCGTACGAGACCGGCTACTTCCCCCTCATCCACTGCGGCACGTCCTACGGTCACTACAAAGAGGTGCGCGAGCAGCTGATACACCACGCCGATCTCCGGGCACAGGTCCGCGCCATCATGGCCAAGCTCGGCAAGCCCTTGGTGCTGCCTGAGGAGATCGTGCACTACTCGGAGTGGATGCATGTGCTGCGCCACGAGATCGCAGCCAAACGGGTCCGCGACGTTTCCAAGATCGTTGCGACTGTCCATCCTGCTTGCCACTACTACAAGATCGTCCCGGGAGATGCCATCTATGACCCGGAGACCTACGGCGGCCAGCGCACCGCTGTCGTGACAGCCCTCGCCGAGGCGCTCGGGACCGAGGTGCGCAACTACTCGACATGGTTCGACTGCTGCGGCTTCGGGTTCCGCCACATTCTCGTGCAGCGCGACTTCACGCGATCGTTCGCGACGCTGCGAAAGATCGAGGTGATGAAGGCCGAGGCCAACCCGGACGTCGTGCTGACTCATGACACCGGATGTGTCACGACCCTAGACAAGAGCCAGTTCGCCGCGAAAGCACACGAGCGCAACGTCGGGGTCCCGGTGCTCAGCGATGCGCAGTTCGCGGCCCTGGCGATGGGAGCGCACCCCTACCGGGTGTGCCAACTGCACTGGCACTCGGCCGACTACCGCCCGCTGCTCGAGAAGATGGGCATCGACTGGGAGAAGGCCTGGGCGGAGTTCCAAAGTGATCTGCGTCGACTCGAGAGCGGCGAAAAGCGCTACCTGGACTGGGATGACGCTGATGGCCTGAATGACAAAGACGAGCCGCGAGTTTCTCTGGCGCGCTCGCGCACAACAACTGAGGTGGATGATGTCATCTGACACGGTGGTGGTCCTTGGCGGGGGACCGGGTGGGCTGCGCGCCGCCCAAGCAATCGCCGAGATTGGCGGCAAAGTCGTGCTGATCGAACAGCGCGACTTCCTCGGCGGCAACCCGGTGGCGGAGAACTATTCCGGGCTTACTCCACGTGGTGAGCCCGCGCAGCCGCAGATTCGCCGCATGATCGACATCGTCTCTAGCAATGTCTTGGTAGAGCTCCGCCTCGGCACTGAGCTTGTCGCCCTGTCAGGAGAGCCAGGAGCATTCACGCTCACGCTCCGAGGCGGCGAGACGATCGAGTGTGGCGCCCTCATCATCGCCAGCGGTTTTGGCCACTTCGACCCGGGTCGCTCGACCCAGATGTACGGCTATTACGAGTTCCTGGACGTCATCACCCAACCTGAGCTCGAGGCGATGCTTTCTGAGCAGCGGGTGCTGCGTCCCTCCAACGGCCAAGCTCCGGAACGGATCTGCTTCGTGCAGTGCGTGGGCAGCCGAGACCGTCAGATCGGCAACGAGTACTGCTCCAAGGTCTGTTGCGGGGTCGCCTCCAAGGAGGCCATTGAGATCCGCGAGCTGCTACCTGACTCGAAGGTGTTCATCTTTTACATCGACATGCGGATGTACGGGTACTGGGAGAACGAAATCTACTGGCCTGCCCAGGAACAGCACCACGTCCAGTACGTAAAGGGACTGATCACCGAGGTGCTCCCGAAAGATGGCCGTCTGTTGGTGCGCGGCGAGGACACGACAATGGGGCGTCCGATGGAGGTGTTGATGGACCTGGTCGTTCTCTCCGTTGGCATGGAGCCCTCGACGGGAACTCGTGACCTTGCTGGTCTGCTCGGGGTCAAGCAGAACCGATACGGGTTCATCGAAGCCGTCGGCGCCCCGCTGGACCCTGTGAGCACTGACCGCGAGGGCATCTTCGCGTGTGGCGCCGCGCTCGGGCCAGCCGATCTCGAAGACACCGTCTCCTCAGCCGCCGGCGCCGCCATGAAGGCAGTCGCATACTTGAGGTCGCGCGCCGTCGCGGCCGCGAACTGAGGCGGGCGTTGCGTGAGCACCGGTCCGGTTGTCGACACCCCGAGCGCCCTGGAGTTTCAGCGCGAGATCATGGAGAGGATAAGCCCAGAGGGACTGCGGGCCATAGCAGTTGATCTCCAGTACAAGTCCGCCGCGCTCGGTGGGCTGTTGTCCGGTGATCCAGCCGAGTTGGATCGCGCGGGCTTGCGCGAGGTACTGCGCTGGGTTTTTGCAACGCGCCGACGCGCCGACGAGATCATCGACTTGGTCGGGGAAAGGCCACTTGGCAAGGCTATTGGTGGGCTTGTCA
>JBEKVJ010000068.1:0-20444 GCA_049514105.1 Acidimicrobiales bacterium
TCTAGTGGCCCTCAACTCGCCCATGGGATGCGAAATATGGCTCTGAACTGGAGCGGGCGACCGGGATCGAACCGGCATGACCAGCTTGGAAGGCTGGAGCTCTACCATTGAGCTACGCCCGCGACATAAAAACGTTACTCCGAGGTCCTCGGTTGCTGGCCGAGTGCCTGGGCCGCTTACCCGGCGTCGGGGCGGCGGGATTTGAACCCGCGGCCTCCTGCTCCCAAAGCAGGCGCGCTGCCAAGCTGCGCTACGCCCCGTCGTCGCGAAACGCGACTCCACGATCGTAGGGGCAACTGACCCAGGCTGTAGTCGACCGCGATCTCCGGTGGTGGGCGCTTTCCCGCAGGCCCGGTAGAGTACGCACGACCTATGCGTTCCACTTCCGAAGTCCTAGAGGGCAATCGAGTCAAACTCAGCGTCGAAGTAGACGAGGAGGAACTCGGAAAAGCGGTCGACGAGACCTTCCGGCGGTTGCAAAAGGAGGTCAGCGTCCCCGGCTTTCGGCCCGGCAAAGTGCCCCGCCGCCTACTTGAGGTGAGGCTCGGACCCCAAGCGATCCGCGCCGAGGTGATCCGTCACGCCCTACCTGACTATTACGCCCAGGCAGTCGAGGAGGCCGCGCTCGACACGATCGCAGCTCCCGAGATCGACATAACCTCCGGCGAGGACGATGGGCCTCTCGCCTTCGACGCCGTCGTCGAGGTCCGCCCGAAGGTATCGATCGCCGGTTATGAGGGTCTCGTGGTGACGGTCCCACCGCTCGAGCCCACGGAGGCCGAGATAGACGCTCGAGTCGACAGGCTCCGTGAGCAGTTCGCCGAGCTGTCTGAAGTGGAGCGTCCGGCCCGAGACGGCGACCTCGTGACCGTGGACGTCCACGGCGTGCGCGGCGGCCAAATCGCCGAGGGTCTCAGCGCGGATGATTTCGTGTACGAGGTCGGCACTGGCGGCATTGCCGAGGGCGCCGACGAGGCGTTGCGCGCGAAGAAGGCGGGCGACATCATCGAGATCGATGCCCCTAACCTCCAAGGTGGGGCGGGGACCTTGCGCCTGTTAGTAAAACAAGTCCGCGAGAAGGTCCTACCGGAGGCGAACGATGAGTGGGCTTCTGATGCGTCGGAGTTCGACACCCTCGAGGAGCTGCGCAACGACCTGGCGAGTCGCCTGAGGAGCCTTAAGAAGCTCGAGGGGCGCCTTGTCATGCGTGAGCGCGCCGTCGAGGCCCTGGCTGAGCTCGTAGCCGACGAGATGCCGCCGACCCTCGTCGCCCAGGCGGCGGACCAGGCGCGCGATGCCCTCAGCCGCCGCCTCGCCGAGCGCGGCTTGACCATCGAGCAGTACCTCGAGGCCTCCGGTCAGCCCCTCGAGGAGCTCACCGCCGAATTCGAGCGCCAGGCAGTGTCGCAAGTGCGCGCTGACCTGGCCTTACGGGCATTGGCGGACGCCGAGGGGATCAAGGTCGACGACCAGGACCTCGCGGCCGAGATCGAGCGCCTCGCCCGCCAGTCCAACCAGGACGCACGTGTGCTCGCTACCCGCCTCGCAAGGTCCGGGGGTCTCGAGCAGCTACGCTCAGACGTGAGGAACGAGAAGGCGGTCGTTTGGTTGACCGACTCTGTCGACCTTGTAGATGAGCAAGGAGCCCTGATGGATCGAACGTTGCTCCTCGAAGCTGAGGGATCCGAGGAAGAGGCTGAACTGGGCGACGGAGCAAATCAGGCCGTCGGGGATGAGGACG
This sequence comes from Acidimicrobiales bacterium, assembly GCA_049514105.1. Lineage (GTDB taxonomy): Bacteria > Actinomycetota > Acidimicrobiia > Acidimicrobiales > Bog-793 > Fen-455. The sequence continues at coordinate 1,742 of JBEKVJ010000068.1, forward strand.
GCGCCGAATCAGTCGTTAGTGACCTCGAGGCCGTGGCCGATTCGGCTGACTACGAAGCGGACAAGGAGGGCTGAGCATTGGCCGCGAATGACTACCTAGTCCCCACGGTGGTCGAGCAGTCGCCGAGAGGCGAGCGCGCCTATGACCTGTTCTCCCGGCTATTGCGCGAGCGGATCATCTTCATCGGCACGCCGATCGACGACACGATCGCGAACCTCGTTTGCGCCCAGATGTTGTTCCTAGAGTCCGAGGACCCCGAGAAGGACATCAACATCTACATCAACTCGCCCGGCGGCGACATCACGGCGCTGTTCGCGATCTACGACACACTCAAGTACGTGCGTCCGGACAAGTCGACGTTCTGCTTCGGCCAGGCCGCCTCGGCTGCTGCTGTTCTCCTCGCGGCTGGCACCAAGGGCAAGCGTTTCGCCCTCCCACATGCGCGGATCTTGCTCCACCAGCCCTACGGTGGTGGCGGTGGCCAGGCGAGTGACATCGAGCTGCAGGCCAAGGAGATCTTGAGGATGCGTGATCTCCTTAACGAGATGCTCGCCAACGACACAGGTCAGTCGGCCGAGAGGCTGCAAAAAGACACGGACCGCGATTTCATCATGGACGCCGAGGAAGCCAAGGAGTACGGCATCATCGACGAAGTCATCACGAGCAGGGAGGCCGTCGGATTCACGGCGGCCGTCGGCGCAGCCTGAGCTACGGGGGACGATGTGGCGAAGTTCGGCGATGGTGGAGAGCTAGTCAAGTGCAGCTTCTGCGGCAAGTCGCAGAAGCAGGTCAAGAAACTGATCGCGGGCCCTGGCGTATACATCTGCGACGAGTGCATCGAGCTGTGCAACGACATCATCGAAGAGGAGCTGTCCGAGCCGACTGAGGTCCGTTTCGAGGACCTGCCCAAGCCGAGAGAGATATTCGACTTCCTCAACGACTATGTCGTGGGCCAGGAGCAGGCGAAAAAGATCCTCTCTGTGGCGGTCTACAACCACTACAAGCGCGTGCAGGCCGGCGCCTACCGCGACGGTGATGTGGAGATCGCGAAGTCGAACATCTTGTTGCTCGGCCCGACTGGTTGTGGAAAGACCCTCCTTGCCCAGACCCTCGCGCGGATGTTGAATGTCCCGTTCGCTATCGCCGACGCCACGGCACTGACCGAGGCCGGGTATGTCGGTGAGGACGTCGAGAACATTCTCCTCAAGCTGATCCAGGCGGCCGACTACGACGTCAAGAAGGCCGAGACCGGGATCATCTATATCGACGAGATCGACAAGATCGCCCGCAAGAGCGAGAACCCCTCAATCACGAGGGACGTCTCGGGTGAAGGCGTCCAGCAGGCCCTGTTGAAGATCCTCGAAGGCACGACGGCCTCGGTTCCACCCCAGGGCGGCCGCAAGCACCCGCATCAAGAGTTCATCCAGATAGACACGACGAACATCCTGTTCGTCTGTGGCGGCGCCTTCGCCGGGCTGGACAAGATCATCGAGAACCGCATCGGGCGTGCCGGCATCGGATTTAGGGCCGATGTGCGCCATTCCAAGCACCGCGAGGAGGGCGAGGTCCTCATGCAGGTCCTTCCTGAGGACTTGTTGAAATTCGGCCTCATCCCCGAGTTCGTCGGGCGGCTCCCGGTAATCGGAGCAGTGCGCAGCCTCGACGAGGAAGCGCTCGTTCGCATTCTCGTCGAGCCGAAAAACGCCCTCGTCAAGCAGTTCAGGCGCGTCTTCGAGCTTGACAACGTCGAGCTCGAGCTGACCGAGGACGCTCTCGAGGCTGTTGCTCAGCAGGCGATGCTGCGTGGAACCGGCGCCCGGGGCCTTCGCGCCATCCTCGAAGAGGTACTGCTCGAGGTCATGTACGACCTTCCAAGTCGCGAGGACATCGGTCGCTGTGTAGTCGACAAGTCCGTAGTGCTGCAAAGGGTCGCCCCAAGCCTGGTTCCGCGCACAACCGGCCAGGAAAAGACCGAGCGTTCGCGCCGCGCGGCTTCCTGAGCTCGCCTGTGCACCTCGACGACCTGTAGGCGTGTCCCAGCCCGACCAGTTCGGCTCTCCCACCGACCCGCCGCTGCTCCCACTGCCGGGAGTCGGAATGCCGTCTTTCGGCGAGACGCTCGCGTGGCTCGACCGCCACATCAACCTCGAGGCGATCGAAGCCGGCCGCGCCGGGAGTCTTGGCCTTCCGAGCCTCGAACGGATCGCCGCTCTCGTCGGGGCCCTTGGCGACCCGCAGGCCACCTACCCGGTCGTGCACGTCACCGGGACCAACGGCAAGGGATCGACCTCGCGTATGACCGCCGCCATACTCCAGGCCTGCGGACTGGAGGTCGGCACTTATACCAGTCCGCATCTCGAGCGGATCAACGAGCGGCTCGCGTTCGACGGTACGGATATCTCCGACGACGCCTTTGCGCGATCGCTCGGCACCGTGGCGGAGGTGGAGCGCTTCCTCGCCATGCGTGCGACCTGGTTCGAGCTCGTGACAGCAGCTGCCTACAGCTGGTTCGCGGACATGGCTGCTGAGGTCGTCGTCGCCGAGGTCGGCCTCGGCGGGCGCTTTGACGCCACCAATGTCGCCACGGCTGATGTGGCCGTTGTGACCAACGTCGAACTCGACCACACTCAGATCCTTGGCCCGACGCGCGAGTCCATCGCCGCGGAGAAGTCCGGGATCATAAAGGCAGGCTCGCTCCTGGTGCTCGGGGAACAGGACCCGATCGTGTCCGCGATCTTCGAGGCAGAGGCCGAGCGCGTGGGAGCCCGGGGCATCTGGAGGCGCGGGGAGGAATTCGGTTGTTCAAACGACCGCCTCGCCGTCGGAGGGCGCCTTGTCGATCTGTGGACGCCTTTCGGGGAGTTCTCCGAGCTGCACGTGCCGCTTTACGGCCAGCACCAGGCAGACAATGCCGCCGCGGCGCTTGCTGCTGCGCAGGGCCTTTTGGGGACGACGATCGATCCCGATGTCGTCACCGCCGCGCTCGCCTCGGTCAAGGTGCCGGGTCGTCTCGAGGTGATGCGGCGCCACCCCCTCGTCGTGCTCGACGGGGCGCATAACCCTGCCGGGGCAGCCGCAGCCGGCCGGGCGCTCACAGAGGATTTCGCGGCGGCGGAGAAGGTGATCGTGGTCCTCGGGTGCTTGCGCGGCCGCGACGCGTTCGAATTGCTGTCGGAGCTCGGGCCCGAGCGCATCGACTACCTCGTCGCCTGCCGCCCACCCTCCCCCCGAGCTCAGGAGCCCGAAACCGTCGTCGAGGCCGCCGAGTCGCTTGGGATCATGGCCGAGGTGTCCGAGACGACCGCCGAGGCCATCGAGCGGGCTCTCGAGATCGCGGGCCGGGACGACATCGTGTTCGTGACGGGCTCGCTCTATGTCGTGGGAGCAGCACGCACGGCACTGGGCTGACAGGCGAGTGAGTCTCACATTGCCCCGCCGATACCCGACGCATTAGGGTCGCCGCCCGTGGAGCGCACCCTTGTCATATGCAAGCCGGACGCCGTCGAACGCGGTCTGACGGGCGAGATCATCTCTCGTCTCGAGCGCAAAGGCCTGCGTATCTTGGCCGCCGAGCTGCGCACGATCGACGCCGAGACCGCGGGACGACACTACGCCGAGCACCTCGGCAAGGGCTTTTACGGCGACCTGGTCGAATTCATCTGCCGCGGCCCAGCCATGGTCATGGTCGTCGCCGGCCCAGCCGGGACCTGGAAAGTCGTGCGCACCCTCATGGGGCCGACCAACCCGGCCGAGGCGCCCCCCGGCACGATAAGGGGCGACCTCGCCGTAGAGCTGACCGAGAACCTCATCCATGGATCCGACGGCCCCGAGTCGGCTGCAAGGGAGATCGAGATCTTCTTCCCGGGCCTCGCCTGATTCAGCTCGGGCGCGCGAGGCGGCCATCCTCGATGACGACGACCTCGTCGAAGCTCGCCAGCTCGTCGAGCCTGTGGGTGACATAGAGCAGGCTCTTGCCCGTCGAGCTCGTTACGAGGTCGGCCAACAAGCGCTCGGCGGTCGGCTCGTCAAGGCCCGAGGTCGGTTCATCGAGAACAAGGATGGGGGTCTCGGCCAAAAGGGCCCGCGCGAGCGCGAGGCGCTGGCGCTGGCCGCCTGAGAGCTGGGCTCCCTGCTCTCCGACCTCGGTGTCGAGGCCGTCGGGGAGTGAGTCGATGAGGTCTGTGAGCTGTGCCGCCCTTGCTGCTTCGGTGATCTCGGCCTCGCTCGCCGCCGGTCGGCCAAGGGCGATGTTGGCCCGGATCGTCGTGTTGAACAGGTGGGTGTCCTGGGCCACCCAGGCGATCATCCGGCGCGGGGTCTCCTGGCGGAGATCATCGAGCGAGGCTCCTCCGAGCGTGGCGCGGCCGGACTCGAGCGCCCAAAAGCGCAGCAAGGTGTTGACCACGCTGCTTTTCCCCGATCCGCTCGGACCGACCAGAGCAAGACTCCTCGCGGGCGGGATCGACAGTTCGAGACCCGCCAGCGCGAGGGGGGCATCGGGCCCGTAGCGCAAGAAGGCGTTCTCGAGAGCGATGTCGGTGCCGGTGGGTTCCAAAAACGCCTCGACCGGGTCGCGCACGGGTATGGGGATGTCGCAAATGCCGAGGACGCGGCGCGCCGTCGCGAGGTGGTGCGACAACCTCGCGACACCGTCCGCTACAGGGATGACGATCTCGAAGGACCCGAAGCTGACAAGTGGCAGGACCGCCAACATGTAGCCAGGGAGCCGTCCGGCCTCGACAGCTACGAGCGCGACGGCCACGAGGCCGATGACCGCGACGCCGTTGAACAGGGTCGACAGGGCCGAGATCGCCCCGGCCGTCCACGAGCGGCGCCGCGCAAGGCGCGAAAGGGCCTCGTCGTCGCAAAGGGCGCGATCTAGGTACTCGCCCTCCCGACCGAAGGCGATCAGGTCGGGCGCGGCGCGTAATAGCTCGACCACATCGGCCGAGAGCTCGCCTTTGAGCGCGGCCTCGCGCGCGCCGAGGTTTCGCTGACGCTGCCAAGCGGCTAGCGAAGCCGTCCCGACCGCTCCGGCCAAACACGACGCGAGCACGAGCCCGCCGACCGGCAGGATCGCCGACACGAGCCCTACGGCGAACAGCGAAGTGATGAGACCGATGAGCAATGGCGAGATGCCGCGCAGCGCCAGGTCCTGTAGGGCCTCGACATCCGCGGTCGCCCGCGAGAGCAGGTCACCGCTGCGCCAGTGGCCCAGGGCGGCAGGAGAGCGTGGCTCGATCTCGTCATAGACCCAGACGCGAAGGCGCCCGATCGCCCGCAGGGCCGAGTCGTGGGCGAAGATGCGTTCCCCGTAGCGAAGCGGGCCGCGGCAAAGCGCGAGGATCTGCACCCCGGCCATGAGCACCGTCAAGGTGTAGAGCGGAGGCCTGAGCGCCGCCCGGTCGATGAGGGTGCCCGAGCATGCCATGAGGGCAACCGTGCTCATCGCCGCACCCGCTCCGAGGGCTATCGAGAGGGCGAAGCGCCTCTTGGACGGGGCGGCGATTGCCAAAAGCGTGCGAAGGGTCCCGAGGCCCGAGCGCTCAGCAACGCCAGGAAGGCTCATGGTCCCACCCCCATGGCTTGGCGGACGCGCACCGGGGCGCCGTCGGCATCGACGAGTCGTCCCAGTTCGAGCACGACGGTGCGGTCCACGCGCCCGACCAGTCCGAGGCGATGGGCGGCTACGAGGACCGTCCGGCTCTCGAGCCACGGTCCTAGGGTCTCGGCGAGCGAGAGCTCGCGAGCCGGGTCGAGATGTGCGGTCGGCTCGTCCAAGAGCACGATCGGGGCGTCTCTCAGCACCGCGCGTGCGATGGCGATGCGCTGGCGCTCGCCCGCGCTCAGGGTCAGGCCGCCTTCTCCGACGGGGGTCTCGAGGCCGTGAGGACATCGGGCGACCAGTCCCGACAGGCCCGACTGCTCGACGGCGCGGCCAAGGGCTCCAAGGTCGGCTTTGGCATTGCCGAGGCGAAGGTTGTCAGCGATCGTGCCACGCACGAGATAGGGGCGCTGGGGGACCCAGGAGATCTCCCGGCGCCACTGGCAAAGTGCAATGTCGCGGAGCTCGACGCCACCGACGCTTATCTCGCCCGAGACCGGCTGGACAAAGCCGAGCAGGACGGCGAGAAGAGTTGACTTTCCCGAGCCGGACTCGCCGGTCACCGCCACGTGCTCACCGAAGCTGAGTCCGAGCTCAAGGCCGTCTAGGACCGGTACCTCGCGACCTTGGTAGACCACCTTTAGCTCAACAAGACGGATCGGGCCTTGGCCGAGCTGACCTGCAGCCACGCCTCCTCGCGCGCCGACTCGGTCGGGGGCGCCCGGCTGCGCGCGCGGTACCTCGGCCGGCTCGTCGAGGACCTCGAGGATGCGATCGGCCGCAGCCTGGCCAGCTGTGCTCGCATGGAACTCGGTCGCGGCGCGCCTGAGCGGTAGGTACACCTCCGGCGCGAGGACGAGAACCGCGAGAGCGACCGAGAGCTTGAGCGACCCGTCGAGCAACCGCAGCCCCAGAAACAGTGCCACGAGCGCGGTCCCCACGGCCGAGAGAACCTCGAGAGCGAGTGAGGATAAAAAGGCGACCCTCAAAGTGCTCATGGTCGTGAGTCGGAATTCCTCGGCGGCCTTTTCCAGTGTGCGGCGCCCGTCGCTCGCGCGACCGAACGCCCGCAGGGTGGGCAGGCCCTGGAGCAGGTCGTAGAACGCCGCCGCCAAGCCTGAGAGCCGGCGCCACTGCCGTTCGGCGTGCTTTTTGGCCTCGAGACCGAGCAGGACCATGAACACAGGTATGACCGAGACAGTCACAGCGAGAATCACGAACGATCGCCAGTCGGCCCAGAGCACCCAGGCGAGCAAGATAGGAGGAGCAGCCGCGGCGAGGACCGCGGTAGGGAGGTAACGGGCGAAGTAGACATCGAGCGACTCGATGCCCTGGGTTGCGACCGCGGTTAGCTCGCCCGTGCGCTCTCCCGCCAGCCACGACGGGCCGAGGGTAACCGCGCGGGTCAGCACCTGACGGCGAAGCGCCGAGGTCACGCTCGCAGAGGTGCGGTGCGAAGCCAGCTCACCGAGCCACGACAGCCCGGCTCGGGCGAAAAACGCACCGGCAAGGGCGCCGAGCATGGGGACGAGGCGCCCGAGGTGCCAGTGCTCGAGGAATCCGCGCTGCACGACAACTCCAAGTAGGACGGCCTGGACTACGAGGCATAGAGCGGAGCCGGCGCCGACGGCGACGGCGACCACGAGGTAGCGGCGGGTGGCTCTCGCCTTCTCCCACAGGCGGGGGTTCAAAAGGCCCCGCGGGCGCTTCGCGCTGGCAGTCAGCTGCTGGCGCTCTCGCCGAGGGGCGAGGGCTCGAGAGCCGGGCCGGGCGATCCTGGCTCGGTCTCGGGGCCGGCCCCGAGCGGATTGGGCTGGGCCGGGCGTATGACGCGAGCGCGGAAGACCCAGTACGACCATCCCTGGTAGACGAGCACGATAGGCGTGAAGATCAGCGCCACGATCGTCATCACCTTGAGCGTGTAGGGCGCCGAGGCGGAGTTGGCGATCGTGAGGTCGTAAGCGGGCGATGTGCTCGACACCATGACGCGGGGGTAAAGGTTCAAAAAGATCGTGGCGACCAGGCAGATCAGCCCGATGGCCATGGCGACAAAGGCCCAACCTTCCAGCTTTTCGCGCAGCAGCCATCCCACCACCGCGACAGCGGCGATGGCGACGATCGGGACAAAAGGCGGGACGAGGCCGGTGTCGTGGATGCTGTGGGCATTCACGTAGGTCCACGCCAGGAAGGCCACGATGGCCGCTGTGGCCGCGGGCGCGAGCAGCTTTGCTGTTCTACAGGCGCGCGAACGCAGGGCGTCGGTGGTCTTGAGGGTCGCGAACACAGCACCGTGCAGGCTGAACAGAAGCAAGGTCGTGACTCCGCCGAGGAGCGAGTACGGATTTAGGAGGTTGAAGAACGACCCGAGGTAGGTGAAGTTCGCGCTGATAGGAACCCCGCGCAAGATGTTGGCGAAGGCCACCCCCCACAACAGCGCCGGGAGCAGGCTCCCCCAGAAGATGGCGTGGTCCCAGGCGAGGCGCCAGGCGGGGAAGGCGCGCTTTGACCGGAACTCGAAGGCCACGCCGCGGAAGATGAGGGCGGCGAGGATCAAAAACAGCGGGAGGTAGAAGCCGCTGAACAGGGTCGCGTACCAATTAGGGAAGGCGGCGAAGGTGGCGCCGCCGGCGACGAGCAGCCAGACCTCATTTCCGTCCCACACCGGGCCGATGGTGTTGATGAGCACGCGGCGGTCAAGGTCGTCACGCGCGAGGACCCCGAGCATGATGCCGATGCCGAAGTCGAAGCCCTCGAGCAGGAAGTACCCCGACCACAAGATGGCGATGATGATGAACCAGAAGACCTCGAAGCCGGTGTGGGCCGAGGCGACGCTGGCGAGGACGAGAGGCACCGATCCTCCTTTGCTCAGTAGACGAGCGCCGGTGCCCGGTCAGAACCGGGCTCGGGCTCAGCTTCGTCGTCGTGGTCTTCAACCTCGCCCTCACCCCGGGCGTAGCGGGCCATGAGGCCGAAGTCGATCGCGGCGAGCAGGCTGTAGATGGCTGTGAAACCGACGAGGCTCGTCACGACATAGCCCGTGCCGATGTGCGAGACGGCGGCAGAGGTTTTGAGAAGGCCGTAGACGACCCAGGGTTGGCGGCCCATCTCGGTGAAGATCCATCCCGTCGTGTTGGCGATAAAGGGGAGGGCTATCGCGAACACCGAGACACGCAGGAACCAGGCCGATTGCTCCATACGCCTGCGGCGCATCAAGTACAGGCCCGCGACCAGCAAGAAGAGCATCAAGATGCCGCAACCAACCATGATGCGGAAAGTCCAGTAGGTGACCCACAAGATGGGCTTGTAGTTTCCCGGCCCGTACTGGGCCACTTCTTTGGCTTGGAGCTGGTTTATGCCCTGCACCGGGCCGTTCCAGTTGTTGTCGGCCAGCACCGAGAGCATGTGGGGCAGGCGGATCTGGAAGATCGGGTTGCCCGACAGGTCCCCGATGGTGAGAAGCGAGAAGCTGGCTCCGTTCTGGGTGTTGTAGAGGGCTTCGGCGGCGGCCATCTTCATGGGTTGCTGGCGTTCCATCACCCTTGCTTGGTTGTCGCCGAAGAACATCGTGGCGACTATGGCGACGACGCCGATTACGAGGGCCAGCTGCGCCGAGGTCGCAAAGATCGCCCTGGGTGCCTGCCCTGCGCGGCGGTCCTTCAACAGATGCCAGGCGCTCACGCCCAACAGGAGCATTGTGGAGGTCACCAGTGCTGAGAACAAGACGTGGAGGAAGGAGCCGATCAGGGTGCTGTTGGTCATGACGGCCCAGAAATTCGTCATGACAGCGCGGTTTCCGACAACTTTGTAACCGACGGGGTGCTGCATCCAGGCGTTCGCGGCCAGGATGAACAGCGCTGACAGCATGGTTCCGATGCTCACGATCCAGATAGAGGCGAGGTGCACCCGCGCCGAGACGCGACCCTTGCCGAAAATCCAGATCCCGAGGAAAGTCGACTCCAAGAAGAACGCCAGCAGTGCCTCGACCGCGAGCGGGGCGCCGAAGACGCTGCCTACATAACGAGAGTAGAGGGACCAGTTCATGCCGAACTGGAACTCCTGGACGATGCCGGTGACAACTCCGATGGCGAAATTGATGAGGAACAGCTTGCGCCAAAACAGCGTCATGGCTTCCCACTTGGCATGTCTCTCGGCGTCGCTGCGGGTCCTATAAGCGGCTGTCTGCATGATCGCCAGTAGCAGAGCAAGACCGATGGTGAGCGGGACGAACATGAAGTGGAAGACCGTCGTGATGCCGAACTGCCAGCGCGAAAGGTCAAGCGTCATTGCACTGATGAAACAGTCAACGCGCCCTGGCCGTTAGGGCCAAAAGTCCCACGGCCAGGTCGCCAAAGTATCGGCCGCTCTTGTGACCTGGGCGCTCATCCCCTAGCCTGGTGCCACAAGCCCGTCTAGTTCTGGAGCACTTGTATGTCTGAGAGCAGGTGGTCCGTCATCGGTCGCGACATGGCCGTCGACCTTGGCACTGCCAACACACTGGTCTACGTACGTGGTCGCGGGATCGTGCTCAACGAGCCCTCCGTCGTCGCGATCAACGTAAAGGACGGTCACCCGCTCGCGGTCGGCGTCGAGGCAAAACGCATGATCGGCCGTACGCCTAGCAACATCCAGGCGATCCGGCCCCTCAAAGACGGGGTTATCGCGGACTTCGAGATCTGCGAGATGATGCTGCGTTACTTCATCCGCCGCGTGCACCCGCACCGTTTCTCCAAGCCCCGCATGGTCATCTGCGTCCCGTCAGGCATCACGGGCGTGGAAAAGCGCGCGGTGCAGGAGGCGGCGGAGTACGCGGGCGCCCGCAAGGCTTACATCATCGAAGAGCCAATGGCTGCCGCGATCGGTGCTGGCCTCCCGATCCACGAGCCGACCGGCAACATGGTCGTCGACATCGGCGGGGGCACGACCGAGGTCGCTGTCATCTCCCTCGGCGGAATCGTCGTAAGCCAGTCCATCCGCATCGGCGGTGACGAGCTCGACGAGGCGATCATCTCATTTGTGAAAAAGGAGTACAGCCTCGCCCTCGGTGAGCGCACCGCAGAGGAGATCAAAATCGCTCTCGGGTCGGCCTACGAGCTCGAAGAAGAGCTTCATGCCGAGATCCGCGGCCGGGACCTCGTGACCGGGCTCCCGAAGACCGTCGTCACAACGACCGAGGAGATCCGCAAGGCCATCGAGGAGCCGGTCTCCGCGATCGTCGATGCCGTGAAGGTAACCCTGGACCGGACCCCGCCCGAGCTCGCGGCGGACATCATGGAACAAGGCATCGTGCTTACGGGCGGTGGGGCCCTCCTGCACGGCCTAGACAGCAGGCTGCAGTCCGAGACCCACATGCCGATTGTCGTCGCGCCGGACCCACTCAACTGTGTCGCCCTCGGCAGTGGCATGTGCCTCGAGGAGTTCGAGGCGCTCAAGCAGGTCCTCATCTCCTCGACCAACCGCTGACCTTCGGGGTCGCGGTGGCCGCCTCGCGCCGCAATACGAGCCAGCGTCTTACGCTGGTGATACTGCTTCTCGCCTCGATAACAGTCATCACCGTCGCTTACAAAGGAGAGGCGCGTCACGCTGTCACCTCAGTGCGAAACGCCGCCGCCGACGTTGTCTCGCCCTTGCAGCGGGGCATCGCCGCAGTTTTGCACCCGGTCGGGAACTTCTTCGCCGGCATGGCCGACTACGGCGGCGCGCTGAGCGAGAACCAGCGGTTGCAGCTCGAGGTCGGCCAGCTCCGCCGCCAGCTGGTCGAGGCTAGCCAGGCCCAGGCACAGCTCGACCAGATAAAGGCCGAGGAGCGCATCCCATTCGCGGACGGGATCCCCGAGGTGCTAGCACAGGTGATCTCCTCACCTGCGTCCAACTTCGACGTGACAGTCGAGATCGACCGCGGTACCTCCAACGGCGTCGGGGTGGGGATGCCGGTCGTTTCCGGGGCGGGGCTAGTCGGCTCTGTGATCTCCGCCGGCGGCAGCACTGCTGTGGTCCAGCTCGTCACCGACCCGCGATCGGAGGTCGGGGTCCGCTTTGGGAGCGGCAATGTTGCTCTGGCTCAGGGCCAGGGCGAGGGAAACCCGCTCGCTCTCCAAGACGTCTCCGAGACGGCCGTCACCTACCGCGGAGCGCCGGTTCTCACAAGTGGTCTCGATGTCGCTGCATACCCTTCGGGCATCCCGGTCGGTACCGTTTCCAAGGTGCGCCATCCTGGTGGATCTCTCACCTCGCAGGTCTCGGTGAGCCCGTATGTGAACGTGTCCGAGCTGCAGTACCTCGCGGTGTTGCAGTGGTTACCGCCAGCGTGAGCACCTGGCTGACAGCTCATCGCAGCGAGCGGTCATCGGAGGGCTGAGGTGACTCTTCGCATGTGGGCGCGGTTCGCGCTGATCGCCTTCGGGGCCGCGATCGTCCAGGTCGGCCTTTTGAACCAGGTTGTCGTCGCTGGCGCCCACGCGGATGCCTTTCTCCTCCTCGCCATCTCGGCGGGCTTGGTGGCCGGGCCGCAGCGCGGGGCAGCGATGGCCTTTGTGCTTGGGCTCGTCGCCGACGTGTTCGTGCAGACGCCTTATGGGTTGTCGTCGCTGTGCTACGTGCTCATCGCTTTCGCGGCGGGGCTAGCGACCTCCGCCCTCCCGGGTCGGCCGAGCTTCGGCTTCAAGCTCGCGGCGGCGCTGTTAGGCGGTATCGGGGGCTCGCTTTTGTTCGCGGGCCTCGGTGTGCTCATCGGCCAGCCCAGCGTGCCCCTGCATGATCTCGCCGTCGTCGCGGTGGTCGTGTCGGCTGGCTGCGTCCTTTTTGCCGCGCTCGGCTTCTGGCTCTTTGAATGGACCGTCGCCGTCGTGCCCGGCTCCCACCACGACGCTGGGGCATATGCCAGCGGCAGTGCCAGATGAGCCCCCCGCCGGGCGACAAGCGACCGCGTCGAGCGCAGGATCCACCACCGCGTCCGCACCGCACGAGCCGTGTCGGCGATGCCGTCCGGGCGCGAACCCCGGTGCAAGCACCCTACTTTCCCGCCGATGAAGAGACCGGAGGGCACCGCAGGATCGTCAGCTCGAGTTCGCTCAAGCGCATCGAAGACGAAGAGCGCGAGCAACAGCGCCGCCAAGAGAGCGCCCGTTTCGGGCTGCGTCTTACGATCATGGGCCTCATCGTGCTCGTCGCCTTCTCGGCCGTCGTCGTCCGTCTCTGGTCTCTCCAGGTGCTCCACAGCTCGCACTACAAAGGGGTGGCGATCTCCTACCAGGAGCAGACAGTGCCGATCACGCCCGCCCGCGGCCTGATTCTTTCTCGCGAGGGCAAGGTCCTAGTCGGCGACCAGGTGCTCCCCGTCGTCACGCTCTCACGTTCTGCCGCGACCGGGGCTGTCATCGGGCGGCTTTCGGCCCTGCTCGGCGAGAGCGTCGCGGATGTCAACACAGCCCTTTTGAACCCACAGGCAAGCCCCTACCAGCCCGTGCCGATCGCGGTCGGAGTGTCGCAGTCGACCATGGTCTACCTCTCCGAGCACAAGGCCATGTTCCCCGGGGTAGCGGTCAGCTTCACCGCCGAGCGGACCTACCCCTATGGTGACACTGCCGCCCAGATCCTCGGCTACACCGGCGACATCGACCAACAAGAGCTCACGGCCCTCGCCAAGTACGGCTACACGGCGAGCGACGTCATCGGTCAGGCCGGGCTCGAGTCCACCTATGAGCTGTACCTACGCGGCAAACCGGGCTCGGAGGTAATAGACGTCGACGCTCTCGGCAACGCCGTCGGTACAGCCAGCTCGAAGGCGCCTGTGAGTGGGGACGACCTCGTGCTCAACATGGACCTGCATCTGCAAAGCGTCGTGGAGAACGCCCTCACGAACCAGATCGACAAGCTCCAGAGCCAGGGTCTACCAGCTGACGGGGGGGCGGCCGTGGTCCTTGACCCCCAGACCGGCGCCGTCTTGGCGATGGCCTCGGTGCCGACCTACAAACCCTCCTGGTGGGTCGGGGGCATCTCCGACCAGCACTACCGGCTGCTCACGAGCCAGGCCGATCACGACCCCCTCCTCAACCGTGCGATCCAGGGGAGCTGGGCCCCGGGGTCGACCTTCAAGCTCGCGACCGCGACCGCGGCACTGAACGACGGCCTTTTGAGCAGCCTCGGGGGTTACATCAACGACCCGGGCTCCTACCAGATCCCGCCGCCTTGCAGTGGGCAGTGCACCTACTACGACAACGTCAACAACGGCGTGGCCGAGGCGGGCCAAGGCCCGCTGAATGTCAGCACTGCACTTACGGTCTCAGACGACGTGTTCTTCTACACCCTCGGTGCGGACTACTGGTTCGACTCGGCCAGATACGGCGAGACACCAATCCAGAACGTCGCCGCCGAGTACGGCTTCGGCCAGAGCACCGGGGTCGACCTTCCCAACGAATACGCCGGCCAGGTCGACAGCCCGCGCCTGCGCCAGGTGCAGCACTCAGAGGCGCCGTTGGCGTTCCCGAACAGCTACTACGGCGTCGCCGACAACATCGAGATGGCCTTCGGCCAGGGCGAGACACTCGTGACCCCTCTGCAGGAGGCGGTGGCCTACGGGACCTTCGCCACCGGTGGCACCCGTTACGCCCCTCAGATGGTGAACTCGATCATCTCGCCGACCGGCAAGGTCCTTAAGCGCTTCGCACCACGTGTCACCGGGCACGTACCGCTTCCGGCGAACACCTACCAACAGATTCTGACTGGCCTCGAGGGTGCCGTGTACGACACGAAAGGCACCGCTTATGACACCTTCTTGGGCTACAACGGGATGCCGATTGCGGGCAAGACAGGGACAGCGACCGAGAGCTCGAGCGCGAATGTGCAGCCGACAGCCTGGTTCGTGGCGTTCGGTCCGACGCCACCTTCGACGCCGCGCTATGTCGTAGCAGTCGTGATCGACCAGGCGGGCTATGGGGCGGCGGCAGCGGCTCCTGTCGCCCGGGACATCTTCACCTACCTGAGTGCGAACCCGGTTGGCGCCCCGGAGCTTCGCCCGCCGGCAAATGCTCCTTGATCACGCCGGTCCGAGCTGGTCTAGGGGTAAACTCCCCGGCAGGATGACGTCGTCTAGGGCCTTCATACAGCCAAATTCGGTCACGACCGCGGTCTCGCTAGCCGTCGCGGTCGTCGCCTGCTTCGTCCTTTTCGCTGTCACCGAAACGCCTGTCTCCCTAGCTTTCGCGGATTCTCGCGGACGGGACGGCAAAGAACATGCTCTCGCTGTCAATCCCGGCCACCCGTCCGAGCGCACCGGAGAGGCGACTCTTCCTGGCGCAGCTCGACAGGCGCCGTCCGCGCCGCATGCCGGCGCGACCTTTAGAAGGGATCTCCCTGATGTTGGATCCGACGACCGGCCGCCCGGCGGCCGCACCGGACGCGCCAGATCGCGCGAACGATGCGCCCGAGGCGGCCTACGGTGGGCGCAACCCCGAAGCTGTGTCTGCGCTGAGCGGCGGCACGGATGTGCCGCTCATGCCCGCGAAGCCGAAGATAGGCGACACCCGGCCTGCGCCAGCCCAACCCAAGGCCCCGGAGGTCTCCGCGCCGCAGCCGGCTAGCGGGAGGGGACGCCAGTCGCCCGCCCCGAAGCAAAAAGAAGGCCAGCGGGCCTCCAATGCCGAAGGCGCCGGCGGAGGTGGCACGTCACGACGCCGTCGCGGGGGGCGGGGACGCTCCCGCAACGGTGCCGGCGCCCCGGCGCCCGGTGCCGGCGAGGCGGAGGTTGCCCTCGGCGAGACAGCGGCGGACGCAGCCGGAATGGGAGCAGCACGCAGTGCCGCGCGAGCGAGCGCGGCGCGCGCTGAGCGGCTCGAGGCCAACGGAGCTTCCTCGCGCCGTGTCTCAAAGCGCGGCCGGCCCGTCGGGCGATATCTCATGTGCGTGCACGTCGAACCCGGCGCGACCCACATTGCAGTTCTCGAGGGCCGTGCGCTGATCGAGCACTTCGTGGCCCGTCCGGAGGACGAAGCCAACCAGATCGTCGGCAACATCTACCGCGGCCGGGTGAAGAACGTCCTGCCCGGCATGGAGGCGGCCTTCGTCGATATCGGAACCCCAAAGAACGCCGTGTTGTACTGGGGCGACGTTTCTTATGACCGCGACGACGTCGAGCGCCAGACCGGCGCGGACCGCATCGAGCACCTCCTGCGCCCGGGCCAGACGATCGTCTGCCAGGTGACGAAAAACCCCATCGGGCTCAAGGGGGCGAGACTCACACAGGAGGTCTCGATCCCGGGCCGTTTCGTGGTCCTTGTCCCGGAGTCGAGCACCTATGGGATCTCGCGCCGCCTCGACGACAGCGAGCGGCGCCGCCTGAGGCGCATTCTCGACGACGTCCGTCCTGAAGGCCACGGCTTGATCGTGCGTACCGCCGCGGCTGGGGCGAGCGCAGAGGACCTGCGCCGTGACGTCGAGCAGCTTGTCGGGCGCTGGCAGGACATCGACGAGCGGACGCGAAAGCTCCCGGCGCCGGCGCTTTTGTACTCCGAACCGCACATGGCCGTGCGGATCATCCGCGAGGAGCTCACCGACGAACACCGTTCCGTGCTCATCGACGACCCAGAGCTGTTCGCGATAGTGCGCGACTACGTCTCCCAGTTCAACCCGGAACTGGCTGAGCGCGTCGAGCTTTACGACCTGTCGAGCGAGGCGCTGCCGCTGTTCGAACGTCACCACGTCCACGAGCAGCTCCACAAGGCGCTAGACCGCAAGGTCTGGCTGCCTTCGGGAGGCTCGCTCATCATCGAGCGGACAGAGGCCTTGACCGTCATCGACGTCAATACGGGCAAGAACGTGGGCTCTTCGAGCCTCGAGGAGACGGTTTTTGAGAACAACCTCGAGGCTGCCGAGGAGATAGCCCGCCAGCTGCGCCTTCGCGACATCGGCGGAATAATCGTCATCGACTTTGTTGACATGGAGATCAAGGCGAACCGGGCCTCTGTCCTCGCCGCGTTCAAGGCGGCGCTCGCCCGCGACAAGACGCCGACCCAGGTCTATGAGATCTCCGAGCTCGGCTTGGTCGAGATGACGCGAAAGCGTGTCGGCGAAGGCCTGGTCGAGGCCCTGTCGGAGACGTGTCCGATGTGCAGCGGGCGAGGGATCATCTTCCCCGACGGGCTCGGCTGATCCCTGCGCTATCGTTGCCGACATATGTACGCAGTAATTGACTCCGGCGGAAAACAATCGCGCGTCCAGGTCGGCGAGCTCCTCGATGTCGAGCTGCTCAGTGCCGCCCCAGGTGACGAGGTGAATTTCGTGCCCAAGCTGGTCGTTGACGGGGACAGGATCGTTACCGACCGCGCCCCGCTCGAGGCCTCCAGCGTCACCGGCAGGGTAATCGGGCTGTCGAAGGGGCCGAAGATCATCGGGTTCACATACAAGGCCAAGGCCCGGGGCCGGCGCCGCTACGGGCACCGCCAGCACTACACCACGATCGAGATCACAGCGATCGACACCCCCGCAGGCCCGAGCGCAACACCCGAGTCCGACGCGGACGAGACCACGACGGCGACCGAGGACTGAGGAAACATGTCGAAGACCAAAGGCGGGGGATCCACCCGCAACGGCCGTGACTCGAACGCCCAGCGCCTAGGCGTCAAGGTGTTCGACGGAACGGCCATATCTGCGGGCACGATCGTCGTCCGCCAGCGGGGAACGCACTTCCACCCGGGTCACAACGTCGGCCGGGGCAAAGACGACACCTTGTTCGCCACGGCGGACGGCAAGGTGAAATTCGGTTCGCGTCACGGGCGTCGCCTCGTGGACGTACTTCCCCTCGAGGACTGACGCTAGACGCCAGATGGTCGGTGTTCTCAGCAAGGGGTCGCTGCTCGTCGCCTCTCCAACTCTTGCTGACCCCAACTTCTTCCGCAGCGTCGTGTTCATACTCGCCCATGACGACGATGAGGGCACTTTGGGGGTCGTGCTCAACCGACCGAGCCCGATCCCGGTCGACGAGATCGTGCCGGGATGGGGGGGACTTGCTGTCTCGCCGTCGGTGTTGTTCATCGGCGGGCCGGTTCAGCCTGGCGCGGCGATCTGCATTGGGCGCACCGAGCTCGAGGAGGTGGCCGCGACAGCAGGTTTCGCTCCATTGTTCGGCGACCTCGGAACTGTCGATCTGCACGAGGACCCCATCGATGTCCCCGTGCCGCTCGCGGGGGTACGCGTCTTCACCGGCTATGCCGGCTGGGGCCCCGGCCAGCTCGCCAACGAAGTGGACTCGGGCTCCTGGCACGTCCTTGCTGCTCAGGACCAAGATGTCCTTTCAGGCGAGCCGGAGGGTCTTTGGTCAAGGGTGCTTCGTCGCCAAGGCGGCTGGCTGGCCGTGCTCGCTCTATATCCCACCGATCTGGCAGCGAACTGACCCAGCGGTGAGGCCCTGAGATGGCGTCACCTTTTGTCGACGAGGCTCAGGTCCACGTCAAAGCGGGCAACGGGGGAGCGGGGGCAGTCTCGTTCCGGCGGGAGGCCCACGTGTCCAAGGGCGGCCCGGACGGTGGCGACGGGGGCGAGGGCGGCAGCGTCTATCTCGAAGCCACGACGAACCTCGCCTCGTTGCTGAGCTTTGTCGACCACCCGCATCGGCGCGCCGTCGACGGCGGGCACGGGGGTGGCAAGAAGCGCCACGGCCGTAACGGCTCCGATCTTGTCGTGCCCGTCCCGGTCGGTACCATCGTGCGCCACCAGAACGGAGATGTCCTGGCGGATCTCACCATGAGCGGTGACCGCTTCCTGGCTGCGGCTGGCGGCAGGGGCGGGCGGGGCAACGCCCGCTTCATGACCAACAGGCTGCGCGCGCCCGGCTTCGCGGAGCAGGCCGAGCTCGGTGAGGAGTCCTGGCTCAACCTCGAGCTCGAGCTGATGGCCGACGTCGCGCTCGTCGGGTTCCCCAACGCCGGCAAGTCGACCCTCGTCTCGACGATCTCTGCCGCCAAGCCGAAGATCGCCGACTATCCCTTTACGACTCTTGAGCCCCACCTCGGCGTCGTGCGCGTCGGGGGCCGCAGTCGCCAGGACGAAGACGCCGTCGAGTTCGTCGTCGCCGACATCCCGGGCCTGATCGAAGGGGCCTCGGAGGGC
>JBEKVJ010000069.1:0-22263 GCA_049514105.1 Acidimicrobiales bacterium
CCAACGAGGCCATCGGCCCGCTCACCTCTGGGCCGTCACCGCTCGCCCACGAGGCGTCGGTGGCCTCGAGTCGCAATCCGGAGATGCGTCGCTTGGCTCCGATGATCAGGTTGGAGCCCTTGTAGAACTCCGCCACCGTGACGAGCGTCGCCTCGGGATAGTCGCGTGTTAGCTCGAGTGGCCGGCGGATGTCCTCGCCATGCACGACCATCTCGCCGAGCATCGCGGTCACAGGTCCTGGCGGGTGGTTCCGTCTCAGTGCCGCCGAGCGCATCTCGGCGGCGAGGCTGGCCGTGTCGGCCTGGCCGATGCGCTTGGCGTCGGCGTAGACCATCTTGTCGAAGCTGAAGCCGGCTTTGGCGAGCCCACTTAAGAACCTGACCGGGGTCTGACGCGTTGAGGCGACGAGATGAGCCGCGACGTCGCGTACCGACCAGGCCTTGCACCACGTGTCCGCCGCCCATTGTTCGGCGCTAAGGCTCGCGAACAGTTCGGCACACGCCTCCCGCTCGGTTTGGATCATGGGCCAGGTGTCACTCATCGTTGCTCCGATCGTCGGGTTCTTGTCACTTGGCTCGGGGCATGGCCCGAAGGCTTGAGGGTTACTCGCCCTGACCGGTCGGCTCGAAGAGGCTGACGACGGCGCCCTGGGGGTCAATCAGTGTCGCCATTGCGCCTATTGGAGTCGCAATCGGGCCATTTAGGACCTTGGCCCCGAGCTGGCGCGCTTTATCGAGGGCTGGGCCCATCGCATCGACGGCGAAGTAGACGTGCCAGTGGTTTGCGATGTTCTCCATCGGCGGCGCCATCGAGCCCGCGACCATCTTGTCGCCGGCCTTGAACACGGTGTAGGCCATGTCGCCGAGGTCGCTCGCCTCGGTGCTGAGCCCGAGGACAGTGGCGTAAAAGGAGTAGGCCGCTTCGGCATTGTCGGTCAACAGCTCGTTCCAGATGAGCGAGCCAGGCTCGTTCACGAGCGTCGCGCCGATGTGCTTGCGGGGCTGCCAGAAGTTGACAACCGCCCCGGTGGGATCGGCCACCGTCGACATGCGCCCGGCGTCCATGACCTCGGACGGCGCCATGTAGACCTGCCCGCCTGCACCCTCGACGGCGGCGGTGGTGGCGTCGACATCCTCGACTGTGATGTAGGTGTTCCAGAACGGGGGAAGCCCCTGCGCGACCACCTCCGGCACCTGCGGGGATATCGCGGCTACGACATCTCCGTCCTTTAGGGCCATCGAGTAGGTGCCACCCTGGGGCATTGCCTGGTCGTCGAATTGCCAGCCGAACAGCTCGCCGTAGAAGGCCTTGGCCGCATCCTGGTCCGTCGTCTGCAGGTCGACCCAGCTCGGGGTACCTTGCGCGTAACTGGTTCGCTTTGGCATGGCGGTTCCTTTCTGGTTTCTTCTGGTTCGGGTGGGTGGAGCGACGCAGAGCTCGCTAACGGGGCCGTTCAGGCGTCCCGGCCGGTGAAGGCCACCAGTCGGGCGAGATTATCGGCGTCGGGCCCGGCGTCACGTTCGGCCGCGAAGCGGTCCCCGTCTCGCATCGGCGGAGCTATCAAGCCTCGGGCGTGCTCAAGGACAAAGCCGGAGAGAGCGTCGTCCACTTGAATCGGCCGCCCCGTAGCCCGGGCGAAGTCCCAGGCGTGCACCAAAAGCTCGAGCAGCAAGATGTCGACGGCGCGCGTCGCTGCCAGCTCGGACTGGCCAAGGTGCACGGTGCCCTCGAGGCCGCGCTTGCGCCATGTTTCGAGCGTTGCCTGGGCAGCATCAGCCACGCGAGCTTCGGCGGTGTCGCTTCGTGGGCCTGGCCCGTGAGCAGTTGCACCCGCAGCCTTGCCGAGGGCGACGAGCGAGCCGACAAGGTGCTCGACGAGGTCTTCGAGGCTGTAGCGCGCGCACGGGGTTTGTGCTCTCGCGTCGTCGGGCCCGAGGTCGCGCAGCGCCAACTGGCAAATGGCGAGCGACGCCTCCGCCGCTGTGAGGGGGTCGCTCGGCTCGGCGCCTGCCCACTCGTCTGCTCCGGCGTCACCTCTTTCGGCGGCGGCAACGAGCCTCTCGCTGTAATGCGTCCAGCCTTCGAGGTGCCCGGCTGCCTGCTCGGGCGTCAAGCCGCTGTGGACGAGGTGGACTTTCGTGCCGCCTTCGATCGGCTCCAGGGTGATCGTGACCGTCGAGGCCCCCGGGGGCAGCTCCTCGGTCCCCTCCCAGCCGAAGCTGAACACAAGGCGCCGCCCGGGTTCGACCTCGGTGATGGTGCCCGATGCCGTATGACCGGGGACGATCGTCCAGCGGTACTCGCCGCCGGCGCGAAGCTCGACTCGGGCCGTAACGGCCTGCCAGCGTCGCAGACGTTCCGGTTCGGTCAAAAGGGCGAAAGTCGCGTCCGGGTCGAGGGGCACCAGCACGGACTTTTCTGCGGTTGTCATTGTGTCGTGTCCTCCGATCGGCGGCCGGGCGGTCGCGAGTTCCTCGAGCTCATGTGTCCAAAAGACCTCGAGGGCCTCGCGCAGCGCCGACATGCCCAGCGGGTCGAGCCGGTAGTAGCGGAACCGGCCAACTTGGCGAGCCTGCACGAGCCCTGCACTGGATAACACCCCCAAGTGTTGCGAGATGGCCGAGCGGGTGACCCCGAACTGGGCGGCGAGCTGGCTAACGGTCTGCTCGCCTGTCGAGAGCAGCTCCAAGAGCCGCCGCCGGTTTGGTTCGGAAAGAACTGCCACGAGATCGGGCACAACATTACGTTAGCGGAGACTAACACGTTACGCGGGCTGTAGCGCAAGTGGTTTCTCTCAGACGAGCACGTTGTCCGAGTAGGTTCTGCCAAACAAGCTGGCGAAGGAGGCCGTCGCGGTGCGTATGTCGAGGTTGTTCGGTGAGACGTTGCGAGAGGCGCCCGCCGGGATCGAGTCGGCGGGTCACCAGTTCCTCCTTCGGGCCGGATACCTCCGCCAGCTCGGCCAGGGAATCTTTTCCTACCTCCCGCTTGGCTGGCAGGCGATGATGCACATCGAGGAGATCCTGCGCGAGGAGCTGGGCGCGATCGGGGGCGTGGAGGTGTCTCTGCCTGTTGTGCATCCGGCCGAGCTGTGGCAGCAAAGCGGCCGTTATCAGCGCATCGGCGCCGAGCTGACGCGCTTTCGGGACCGGCGCGACCGCGAGATGGTGCTCGCCATGACACACGAGGAGGTCGTCGCGACCCTCGCCGCGGGCGAGATCAGCTCCTACCGGCAGCTACCGCGCCTGGTGTTCCAGATCCAGATCAAATGGCGCGACGACCCACGCCCGCGCGCGGGGATGATCCGCGCCCGGGAGTTCACGATGAAGGACTCCTATAGCCTCGATCTGGACGAGGCCGGCCTCGATGTCCAGTACCGGGCGCACTACGAGGCGTACTTCAAGATCTTTTCCCGCTGCGGCCTGCCAGTCATCGCCGTCGGCGGCGATGTCGGGCTCATGGGAGGAAGCGCAGCACACGAGTTCATGTACCTGACCCCGCTCGGCGAGGACACCCTCGTGCTCTGTGACGCCTGCGGGTACGCGCAGAACCGCCAGGTGGCCATCTCCAAAAAACCGGCCGCCGGCCCCGAAGAGCTTCGCGAGGCGCGCCGGGTAGAGACGCCGCACGCGAACACGATCGAGGAGCTTGCGGCGATGCTGGAGGTGCCGAAGGCCCGCACGGCCAAGATCGTGTTTCTCGCGGCCGAACACCGCAACGAGGAGGGCGAATCGGTCGTGCGCCCAATCGTCGGCGTCGTCCGAGGGGATACGGATCTCAACGAGGCCAAGCTCGCCAATTTGTTGGGGGGAGCCGAGCTGCGCCCGATGACCCTCGAGGAGATCGCCTCGATCGGTGCCGTCGCTGGCTTTGCCTCCCCGATCGGCCTTGTCGGGGCAGAAGTCATCGCTGACGAGCTTGTTATGGCCTCGCCGAACCTTGTCGCCGGGGCGAACGAGGAGGGCTGGCACCTGCTCGATACCAATGCGGGGCGGGACTGGCAGCCCAATCTCGTTGCCGACATCGTCTCGGTCGACGACGGCGACGGATGCTCGGTGTGCGGCGCGCCTTTACGCACAGAGCGCGGCGTCGAGGTTGGGAACATATTCAAGCTCGGCACCAAGTACTCAGAGTCATTCGGAGCGACCTATCTGGACCCGGACGGGAACTCCAAGGCGATTGTGATGGGCTGTTACGGCATCGGAGTCGGGCGCCTGCTCGCCTGCATCGCCGAGGAGCACCACGACGAGCGTGGGCTGTGCCTGCCGGTATCGGTGGCGCCCTACCCGGTACAACTGAGCATGCTGCGGGGATCGGACTCGCCCGTCGGAGAAGCGGCCGAGCGCGTCTATGGGGCGCTCGAAGCGGCCGGCATCGGGGTGCTCTTCGACGACCGCGGCGAGCGTCCCGGCGTCCAATTCGCCGACGCGGACCTGATCGGGCTTCCGCTTCGGCTCACCGTGAGCGAGCGCTCGTTGAAAAATGGCGGCATAGAGCTCAAGCGCCGTGAAAAAGACGAGTCCCGCATCGTCGCCGAGGAGGCGCTTGTCGAGGAGGTCCGCGCCGAGCTGGCCGCGGCGCCTGGAGGCATCTAGAGCCCGTGACCGAGCTCGAGGACCGCGACGCACAGTTGTTGCGCGAGGCCTTTGCCGTCGCCAGGCGAGCACGCGAAGGCGGCAACTTGCCCTTCGGCTGCGTCGTTGCCGATGCCGCGGGCAGGGTCGTTATCGAGCAGGAGAACGCAGCACTCCTGCCGGTGCGAGACGCTACCGCGCATGCCGAGACGGTCGCGGCCGCGATGGCGGCGCGACGTTACGAGCCTGGAGTGCTGGCCGGTTTCACGCTCTATACGAATGCAGAACCTTGCGCCATGTGCGCCGGGGCCATCTACTGGTCGGGGATCGGACGTGTCGTCTACGGCCTGGGCGAGCGCGGCCTTTTGGGTCTTACGGGCAACCATCCCGACAACCCGACCATGGACCTTCCCTGTCGGGAGGTGTTCGCCAAAGGCCAGCGCCGTGTGGAGGTAGTCGGTCCGGAACTGGTCGACGAGGCGCTCAGGGTCTTCGAGGGCTACTGGGGCTGAGGCGGCGTCCCGGCGGGTACCCCGGCGTGAAGGGCGGCGATGTGTGCCTGCTGGGCGGCCGCGAGGCGCGTGAGGCCGGCAACATTGCGGAAGATCTTGTCGCGGGCCTTGTCGGCCTCTGGGCTCAGGCCCTCGAGCTCAAAGATGTGCCAGTAGCCAAGAGTCGGCTTGACGACGGCCTCGACGAACTGCTGGGCCCCGAAGATCCCTGCGAGGGCGATCTCGACCTCGTGCTGCTCGAAACCGGGTATGCCCGTGCCCGGCATCTTGAAGTTGCGCAGCTCGCTCTGGATCGCCAGCACCATCGTCGAGGGGTCGATCTCGAGGCCGGCGAGGACGAGGTCCCGGTAGAAGGCATGGTGAAGGCCCTCGTCGCCGGCGACCTTGGACATGATCTTCTTTCCCCGCTTGGTCTTGTCGAGGGCCATACCGGTGTTGCGGTGCGCCACCTGTGTGGCGAGCTCCTGGAAGCTCACATAGGAGATCATCTCCGCCACGCTCTGGCTCTGGGGGACCTGTCCCTTTGACATCTGGACCATGCGATCGTCCTCGAGACGGTAAGGGTCGATCGCCCGCGTGGCGAGAATCCAGTCCCTGATGGCAGCCGAGTGCCGCCATTCCTCCGCGGTCCAGCGCCGGCTCCAATCGCGAAGCGGATGGTCCGGGCCGATGGGTGACATGAGGGTGTGGGTGTAGTAAGGCAGGTTGTCCTCGGTAAGGACGTTGACGATGATCGCGCTCTGAACACCTTTGGAAAGGGGGTATTGCTGGGCGTTCCAGGCCTCCTCGGCGAAGTCGGCGGCCGTGTCCCAAGGAACGTCCTCGAATGGGTACCACTGCTTGGATGCGGCGAGATGGCGGTTGAACAAGCCGGCGGTCGGACCGGCGAGCTCTTCGACCAGAGCGTGGTCCTTGGCGGGGTCGACTACGAGAATTCCCATGTCCTGTCCTTTGCTTTGATGCACGGGTATCCCGCAGGAATCGAAGGAGACCTGGTTGAGTTTTGCGCGAGGCTTCGAGCTCGCTCTGATCGATACCCGAGTTCGACTCGGGTCCTGGGCGATTCTAGGCCGTCGCGGGTCGCGCGGAAAGGGCAGGCGACCTTTGACAGCGGTCGTGGCGGCCCGCCAAGCAGCGCATTAGCGGAAAAGCACAGCGGCGGCACACCTCGGATGCAGACCTGGTAACAATTCGTAGTCGGGCCTGTCGAGCGAAAGGAGGTCAGCCGTAATGAAACTCGAATCTCACCGTGTCATGCGTGCTGACCGCGCGCTCGGGCCTCGTGTCGCCTAACCGCCTCGTTCTCAACAAAGCCAGACGACGCCCGAGCGCTCCATCCAAGGAGCTTTCGTTGCCAGACTCACCCGCAGACTCGAGCGAGCCGCTCGCAAAGGACCCATTCGAGCCGACCCTTTCGCCGGAGCACCAACGTCTTGTTTTAGATATCGAACATCCACCAGCGACACTGGCCGCTCTCGGCTGGGGGGAGCCGTTCGCCAGCGCGTTCGCGCCTTTCAGCTCGACGGCTGCTTCAGTGGGACGCGTCGCCCGCGTCGACCGCAGCGTGCTTACGGTGCTCACTGAACGCGGCGAAGTGCGCGCCCCGGTCGCCGCCGAGCTGTCGCATGACCGTGATCCTTTCCGGGCTCCTACCGTCGGTGACTGGGTAGTTCTGCAAGAGGGTACGGTCACCCACGTACTGGGGCGCCGTAGCGCGATCGTGCGCGGCAGCGCCGGTAGTCCGGACAAGCCACAGGTTCTCGCCGCCAACGTCGACCGGGTCTTTGTCGTTTGCTCGCTCGAGGGTCGTTTCAGGGCGCGGCGGCTCGAGCGCCTCCTCGTGCTCGCATGGCAGAGCGGTGCCGCTCCGGTCGCGGTACTGACCAAGGCGGACCTTGCCAGCGACGTTGCGGGCGCTGTAGCGGCCGCCTCGCGACTGATCGGCAGCGGCGATGTCGTGGCCGTCAGCTCGCTGAGCGGTGCCGGTCTCGACAATCTCAAGGGTTTCCTCGGTCCCGGAGTGACCGTCGCCCTCCTCGGACCGTCCGGCGCAGGCAAGTCCACCCTGGCGAACAGCCTTGGTCTTGGGACGCTTGAGCTTCAAACTGGCGAGATCCGCGACGACGGCAAGGGACGCCACACCACTACTGCCCGCGAGCTCGTACGACTGCCGGGCGGGGCGATGCTCATCGACACCCCAGGACTTCGCGCGCTCGCTTTGGCCGATGTTGACCAAGCCATAACTGACGCCTTCGCCGAGGTCGAGGAATTGGCAGCAGCATGCCGTTTCTCTGACTGCCGACACATAAGCGAACCGGGCTGTGCCATAAAAGAGGCGATCGAAACGGGACGCCTTGACCCCGACCGCTACGCGAGCTTTGAGAACCTGCGCCGCGAGCAACGCCAGCTTGCAACTCGGGTCGACCCGCGCGAGCGGGCCGAAGCACGAAAGCGTTACAAGGCGCTTGCTAAGACCGCCCGTCAGCTACCAAAGCGCTGAGGGGTCCTCGGTCGGCGTTTTGGCGCTCAGGTGTCGTGCCTACCACTTGCGTGCGAGCGGTTCACGAGAGCCCTCAGCTCCTCGACGAGCTCGTTCGCTGCGTGTGTGCGCACCTCGATCTCAAGGCGGTTGCCGTGGCGCGAGCCGCTCACGACACCTGCTTCGCGCAGGATCTTCACATGCGTGCTGACCGTGGGCTGGGCTAGTTCGAAGGCGCCCGCGATCTCACCGACGGTCATGGAGCCCTCGCCGAGTCTGTAGACGATCGCGAGGCGGGTCGGATCCGCGAGAGCCTTGAGGCGCTTGGCAACGCGCTCGGTCCTCTCCCGCGCGACTTGGTCCGTGGCGCCCGCAGGCACACCGACGAGGATGCCGCTCGGGAGGTCTAAGAGCAGGCCCTGGCCGGAAAAAAAGCTTGGCGCGATCCTCACGGCGCCGACGGGTGCGACCCGTTCGAGCAGTCCAGGCAGGTGGGCGGACAGGTGCCCGGAGTCGGCGACGACGAGGTCGAACCACTTCGAGCCGCGCTCGAGTTTGTGCCTGTAGCGCTTCGTCGCAGCTTCAACTGCCCGTTGTCCGTCGTTCTGCCAGGTTGCCCCGAGGCTGTCCCAAAGCTCGCGAAGCATCGAGACGTACTCGCGGCGCAAGCGAGTGGAGCGCCGCAGGCGTTCCAGGCGATCGAGGAAGACGGCCCGGTCAGATTCGTCCTCTGAAGCAAGGCGAAGCTCGCCTGAGCCGCGAGCGGCTGCCTCGGCGATACCCGCGAGCAGCTTCTCGATCTCCACGCTGTCAATGACGCCGGCGCCGTCCGCCAGCACGAGCTCCTCGCCGAAATCGGAGACAGCGTCCGGCCAGAACTTGCGCACGCGCTCACCAAGGCCCGCCGCGTCCCGGTAGAAGGCCGCGAGTGCGGGCTGGGTATCGCGGAGCGGCTCGCGTCTTGCCGCGAGAAGGATCCAGGAAAGCTCCACGGCGATTGAAGGGCCTATCGAGATCGTGGGCTCAGATGCCTTCGTCGACGAGTCTACAAGCTGCATAGGCAGATAACTATATTACAACATAGGTCAGATGGCAATAATTGAGTGGTAGAGTCTGTTTGTACACGCAGGGGTGAAGACCCCGCCGCGAATGCGCCGAAAGGAGGGACACATCATGATGAGCCCCAAGAACACAAGGGCGATAATTGAGCTCCACAACAAGGACCTGGAGCGGCTCGTCGAGCCGCGTAGCTGGCAGATGGCCCGCCGGCAGGCCTCGGCCTCGCTGCGTCGCTGGCGCCTTGAGCGAGGTTCCCAGGCCCGCTGAGGCAGAGTTCGCCTCAAGCCGAGTCTGCTGAGTAGGCTGGACTTAATTCCTCAGGCCGTCCTCCTCGGGTCCCCAAGGCGGGCGGCCTGAGTCATTCCCCGCCGTCTTCGGGACCCGGAAAAGTACTGAGCGGAGCACCGTGTCCCCAGCGGGCGATCACGTGCACGTCTACTCCTGCCTGGCGGGCGAAGCGCAATACGCGCAGTACCACCGAGGCCCGGCTTGTCAGCTGTTCCCATCTGGACCTGCGCGACGCCCCGAGGACGATCTGGGTGATCTGGTTGTCCCTCGCGAACTGCACGAGGGCCGGGGCCGGATCGTCGGCGGTTATCTCGTGCCAGCTCGCCCCGAGGTCCTCGGCGAGATGCTTGATCGCCGCGAGCGCCTCTTTGGATGCCGTGCGGGCACTGTCATCACCGACGACATAGACCGCCTGCAAGCTCGCGTGTGCCCTGAGCGCGATCCGAGCGGCGCGGCGCAGCACGGCGTCAGTGCCGGGAGCGGCCGATACGGCCACCATGATGCGCTCTGCGGTGTCCCAGACGATGTCGGGGTGACGGGCGACGAGGTACCCCAAGAGCTCCTCTTCGGTCTCATCGGCGACAAAGCGCAAAGCGAGCTCGCGCAATGCGACAAGGTTCTGAAACCGGAAGAAGCTGTTGAGGGCGTCGGGGATCTTCTCGGGCGGGTAGACGTTGCCGTGCAGCATCCGCCGGCGCAGCTGCTCGGGGGACGAGTCGATCAGCTCAAGCTGGTCGGCACGGCGAACGACCCAGTCGGGGACCCTTTCGCGCACACTCACGCCGGTGATCTGCTGGACCGCGTCAGCGACGCTCTCGAGGTGCTGGATGTTGACAGTGCTGACGACGCCGATGCCCGCCTCGAGGATCTGGAGCACGTCCTCCCAACGCTTGGCGTGTGGGCCAGAACCGGGAACATTGGTATGCGCGAGCTCGTCGATGAGGGCGACCTCGGGCTTGCGTAACAGCACGGCCTCGAGGTCCATCTCCTCGAAGGTCGTTCCCCGGTACTCGCATGACTTTCGTGCGACGATCGGCAGGTCGCGAATCTGCTGAGCCGTGTGGGCTCTGCCATGGGTCTCGACGAAGCCGATGACGACGTCCGCCCCCCGCTTGTAGCGACGCCACCCCTCGTCCAGCATCGCCCAGGTCTTGCCGACTCCGGCTACGGCTCCGAGGTAGACGCGAAACTTGCCCGCTGGCTCGACCGATTCGTCCGACTCGTCCCCGGCCTCGTCGTACTCGCTCTCGGTGCTGGGCTCGATCCCCACTGCGCGACCCTCTTTTCGATGCTGGCCTGCTCGTGAGGAACTTAGCTCAGCACGCTGCTCGGCGAATGCGGCCAAGCTGCGACAAAGCCGTGGCGGGGCGCTCAGGTGTTGGCCTCAATTTTGGCAAGCCGTGTTCAGCTGCAGGACGTCGATGCAGTCCGAGCCCAGGAAACCGAATTGGGCGATGTTGGTCTCACGTCCGATGAGCAAGCCGAACGAGACGACGACGAAAGCCAACGTGCCTAGCACTGCCAAGAAATCAGCCATGGGTCCAGCATCCGGCGGCGGGTGTCAACAGAGCGTGAATATGGGCACGAGAACCGTCAACAGTTCATAAATAGGCAGCCCAACTGTCGTCAGAGGGGCCTCAGGGCAAGCGGAGCGCCACGTCCTCCACGACCGTCCCGCCGACGCATGCTCGCTCGGTGTCGAGCGGGCGTGCGTGCAGCAAGGAGCCCTTGCCCTGGCGGATCTGGAGCGGCTCGCCCAAAAAGGCGGTGAGTCGTAGAGCCGCCGAGCCGGTCGCCTCGTCCTCAGCGACCCCGAAGCGGGGTGCGAAGCAGCGTGCCCGGATGAAACCGATCTCGAGCCACGCCCAGTAAACGACATGGTCATGGTCAGGGTTCAGCGGTCCGGTCAGCTCCTCGACGGCTTCGGGCGAGCCGAGCTCGACGAGGGTCCAGTCCGGCAAGGTGGCAAGCGGCGAGTCGACCCAAGCCCTGCCCGCCTCATCGCGCCACGCGCTCACGAGCCCTCCCGGAGGCCGGAGTTCGAACACACCGGATTCTTGTCGTCGTAGCTGGCTCAGAAGCCAGGCCGCACCGACTAGCGGGTGACCAGCGAGGGGGAGCTCGACCGACGGGGTGAAGATACGCAACCGGCCGCTAGCGTAGTCGTCGATGAAGATCGTCTCGCTAAAGCCCAGCGCGCGTGCCACCTGTTGCCGGTCGCCAGCTAGGACTAACTCTCCGTCGATCACACCGAGGGGGTTGCCCCAATGCCCGTCCTCGTCGGTGAACACGCGCAGCATCCGTACAGGAGTGTCGTCGCGACCGGGCATCGCGCAGCTGGCGGAGTCAGCTTCCGGCACGGTCAGTCAGATTCGAGGCGATGGCAAAACGAAGCCCTGACCAGGTCTCGTCTATCGCAGCGACCTTGAAGTCCACGAGCCCATGCGCGATGGCCGTCGCCCGTACCGCGTGCTCTGTGACGTCGGTGCTGACGCCAGAGGACCTTTTCGGCCAGCAGATCCAAAGGGCGCTCTTGTCGGCCCGGCCCGCCATTTCGGCGATGCGCCTCGTGAGCTCGCTAGCCGAGCGGACGAACCAAACTGTCACCTCGCTGCGGCCCCGCGCCGAGCGTCGCAGGGTTGCGCCGGTCGGCAGATTGGGTATGAGGAAATCCGCGGGGGCACCCACGAGAGCGACGGTGGACTCTTCGCGGACCCCGAGTTTTTTGGCCAGGGGAGTCCCCGAGTAGCCCACGATCGCAGGCGGTGCTTGGGCGGGACCTGTCGCGGCGATACGCCAGAGCTTATTGCGTCGGTTGCTGGGGCCCGCGAGTTACGACTGACCGATAGCGTGCGGGACGTGAAGGTGTCTGAGCGCGACGCTGCGCACGCCGAGACGTTCCGGGCCGTGTTTGCCGCTGAGCCAGACGGGCCGTCCGGTCGGCTCGTGAAGCTTCATCGCGACGATCTTCCCGACGAGGCGGTGACAGTGCGGGTCGCCTACTCGAGCCTCAACTACAAAGACGGTCTCGCCGTCACCGGCAGGGGCCGGGTCGTACGGCGCTTTCCGATGGTCTGCGGTGTCGATCTCGCGGGTGAGGTAGAGATCTCAGCCGATCCATCGTGGCGCGTCGGAGATCGGGTGATCTGCACTGGTTGGGGCCTCGGTGACGAGCACTGGGGTGGTTACTCGGAGCTGGCCCGTGTGAGGCCGGCCTGGCCGGTACCGATCCCCGAGGATCGCGATGCCAAGTGGGCCATGTCACTTGGCACGGCCGGACTCACGTCCATGTTGGCCCTGATGCGCCTCGAGCACAGCGGCTTGAGCCCCGAGACGGCTGCGAACCTGCCCGTCCTGGTCACCGGCGCGTCGGGCGGTGTGGGCAGCCTCGCCGTGGCGCTGCTCACAGAGCGTGGCTACACGGTCGCCGCCGTCACTGGACGGCCCGAGAACGAGGGTTACCTGCGTCGTCTCGGCGCACAAGAGGTGCTAGCGCGATCGGATCTCGCCGACGCACCGCGCAAGGCGCTTGGGAGGGAGCGTTTCTCAGCCGGGATCGACGTCGTCGGTGGTTCGACTCTCGCCAGCATGCTTAGCCAGATCCGCGAGGGGGGGTGTGTGGCCGCATGCGGGCTGACCGGTGGAGCCGAGCTCGAGACAACCGTCCGCCCATTCATCCTCCGGGGTGTGATGCTGGCAGGCATCGAGTCGGTGCGGGCTCCGCTCGAGCTCCGCCGGCAGGCCTGGGAGCGCCTCGCGGTTGATCTCTCGCCGGCGATTCTCGAGGAGATGATCGTGGTCGAGCCCCTCGAGCGGGTCCCTGTGCTGGCGGAGGAGATTCTCTCGGGCCATACCCGGGGCAGGGTTGTGATCGCGGTCATGGCCGAGTGATGCGCTGAGCCCGTGCCGGTGTTCGGAGTCACCCCGAGACCGTTCCTAGAGGGCACGCCGCCACATCCTTTGCCCATCGCCGGTTCTATCGGATTGCCGTCGCGGAGCCCCGATCCGGTCGCGACCGCCTTCGTGTTTTCGGGGGGAGGCAATCGTGGCGCCTGCCAGGTGGGGATGTTGCGTGCTCTGTGCGAGCGCGGGATAGTCCCCGATCTGGTGGTCGGGTCATCGATCGGGGCGGTAAACGCAGCTTTCTTTGCGGGTCAGCCCTCCCTAGAAGGGACTTATCTGGCCGCCGAGATGTGGCGCACCGTGGCCAGCAACGATGTCTTCCCCAAGGGCCGCCTCCACGGCTCGTGGCGGTTTGTCGAGCGCCGCGATGCTGTCTATCCGATCGAGGGCCTGCGGCGGCTCGTGCACAGCTTCCTGCGCTTTGATCGTCTTGAGGACTCCCTAGTTCCGCTGACCATCGTTGTGACCCGCCTCGACGATGGAGTCGAGGAGTGGCTGACGGAGGGACCAGCGCTCGACGCGGTGCTCGCCTCGGCTGCGCTGCCGGCGATCTTCCCGGCAATCGAGCGTGAAGGAAGTCGATACATCGACGGGGGTGTGGTCAACAACACACCTTTGTCGGTAGCTCTGGCCGCCGGTGCGAGCCGCATCTATGTCCTTTTGTGCAGCGGGGTCAACTCCCGCTCTGTGGACTACGAGCGACCATATGAGGCGATGCTCGTCGCGTTCGGCTTGTCGATCCGCACCCGGTTGCGTCGGGACCTCGCCGCGGTTCCCGATGACGTCGACGTCATCGTGTTGGAGCAGTCCGGTGTCGAAGAGATCTTGTGGCAGGACTTCTCTCACACCGAGGAGTTGCTCGAGCGGGGCTACCTCGACGCTCGCGTCGTGCTGGATCGGGCCGAGGAGCAGATCGCCGCCCGCCACGGCTTCAGGGCTGGGACGCGGTGGTGGTCGCGCTCGAGCGTGCGCCCGCCCACGACGAGACGGTGGGCCCGATCGGAACGCTCCTCGTGACTCCATCCTCGCAACGGCAGAGCGCGCTTCGCCCCGTTGGCGAGACTCACCGTGGATCCGGCTAGCTCGGCTGGTCCGCGACGCCTTCAGCGCCAGGTTCCGTGCTCGTGGCGAGCGTCGGCTCCGCCGGAACCTCGACTGAAGCCACCAAGGCCTTCATCTCCTCAGGCGTGCGGAAGAGCTTGTCGCGGTAGTAGATGAGCTCGGCGACGCTTTCGCGGATATCGTCGAGCGCACGGTGGGCGGTGAGTTTTTGGGGGCGAGCTGAGTACACCTCGCGGTACCAGCGCTTGCACAGCTCTTTCAATGTGGAGACGTCGACTGTCCGGTAGTGGAAGTAGTCGTCCACCGCGGGCATGTACTGGCGCAAGAAGCTGCGGTCCATCGCGATCGAGTTCCCGCACAACGGAACTGCGCCCGCCGTCGGGAGCTGTGACTTGAGGAATTCCACGGTGGCTGCTGCTGCCTCGTCGACAGTCACGGTCGACTTGGCGATCGCGGTGAGCAGCCCAGAGGTGGTGTGCATCCGGCGCACGACCTCGTCCATGTCGGCGAGCTGATCCACGGTCGCAGCGATCACGAGGTCCGGCCCCTCGGCGACGATGTTGAGCTCGTCGTCGGTGACGATCGTCGCGATCTCGACGATGACATTGCGGACAGGGTCGAGCCCGGTCATCTCGAGATCGATCCAGGCAAGCACCGAGGCGCATCGTACTTGCAAGCTCCACTACGGTGCGCAGTCGTGCTGGAGATTCCACTCGTACGCCTCGACGCAGACCTGCCGCTACCGAGCTACGCCAGGACCGGCGATGCCGGATGCGACCTGGTCGCCCGAAGCGACGCCGTGCTGGCAGCAGGCGGTGGGCGCGCGATAGTCGCGACCGGGGTCGCGCTCGAGATCCCCGTCGGCTACGCGGGCCTTGTCCTGTCGCGAAGTGGCCTTGCATCCAAGCACGGGGTCGCCTGCCTGAACGCGCCCGGCCTGATCGACCCTGGTTACCGGGGCGAGATCGCAGTCATACTTGTGAACACCGATCCTGCTACCGCCTACGAGGTTCACCGCGGAGACCGAATCGCGCAGCTGGTGATCTGCGGTGTGGAGGAGGCCCATTTCCTAGCGGTGGGCCACCTCGAAACGAGCGAACGCGGCGATGGGGGCTTTGGCCATAGCGGCCGGTGAGAAAGTCGAGGTGAGGTGGAGCGGCTGAGCGGCGTTGATTCCATGTTTTTGTACATGGAGACGCCGACTAATCACATGCATGTGGCGGGGGTCTTCATCCTCGATCCATCGACAGCACCCGCCGGTTTCTCGTTCGCTCAAGTGCACGAGATGGTGGCTCGGCGCCTGAGCCGTGCGGCGCCCTTCCGGCGTCGGCTGGTCGAGGTACCGTTTCGACTCGCTCACCCGGTGTGGATAGAGGACCCCGACTTCGACCTCGACTATCACGTGCGCCGAGCGTGCCTGCCGTCACCGGGCGGCCAGGTGGAACTCGAGGACTTCGTCGGTCAGATCATCGCATTGCCGTTGGACCGCCAGCGTCCCTTGTGGGAGATGTACATAGTCGAGGGGCTCGAGGGTGGCCGTCAGGCGGTTGTCGTAAAGATGCACCACGCGGCGATAGACGGCGTCTCGGGGGCCGAGCTCTCTGCCACCTGGCTCGACTTCGTGGCTGATCCGCCTCCAGAAATCGATGCGGACGGCTGGGAGCCCGAGCGCGTCCCGAGCGAGATCGATCTGCTGGTGGGGGCATGGGCGCAGCTCGTTTCGAGCCCGGTGAAGGCCTTGAGGGTCTTTCGACGCCTCATGGAGACGGCCCTGCATATCTCCGAGCACAATCGCGACCCTGATGTCTTATCCCCGCCGTCGCCGTTCAGCGCCCCGAGAACGTCATTCAACCTCGCCATCACGCCTCACCGGCGCGTCGCTTTCGGCGAAGTGCCGCTCGAGGACGTGAAGAAAGTAAAGAACCATTTCAACTGCACGGTCAACGACGTCGTGCTGGCCCTTTGCTCCGGCGCGCTGCGGCGGTACCTGCTCGCCAGGGGTGAGCTGCCCGACGAGCCGCTAGTAGGTTTCGTGCCGATCTCGGTGCGCGCTGAACAGGACAGGCTGAGCGCCGGCAATCGCCTTTCGGCCATGCTCACCTCCCTGGCGACTGACATCCCCGATCCGCTCGAGAGACTGCGACTGATCTCTGCCGCTATGTCGGAGGCAAAGACTCAACACTCGCTTATAGGGGCTGACGCGCTGACCGACTGGACCGAATTCACGCTCCCAGCCCTTATTGGCAGTGCGGCGCGCCTTATCTCCTCGATGCGCGTCTTCGACCGTGTTCGGCCCGTATTCAATGTCACGCTTTCGAATATCCCTGGCCCGCCATTCCCCCTGTTCATGGCAGGGGCGCATGTCGTCGGGCTGTATCCCCTTGGCCCAGTCGTTGAGGGAGCAGGGCTCAACATGACGGTCATGAGTTACAACGGCACGGTCTATTTCGGGATCAACGGATGCAGAGAGTCCGTGCCCGATATCGGGACCCTCTCGGGCATGGTCAGCGAGAGCCTCGAAGAGCTTCTGGCAGCGGTTCGGATCAGCCGCCGGGACGAATCCAGCGGTCGCGCTTCTTCGCCGAGGAGGCGCTCTCGCGGGTCCACCTAGACACCGTAGCTATCGGCTCGCGACGATCGGCGAGCGGCACTCACCCATGTTGCTCGGGCGGCCATGCGATGCGGCAATGAGAAGGTGCGGGAGGCTTGGTAAGATCCTGTCGCACGCGGACGTGGCTCAGTGGTAGAGCATCACCTTGCCAAGGTGAGGGTCGCGGGTTCGAATCCCGTCGTCCGCTCCAAATGTGGCTTCGGATTCCAGCGGGGTCTGGTGGTCTGACCTGACCCTTTCGTGGCCCTTCCGGCGGCGGAGGGGCATACTCATGGGATGCACTTGGCCAAACTGAACGTCGGTCGTCTGAAGGCTCCGATCGACGATCCGATGATCAAGGACTTCCGGATGAACTGGCTCGAATCAACTCGCTCGCCGAAGGCAGCCCCGGGTACGTGTGGCGTCTAGCCGACGAGAGTGGCGACGCCACGAGCATCAAGCCATTCGGCGACGAGCTGGAGATCATCAACCTCACGGTGTGGGAGTCGATCCAGACCTTGGCCGATTTCGCCTACCGGTCGAGTCACGTCGAGCTACTGCGGCGTCGGCGAGAATTCTTCGAGGCGCCAGACCAGCCGATTCTGTGCCTGTGGTGGATTCCGGAGGGGACGGTCCCCACCGTGGAGGAAGCCATCGCCCGCCTCGACTACCTACGAGAGCACGGGCCTTCTCTCCGGGCTTTCACTTTCCGCCATCGATTCGAGCCGGGCACCGACGAAGCACAATTGGGCAGCCGCCTCGACGTCTGTCCCGCGTAGATCGTCCATAACGCGCAGAGCCGAAGGTCGAGGCGGTATAGCCCATAGCGCCGGATGGGTGGGCACAGTTCGGGCCGTTCAAGCACCAGGCGCTTGCAATCGCGAGCGCCACACCCCGCTGAGACCCGATGAGCCTCCAATGTCGTCCGCTCCAAGAAGAAATGGGCCCAGCTCAGACTACGTTTTTCGACTCTCGAGTGGCTTAATCGAAGCCTGGCGCGATACTAGGCAATTCCCGCTGACCTGGGCGTATCACTGGAAATCATCACCACGGCGATGTGATGGTTGCGCCCGGAGTGATTGAACTCCGATGCCGGCAGAGACCCACTCATGACTGTCTACTCACCCTGCCAGCGGTGCCGAGCGAGAATGTTGGGGTGACGGCGGGGCGAGATGGCCATGGTGACTTCAGAGCCGATGAGGGCTGCGCTGCTACGACATCGAGTGGCTGAGTTGGAGAATGAAAACGCGCGGATGAGGGAGCTTCTCGGCCTCGACCGGCCCGAGCGTGCAGAATCCATAGCAACCTGGAGCCCGCGCCTCATCGATCTCGCGCCGGAGTCGGCTACGCGACGTCCCTCGGTTGATCACACCTCGCCGCCGTCAGACAAGGTCGCGCTTTTTCGCAGACTCTTTAGGGGTCGCGATGACGTCTACGCCATGAGGTGGGAGAACCCCCGTACCGGAAAGAGTGGTTGGAGTCCAGCGATACGCGGCGGAGCGGCAAACGCTCGCAGGCCAGACCGCGAGTTGCTCATGCTGAGCGACGATGTCGTCACCTCACATCTCGAGGGCGAGATAGAGCTTGGGATGTACCCGCTGTTGAGGGATGACCGCTGTGCATTCCTTGCCTGCGACTTTGACGGTGCCAGCTGGGTGCTCGACGCGCTGGCCTTGCACGACGCCGCGCTGGCATCTGGAATACCAGCTGCTCTCGAGCGCTCCCGATCAGGCGAAGGCGCACACGTGTGGATCTTCTTTACCGAGCCGGTTCTTGCCGCGGACGCGCGTAGGATCGGGTTCCACCTGCTGCGTGAAGCGATGGCCGCGCGTGCAGAGCTCGATCTGGCCAGCTATGACCGCTTCTTTCCTGCGCAGGACCTCCTTCCGAGAGGCACGTTCGGGAATCTCATCGCATTGCCGCTCCAGGGCAAGCGGAGACGGACGAACACGACTGTGTTTCTGGATCCGAAGAGCCTCGAGCCCTACTCGGACCAGTGGGCATTCCTCTCGTCGCTCGAGTTGATGTCTGCCGACGCAGTGAGTTCGCTTGCCGGAGATCTCGAGGAGATCGGAGCTGGACCGGGAGCCACGTACCGTCAGTCGCGTGTAGCCAGTGCAGGCGACACGAAGCCGCCGAGCCGCGTTATCGCAAGCGTCGGCGCCATGCTCGCCGTGGACCGCATTGGCCTCCCTCCTGCGCTTGTCGCCTCGCTGAAGCATCTCGCGTCGCTCCACAATCCAAAGTTCTACGAGAACGAGCGACTTCGATTCTCGAACCACGGCACTCCCCGCTTCATCCGTTGCTATCGGGAAAGCCTGGGCGAGTTGCTGTTGCCACGAGGCCTCGAAGAGCAGGCCAGCGCGATTGTTCGCGCAGCGGGAAGCCGCCTTGATGTCCGTAAGGATGAGCGCCGACTGCCGTCTCAAGCGATCGAGTCCAAGGTGGAACTATCGCTCGAACAGCTACGAGCCTTTGAAGCACTCGCCGGAGAGGACCTTGGCGTGTTTGTCGCGCCACCTGGTGCGGGAAAGACGGTGCTCGCCTGCGCGATGATCGCCCATCACGATGTGTCGACGCTCGTGATTGTTGATCGCAAACCGCTCATCGATCAATGGCGAGATCGACTCTCCACCCACCTCGGCCTGCCTACGAAGGCAATCGGTCAGTTGGGCGGCGGTCGGAACCGTCAGGTTGGCAAAGTCGATCTCGCTATGGTTCAAAGTCTCGCCCGCCGGGACGATCTCGAGGAGCTGACTGCCGAATACGGATTCGTGGTGGTCGACGAGTGTCATCACGTACCGGCCGTCACGTTCGAGCGATGCGTTCGGCAGATTCCAGCAAGACGATGGCTCGGTCTGACTGCGACCCCGTATCGCCGGGATGGACTGCAGGGCATGATCGCGATGTACTGCGGCCCCATTCGATACGACACGACGAAACAAGACTCTCGGGGAACGACGTTCCGACTCGACCTGATTGTGCACCAGACGGACCACGCTGAACTCGATGGCTTGGACCTCGGTATTCAAGAGACCTTCCGCCGGATCGTTCACGACGATGATCGCACGGCTCAGGTCTGCGCTGACGTCGTCGAAGCGCAGGCTCGGGGCCGTAATACGCTTGTTTTGACCCAGTGGACGGAACATCTTGAGCGGATCGCGGCTGGCGTCGCTCAGCGTGGCGTCACGTGCCTCGTACTCCGAGGCGGCATGGGCAAGAAGGCACGCGCAGCTGTGATCGATCAGCTTGCCGAGTTAGAACCCGCTGGCGGACAGGTGCTCGTCGCGACCGGTGGCTACCTGGGCGAGGGATTCGACTGTCCGCAGCTCGACACTCTATTTCTCGCATTCCCGATTGCCTACAAGGGCCGTCTTATCCAGTACGTCGGTCGAGTTATGCGCGTTACCGAGGGGAAGTCGGTTGTGGAGGTCCATGACTACGTGGACGTCAGGACGGCCGTGCTGCAGCGGATGCACGCGAAGCGCCTACCCGTGTTTCGTGACCTCGGTTTCGAGCCGGATGACTCGGGACGCTCCGATGCGATGCCCTTGACTTGGGCGCGGTAACCACCGCAACCTGATCAGTTGCTGTAAGTAGTTGACTAACTTAAGCACTGTGCTTATAATCGTGTTGTGCTTATGACAGTTCTGGAGAGCCTGCGGGCATCGGGGGTTGCGGTTGAGCAACTGGAAGTCGCAACCCCCGAACTCAGCGACCAACCCGACGCCGTCATTCGCATTCTGACCGAGGGCGCCGAAAAACGGTTTGCTTTGCGGTCGAGGAGAAGCAACGCGCGCCGTATCCCAATGAGCTTCCCCGCCTTGCTCTTCGGCGTGAGGTCCTGGAGAGCGTTGGCTCAGCGCTGCTCGTCGTGCCATTCGTCTCCGAAACGCTCGGGGTTGCACTAGCCGAGTCAGGTTGGTCGTGGGCCGATGACCAAGGCAACTTCGATCTGCGCGCCCCCGGACTGCTTCTCAAGCAGCGGCGCATCGCGTCGACTCCGAGAGCGAAACGAAAGGGATTGCCGCGGGGCGCTGGGAGCTTCGCAATAATCCGCGCCCTCATCAGATTCGGAGCAGGAAAAGAAGAGGAGGCAAACGCGGGTTTGCTGGCTTCACATGCCAAAGTGAGTCAGCCTCGGGTATCACAAGTGCTCGCTCAGCTCCACGAGCTGCAGCTCATCGACAAGTCAGGTCGTGGGAGGTGGCGACCCGACCGCGAGGCGCTCCTCGATCGTTTCCTGGCCGAGTATGGAGGACCGGGCGGATCGGAGCGCCATTTCTACAGCCTCGACTCGCCCTCTCAAGTTGCCGTTCGCGCGAGCTCATTTCATAGTCGTCAACACCCAGTGGTGGTGTCGGCAGACGTCGGTCCGGACTTGATCGTCCCGTGGCGCCGACCGAGTGTTGCCGTGCTCTATGCGAAAGACGACTTCTCGATTTCCGCTCTCGGCGTCGTGCCAGCTCAAGGCCCGCATGACGCGAACGTCATCGTCCGTGCTCCCCACGACAGATCGGTCTTTCCGACACCGGACTTCGTTGGGACCGTCAACGACGCGGAGGTATTCATGGCCGATCCGACGCAGATGATCTGGGATCTGCAAGATCTGGGTGGTGCCGATCGGCTCGAGGCCGCTGGAGAATTGCAAGAATGGCTTCTGACGCGCCCCTGAGTCGGTTGGTACTGCGGGCAACATCAGTCGCGGATGACCTCGGTTACGTCGCGCTGGCCGATTTGGCGCACGTCTTCGGTAAGGACGCCGACTACCGGGTGATCGGTGGGCACATGGTTACCGCTTTGGTTGCTCGCTGGAACCTTGGCGCCGAGCTTTACCGAGAAACTGACGACACCGACATTGGTGTGCCACCGATCGTCATCCAAAATGGAATTCTTATCAACGGGCTCAAGGGCTTGGGATATGAGCAAGTGGAGGGTAATCGATTCGCGAGAAGGCTCACCGACGTTCCTGTCAGGATTTCTGGTGACGAAGAGTCGACGCGGTTGGCAACGATTGACGTTCTTGTCGGGGCGTACACAAGTAGGCCGCGCACGAATCACAAGGTTGGTGAGTTCTACACGACAGAGGTACCTGGATTGCCAACGGCGCTGATGCGTGACCCGGTGACAATGGGACTTGAACTCCATCGTTTGAATGGTGAGGTCTTGAATGTTGAGCTGTGTTTTCCTGACGAGGTGAGTGCGCTTGTGCTGAAGGGCCTGGCGACTGAGGTGAGGACAAGGGGCACCGATTTTGTCGATCTTTGGCGGTGCCTGGAGGTCGGACTCGTCGCCGGGATCACTCCGGATGACTTCGAGGGCGAGATACCGGAGAGGAGCGTGAATCGCATTCGCGGCATCTTCTCGCTCCGGGATGGTGTCGGGATGACAGCCTTAGTCGAAGAGCAGCGTCTCTCGGCGGAAGCCGCTGATGAACGTTTTACGAGATTGAGCGCTCTCGTGATACGCGTCCTCGGTTCCTCGTAGCGAGGGGCCTGCGATGCTGACGAGAGCGGAGACCGTAGTTCCGTGTTTCCGCTTGCAACGTGAGCAAGAGCCGCCAGGAGTCGATCCCTCGCTCCGGGGATGACTCCTTCGATTCTCCGCACGGGGTTCATATGTCCGGCGCATCGAACATTGATGTTCCATTCGTTGACGCGTCGTTGCGGTTGGCGCGGTTGCACGTGGGGGGCCATCTCCCCGTAGTAACGCGTGTTACTACGGGGCGGACTTGGCAGCACTGCCCGGACAACTAGACGGACGGAGCCCACGTCGACGGACGGGCCAGCACCGGAT